>NZ_JHXT01000001.1 GCF_000687795.1 Mycoplasma testudinis ATCC 43263
CAAAAACACGATTGTTAATAAAATAAAATCATTGATTGAATGAAAACAATATTTTATGATTCAAAAGAAGATGAAACATCAAACGGGAGGTCATTCGCTTATAAGAATATTACAACACGCTCAACTTTCGTCTGCCAAAAAATTAGACCAAAACTATCAAGTTGTGTATAATTTTTCAAATCAAAAAAGTAATATTATAGAAACAGAAACTATAACTTATAAAAGTGGATCAAAGGGATTGCTAAAAACAAAAATGTTAGAGGGATATTTCATCAATTATTCCTTAGATAATACAATTCACTAACTGTTCTTCTACCACCTATTTATTTTATGAAACCTTTAAGTAAAAAAGCAATGATTAAAAGAAGAGTAAAAATATCCTTTTAATCAAATTTCTTTAAAGCAACAAATTAAATATCAATTTTCGTTAAAACTTCATCAATCAACTTGGTAATTTCGCTTTTTTTAACAGCAGGCGAAGAAACATCGTGATTAAGACTTCGATAAACGTATTCAACAATTTCTTGAGCAAGTAAAACTGGATCTAACTTAGGATGTTTTGGATAATAAAACAAAGCGATTCGATCAGCAATACTAATTGCTAACGAAGTAAGAGAAGGTTCATCAGCAACTAACTCGCTAAGCGTTTGACTAACAGTTTCAAAAAAAGTAATCGTTTCTTGAGAAGAAATTTGACCACCAATAACAGCTTTAGTAGTTTGTTTGGTGTTAGGGTTATGAATTTCTATTTCAATTCCATTAAATTCTGGAATTTTTGAAAAGATGTCAAACATATAAACTTTCCAATGACTTTCGGTTTGAGAAGAACTAAAGTAAGGGGCAATAAAAGCAAATTGTTCACGAGAAAAAAAGCCTTGGGGTTTATTTAAAGCAACTTCAAGAAGAGTCAAATTTGCTGGAAAATTACTGAATGCTTTTTCAATAAGTGCAGATGCACTTAAATGGCCTCATGAGTCTTCTTGATGTTTGTTCAAAATTTGAAAAATAACATTTTCAAACGAATGCATCGCATCTTCTACTTCTTTAGGAATATATGGCATTTCTAATTCCTCTTCAATTAGTGCAACTGCTTCTTTAAGTTTCTTTTGCTCAATATTTTCTTTAATCATTACAAAAATTTGACGGTAATAACTATACCCGGCAATATCTTTAGAATCGTTTAATTTATCATAATTGGAAAGAATTTCGTCAGCTGATAATTCTACTGTTTCATCAACTAAATCACTAAGTGGCATTGAATAAACTTGACTGGGGTCATCAATATATTTTTGAGCATAATTATCAATCATTTTCTCAACTTTTAAATATTCTGATTCGTTTATTGGCTGGCTACCTTCTGATTCATCTTTTTTGATGGCGCCAGATTTTAAACTATTATCACTTACTTGATTATGTTTCTTAGAAATTCTTTTTTTAGGTGTTGATGATTTATTTTCGGTCTTTTTCATTTTTGTTCTTCTTATGACTTGTGGCCACTAAATAATAATCGTGGACATCTATTTTATTAGATTTAAAAAATAAACTAATTTGTTTTGCTAGTTTGTCTGGAAATGGCAAAGTACTAAACGAAGCATTTTTTGTATTAAAAAAATAAGCGTGCTCGTGAGAATCGTGCCGAATATTAAAATAAATTTTAAAAGTATTAACTTCTAAAAACGCTTGAACTAAACCAAGTTTCACAAAAGAATGCAAAGTGTTATAAACACTTGCTGTATTAGGCTTTGATCCTTCAGTAGATTCCATATGACTAATTAAATCCTCAACAGTATGTCATCCTTGATGATCAATTAAACATTTTAATACTGATTTTCTTTGGCTTGTAACCCGCATCTTTTGAGAAGTTAATTTATCTATATAAAAATCCAGTTTATGATTATTTTCGTAGTCTCGCATGGCAGATTTCCTAAGCCTTTATTTTTTTATCGCTAGCTGCAAATGGGTTAGTGAATTTTTGTTTTTTAAGCATTTCAATTTCAACGGCATATGGTGGTTTGTCATCAACATAAGGGGTTTCTAAAATAACAGGTAATCCCAAAAATTTCTCATGATATAAAAGGTTCAGCAAATTTTCGAACCCAATGTGACCATACCCTATATTAGCATGACGGTCTTTGTGGGCTGATATGAAATTTAAAGAATCATTAAAGTGAACTACTTTAATTCGTTCAAAACCTACTTCTTTGTCGATTTGTGCAACCAATTTATCAACATCAGATAAATCATATCCAGCATCATGAATATGGCATGTATCTAAACAGATTCCTAACCGTTGATTATTTTTAGTCTTTTCAATAATATCATGAAGTTGTTTAAAATCTCTTCCGATTTCATTGCCTTTACCAGCCATTGTTTCCAAGCAGATAATGACATCTTGCGTTTTTGCAATTACAGTGGTTAAACTTTGAGATAAAAATTCAATTGCTGCTTGTGAAGTTGTATTGACGGCTGAACCAGGATGTAAAACTATATATTTTGCTCCTAATGCCTTAGTTCGTTCAACTTCTTTAATAAAAAAATCAACACCAAATGCCCTTTTTTGTTCGTCAACAGAAGCCAAGTTAATAATGTATGGAGCGTGAATTATTATACTACTTAAGTCACAACCGTTTTCTCGCCACAGCTTTTGAGCATCAGTTATCTTCATTTCATTGATATTTTTACGAATTGTATTTTGTGGTGGGCCAGTATAGATCATTAAAGCATTAGCCTGATAAGACAACGCTTCTTGAACGCTTCCTAAAAAATAATTGGGTGCTTTCATCATTACATGTGACCCTAAAATTAATTCGTTTTTTTTCATAATATTCTCGTTTAAAATTCAATATACTTGACGGCTTGAAGACCTTTATCAAAAGGATGTTTTTCTTTTTTAAAAAAGGTTACTAAATCACAAAATATTTTAATCGTGCTGTCCATGTGATGACCACTAATAAAGACATATTTATTTTGACTGATTTCTTTAAGAAAAGTACAAAATTGCCGAGAACTCATGATTTTATTTGTCACCAAATCCAAGGCCTCATCCAATATAATATAAGAATAAGAAGAAGCATTATCTAAAACGTATTGAATCCCTTTTTGGGCATTAGCAATTACCTGTTGCCTAGCCTTTAAATCCTTTGTTCAAATAAATGCTTTAGTTTTTTGCAATAATTTAACTTTTAAACCAAGTTTTGCAAAACTAATGTCTTCGCTGGTTGGCTTTCCTTTAAAAAAACGGACAAAAAAAACGGGTTGTTTGGACGCCAAAAGGCGCAAACATAATCCGTTTAAACAAGATGTTTTTCCTTGGCCATAGCCATAATAAGCATAAACCATTGTGGAAAAAATTATTCTACTTTAGAAGGGACAATTTCGACCTTAGTTTTAGCTGCGCCAAATTTCGTATAACGAACTGTACCTTCAGCTTTAGCAAACAATGTGTCATCAGTACCTTGACCAACATTTCTTCCTGGTCAAATTCGGTTACCACGTTGGCGGTAAATAATTTGACCAATTTTCGCATGTTGACCATCAGCTAATTTAGCACCTAAAAATTTAGGGTTAGAGTCACGACCATTTTTGGTTGAACCAACACCCTTTTTTGATGCAAAATATTGCAAATCAACTGTCAATCAAATTTTTTTGTTATTCATAATGTAATTCCTTAAATAATTATTTCACGTGAGCTGTTGATGATTTTGATATAGTTTGGATAAACTTTAGCAATCGCTTCAATTTGCGTTTGCATCACTTGTAATGCAACAAGTTTGTCATAATCACTATTTTTTAATTCAAATAAAAAGATGTTATTTTTTTCGACACGTTGGATATTGATGTCTTTGGGATCATATCAATTCAATCCGCCTAAAACAATTCCGCTAATTGCAGCACAAACAATATCATCACCTTTCGGTGCGAAAAAAGCATGACCTTCAATCTTAATGCCACCGGCATAAAAGGTGATAGCTAACATTTTTATTCCTTGCTTGATTCAACGATTTTAATAATTTTTAGTTTTGTATAAGGTTGACGATGACCATATTTTCGCATATGGTGTTTTTGACTAAGGTGTTTGATCACATTAATCTTTTTTTGCTTACCTTGCTTTTCAATTTTACAAACGACAGTAGCACCAGGTAAAGTTGGCCGTCCAACTTTAGTGTTAATTGCTAAAACTTTGTTAATGATAATTTCATCACCAACTTCTCCAGCAATTTTTTCTACAAAAATTTCGTCATTTTCACGAACCAGATATTGCTTGGCTCCGGCAGCTATAATTGCAAACATTTATTTCCTCCAGAATAGACTCGTTTGTCTGGTGTTTTATAAAAAAACTTAAAACCAGGATGAATACGGTTGAATCTGTTTATGTCAAATAATTAAACAAATAGTAACTATTTAGATAATTAGACATAGTATTTTAACATAAAGCAATTTTTAGTTGAATATCAAATTACTTCTTTTTTTGCAATTTAAAAAAATTATTATGAAAATCTCTTTAATCAGATTAATAATTTGAAATTCAATTTTCGGATATTTTTTGTTTAAAAGCTAATTTCATGTTTATCTAATCAAACTTTAGTTTACAAAAATAAAAAACCTCACGCTATCTTGCATGAGGTTTTTTAAAGGATTTATAGCTGACTCGGTAAGAGAATTATTTCTTGTCAGCTGGAGGAGTTTCTGGTCCGCCGTATTTTTTAGACATGTCGTCACGTCATTTCTTGAAGCCTTCAATTTGTTTTTTTAACTCATCTCAGTTTTCAGATTTCAATGCACCATTGATTCCGTCTGTAATTTTCTTCAAATTATCGCGGTCTTCTTTTGGTAATTGTTCAGCTTCTTTTGACGCTAGAATTTCATTAATAGTATTGACAATTCCTTCACCTTCATAACGCATTTCAATACGTTCTTTGATGATGGCATCACGTTCTTTATTAACTTCAGCTTCGTGCTTCATGCGTTCGATTTCTTCTTCAGATAAATCACTACTGTTTGTAATAGTAATACTGTTTTCTTTACCTGTAGTTAAATCTTTAGCTTTTACATTTAAGATTCCGTTAGCATCAATATTGAAAGTAATTTCAATTTGAGGCTTACCACGAGGTGCGGGTTGAATTCCTCCTAAACTGAAAGTACCAAGCGACTTGTTTTCGCGAGCCATAGGACGTTCCCCTTGACAAATTGAAACGTCTACAGATTCTTGATTATCTTGAGCGGTTGAGAAAATTTGACTTTTTGAAACAGGGATAGTTGTATTTCTCTTAATTAAAGCAGTAGCAACACCACCTAAAGTTTCAATTGCTAAAGTTAACGGAGTAACGTCAAGTAATAAAATATCTTTAACATCACCGCGTAATACACCACCTTGAACTGCAGCTCCAATCGCAACAACTTCATCAGGATTGATTGAACGGTTTGGTTTTTTGTTTGGAATCATGCCTTCAACTAACTTTTGAACAGCAGGCATTCTTGTCGAACCACCAACTAATAAAATTTCATCGATTTCATCAGCTTTAATTTTTGATTCCCGTAAAACATCACTAATTGGGTTACGTGTTCGTTCTAATAGGTCTTTAGTTAAATCTTCAAATTTAGCACGACTTAATTTGTATTCAGCATTAACTGGTCCACTTTGAGTTACTGCGATAAACGGTAAAGAAATTGTAGTTTCTAATTGTGCTGATAACTCAATCTTTGCACGTTCAGCCGCTTCTTTTAGCCGTTGCATCGCAATCTTTTCTTCGCGAATTTTAACAGATTGATTTTCTCTTTCGATGTTATCAACAATTCAGTCAATAATTCGATTATCTCAGTCATCACCACCTAAACGATTATCACCAGCAGTTGCTAGTACTTCGAAAGTTCCATCAGCAATATCAAGTAATGAAACGTCAAATGTACCACCACCAAGGTCATACACTAAAACCTTCATTTCACGATTAGCTTTATCTATACCGTAAGCTAAAGCCGCCGCAGTAGGTTCATTAATAATCCGTTCAACATTTAAACCTGCAATTTTCCCAGCAGTTTTTGTTGCTTGACGTTCTGCATCATTAAAGTAAGCTGGAACAGTAATTACCGCACGAGTAATTTTTTTACCGATTTTCTTTTCTGCGTAGTCTTTCAAGTAAGTTAAAATTTGTGCTGATACTTCTTCAGGAGATAATTCCTTTTCAACTCCGTTTTCATGGATAGTAACTTTTTTGTTGGTTCCCATTAAACGTTTAATTGAAGAGATTGTGTTCATATTTGTTAGCATTTGCCGCTTTGCAGCATCACCAACAATGATTTCACCGTTTCTGTACGAAACGATTGAAGGAGTCGTTCTTTTTCCTTCTGGGTTTTCTAAAACAACTTTTTGACTACCTTCCATAACCGCCACACAAGAGTTGGTGGTTCCAAGGTCGATTCCGATAATAATTCCAGAGTCTGCCATATATTGATTCCTTTCAGCAATATAATATTGTTAAATAAAGCACTATTTTGATGTACTTAAATCTAATTTACGATGATAATTATATACTATTTTTGTAAAAAATTAGCACTCAATACAAAAAAGTGCTAAAAAATTGAAATATTTTGTTTTCTGTGTTCGAAAATCAAATAATTTAATTAAATTCCGTTTTGTGCAAGAACAGTTTGAATTATTTCTAATCATTTTTTTTGAAAATTTATTGAGTCAAATTCTTTTTTACAATAAATCGTATTTTTGACCAACTGTTCATATTCAGAAAAATTAGCTAATAAATTATTGATCATTTTAGCAACATCTTCAGCATTAGCATTTTTGTCGTATAAGCATCCATTTTTAAATTTGGTTAAGAAGGGTGCATCCGTAAAACTATTGCGTAATGCTAAAGGTGTATTATTTGCAATAGTTTCTACTGCCGCGAACGGAAATCCTTCAGATTGACTAGTAATTAAAGTTAAACTAGATTCGTCAAAAATATTTGCCAATTCATTTCGATTATAAGGACCTTTGAATGTTAAATTAGGATATTTCTTGATCATATCGGGTCAAAAAGGACCATAAACAACAACTCTTTTATTCAAATGAGCAGCAATCTCATTAGCTAAATCAACCCGTTTATAGGCTAGGTCGGTCGCCCTACCTAGTCAACTAATTGGCTTTTCATACTTAGCTTTAATATCAATGGCATCGTTTTGGTTAATTGGTGTGCATAAATGATTTAAGAAAATTTGAAGTCTTGCATTCTTTTTTGTTTTTTTCGAAAAATAACGATTTTTAGAAAATTCACTAAACAAAACCTTTCGATGATAAGAATTGTAAGGAAAATGCAAACGTAGCAAAAATTTTAAAATTAACCTAGGAAAATAATAAATCTTTTTTGCATACGCCAAATCAAGATGCTGCACTCATATTATTCGCGGATGATCTTTATCACTCAAAGCACATTGAACAGTTGAAGAATCAATAATTAAATCGTAATTAGAAGCAATTTTTTTCAAATCTTTTCTTTGTCAAGATAAAGTTTTGAAATCAGCAAAGGCTTCTTGCATTCTTTGTTTAAATGAACCACGATAGTTGGATTCAACGCTTTCAGATAGCAAAAACTGACGCTTAGGTTGCAAATCATGAACAAATTCAAATCTTTCACAAACCTTCTTTTGGACATTTTGACAAGTAGAATATTCGTAAACTTCATATCCGGCTTGATGTAAAATTTTCATCAGATCACGATTGTATGTTTCTACCCCGCCAGCATAATTATGGTTTTGAATATCAATTAACAATATTTTTACAGGTTTTTTATTTTCCATTATTGATTACTTTTCTTTATATTCATTAATATAGATTAATGTAATATTAGGGTTTTATTTTTAAATGATTAAAATTGCAATAGCAAAATGAATTGTGGTTGCTTATTCATTCATAACTTCTTCTACTATTTTAATTCACTTTTTTTCAAATTTCTTAATATCAAAATACTTTTTACAAGCTATTGTGTTATTGACAAGTTTTTCATAAAGAATCGGGTCATTTAAAATCTCTTTCAAAATACCCGCGATTTTTTGTGGTTTTCATTTCCGATTACACAAAACACCATTATCTCATTGATTTAAGAAAGGCGCATCGGTAAATGTATTTCTCAAAATTAAAGGTGTATTATTGGTAATCGCTTCTACACCCACATAACTAAAACCTTCAGAGTCACTGGTGATTAAGCTTAAAGAAGTTTCGTTAAAAAGCTGTGCCAACTCGTTTATTTGATAAGGACCACAAAAATTCAGATATTTATATTTTTTAGGCTGCCAATCATAGTGCGTTCCATAAATGTTAATTTTTTGGCCTAGGTGTTTAGCAATTTCATTAGCAAAATCAACTCGTTTATTACGCTCATCTGTTGCTCGTCCAAATCAACCTATTGGACATTTTATTTTTTTACTTATATCAACATTATCATCAGGATTTATTTCGCTACACAAATTGTTTAAATAAATTTTCAAGTTCTTATTTTTGGGTTTTTCGAAAGGAAAATAACGGTCTTGAGAATAATGCGAATACAAAACTTTACGATGAAAAACATCATATGGAAAGTGAACTTTTGTAATTAAATTTCCTATTAAACGCGGAAGGTAGACAACATGTTTTGCATATGCTAAGTCAAGGTGTTGGACCCAAATAACTTTTGGATGTAAACGGTCACTCAAAGAAGATTGAACTGGAGAAGAATCAATTACTAAATCAAAGTCTTTAGCAATTAAAGGCAACTGCTGCCGTTGATACTTTAAAGTTTTAATGTCTTTAGGAATTTTTTTAATTTTTGTTCATAAAGTTCGCGTAAAGTTTTTTGGTGTATCAATTAGTCTTACAGTCCGGTCAACTTTGTAAATATGAACAAAAGGTAATGGATCACAAACTTGCGCATGAATATTTTCATATGTCGCATATTCATAAATCTCGTAACCAACGTCATATAAAATTTTCATCAATTGACGGCAGTAAGTTTCTAAACCGCCGGCAAAATAATGGTTCTGCTGAACAATAAATAAAATTTTCTTATTAGCCATAGTTTCCTTATTGTATTATTTTGATTAAAATTACATAGAAAAATTAACTTAAAAAATAATCGAAATATATTCAAAATTTTCGATGGACTTATGTTAACATTATTTACAAAAAATTTATAATACCTAACCAGATGCAAATAATACATAATTAACTTAATACTAATTTTAGATAACAAGATTAAATATGACCCATAATCAAAACGAATTTAAAGAACAAACATTTACAATTATCATTCCAGCTTATAACAGTGCAGCATATATTGATAAAGCTCTTAATTCAATCTATGACAATAATTATTCAAAGAATTTATTTGAAGTATTAGTTGTGGATGATGGATCAAATGATGATACCCAATTAAAAGTTCAAACTTTAATGCAAAAACATGAAAACCTTTTTTTATTTAAAAAAACAAACGGAAATTGAGGCTCAGTAATCAATTTTGTTAAACAACAAAAATTAATTAAAAACAAATATGTCGTTGTTTTGGATTCGGATGATCAATTAGATAAAAACTTTTTTAAAATGGTAAATAAAAAAATTAAGAATGCAGATGTGTTAATGTGTGGGGTAAAAATTCAAGGCAAAAATTTTAAATATCACTGTGATCCTTATTGATTTTTTTCTCGAAATTTACCCAATCAACAAAACCGTTTCACAATGTCGTTCGTTCCATTTTCAATAATTACTAAAACCGATATATTTATGCAAACCATTCCATTAACTGAAAATGTTTCATTTCAAGATACTTTACTTTTTTACAATATTTTAAAAATTGCTAAAACGGTTCGATGAACATCAGCAAGTGCTGGGTATTATTGACGTTCTCGTCCAGGCAATACTATGACCAGTTCATGGAGTGAAAAACGTTTTCATGATGAAACTCAATTGCATCAGGATTTACAAAAAATTGATTTAGCTCATCATGCTATTTGACGATTTTTATTAAATGGCTATAAACAAAAAGCTATAGAAAAGCAATATAAACTAGAATTGTCTAAAAAACCAGATGCAAAATGCTTACCATTTTGGCTTCGTCCAATTTTTTGAATAATGTATTTATTTTACTTAAAGAAACTAATTAAATACGTACCAAAAGAAAATCAGCAGACAAACAGCAACTAGTTTCTACTTACAGAAATATTAATCTTTGAAAAATCAAGATTAGATAAGCCCAAATTTTTGAAATAAGCAATGTCTGAAGTTTGATAAAACAATTGATAACCCGATTGATCAATTGATGGATCTGGTGCATATACGCCTGTTACTAAATTCATCTTTTTAACCAAATCAAGATCTTTATAATATGATGATTTCTTATTTAAGATAATTAAATCAGGTGCTCCAATTACGTCAATTTGATCTGTCAAAACCGGGTTCTTAGAAGCATCTGTAAGTGGTGCATCAGATGATGAATCAACTAAATTTGAGTCAGCAGATTCATTACTTTTAGCTACCATTACCCCAGGATGACTATTTTTATCGTTTGCTTGTTTTGGAATTATGGCATCTGTAGCCACGTTTTTTATCGCTTGGTTAATAATGAAATTAATGTTATTAACAGCATTTTTGAAATAGTAATAAATTAATTGATTGATTGGCTGACTTTGAATGGTATGCATCCTGCGATCATTCAAAACAAAATCTCCAACATTTGAAAAATTAGCTTCTCATGATGCACCTTGACTGAAGGGGGCACCATTATTTAAAAATTGGACTAATGATAGATCACTATAGTAATAAAAATTAGTATCTAGTAAATGAGACTTTGTTGTTAGAGGAATGTTTTGATCTTCATTAGCATTTTTCAATCGTGAAGCAACCCCTTGATTATTAAGCGCTTGTAAAAATGCTTGATCTTCAGGGGCGAATTGGCTAACTACAGGAGAAGTAACACCATCACTTCCAATAATTTCATTTCTAGTAACTCAAAAACCAATAGTCACAGCAGTTGCGATTCCAACTACTGCAAAATTTAAACTTGAAGAAATCAAGATCAATCGACCGCGTCTTCGAGGTGAAAAAGATAAATTCTTTTTTCCATACCTTAATCATTTAATAATTTTAGTTTCGTGATCTAAATAAATATGAACGACGATTAAAAAAATCATCCCAATGTAAACTGAAAGATTTCCCATGAAAGGAGATAAGTAAGTTGTTCTTCAAGCAGAAGCATTATTAGCAAACAAATGAGCTATCGTATACAAACTAGAAACCACCGCAAAAGCTATCAAAAATCATGTAATTCAATAAATGAATTCATTATTAACGCGTAATTTCACAGAACTATAAATTCCATAAAATAAAAGTAAACCAACAAAAATAATATTGACATAAGCAAACGGCTCAGCAATTGAAGATAATTTACTAATGGAGAAATAAGTAATAAATGAAGCAAAGATTCCAAAAATACTAAAAATACTTAATAGTCAAATTTGCTTTAGTTTATAAGTCCCAAATATTTTTTTGAAAGCCAATTGGGTTTTAATTCTTGCTTTAAACAAACCTTCAGTAGGCAAGATAAGACAATTAAATCTTGCAAATTTTTTAGAAATTAAAATTATTAACGGAATTGTTACAACTAAAAAAACAGTGGATCCGACTGCAGCATAACTTATTAAAGGGTTACCATCTGAATTACTAAGAAAACCAGACACCCCTAGTAAAAATAATCCTATTGCGCTAACCAGGAATAAGCTTAATTGTTTTCAAGTTCCTTTTACAATTGTGTAAACAATACCAATTAGTATAACCCCTGGAGACAACAATCCAGCGGTTGTACTAAAGAATAAGAAACTAAAAGGCAAAATTCACAGGTATCTACCATTTTTAGTAATCAATAAACTTAAAGCGACCAAAATGAACAACGATTGGATTTCGATGTTTCCTCCAGTAAATGTATAAACGACAATAAACGCAAGAGCACAAAAAACTAAAAAAACAAAAGAAATAGACCATAAGCGATATTTGAGTTTCAAATGAGCTAATTTTTCTTCTACAACATATTGTAAAAATCACCCAAATAAATAAAAAATAACACTTGTTCATAAATAATAATATGCGACTGAAACAAATTTAGGCAGGATTGAAATAACTGCATTCATGTAATATCCAACTGGTAAACGATAAGTTGCATTTAAAATATCTGAACCGCCAATCGAAAATGTCGAAGCATCATTTAGAAAGAAACTGCTTATTTGAATATATGCTTGAGTATCACTAAAAAATGCGAGTTGAGGTAAAATAATAAGAACAATTAATGGGATTATCATTAAACCCGAAATTAAAAAACTAAATTTATTTGCCTGTAAAAAATTATTTCAACTAATAGTTATTGGGAATTTTATTGTTAAATATATCACGTATCCTAATAGAGCAAAAAAGACGAATGCTAATAGAACATAACCTAAAACAAAAAAAGCGATATGACTGCGAATTTGTAGAATGGGAAACCAAACTAATAAAATCTCAAAAAGAGCAAAAACTAACAACAAGAAAATCATCGGATGGTTTCATCCTTTTTTAATATTTCACAAGTTGCGAATTGAATTCAAGACAAAAGGAAGCGCAAACAGTCCTAAAATTATGATAAAAACCATGTGATCTTTCTAAAGTTACCTGCCCTTCCATTCTTTGAAAATTACTTCTTCTTCAAAAATTTTTGTAAGTAGTTTTCGGCAAAGACAAACATACTGTATATATATTAACTATAGTTTATACAGATAATGTATATTATATTAAATTTTGTAAAAATTAGCATTTAACATTAAAAGTCGAGATTCGTATTATCAGAAAGCGCTTTTTCTAAAATTATAGTAGAATCACTAATGGCTTGTAGTCAATTGCTGCGCTTAGGCGTAGAGGAAAGTCCATGCTCACACACGCTGCGATGCGTGTAGTGTTTACGTAGGTATAAAAAATAAAGCCTAGTTCCGTAAGGATAACGACGGATTCACTTCTAAAACTTATGTCATGAAGGAAGTCCATAAAGTGCCACAGAAACGAACGTTATTGAAAGATGACGGTGAAACGCGGTAAACTCCGTAAGTGAGAAACCTAAATTTTGGTAAGGGAATATTCAACCGGGAATTGAACTGGAAGAATGACCAACATACTTGGTAGATAAATAATTGACGTCTGTGATGATACAATTCTGTTTATATTATCTCCAAAAACACATACTTTATTACTCATTGTTGTGCATTACAGATACAGAACATGGCTTACGCAAACCAAAAGGGACTCCCACTGGGATCCCTTTTTTTATGTCATAAAACAATTTGATATCTTTCAAAATTTCTATCCCAAATTAACCACACAACAAAAAAAGTTATCTCTGCATGAGATAACTTAATTCAACTTTAGTTAGTTTTTAAAAAATTAGAATTCTTCAGCAGCAATTTTAATACGTGCATCAAAATCAGCGATTGCTTCTTCTGGTTTTTTATTTAAATATGCTACTTTAGTCGAAGCAAGCAATAACGGTTCCGCAACTGTTGCTCCTAAGAAATCTCAAATTCCGCGAAGGTTTTCGGTGTGGTTACCTCATTGGTATCAGCCGTATGGAGCACCTTGTGTCGTTAGAATTTGTACTTTTAAGTGATCTAGTAAACCTTTAGCTTCACCTTTTTTAGAATATTTATAACTAAAAGTTTTATTAGCTACTGAAATGTGGTCTATATAGTTTTTCAATACAGCCGGGAAGCCAAAGTTAGTCATTGGAGCAGCAATAATAACTTTCGATACACTCTTAAGTTGTTCAATAAATTTATCAGAATCTTCTGCGTTAAAAAAAGTTTCTAAGTTTTCTCGAGTCATAGTTTTAGAAGCCATTGGCAATGTATTCAAGTCCAATTCTTCAAAAGTTGCAGACGCATTTTTAACTTTATAATATTCTAAAAATTTATTTAGTAAGTGAGTGGAGACAGAGTGAGCATCAGGAATCGGTGAAGATTTTATTACAAGAACTTTGTTAATCATTAATATACCTCTTTTCAAAATTATCTTTGAAAACACCTTTATTATAATAGATAGTTGATTTTTAAAGGAAAATAATGCTTGATTTTCAATGATTCTTGTTTTTGGTATTTGAGTCCAAAAAAAGAACTCATTTTTAAATCCAATTAAAAAATTTTCAAAATGAGCAATTATCAGCGCACATTATAAACATCTAAACGAATTTATCTATCATCCTTTTTTTAAAGATATTTTTTATAATCAAGAAATCAATTTATGGATCGGAGAATAATCATGGTTAACACAAAAGTGGTTGTGATTGGAGCTGGAAATGTTGGTGGATCATTTTTATATGCGGCTATAAATCAAGGAATTGCATCTAGTTATGGGATTATCGATAATAACAAAAAATTACGTGAAGGACAAATTTTAGATTTTGAAGATAGCATATGAAATAGCCAAAAAGATTTTCGCATATTTACATGCGATTATCAAGATTTAAAAGACGCCGACTTTGTAATTATTACTGCAGGAAGTTCGCAAAATAATGCTAAATCTCGGTTGGATGGCATTGAAAAGAGCATTGCAATGATGAAAAATATTGCTAAGCAAGTTAAAAAATCAGGATTTAAAGGCTTTACAATAATTGCGTCAAATCCACTGGACATAATGGTTTATACTTATTTAAAAATAACTAAGATTTCAAAAAATAAAGTTATTGGAACCGGAACATTACTTGATACTGCAAGGTTAAGAATTTTGATTTCTCAAAAACTACAAGTTTCACCAAAATCTGTTGAAGCATTTACTCTAGGAGAACACGGTGATACATCTTTTTCGATTTTTTCAGAAATTAGAATTGGGGGAGTGCCATTTAAAAATCTTGAAAAAATTCATGGCATTAATTCAAGTAATTACGAATCCTTACTTGATGATGTGGTTAGAAAAAGGGGATTTGAAATTGTCAGCCGAAAATCATCAACAAATTATGGAATCGGTCAAGCCTTAACTAAAATTTTAAGCGCGATTGTATATGACTCGCAAGAAGTTTTGCCAATTTCTACCTATTTAGAGGGTGAATATGGATATAACGACGTTTGTATTAGTGTCCCAGCAATCGTTGGTAAAGATGGAGTTCAAAAGATTTTGGAACATCCAATGAACAAAAAGGAGCGCCAAAAATTTAAAAAATCAATTGAATTTATTAAAAGTTTCAATAAACAATACGTTTAACCACTTATCCTTAGGATCTCAAATCTTTGGTAAAAACTGGCCATTGAATAGCTGATTAAATTAAAGATTTCTTAATATCTTATTTTATTAATAAGGCTTAATTTATAAAATGAATAATTTTTGTATAATGTACAAGACTATTTATGTACACGCTATGTACATAGTTATTTATATTATATGAAATTACTTTACAAACAACTAACTAAAAAACAATGAATATTGTGATCATTTACATTATTTCTTAGTGTAATCTACATTGGCGGGAGCAATTTTAGCATTGTTCTATTGTCTTATTTTGTCAATTTATTAAGTGTCGCAGTTAATCCAGAAGGGATCACCACAACAGCAACCACAGTATGAGATCAGGCCTTAGCCAACATTTTCCCTGCAATCACTAGCACAGATCCAACCATTGCTAAACAAGCTGCACTAAATCAAGCTTTTTTGGTTTTTGGAATTACGATCGCTTTAACAGTGATTAGCACAGCGATTAAAATGGCAACGCGAGTTTATTTAGCAACTTTAACAATGCAGATGTTATTTAGTTTAAGAAATCAACTTTATCATAAAATTATGTACTTAGATGAAGTAGCCTTTAATAAAATTTCACCGACAAGCATTATCAATCGTGTAACTAATGATATGTATCAATTGCAAGAAGCTGCTCTTGGCTATTTTATGTATTTGTACGAGTCGGTATTCTACGTTTTATTTAACATTATTTTTAGTATCACTTTAAGCCCACTATTATCCACAACTTACATTTTCTTTTTTCCATTAGCTTTAATCGTTGTTTGAATAACCCAAACTCGAGCAGATAAGTACTATGATCAAAATTTAATTGATTTAGATCGAACAAATCAAATCGTTAGGGAAAATTTAATCGGGATTCGAATTGTTAAATCTTTCAATGTTCAAAAACACCAATATCGCCGGTTTTTATTTACGAACAAATCCTGAAAGAAAACAATTTTTAAATCAGAATGAATTGTGATGATTGGTTTAGTAAGCATGTTTTTAATTTTAAATCTAGCAATTGTTGCAATTTTAATTTTCGGTGGGGGAATTATTAAAGATAACATCTTTGGTGGTGTTAGCGAAGGAGTAATTGTTGCCTTCTTAAATTATGTAATTGGAACAGTTTTTAATATTTATGCTATTGGTTCGATGATTATTTCATTAATCCGTGTTCGCCCTGTAAACCGAAGATTTCATGAATTATTAAAAAGTGCAGCAGAACGTTTAATTAATGGTGTTATTCCAGAAACTTTCAAACCTACGATTCGGTTTGAAAATGTTAATTTTAGTTACGAAGCAAACAGTTCAATTAAAACTTTAGAAAATATAAATTTAGAAATTCAACCAGGACAAACTGTTGGAATTATTGGACCAACCGGATCAGGAAAAAGCAGCCTTGTAAATCTAATTGCTCGCTTATATGAACCAGACGAAGGAAAAGTATTAATCAACGAATTGCCTACTAATGAAATAAATTTACAATTTCTACGTTCGAAAATTGGTTTTGCTCCACAAGATAAATTGATTTTTGCGGGAACAATTAAATCAAATATCAAAAATGGAAAAATCGACGCAACTGATGAACAAATTCAAACTGCCGCAAAACTTGCTTGTGCCCATGATTTTATCAACCTTTTGCCCAATCAATACAACAATGAAGTAAGTCAATATGGATCAAATCTTTCAGGAGGACAAAAACAACGTTTATCGCTAGCTCGCTGTTTGGTTCGAAATCCAGAAATTTTAATTCTGGATGACACGGTTAGTGCCCTTGACAATTTAACCCGTGATTTAGTTTTAAACAATTTAAAAAACAATTTACAGCACGCCACAAAAATTATTGTTTCCCAACAAATCAAAACAATACGTGAAGCAAATAACATCATTGTAATGGATAAAGGAAAAATCGTGGCTCAAGGAGTTCACCAACAACTCCTAAAAAACTGTGAATTATACCGAACAATCAACGAATCTCAAAAAACTGTAGGTGAACCGTAATGACTAATAAAAAGCAATCGCATCAATGAGCATTAACTTTAAAAGAGTTATGAAAATATCTTGCCAGAGATAAAAGGCAATTCGTTGGAGCAATCATTTTGACTTTTATCAAAACAGGAATTAGTATTTTTTTATCAATTGCTGTAGGATTTTTGTTGCAATTGTCTGTTCAGCGCTTAACTGATCCAAATCCGTCTGTTGTTAATGAAGGATGAATTTTCTTGTTAGGCGGTAGCGGAGTCTTAATCGCAGGGTATGTCATTTTCTTTATTTTCTATTTAATTGCATCGAAAATAGTGATTAAAGTTTCGTTTGGTTTAGGTTATAAAATTCGCGATTTAATTTTCATGAAAATCCACAAGTTTCCTTATTCGTTACTTCAACAAAAAATGAGTGGAGATTTAATGGGTCGCGCTACAACTGATGTTAACGCTCTAGCACTTAACATGTCTGTTAGTGCTAGTAACGTTTTTACTACTCCAGCAATTATGTTAGGTGTTTACATTGGATTATTCGTGCTTTCACCTTATTTAGCTTTAATTTCATTAGGGATCTTTTTCTTTGTACTAGGTGGATCATTTGTCTTTGCAAAATTAAGCGCTCCAAAATATAAACAAATGCAAACGGAAATGGGAAACATGAACATTGAAGTAGAAGAACAGATCAGTAATCGCAAAGTAATCAAGTTATTTAGTTTGCAAGAGCAAGCATATGATCAATTCAAACGATATAACGAAAAACAACGCAAAGTTACACAAAGTGCTGAAATCGCTGTTAGTTTTATTTGGCCATGAAGTAATTTAGTTGAAAACATTATGCTTTCAGCACTATATCTAGTTGCAATCGCATTATCCATCAATGACATTACATTTAGTACTGTTATGTTCAACCCTATCAGTGGAACACAAGGATCAATCGATTCAACTGTAGCCGTATTAACATCCTTTGTTTTATTAGCTCGCCAAGCCAATGGCGAAGCTACTAACGCTTTACGCTTAATCGGTAATGTTGAAAAAATGTTTGTCGCTGCAGAACGAAGCTTATCGATTCTTGACAATCCAGATTATATTGATGAAGGCAAAAACAAACTAACCGATATAAAAGGAGCAATTACTTTTGAAAATGTTCATTTTGGTTATCAACCAGCAAAACCAATTTTAAAAGACATAAGTTTTCACGTTCCAGCACAAAGCGTAACAGCCATTGTTGGTCCTACTGGAAGCGGTAAAACAACAATTGTTAATTTACTTTCACGATTTTATGAAATTAACAGCGGAACCATAAAAATTGATAACACAGACATTAGAACAGTCACACAACAAAGTTTGTGTGATAATATAGCCGTCGTTTTACAAGATTCGTTTTTATTTAGTGAATCGATTCGCCAAAATATCGCATATGGCAACAAAGACGCTACTGAAGCTGATATTAAAGAAGCTGCAAAAGCGGCTAATGTTGATCGTTTTATTGAAATGCTACCAAACAAATACGACACCATCGTCAGCGAACGAATTAATGATTTTAGCAATGGGGAAATTCAATTATTGGCTTTAGCTCGTGCTTTTTTGAGTAAAGCCAAGATTTTGATTCTTGATGAGGCTACAAGTTCAGTTGATACAAAAACTGAAACTGACATTCAAAACGCCTTATTAAAATTAATGAAAACCCGGACCGTAATCGTAATTGCTCACCGGCTTTCAACCATTGTTAATGCCGACCAAATTATCGTTGTTCACAACGGAAATCTTTTAGAAAAAGGAACCCACGATGAACTATTAGAACAAAAAGGCTTCTATTATGATTTGTATCAGGCAAATGCTGTGATGGCAGAAAATTAAAATGATTGTAATCAATCCAAAATCTTTTATTAAAATTCATTCGAAAGAGAGCTACTAAAATGTCAAAAAGTTTAGAATATAAATTAGGAAATATGGTGAATGTCCGCAGCACAGATGCGGCCATTCGCTTACGTAAATCAATTAATACTATCGATTTATTAACGCTCATAGATCCACAGCAAATAATTGTCTTTTTCCGAGACAATGTAGACCGGATGCCACTAAGGGGTTTAGTAGATTTAAAAACAATTAGTGGAGAATTAGAAAAAACGAAAACATATGATGAGTTTGTAGGAATTTTAGATCATCACAACGCCAATATTTTTAGTCAAAACAAACTAAATCAAATGGCAAAAAATTTCAATAATGATGTTATAAACACCGCTATTGAAGCGCTTTACGAATGAGATCATAAACTAAAAAAGAATTTAACCAGAATTAGCCGTCTAGCCAGAACAAGTTATATTGAACGTGGAGTTTGGCCATTGTATGCATCATATGGTTTTTTAAAAGGATTAACAATCCACAAAACCCCAATCAAAGCTCCTTTAGTTAGTATTGCAATAGATTTTGAATTTGATGGTGCCAAATTATATTTAGTTAAAAAAGATAAAAGACAAAGTATTAACGAACGATTGTATGTCTTTTTAATGCGTGAATACGGTGTAAAATTACCGATTCATGATTTTGAAGCTAAAACAGATTTAGCTGAATTGGCTGTCGACTTAGAAAAAATAACCCAACAACCAATTACTTATGACAAAACTCAACCATTAGTTGCAAAATACAAAGATGAAAATAAAGATGATATTGAAAGTTTTTCTAACCTAAGCATTTTATCCAATGCTGTTATTACAGTTGTTGAACTAACAGGTGGAAAACTAAAAGAAGATTTAGCTCAAATTTTGGACCGCCAAGAAGATGACCCTTTTGAGTCTAACGACACTCAAAAAACGAACGAATATTTCGAAAACCAAATAATCGAAGGTGAAGAGCAACTTGTTGAAATTCACCAACCTATTAATATATTTCAAAAATATGCCATTAATTCAGTTTTACATCAAAACACTGTAATTATCGGAGCTCCTGGTACTGGTAAATCAGAAGTTATTACAAACTTAATAGCAAACATTATTCATCGAAAGAAAAATGCGATGGTTGTTTCTGAAAAACAAGCGGCTTTAGACGTTATTTACAATCGTGTTGGAAAACTTAATCAACTGATTCTTTATATGTATGATTTCAAAAATAAAGAAGATTTTTATAAGAACGTTTTAGGAATTGAAGAAACTTTGGGTCAATGATACCGAAAGGATTTTAACGATCCCGAAATTGATTTGATAGATGAAAAAATATTAACTTTTAGAAGTGCTTATAACCATTTCTATAATTTAACAAAAAATGAAATCGAATTATCTCGTGCTCGTGATCCATATAATGAAATTTTTACTGAATATTCAAGTTCGCACTTAAATCAAACAGAGGTAGTTAACCGGGTTCGGGTTTCAAGTTATTTGATTTTACCAGACAATAGTACCAACCGTGAACCATGAATTCAACTAAAACAATACCTTATTCGATCTACTACAACTCCAATTGCAGTTAACTTTCAACGATGATACGAAAAAAATCAATACTTATTTGACGAAGCTAATTTCGATTTCTTTTTAAGGAATACTTGGAACGAATATGTCAATTTTAAAGACTTGTGTGAAAAGCACAAAGTCCTATTAGACAACTTCCCTCGTCTGCTGGAAAACTTATTACGAATGGACCGTCGGAGTGAACGGCGTTTTATTTCTGAATGAATTACTTTAAGACAAAGAAAGTTTATTTACGTATTCTCAGCAATGAATGAAGACGATAACATCATTCGCAAAACACCATTACTTTTTAAAATAGATTTATCCCGTGAACAGAAACAATTTTATAAAAATAATTATCTAGAATTAAAAGAATTTTTACGTGGTTTTAATCGCATTAAAAAACTTAACTGAATAAGTTATAACAAACTTGAAGAATATGCTCTTTCAACTTCAGAATGAAAAACAGTGATTCAAGAAAATTGGTGATCTAATTTATTTAGCAATAACGCTCTATTAGATGTTTTAAGAAACAACGCCTTTCAAGAAGCAATCCAAACAATGCGCCGAAATACAGAAATTTTTGCTAAAGATAATGATGAATTAATTGTGACTAATTTCTTAAAGTGACAACGAGCCCGTTTAAACGCTTTGCCAAAAGAAGAAACTGACCAAATCTTAGAAATGTTTAAACAAGCCTCAAAAGCTACCAGGCCTCCTGTAAACTTTTTTATTCGGCAGTACTACAAACAATTAAGACAAATCTTTCCGATTTGGGTTTTAAGCCCTGATAATGTGGCTGAGTTTATTCCCTTAAAACGGAAGGAATTTGATTACGGAATTTTCGACGAAGCAAGTCAAATGTTCTTGGAACGGGGTTATCCTTTAGTATATCGCTGCACTAATAACGCCGTAGCTGGTGACATGAACCAATTAAAACCTACTAGTTTCTTCATGTCCAGATTTGACGATTCAGAAACAAGCAATTCCAAAACTGAAGAATTCAATTTTGATGACGATTCTGATTATGAATTTGACGAAAACGAAGCAATTGTCTCATTATTAGAAAAAGCCGAAACGGCTCGTTGAAATAAGTTCCATTTAAGAAATCACTATCGGTCTGCTTCTAAACAATTAATTGAATTTTCTAATAAAAACATTTATGACAACAATTTACACGTGGCAACTTTGAATGGAAACTGAAGTAACGGAATCGAAACAATTGAAGCTAATGGAATTTGAAGTAACCAATGCAACGAAAAAGAAGCCGAAGTAGTTGTTGAACAGATTAAAGAAAACTTCGATAAATATGATTCAATCCTAGTTATTGCTTTTAACTTAAAACAATCGCTATTAATTGAAAATATGTTAATTAACGACGATTCAATCGATGGAATGACAAGAGAAAGATTAAACAAAAAGCTGGTTATTTCCAATTTAGAAAATGTTCAAGGAACCGAAGCAGATCTAGTTATTTTATCAGTCGCTTTTGCTCCAGGTACTGATGGCATCTTGCGAGCTAATTTCGGAGTTTTAAATCGTGATGGTGGAAGAAACCGCTTAAACGTTGCCATTACTCGATCAAAAAAGAAAATGATTGTCGTGAAGAGTTTTGCAGCAAAAGACATCGGTTCACGTTCTTTAAGTCCAGAAGCTATGGTTTTCATAGATTATATTCGGTATTTAGACACATTGTCTCAAACCGAAAAATCCGATTTATTAGCATTTTCTAAAAATAGTTATCAAGATTTTGAAACACCATTTAATAAAACAATTTATCAAGCCATTCTAGATTTAAATATTGGTGATGACATTTATGTCAAAACTAAATTACCAGTTGGTAACAAAGTAATTGATATTGGAGTTATGGACACCAAAACTAATAAATGTATCTTAGGAATTATTGCCGAACAATGAACTGCTAATATGAATGTCAAAAGTAAATTTGAAGAATACGATCACCAATTGTTCTTAGAATCAAGAAATTTCAAGATGTTTCGGATTAAACAATATGAATGGTCAACAATTAAAGAAGTAATTCTGGCTTCGTTACGATCTCATATTATTAATAATATTCAGTAACCGCAGATATTAATCAAAGAAAAAATAAGGTTAACCTTATTTTTTTAATGTCTAAAAAAGAATTTTGCCAATTCATAAGAACCAAACTCAACAAATATATATAATAATTACATTGAAAAAAGGAACGTAAATAAGAATACATTATTATGGAAAAGAATAACTTAGTCAATTTTAAAACAAGCGATGAAGCATCACAATTTGTGGCTAATCAAATTATTAGTTTAGTAAGATCTAAACCACATTGTGTGCTTGGTTTAGCAACAGGATCAACACCAATTAAAACTTATGAGTATTTAATTCAAGATTACCAATTAAACAAAACTGATTACAGTCAAGTCAAGACTTTTAATTTAGACGAATACTGTGGATTAAAACCCGAAGACAAAGATCAAAGTTATCTCGCTTTCATGAGAAGAAAACTATTTGATCAAATCAATTTAAAACACAATAATCAAAATTTCCCAGACCCAAATCATCCCGACCAATATGATGATTTAATTCAAAAAAATGGTGGAATAGATTTACAAATTTTGGGAATTGGATCTAATGGTCATATTGGATTCAATGAACCACCTGCTAATTTTGATTCTAAGACTAGTATTGTCCATTTAGTGCAAAGTACAATTAAAGATAATTCCCGTTTTTTCAAAGATATCAATGATGTTCCAACGACTGCTGTTTCAATGGGAATATCCAGTATTCTTAAAGCCAAACAAATTATTTTATTGGCATTTGGCGAACATAAAAAAAATGCCATCAAACGCCTAATGGAATTAACTAAATTTGATGAAACATTACCCGCAAGTTCGTTAAATCACCATTCCAACGTAACAATTGTTGTTGATGATGGTGCATATCCGTTCAATTAAATTTACAATCTACCTTTAATAAAATAAAAGATAAATAAATTTTAGCACAAATCAAAAAATCTCTTTTTAGCGAAACCTAGAAAGAGATTTTTAAATTGATTCAAGATTATAATTTACTTAGGGAAATTAAACCGGTGAAGAAAATATTGCAAATTCAGAAACTCGGCTTCAGCTATTTGTATTCGACGTCGAAATAATACGTACGTATTGAGCTTTTATATTATCAGGGAAATTAATGATTACTTGTCCTTTAGCAGTGCTATGAATAATTCCATTATTATCTAAAGTAGCATTTGAATTATTCCCTGAAATAGTATAGCCTTTAACATCAGTTCATGTCTTATTATCTGTTGAAGTTTGAACTTTATAATCACGTCACAAGTCACTTCTTGATCCGCTGTCATCAATATTACTTGGTCCACCATTATAGAAGATAATTCGATTAATCATCCTTTGACTATTTAGATTAGCACCCAAAAATCCTCCGTTGTTAAGAATAGAACCATATCAAATGAATTGTGTGGTTTGTCCATCAGTTAATATACCTATATCTCTAGTACTACCCGGTCCAGTTCTATCAACATAAGGACCTCAACCACCCGGAACCATAACATTACCCGCATTCAAACGAGTCACAGAAGAAAATCCAGAAATTGTTAATGGCGTTCCCGCAAACGAAGCATTCACATTCCCATTATTATCATAGCGATCTGATCCTTTAGTAACAATGGCGTTTAAAGTTATTGCTCCATTATAAACATTCGCTTGTCCTTGTGAAAATGTTAGACTATAACCTGCATTTGTTAAAGCCGGACTCAAAGTTGGTAATGGCGAATTAATTACTCCATTGATATCATTTAATAATGGTGCTTTAGTTGTTAAAACAGTACTATCAGCGAATTTGTTTTTTTGGCTGGAACCAATTGTTAAATTTGAATTTAATAATTGATAAAAGTTCTTGATGGTAGTTGTAGCATTTGCAAATCCAGAAATAGTAATGTCTTTACCAGCTCCAGATGCAGTATTTTGACTATTTCCATCAGTCTTATAAAAATTACCATTGTTAGTTACTGTGACATGCAAAGTGATTGTTCCTTGAGCATCATTTCCTGTGGCGTTAAATTGCAAACCAAAACCAGAAGAGATTCCAGACGTTGGTAAATTAGGGACTTGATTGTCGCCGTTATTTAAAATTGCATTAATCGAATTCAAATTAGAATTTGAATTAAGGTTAGTAGCTACCGTACTTGGTAAAGAATTGGCTTGGGACGATTGTGCTGAAACATTTTTTAGACTGTTATAGTACTGAACAACTACTCTTTGATCACGTGTTAAAGTATTTAAAAAGTTAGAAATAGTAATATCTTTACCAGCGCCATTTGGGTCCGATTGCGGGGTTCCATCTTGTTTATAATAACTTGCACCATTGTTAACTAATGCGTGCAATGTTATTGTTCCAGTAGCATCATTTGGAGTAAGTTTGAATTGTAAACTAAAGCCACTGGAAATATTATCTGTTGGCAACCCTCGAACTTGATTATCACCGTTATTTAAAATGGCATTAATAGATTGTAAAGTGGGATTTGCTCCTAGCGTATTAACAACTTGGCTTGGTAAAGAATTAGCTTGTGATGCTTGGGCTGATACGTTTTTTAAGCTGTTGTAATAGTTTGAAATTGTTGATTGATCTCGGGCTTGAGTTTTTAAAAAACCAGAAATGATAATATCTTTACCGGTCCCGTTAGGATCAGTTTGAGCAGTCCCATCTTGTTTATAATAATTTGAACCATTATTAACAACTGTATGTAAAGTAATTGTTCCAGATGCATCGTTTGCACTAATGGTAAATTGAGTTGTAAAACCACCAGAAATATTGTTGGTTGGTAAACCAGGAATTTGACTATCGCCAGAATTTAAAATATTGTTCAAATCAGTCAAGGAAGGGTTATTACCTAACTTACTAACAATTTGACTTGGTAAAGTATTAGTTTGTGACGATTGAGGTGAAACGTCCTTAAGACTTGAATAATAACTAGAAATTGCAGTTTGATCTTGTGATTGAGTTGTTAAGTATCCCGACGCTGTAATATCCACTCCTGGGTTAATTGTTGATGGTTCGCCATTAGCATCATATTGGACAACAGGATTTCCTAATTTTGAAATAATAACTTTAATTGTTAACTTCCCATTGGCGTCGTCATGATTACTTAAACTAAAATTTAAAGCATAATTTTGGGTTGCTAACGTTTGTGAAAAAGCAGGAAGTAAAGTATTTGATGACAATAATGCATTGACATCTGCGATACTTGCATTATCTGGTAATGCAATTGAACTTGGAAGAGTATTTTTTTTAGTGTCATTAGCCAGATATTGAAGTTGTTGTTTAACTTGATCGTAATAATTTTTAATTAGGTTAGTAGTAGCGGTAAATCCAGATAATGAGAAATCAATTCCTCCGGCATTTAAATCCGTACTAGTAGTTCCATCACGATTAAAAGCGATTGCTTCATTACCTTCGCTATGAATCAAGCGAGCATGAATCTGCAAAGTTCCTGATGCATCGTCTGCGGCCCCTTTAGAAAGAACAACGCGATAATTATCATGATCTAACATTGTTGCAGTAGCGGCTGGTAAAACATTATCAGAATCTCCAAAGAGATTACGAAATTCGTTAATACTGATTGGCCCGGTTGGCAAATTGTATCGACTGGGTAAACTACCATTATCGTTTATAGATACTTTTGTATTATTTTCTTTTGAAATACTTGTATAAAAGTTAAAGGCGTTTCGCTGTTGTTGAGCAGATTTTCTAACTGCTTCTTGTAAAACTGGCTGTTCATTAACGCCATAGTTAATTGCTGGAGCAGCAATAACAATAATCCCGATAATAGCTAGAGCACTTCATGCTCCAACCCAGCCTTTAACATTAAATTTCTTAAGTTTTTTATTCGCTTTAGGATTAATTTCGGGCTTGGTTTGCTTGCTGTTTTTGTTTGAAACGTTACTTATTTTTTTCATAATTTACCTAATTTAGTCTAACCAAAATTGCAATCTATAAGATTGAGTCGTTCATTATTCTAAATTAAAATGATCAAAAAAAATTATTACAACTTTTAAAACTATGCTAAAGAAAATGAATTAAAAGACAAAAAAATAAAATGTAATGGGTGTCAAAGAAATTCAAAAGCTTTAAAACTATAAATTACGGTAAACTTCTGGGTATTTATTTAATATTTTCTTAACGTGTTTAGTCAAATCTTGAACTTTACGTCTGCGGCGGATGCGAACACCTTCAACGTTTTTAAAGATGATAACTCCCAAGAATGAAGTTAAAATGTAAGCTCCCAATAAAACACCACCACCGATAGTTAGTCCTAAACCAACAGCGCCAAAGTAATATCCAAATTGTTGTTCATTTGGAAGTTTATTATTCACAACGTCAAGTGCTTGACTCAAGATAGGCTGAACAGTTGTAGTAATTATATTTTTAATATCAAAAACTGCACCACCTTCAGTTGTAAAACTTTTAACTTTACCTTGAACTTCTGTCAAGGAAGAAGAAATTTGAGATAATTGAACGATTATTTTTTGAAATTCGTCTTTTGCTGTAGGATCCACAGTTTCCTCTTTTTGTTTTTGTAACGAAGTTTTCAGTTGGCTTATCCGTGTAATTCCAGTTTGTAAACTACTGTCAGCAGTATTAATTACTTGATCAATTGTTCCAGGGACATCAGTCAAAACTTTATTTGCTTCTGTTAATGCGTTTTGTACAGTGTTTTTTGTAGAACCATAAAAAGAGGTAGCTTCTTTTTGAAAATATAAAGATGCAGCCCCAATTGCAGTAACTACAATTAAAGCTAACAACCCAATTAAAAAAGCAATTCTTTTTACAATTGTATTTACAAATTTAATCATTAGTAAATCCTTGAAGGTTTATTTGAAAACTTTAAAACATTAGAACTATCAAATATTTAAAGTTTAGTTATTATATAGAAATATCTTTTTAAAGGTGTTTATTTGGAGTTTTTTTCAAAATTTATAAAAAACACTAAACTTACGATGAAGGAGTAGATGACGTACTTATTGGTTGAACAACATAAATGGCAAACTCACCAATATTTCACCAAGCATTTTTGGGTTGTGTATTAATAATTCTTACAGCCCGCGCCTGAATTGGCTTATCAAATAAGTAAATATCAGCAAAAGATCGACCATTTTGGAATGAGCCATTTTCAAAAGTTGTTCAGGTAGCACTAGAATTCGCAGGATCATCTGTTGTGTATTGGACGCTATAATTACTTGAAAAATTATTTTGAGAATTGGTGTAGTTGCCGTTCACAATATGAATTTTTTGAATTGTTTGAACAGTTTTATAATCAAATCCAATTCAATCATTCGCAAGTAAATTACGGTTATTAGCAGCAGCTGAATTAAGCGGTGGATGTTGGGGAATAAAAATAGCAAATGTTCCATCATTCCCATCATTTAATTTAGCTATTTCTGCTGTAGCACGTGAATCAGTTAGTGGAACATTTTGATCAGTTCCAACTTGAAACGTTCATGGTCCATTTGTTGAAGCTGGTTGATTTGAGCTAGTAATTAATGTTGCTGATGTTAACGGCAATACTTGTAAATTCAATTGACTTGGTTTGTTTTGATATGGGTTATCCAAAGACAAATGATTAAATAAAGGTTGATTAATAAACGAATTTCACTCTTTTGCTAAACCATCAAGGCCTTGAATTTTAGAGTTCCCACCCATTCCATTACCAGATGTTAAACTATTAACAAACGCAGGGTTTGTTGATGTTACTACACTATTTGTATTATAAGCGTGACCTCCAATAATTAAAGATGAACCATCAGCTGAGTAAATTTCTTCATTAGTTCCCTCTGGGTTTAAAGAAAATCAATAAGTTGAACTTCCGTTAAGTCCATTTTGTGAAATCTGTTGTAAAAACGCTTGTTTCAAAGTATTATTTTCATCATCATAATGAACTAGCGCTTGTAAATATCAAATCACTTGTTGAGTTGTAGTTAAAGAAGGGATTGCAACCTTGATGTTAAATTGATTAGCACTTTGAGTTGACGAAGTTTTTCGGTTGGTAAGGAAAAAACGAGTAAGAGGCGTAAACACATAATCTGGTGCGTTGTGCTCAACTTTTGCACCTGGAGTTTCTTGATATGGATTATCAGTTCAAAAATTAGTAAATAAATCTTTACTTAACAAATTTTGAACTTCTAGAGTTAAACCGTTAACTCCATTAATAGAACTGCGAACATAAAACTGGGTAGTTTGGTCACTACCGTTTCCAACTTGCGTATCAAACATTCCATTTTTTGGATCTGTTGCATTTGCTTGACGACCTCCAACAACCAAACTGTAGCCGTTTGCTGAATAGGATTGAAAATCTTCTTTACTTCCGCTGGCTGTCAACACTTCGGGGTTGAAAGATATTAAGCGAACAGATTTAGGTGCATTAACTAAGTCGTCGTTGATTGTTTTATTATCAGTAAGTGTTTTTACAAAAGTATCGATTAAATTATATTTTTTTACTGCTTGCAAATATTCAATAACCTGGTTTTTGGTTATTAATCCATCAATGTTAACATTTAAATCAACTTGGGTACCAAATGTTTGTTCATTAACGTTAGTGATTGTTTTAAGTTTGAAAAAGGAATTATTAGCCTTAAATCCAGAAATGGTAATGGTTCTTCCGGCTACATTTTGGTTCGAAATAACTTGACCATTTGTGTTATAAAAAACTTTAATTCCATCACGATTTTCTTCAACAATGATTCTCACTTGAAGTTGACCGTTGTAATCATCGGTATTAACTTTATTTAGCACAATTTGAAAGTTGTTTGGTAAACTCGAAGGCAGGTCAGGAACTTGAAAGGTTTGGGCAAGTTGGGAATTTAATGTAGCTAATAGTTCCCCATCTTTAAAATCAAAAACTGATGGAAATATCTGATTATTAGCAGTTGTTGTATTAAACGTTTTGTCTATTAATGAATCATAATATTCTTGAACGGTTTTTGAATTCTGTGATTGTACTACGTCTGGATCAATTTTTTCTTCTTGAATTTTAGGTCGTAAAAGACTATTGGAATTGAATTCATAATCAACAGCAGGTACGACAATCAAAATTGCACCAGCAATACTTGCTATGGTACACATTGATATTCAAGCTTTGATGTTAAAGCGATATTTTTTCATAATGATATTTTGAGTAATTTTATAGATTAATAGATATGTAATATCTATTTCTAGTATAAAAAGAAAATAATGAATGTCAATATTTTATTGCGAAATAGTTTGTAGCAAAATCTGTTGAATTAAAACAATTATCAAAAAATCAATTTCAATATTTAAAGTATTTATACAGACATAAAAATTAAATATTTGGTTTCAAAAAAATGTCACCAAAATAGCATTTTTCATGTAAAAACAGTTTCAATTAACATAATATTAGTGGATGGTTTTAGGTAGCTAAAATAACCAACCTAAAAAATAAAAAGAGACTTAATTATGGATATTAATAAAAACGAAATAATCAAAGAAGTAAAATATCTTATTTTTGATATGGATGGAACTTTACTTGACGATCATAGCTCGCTTCACGAAGAAAACAAAAAAATTCCGAAACTAACAAAAAAATACAATCTTAAGCACACAATTGTATCTGGAAGACCACTATTTATGATGCATGAACAAATTGAAATTATTAAACCCCAAATGCCCGTTATAGGTCTAAATGGTTCAGTAATTCAAGATGGAAAAAAAACGCTTTGGTCTAAATCTCTTGACAACGATTTAGCAAAACAACTAATAGCAGATTTAAAAAAAATGAACATGAGTTTTTATGCTTACACACAATCCCAAATGTTTGTGCATCCTTTACATTTTGAACACGTAGATCGACGCCGTAAACAAATGGCAACCATCGATTTAAAATATCAATGAAAAATTGACGAATTAGCTGTTCACGAAAAGCAATGAAAAGAACCTATCTCCAAATTTTTAGTTTGCACAGATCAAGTTTTAAAATTGAAAGAATTAATTGAATCCAGATATCAAGATAGTTTGTATTTTACGCAAAGTTTTGCAACTGTGTGTGATATCGGTCACAAATCAGTTAACAAAGGCGAAGGAATCAAAGAATTAATTAAAGCCTACAACGCCAAACCAAACGAATTTATGATTTTTGGCGACGGATGAAATGATATCTCAATGTTTAATGAAGTTAAATATAGTGTCGCTATGTCAAATGCTCACGACTCAGTTAAAAAACATGCGTCATTTGTTACTTTTAAAGATAACAATAATGGTGGGGTAGCTGATTTTATTGAAAAAATTTGAGGTTCTTTATAAACTGAAAAAAATCCTGAATTAAATTTAATTATTTAATTTGCAACACGTCGTTTCAGTTCAAAGATTCCTTGTCAAAAGAATTTATTTGAACTATTTAAAATAAGATAATTAAAATTTAAGTAGCCAAATAATGACTAGCTAAAGAGCTCATATGAAGTTAAAAAAATATTTGTTTAGATTTGTTTCTTATTTTGAAAAATTTTAAAACAAACATTTTTTAGAAGAAATGAACAATTCTTTAATTATCCAGAAATATTTTTTTAATTTAAGATATTCATTAATCAATTGTTAATTGAATTTTTCACTATTAAAAAACGTAAAAAAAAATATTTCGCAACAATGAATTTCATTTTAAATTCTAAAAAATCAAAAAAAATAAATGTAAACAACCTGAAAAACAAAACAAAAGATTTTGGTTATCGCGACGGAATCGTAATGTACGTTATGTTATTTGCTGGTTATTTAGCTTTTGCTGTAAGTTGAAATGGCACCCTTTTCATACAGAACATTCATACAACATTTAATCCTGAAAATCTTAACATATTAGTGACGAGTGACAACAGTATACGACCAGTTATTATTAATGGCCAAACTACAGGTTTTAACAGCGGGTTTATTTATCAATTCTTTCCTCATGGTGTTTCTTTAACTGTCTCTCGTGGAACAAATTGATCAATAACTATCGGACGTACTATTGGAACTTTCTTTTTTGGATGACTGATTACTAAAATTAACCACAAATATACGGTTCTGACAGCTTTTGGATTAATTGTTTTATCATTCCCATACTTGCTTGCTCCATTGGCAATCCACACTGATGGTAATGGAATCATTACTAACAGTTCTGGTGTGTATGTTATGTTCATTTTATTTCGGGTAATGTTTGCGTTTGGCGGATCGGCTATTATTTCTTATGCCAATAGTGTAATAGCCACTAATTGTTCAAAAGATGCAACAAAATTTTCAACCGTCAGTGTTTTATTAATTAATACATCTGCTGCTACTGCTAGTATTTTTTTGTTGTCACCAATCATCACATTGGCTGTAGGATTAAATTGGCAGATTTTTGGTGGTGTAGTTCAGGTTTTGTTTTTAATTATTTTTTGTTTGTATTGGTTGCTTGGAAAAAAATTAAATTTTCATCAAAAAACAATTAATGCTGAACACGAGTATGCACAAAAAAACTTGAATCATCCATCAAAAAACATCATTCGTCAACTGTTTAAATATAAACAAACTATCCCCTTTTTAATTGCGGCTACTTTTATTGGCTACGTCTCGGTTGAACCAAGCACAAACATTTTGCTTAATTTTATAACTTTCTCACCATTCAATAAAACATCAGACCCAAATTTATCTTGGACTTTTGGCGCTTTCAATATTGTTTTTTTAGGTGGCATTTTTTTAGGAATTGTCACAATCAGCAAATGAGCTAAAACAAAATATGCTTTACATAAATTTACAGGGATTATGATCACTGTTGGAAGTCTATTTATTGCCTCTGGAATAGCAATAGGATACCATGGTCTAGATGATCTCCACATTAGTTTTATGATTATTCTTACATTCATAGGCAGCGCCTTTATCTTTGGAGTCCGAGGCAATTTCTATACTATGCCATACCGATGAGGTTTTAGTAAAAAAGAAATTTCTGTAATTAGTTTTATTATGTTTGGTTTCACTTATGGCGGATACACTATTTTAGACATTATTACTTCTGGAATCATCGATGCTGGAATTGGTGCAATCCAACCCGAATATCCACGAATTATTAATCACGGCGATGGTGCAGGAGCAATCCCTGCAGTTATTGTGATGTTTTTAATTACTTTAATCCCGGCTACCGCTTTATGATTTACTAAAGGGGAACTAAATACTATTAAATTTAGTTTTAAAGATTTTTACCAACGTTATATTGTGAAAACCATTAAATAAAAACCATCTTGCAAGTTGCCTAACAAAATGGTCTTTATGAAATTTTTATAAGCGTAATTAGACTAATTACAATTTTTGAATTTAGCGATTACTCCATAATAATATGATCAATGACAAATTCTTTTTTATCTCATCTAATCACAACTGGTTTTGTATCATTTTCGGTTACGAAATTTTTTGCATATCAATTTTTATTTGCAAAAGGAATATAACCTCTATAAATTCAATTCAAAGCTTTTTTATCTCACTTTATTTTAACTAATTCATGAATCGATTCATCTAAGCAAAATCCGTCACGTTCAATTTTAGTGAACGTTTCTGTATTTCATCGAAAGGACAATTCTTTCATCTGGTTTAATTGATTCATTCAGTCACAATTTTTTTCTTTTAAGGAGTTGAATGAAAAATATGCATTTTTTTCAAGCAGATCATTATTGTGAACTAATTCTTTCAAAGTTTTAGATGGTAAATATCCAAAAGTTCTTCCATGAACATAAGATAAAATTCCAGGTGCAATTCAAAATAAATTATTAACGTAATTAACTTTTACTTTTGAAAACGGTTTTTTAAATTTATCGAACATTATTTCTTTTGACCATAATATGCATTAACCCCGTGCTTTCTTTCGTAATGTTTTTTTTGTAACTCTAGTTTAGCATGAATTGCTTTTGGATTTATGATTTTAGTATAAATCGCCATTTTTGCGATCTCTTCTAAAGTTAAAGCTAAATTAGCTGCATCATAAGCATTTTTCATACTTCAACAAAAAGGCCCATGTTCTTTTACAAGACAAGCAGCTGTTGCTGTGTAGTCAATTTTATCTTTTTTAAATTTCTCTAAAATTACTAAACCTGTATTATGTTCATATTCACCGTTAATTTCTTCTTTAGTCAAATCCCGAGCACAAGGCACAGATCCATAGAAATTATCAGCATGAGTTGTCCCGTAGCACGGAATATCAGACCCGGCTTGGGCATAGGCTACAGCATGAGGACTATGTGTATGAACAATTGCCTGAATTTTAGGAAATTTTTTGTAAAGCAAACTATGCGTAGGTGTATCAGTAGATGGATTTAATTTCCCTTCAAGCACTTTGTCATTAAGGTCCACAACAACCATATCATCTGGTGCTAATTTTTCGTAACTGACGCCGCTGGGTTTAATCACGAAATAAGATCGATCTTTAGATATTGCACTAACGTTTCCTCAAGTGTGAATAACTAAATGGTATTTTTGAAGTAACATATTAGCTTCATAAACTTCATCTTTAAGCTTTTTTAACTCTCGCTTATCAATCATAATTAAGCCTTCTTCGCTAGAAATTCTTTTCTTGCTATATTGTATTTTTCGGCAAAAAACTTATGTGCTGCACTTATTTCTGATGTCGCACTTTCCGCACTTTGTTTAGGATCATTCTTGCTTCACATTTCAATCATAAACGGGCCGTGAAAGTCAATTTTAAAAATACTTTTAAATGATTCAACAAAATCAACAGTGCCTTTGCCAAAAGGAACGGTTTTAAATTGGGTTGGTGTAGTATCTTTAAAGTGAAAAGCCAAAATTTTATTTTTAGCTAATTCCAGTTCGTTTTCAAAATTCCCTCTAGCAAATTGGTTTAAATTACCTATATCTGGATAAATTGCTAACATCGGCGAATTCAAATAAGTAAGCACATTTCAAATTCTAGACAAAGTCCCCAAAAAAGGTGTGTCCATTGATTCAAAAGCAATCTGAATACTGTAATACTGAGCCCAACGGCAAACTTTCTTCATATTTTCTAAAAAATATTTCTTTGTAACTTCATCACTGGGTTGATAATACTCATCATAACCTGCTAATTGAATAATTCTAATTCCAAGTTTTTTTGCAAAAATAAGTGCTAAATGAATTATTTCTAACCCTTTATCCCGTATTTTGCGTTCCTTGCTTCCCAAAGGAAACCGGCGATTAGCCGAAAGACACATTGAATTAATATAAAGTCCGCTGGCCAACATAGTTGATCTTAAATTGTCAATTTGTTTATCAGACCAATACAATCTTTCAATTCTTTCGTTTGCTTCATCTATACTGATTTCCACAAAGTCAAATTTAGCTTTTTTAGCAATTGCAAAGCGATCTTTTCAATCGAATTTTGCATTAATTGCCTTTTCGTAAATTCCTAACTTGTATGGCTTATTTTCAATATTTGGCAATTTCATCTTGCAATTCCTTTGCAGCTAACTCTGGGTTCTTAGCGTCACGAATTGTTCTTCCAGCGATAAAGATGTAAATTGGAATCCCTTTAAATAACTTGATATCTTCAACATCAATACCGCCAGTAACAGTTACATTGAATCCCATATCAGCCAATCTTTTAACATTGTCAATATTTTTTTGGTCTCATTTAACACCTTCTTTTTGAGAATCGCGGCTCCGGTGTCAGACCACTTGATTAAGTCCCGCTTTTTTTCATTCTGCTACTTGTTCTCAAGTAAAGTGAGTTGTCATTTCAACTTGAACATCTGTATCTGGAAACTTTTTAGCTGTTTCGATAGTTTGTTTCAATGTCGAAGTTTCAGCTGCACAAATAACAGTTGTATAATTTGCTCCATTTTCGAAAAACATTTTTCCAAAAACTGCTCCAGCGTCGGCAATTTTACCATCTGCTACTATAATCTTGTTTGGGAAAGCTTCACGGATTTTTTTGATAGCAATTTTTCCTTCACTAGATATCAGAATTGTTCCAACTTCAATAACATCTAAATACTTTTCAGCTTTTTTGGCATCTTCAATAGCGCTTGTAATAGTCAAATTGTCTAAAGCAATTTGTAACATCGGTTTATTCATAATAATATCTTCTTTCTAATGGAAATTTTTTTGAAGATCAACTTTTTTAATAATAGCGATAACTTCGTCTTTAGATTTAGCGTTTCGTAATTTCTCTACGTTAGATTCATCTTCTAAAATTGCTGCTATTTGAGGTAAAGCTACAGCAACATGAATATCTGGAGAATTGCTAGCTAACCCAATTAAAACACTTACGGGTCGATCATCGTTGTCAAAATAAACTGGCTCTTGTAAAGTAACTAAACTAAAACCATTATCGTGAACATTTTCAAGTTTTCCTTCAGCGTGTGGCATTGCAACGTGATCCATTAAAATGAAGTATGGACCATTAGCTTTAACACTTTCAATAATTGCGTCATAATATTTAGCTTCAACAATGTGCTTTTTAATTAGCGGTTCAATACAAACTTGAATTGCTTGTTTTCAATCTTTAGCAAGGCAATTAACTTGTATTGAATCGTTCTTAATTAAATTTTCTAATAAATCGATTCGTTCCATAATAATTAAAGAACTTTTTGCAAAGCATTGCGAATTTCGTTTTTATCCATCAAATTTTTTACGCCAACAATTTTTGCTCTTTTATCTGTTGCAAAATTTTCAACTAAATGTGTTGAACAAATAATGATGTCAACAGAATTAACCATCCCTTTAGATTGACCCATTGAAAGAGCTTCAACTTCAGCTTCGATATTTAACTCTTTACAGATTTTTTGAACAGCTAATTTGATGAGCATTGAAGTACCCATTCCATTTCCGCAAGCGGCGATTATTTTTAACATAGTGAGATTTCCTTTTTTGAAGAAAGTGATCTTAATCTTTCGTTTGCTTTGAAAGAAAAGATCACCTTTTTGAATTAATAGTTAAGTTATTTCAGAATTAAATTCTATTGAACAATTATGCAGCTATAGTTTGCAATTCTTGTTTTTTAGAAGGTAAATGTTTTTCTTTAAAGCGTTGCAAGATTGATTTGGTATCACTCATTCCTGTGTCAATAAATTGAATGAATAAGAACAATCCAATAATTTGAGCAGGAATAAAGACATAAGCAACAATGACGTTCATTGACGAGAAGATCAATGGCAACGATCAGAAGAAGGTCCAGTCAATCATCCCGTTAAATCCACTTAAGATTGGTGACGCTCTTGAGCCATCAGCTAATAATGGAATACCAACAGCTGCAGGATCATTAACAGCATTTGTAAGTTGACCTAAAGCAAAAGAAACTACAATAATTTCGATTACCCCATACATAAACGGAATGCTAACCGCGGCCTTCCAACCCCCTTGCATATTTGCGTAAATTCCAATAGCACCAGAGTTAAAGAATAAGGTAATAAACAATGGAATAGTAACAGCAATTGATAATCCAGGAATTTGGCTTAAACCAATAACAATTCCAACACCAATGAATTGACCAATTACACCGGCAACAAAACCAAAGGTAACAGAGTTTGGACTAAATCCATAAACCGAAGCGATATCAACAGCAACCACAGCACCTGGGATTACCTTTTCAGATATTCCTTGGAACGATTGTTGTAATTCAGTAACAAACATACGAACACCAGTAATGATGGCCATAATTCCAGCCACTAAGAATAATGAACCCATGATAACTCTAACAACTCAGAAGCTACCAATATTACCAGCAGCGCCTCACAAAGAGTTAGAAGCAATAATTCCATCAAATGTGTTATTTTGGGTTACAACCCCTGCAGCATTTGTGACAACACGTCCTGATGTTTGTAAGATAATAGCTAAGATTAAGAATAAGATGACAATAATCAAACTTTGGACAAAAATGTTATCTTCAAAAATTCTGAACTTACGACTCATACGACGATTTTCTGCTGATACGATTTCGTGACCTTTTTTAGTAAATGAGAAGTATTTACCAAGTTTGTTTGCTAAAGTCAATCCCAACATTTGTTGGTGACCAATTGCAAAGTTTGCATTATCAGTTAGTTTATTAGTAACTTTAATGGTTGCAGTTGTTGCAGTTGATCAATAAGTTCCTAAGAATATACCTGCCATTACAATTGTTCCGGCTTGAGCACCACTTTGCATAGTGTTATCACCAAGTAACGGAAAGTTTCTAAAGAACAACACATAAATAAATGGAACAATAACAGCACTGTGTTGGAACATAATGTGACCAGTGGTCATTACAGCATGACAGTTAGTTCAACGTTTAAGAGAAACGATAATTAAGTTAATTACAAATCCAATAATTAAAGCATAACTAATTCACGAAACATAACCTCCACCACCAAATGCAGCAAGGAAGTTTGAACCACTACTTCAACCTAAATAAGGGTCAAGTGGAACAACGTTAACAGTGAATGAATTTCTAATTGCAGTAAATAATGGTGTGGAAATACCAACAACAGCAGAACTACCAATTGACAACAACAAAACTCCAATAGCGGTTTTTACAGCACCGATTAGCGCATCAACAAAACCACGTTTTAGTGTTAAGTATCCTAAGAAACTCAACAACGCTAACAGAATCGCTGGAACCCCTAATATGTTACGAATTAAAACAACGTCAACATATCACGAGACAGCACCACCCGCATCTTGAAAGTTACCAGCAATAGCTGGGTATCTAACGTTAGCTGTTGGGTCAACAACGAATGCGCCCACACCAACACCAGCAACAATTAAGTATCCAAGTATAATCACTAAGATAAAAACAGATCAACCGACAATTCATTTCCAATTGTCTTTTAAAGTTCATTTTTTCTTTAGTGATTTCTTTTTATCAGTTGAATTCTGGGATGAATTTGGAAAATCTGACATAAAAAATCCTTATTTTATTTTACTTTTAAGCGTTTTTTGATTTCCAACGCTCATGGATCGACCTTACTAGAATTAAATTTACGAGGTTCATCAAATGCAAGAATTTCTTTTGGATTTTCAACAAGCATTGTCTTGATTTGTTTTTCGGTTACTCCCAGTTGTTTTAATAAAGGAAGAAATCTTTCAAACAAGTAAGCAAAACCAAAAGTTAATTTTCCACGTTCAGCACCATAATTTCTTTGGTACAAAACCCGTCCCGCATCTAAAGCTAAGGTAATATTTTTTTCATAGCCTTTATCTAATAATCATTTCAAGTTTTCGGCCAGTGTTGAATCAGGATAGTATTTAACCCGGTCTGGACCATCAAAACAAATATTAACGTTTAGGTCTTTAATAATTTTTTCGTAATAATACTTATCAGGGTTTTTATTTAAATGTGATAATTCAATTTTTCTTGGATTTGCTCCAAAACTGATTAAGTATTTTGCAACTTCATAAGCCATAGTCCCTAATTGGGTATGTACTAAAATAGGACATCCAGTTTCTACTGAAGTACGTGCTGCAATTTCAAGCGCTTTAAATTCTAAACGATCAATTGCTGCATATCCCGTTCCGGCCTTAATAATTCCAGCTTTTGCTGTACCCCGTTTAACGAATGGACCATTATAGTTATACATATCCATCCCCTCAGTAATTTCAGCTTTTGTTAATTTAACTATTTCATCAATTGGAACTTCAGCTAGTCATGAACTATACTTGTCATAAAACTGAGCTTTGTGGAATCCAGTACTCATAATAAAGTTGACTTTACCTTTTAAAGCATTAGCGATTTCTAACGTCTTTAAAACATCTCGGCCAACGTTTGGTGGATCCATGACACAAATTGTGCGTCCCCCACATCTATAATATTCTTCGCATTCTTTTATGGCCGCTTCAACACTAAGCATAATGAAGTCTGCGTGTTCATGAGATTCAGGACCGCCATTTTTAATTAAATGGTCGTGACAATCAGTAACCCCTAATTTTTCTGGAGAAATGTCACCAAGGATAGTCCTTGCAAATTTATTTTTCATAAAACTCCTTCAATTAATAAATCACAAAAGTGATTAAATAATGTCAAAGATATAACTATTAAACTGTATCAAACTGTGATCATGCAAATCAATAGAATTTAAACTTTGACATCGCATATAAGGAACTCAATATTTCATCCTTCTGTTTTTTAAACAGATTGGAAAAGTCCAATTAAATTATAAACTTGTATATTTTTATGAATTTATAAAATGAAAAATAATGCGAAATCTTTTCGCCATAAAAAAACCAAAAATGTGTAAAAAATATGAAATTTGAAAAAAATGTGATAGCAAGATACAAAAAAATATTTTTTGCAATATGAAAAGGTTTTCATTTTTGAAAACAAAAAAGCCAATTAACTTTTATTTTTCTTCTACGCTAGTTTCTGGTTGTGAGTATCCATCGTACTCATAATTTAGTTGCAAGATCAACGAAATGCAAGATCTTAAATCATTTGCTGTAAAAATAACATCAATAGCTGATGTGTGATAAAAGTTGTTCCGGAACCAACGAAATTTATGCATGGTATCGGTAAAGTATGCCGCTTTTTTTTCAAATGGTGTATTATCTTCAAATAACTCGGCTCGTAAAGAATGATCAACTATTTCATGAAATCTTTTATTTTGTCATAAACTATCAATTAAAGATGCTAAGTCGCCAATTATTCCATATCTAATTTTCATAATCGTTTCAAACTTCATTCATGCATAAGTAATGATTTTTAAAAATTTTCCGTTCATAATACGACGATCAAAATAAGCTCAGTCATATTTTTCGAAATATGCTAAACCTTGTTGCTTACGACATTTTATTTCGTGTGACAGTCAACGATTTATTTCAGCATCATTTTTAAATTTTGGCATACAAAATTTTCCTTAATTGATTTATCAGTTAGTATCAATTTGTCATTTTTTTAATTTACTTAAGTATTAAAATCATTGATATTTTATTCTGAAATCTTTGAATTGCTAATATTATATAGGTAATTAAAAAAATCAGGAATAGCATTTAACGCTTGGCCTGATTTTTTGGTTTTCAATTTATTTAGTTTACTAATTAATTTTTAAACAATATTAATAAACACTAGCAGCTTTATTAATTAAAGTAACAACAGCTTTTTTGATCTTCTTTAATACGGGACATTTACTATCGAGATTATAAAGCTTTGCAAAACTCATTAAGTTCTCTGTAGTAACCCAAACGTTTGCACTAGAATCTTCATAAACCCCAATTGATAAAGGTAACCTCGATCCCATTCATGGATTGTCTTGAATTAAATGAGTACCTACTGCGGGATTACCAAAAGTTATTACTTTATTAAAGTTCAACTTCATTTTAGCGTCAACAGCATTCTTTTGATGGTCTACTTCTGCAAAAATAGTGTTACCTGATTTTTGAATTAATTTTTTTAATTTTTCATAAGTATCTGGCGCATTCAAACGAGATTCAACTGTAGTGAATAAATCTTGGTTAGCTGGTACCATTAAATCGGTCTTAAATGCTGCTGCTATCTCCCGCGCTAATTCTGTAACTTCTAAGCCTTGTTTTGTTGCTAGAATAGTAACACACACTAAATCAGCAGGATCAGTAAATCTTGACAAGTAAGTTGTAAATCCATTAGTATTATCGTAAATATCCATAAATCCTTTAGAATGAGTAAATTGTCATCCGCAAGAAGCATTGATGGTTTTTCCATTCAATTCCATCCCAGAATAAATGAATTTGCGGTTGGTACCTTCTTTAACTAAAACTGTTCCTGCTAAAGCTATATCTCAAAAACTGATTTCGTATGCAGAAGCATAAATATCGCAGTAGCCTCTTAAATTAACATCTTCAATTAGATTATCATCTTGACTTTCAGCAATTTCTTGACCATCAATGTAAGCAACTTCTTGTTTGAAACGTTGGTGATCATGAATCTTTTTTACTTTTTCTAAAGTAATGTGCTTAGCTTTATCTTTTAAAAAGAAGGTATTTTTTAATTTCAGCCGTTCAATTTGGTTTTTGTTGACCCAAGCTTCATAACTCATCTTTGTTACTTTATCAATAATTAAAGATAATAAATAAAAGTTTGAAGGATTTTGTTCAATTTGCGTATTTGGTTCATGATGCAAAGCGGATTTAAGAATTCATTCTGCAATTTGTTTTTTATCATAAATTTTAATAGGACTATAATCACTTCGTTTAGTAAAATCAATTAAACCACTAGTGTGTTGCAAAAGATTTTTTATTTTAATTGCTTTCAGTTGTTTATCAACTTTGAAAAATTTATCGATACTATCGTCTAAATCAAGCAGTTTATTTTCGTAAGCTTGCATAACCGCAATTGCCATATATCCTTGAGAAATCCTTCCGACTGGAAAGACAGTATTCCCTGACACCAGTTTTTCACCTTCGCTATTAGCAGCTGCCGTTCCATAATTTACTACCCGACTAATATATGGAGCTTGAACTATTGATAAAGCTAAACCACCAACTTCGTTTTCTTCCATAAAATTCCCAATTAAGCGATCAATAGTCGCGCCATTCAAATCTACCTTATAACTACCACGTATATTTTTTGACATTATTTGTCTCCGTTGTGTTGTATTAGTTTTTGCTAATTACCCTAATCATACGCCTAAGTCAATTTTTTTGCACTAAATATGATTATAGAACCACTATATTTTTGTTTCCATAGTTAATCCAATTTTGTTTCTAATTTCTTTAAATTTTCTAATTAATGATCAAAAATTAACTTTAAAAATAATGAATAAGCAAGAAAAAATAAACCATTAATTTTGGATTTAAACAAAAAAACATGAAAAAAAATCGCCGAAGCGATTTTTGACATGTATTTGAAGATACTAAATTAATGATGATTTTGTGAATGAGTTAAATAGCGCAAATACGCAGGTAATTCTTCATATGCAATAACTTCTGGGAGCTTTTTTTCGCAATAGATTGATAACGGTTTGAAAAACCTTAAAACTAAACTCGAAAAAAGAAAATAAGGTAAATACGAATACTTACTAGCAAACGCATCAACGCTGCCACAAATCGCATTGGCAGTTAACTCATTCACTATAAAATTTGCAAAATCAGGACACTTATTAATTAGGGTTTGATCTTTTTGTAAATCATCTATACTAACAAGTTGTTGCAAACTTAATTCTTGTCATACGTGATCTGAAAGTTGTTTAACAAATTTTTTAAGTTGCTTACAATAAGATAAATTAACTAGACGATTTTCCATTATCAAACATTAATTCCAAAATTTCATTAGCTTGGATAGTTCCAAAGTATTTACTTAAATCGATTTTTTCTAACACGGTATTAACTGCTGATTGTTCGAAATTGACGCCGATGAAAAGATTAAGTATTTCACTTAAATCACTCACGCTTAAGAAGTCACCATAAAATTTAATATCGGTGATTTTACCTTCATTAGTTTGTAAATTAACTTCAATTAATCCACCAGGAAATTTCTTTTTATTGATAAACGAAAATTCTTTAGTTTCACCATAATTCCATTCTCATGTACTAAAGTGATACTTGGCACGGTTGGCTATCCAAGTTTTAGCTTTTTCATCTAATTCAATTGTTTGAGCAGATTCGTGAATAATAAATCAATCACATAACTGTTTTTTAAAATGGTCGACATCGCGCAACTTTGAATCCTTTGATAAATGATCAACGATATTAGTCACACGTTTACGAATTGAATCAATTCCCTTGGCGGCGATCTTGGTTGGATCAACGGTTAAATACAAATTGAGTAATTCAAAATTAACGTTAAACATTAAAGTTCCATGTTGTAACAACTTCTTTTTGTACAAATATTGGGCATTTCCACTAATTTTTTTACCGTCAATCTCAATATCATTGCGACCATGAAAAACGGCATTAACTCCAATGTTTTGCAAAAAATCAACAACAGGTTGGCCGATTATTGCAAATTGGCTTGGCTTGTTAACTTGCACATCATCAATGATTGTGTAACATAAATTACCCAAATCTTGGTAAACTGTTCCTCCGCCAGAAAACCGTCGGACCAGATTAACATGGTCTTTTTTGACATTAACCAAATTAATTTCTTTAAATGTATTTTGGTTTCTACCAACAAAAATGGTGTTGTCGTTTTGTCAAATAAAAAGGATTGGCTCGTTATTTGGATTATCGTATTCTTTTAGTAAGTATTCTTCTGTAGCGGCATTGAAATATGGATCGGTGGTATGAGAAATAAACAAAAGGGGCATAAGTTTAATTATTGAATATTAAAGATATGATCTTTAAAATTTTCGTAAATAATCTTACGTGCAGCATCACCAATAGATTCGGCAATAGCTGGGTGGGGATGAATTGCACCATAAATATCAAACACAGTCATTCCGTTAGTTAAAGCTACAGCAATTTCACTAATCATATCGCTTGAAGCACTACTAATCATATGAACCCCTAAAATTTGGCCGTTTTCTTTATTGGCTAACATCTTCATCATTCCGCGTGTTTCTCCATCAGCAATCGCTTTTCCATTTGATGTCATAGGTAAAACAGCTTTTACATAAGGGATATTGTGATCTTTTAAGTATTCTTCGGTGTAACCAATAGTCGCAATTTCTGAATGGGTGTAAATACAACCAGGAGTGAATAATGGTAAAACCCGCATTGGGTTGTGGTGTAAAATGTGATCTACCACAAACCGTGCTTGGTGATATGCATAGTGAGCTAACATCATTTGACCTGTTACATCACCAGCCATGTAAATATGCGGCTTACTAGTTTGTAAGTATTCATTTAATTTAATGTGGCCTTTTTCATCTCGATCAAGATTAAGTGGTTCAAGTAATTCATCATTAACCTTACGACCAACACTTTCAAGAATGTAATCACCTTCAATGACTTGATCTTTACCATCAACATTAATATGTAAGTTGCCACCTTCAGACTTAATAATTTTGGCATTTAAAATAACTTTAACACCATAATCAGTCAAGTGCCGTAAAGCGTGACGACTAATATCGCTGTCTAATTTTTCTAAAATTCGATCTAAGCCTTGAACAATCGTAACTTCGGCATGCATGCTGCGGTAAATGGTTGCGATTTCAATTCCAATAACCCCACCACCAATTACGGTAAATCTTCGGGGAATTGAAGGTAAATTCAATGCTTCGGTTGAACCTATCATTTTTCCAGATTTATAAGATTCAGCAAATCCTGGTAAATTTAGTGAACGGTTACGACTTCCGGTTGCGACTAAAATATTTTCACCAGTGTAATTTTTTCCGTTAACTTGAACTGTGTGATCATCTATAAAACTAGCTTCACCTTCAATCACAGTTGCTTTAGCAGCTTTTAAAATATATTTAACGCCATTAACTAAAGTATCAACCACTTTTTGCTTACGAGTTTGAATCATCGCTCAGTTAGGTTTAAAAGATGCGTTTTCAGAAAATTCAATTCCATAAGAACTTGCATTTTCTAAATAGTGAGCAATTTTACCACTTTTAATTAAAGCTTTAGTCGGAATACAACCGATGTTTAAACAAACACCACCATACATTCCTTTTTCAATAATTAATACCTTTTTTCCATAATGGCCTGCTTGTTCAGCAGCCATATAACCACCAGGACCAGCCCCGATGATAATTAAATCAAAATCAAAATTATTCATTATGTTATCCCTGATTATTTTCAAAAATATTTGTTTTTATATTCTTAAGCAACTTTTAAGCCGTCAAGAGTTGTTAAATGTTCAGCTAATACCTTGGCAAACCGACCAATGTCAGCACCATCAATTCAACGGTGGTCAGCAGCAATTGTGATTGGCATAAATTGCTTCACAATATACTTGCCTTCAGCGTTTTTAGAAACATGTTCTTCGATGTTTCCTGGGGCAACGATACAAACTTCTGGAAAATTAATAATTGGAACACCAAAAGCAGCGCCAATTGAACCAAAATTAGTTAGGCTAATGGTACCGCCACGAATGTCAGTTAAGCCTAATTTCTTATCTCGAGCTTTTTTTGCAAGTTCACCAATTTTATGGCCAATTTCCACGATTGATAATGCTCCCGCATTTTTAATATTAGGAACCATTAGACCATTTTCAGTATCTACAGCAATTCCAAAATTAATTTCCTTTTTTAAGTGAATTTTGTTAGCTTCTTTTTCATATGAAGCGTTAAAAATAGGGTATTTTTCAATCCCATAAATAACTGCTTTCACTAAGAAAGGTAAAAAGCTTAATTTTAAATTATGACGATTCATAATTTCGTCTTTAACTTGCTTACGATAATTTACCAAGTTGGTAACATCCATATAAAAAGTTAATGTTGTAAAAGGAATTTCGGCTTTAGCAACATTCATTTGTTTAGCAATGGCACCACGAATGGTTGACACTTCTAGTAAAGTATCACCAGGATTTATTTTAATTTCAGTACTCATGATTGAGCTCCTTTAATAAATGGGATTGATTTTAATAACAAAGCCGCTCGTCTTGACAAAGCAAGAGCAAGCGACTTTTTCAATCAAGTTATTTTTTCTTTTGACTACCAAATAATGGTAAAACTTTGTTAGAAACTTTTACTTCTCCAACAACTGAAGCTCCGCCTGATGGTTGAGCTTCTTCTTGTTTGACTTCTTCGTGGACTTCTTCAACTTTCACTTCTTCAACTGGAGCTGGAGCAGGTGCTGGTGCAACTTCAGCAACCGGAGCGCTAACGCTAGCGGTTTCGTCAATTAAAGCAATCACGTGACCAACATGAATCACTTCACCTGGAGTCACGAATATTTTAGTTATAACACCACCAACCGGAGTTGGAATATCTGTAGTTACTTTATCAGTTTCAACGTTCAAAACTGGATCATCGGCTTTAACAACATCGCCTTCTTTAACAAGGATGTCGTTAACTTTACCTTCTTCTAGTCCTTCGCCGATATCGGCAAATTTAAATTCATACATAATCTTTTTTAGGGATCCTTTCTCTCTAAAGTTATTATTTCAAGTTTGACTATACTTAGTGTTTTATAACTATGCCAATAATTCTTTAATGGCATCGTTAACACGGTCTTCAAGTTTAAATTGAATGTGTTCGGCTTTTGCTAATGGAATTGAAATATCTCAACCAGTTACTCGAACCGGTGGTTTATGAAGAGTAATTCCGGCTTCCACTACCGAAGCAATGATTTCAGCGGAAACACTAAACGATTTAACTGCTTCATGAACAACCAACAAGCGACCAGTCTTACGAACAGATTCTAAAACTGTTTCTTTGTCTCATGGAGAAATTGTGCGTAAATCAATTAATTCCACAGCGTCTTCACCATAAGCTTGAATTCAATTGTAACAATCAATTACTGGAGAACCAAAAGTAACCAAAGTTAATTTTTTACCTTCTTGAATTATATTTGCTTGGCCAATTTCAACAGTATATGCTTCATCTGGAATTTCTTGTTTAAATGCCCGGTAAGTTTTTTTAGGTTCCAAGAAAACAACTGGGTCAGGGTCAGCAACGGCTGCTAAAAACAATCCTTTCATATCATACGGGTTTGAAGGATAAACTACTTTCAATCCAGGAACATGAGCGAAAATTGCTTCTAATGCTTCACTGTGGTGTTCAAGCGCTTTAATACCACCGCCCATTGGAATCCGTAATACCATTGGTACATGGCGTTGTTGTCGAGTTCGTCCTCGGTAACGTGCAGCATGAGCAAATAAGTGCATATATCCAGGGAATGAAAAACCATCAAATTGAATTTCCACGATTGGTTTTAATCCACCTAAAGCTGCTCCAATTGCGGTTCCAACTAAAGCCGCTTCGGCAATTGGTGAATCCCAAACACGTTGTTCACCATATTTTTTTTGTAATCCAGCAGTTGCTCTAAAAACACCACCTTCAAAACCGACATCTTCACCATATAAAACAACTTTGTCATCACTGCCTAAGGCAAGGTCCATCGCATTGTTTAATGCTTCAATATTATTACGTGCTTTGTTACTCATAATCTTTATATCCTATTCAAAGTATTTCTTAGCAATGGCTTTTTGCTTAGCAAGTTCAGGAGTGATTTTGGCATATTGAGAATCGAAAATATCATCAATTGAAACATGTCCCATATTTGCAGCACAAATTGCGTATTCTGCTTCAACTAAGTCAGCAATTTCTTTTTGCATCGCTTCTTCTTTGGCGTCATCTCAGTGCGCATTAGCAATCAATCATTTTCGTAAACGATCAATTGGGTCTTTTTTCATTCCTTCAGCTAATTCTTCTTTAGTTCGGTAGATTGTAGGATCATCTGAAGTTGTGTGAGGACCTTGGCGGAATGTTACGAATTCAAGAATTACTGGACCCATCCCACTGCGAACGTAAGCTAGCGCATCACGAGCAGCATCATAAGATGCAAATAGATCATTTCCGTCAACTCGAGCGCGTGGAATATCAAAGGCAATAGCTTTTGATGAAATATCGCTAACAGCTGATTCATTGTGTGGTCTTGTTGAAATTGCAAAACCATTGCTGTTAATACAGAATAAGCTGTTTCATTTGTGAATTGCAGCCATATTAATTGCTTCATAGAATTCACCTTCAGCTGTTCCACCATCACCGATGAAAGAAACCGAAGCGTTTTTCTTACCTTGATACTTTAAAGCATATCCCATTCCAGCATTGTGTGAAATTTGTGCACCAATGGTAATGTTAATCGGTAAAACGTTAACGCCTTCAGGGAAAACATTTCCAAGTTCATTTCCCGCTCAATACAACATTAAGGTATGAAGGGGAACACCACGCATGTTCATCAAACAATCACTGCGGAATGCTGGAACCAATCAGTCTTCTTTATGCATTGCAAGAGCAACTGCTGCTTGAAGTGCTTCTTCACCTAAATTAGGTGCAAAATTCAACATTTTACCTGAACGTTGTCAGTTCAGCATCTTTTTGTCTTTTTGCCGACTAATGTTCATGAACTTATATGCTTCTAACACCTTTTCAACTGATAAATTAGGTGTATAACCATCTACTAATTTACCATCAATATCTAAAACCTGAAAAAAACTTTCAGGAATCTTACTTTTGACAAGAATGGACATCGATATTTTCCTTTAATCTGGCACGCCAACCGTGCTTATAAAAGTAAAACCTTATATTATATAAGGTTCATACCTTGGCTCTTATTTTACCTTTTAAATTAAAAAAATTAAAAAAAACGCTTGTTTAGATAGCGAAATAAAGCAACGAAAATACGATTTTTTTAATGATTTAATAAGACAGTCAATTTTTTTGTAATTTAAGACTTTTTAGCATGATAAACAAAATAAAAAAACGGTCAGGTTTAAAACCCCTGAGCCGTTTTTTAAATAAGATACTTAAAAGATTTTATCCCTTAAAGTAGTTAAGTCCAAGTGCTTGCATAATTGCGCCTAAAACAAAGTTGAATGGTTTGTTGTAATGTGGCAAGAAGAAGACATCAGTGAACGCTAAATCAATCAAAGTCATTTTCTTTTGAATAGCTAAAGCTAAATAATAAATTGTTTCTGTGTGATTAGTGTTGTGTGATCCAATTTGAGCACCTAACAAACGTAATGATTGTTTGTCAAAGACAAGTTTACATTTAACGCGGTCATAAGTGTTCATTCATTCAGGACGGTCGTTGTCTTCTCAGAAAGAAGTAGCAACTTCAATACCCATGTGCTTAGCAGCATCTTCAGAAATTCCAGTACTTGCTAAATGATTACCAAATACGTGGATTGCGTTTGTTCCAACAACGCTTTCTAAAGCAACGTGTCCAGCCCCATTAATATGGCAGGCTGCAGCGATTCCGGTTTTAACAGCATTAGTTGCTAAATCAATACCCATATGTTGACCTGTTGCTGCATTATATAAAGCAGCCATACCACCAATTACATAAACGTCTGGAATTGAAGATTCACAGTGTTCATTAACAATGATTGCGCCGTTTTTAACTTTTTTAGCATTAGGCAACAATGATGTATTTGGGTGGAATCCAATTGATTGAATAACTAAGTCAGCTTCAACTTTACCGTGGTCTGTTTGAACACCAGTAATTGTTTTGTTAGCTTGGTTAACAGTGTAACCTTCAACTTTAGTACCAACCATTAGATGAACACCAGCTTTTTTAACTGATGCTGCTAACATATCAGAAATTTCATGGTCATAGTAATGTGCAGCTGGAGCTGGAAGTAAATCGATTAAAGTAGTTTCTTTACCGCGTTCCATAGCAGCTTCTGCTAATTCAATACCAATGTATCCCGCACCAATAATGGCAACTCGTTTAATTGCTGGGTCTTCCATATCACGAATGATTTCTTGTGCGTGTTGGTAAGTTTTACTTGCAACTAAGTTTTTAATTCCACCACAATATTTGTCAGCATAGTTTAATTCAGCACCTGGTGTGCAGATTGGTCAAGAACCAGCTGCTACAACTAACTTATCATATTTATCTTCAATCATTTCGTTAGTGTCTAAGTTTTTAACAACTACTGTTTTTGTGTCAGTGTTAATTTTCATAACTTCATGACGCATAAACACACTAGCACCCATTTTTTGAAGTTCAGCTGGATTAGAATAGAACAAATCTTTCATATCCTTAACAATACCAGATACTGCTAATGCAATTCCACATCCTAAAAAAGAAATGTTGTCGTTACGATCATATGCAGTAACTTTGTTTTGAGGGTTTTGCGCTAATAAAGTACGAATGGCAGATGTACCAGCGTGATTAACTCCTACTACAATTATTTTCATTTAATTACTCCTAAAATTTTGGTATTAAATTTGCAACCTAATACCTTAAAATTACATCTATATTCTATATAAAAATTATGTTTTTCGATATAAACAGCAAGATAAAAAAATATTTTAGGAAACAAAAAAAGAACAAATATAATGCAAAAAAACATTTTTTTAAAAAAAAAGAGATTAACGACAAACTATTTAGTCGATAATTTTGTTATGACTTTAGCTAACTTATAACAAAAAACAAGGAAGCAGATTTAATCATCTGCTACTCCTTGTTTTTGATTTTTCCAACTTATTAAATTTAAAACAATTTAGTATCAAATATAATGTTTTTTTCCAGTTTTTCTTATTAATTCTTTGTGTTGTAAGTGTCAATAAGCAAGTTGCGCGACACAGAAAGCGAACGACAAGAATTGTAAGATGAATTGGAAAGAATAAATTCCTAAGTTTTGGCTATTTCCTTGAATCACTTCCTTGATTCCGGGGATTGCTGCAATTGTATTTGCAGCATTCAATTGATCAATAATGTATTGGAATTTTGCAATTTGAATTGCTCAAGCAATAGTTCATAAACCATTATAAATAACAACTATAAAAATGTAAGTGTAAGGTTGAGCTGGTAAATTTTTCTTGCGAATTCCAATAATTGTTTGTGGAATGAAAGAAGTTAATAAAAGCACAGGAGCTAAAACATTAGGGAATAGCGCTAAGTTATTTAAACTAGCTGCTTCATCTGAAGAAATTGAAACAACTGAATTTGGTGGCACACTAGCAACAATAGGAAGTGGAGTGCTTACAGGACCAAAGATCTTTCCACCTGTTAATCCCATAAACATTACATTAATTGCAACATAGAGAACAATAATCGAATAACTAATGTATTTTTTTGGCATACTCAAACGCGAGACTTTTCGATAACGAACTATCAAAAACATTTGAGCACCGAACACCATAACTGCTAAAAATTCGGCAATAACTAATTCCAGATTTCTGGTCATTGTTCCTAATCAACAAAATGCGACTAATGAACTGAAGAAAATTCAAAACGAAGCTAGTGAAATTTCCTCAGAATTCTTTGTTCTTAACAAAGTGATAAAGTGCGGTGCACCTACAAGAATAACAAAAACAACACCAATACCTGCAATAACGCTATAAGCGTTATCAAGCGAGGTTACAAAATTGCTTGAAGCAATCTCGGATGCTGCATCTTGAAATATAGCAGTAAACGGATGAATACCCATATTATTTCCTTTTATATATTTTATCTAACCACCTAAAATAAAGTCCAAATACTATGAGGTTGTCATGCTTCAAAAATTAAATCAGATATTAGAAACGGCAAATATTATACACCCAAATAAAATATTAAAAATAATTATTTGCATAAATTATCACCACTTTGGGTGCGAATTTTGTTGACCAAAATAAAAACGCTATTTTGATAAATTATGTCAATCAAAGCATAAAAAAATGGCAATGGCCATTTTTTCCTTTTTGACATAAATATTGATATTAATCATTTTTTCAGTTAATGCTAATTAGTAGTTTTGTTATTTACTTTTTTTTACGTTTTTTAATTTTCCAAAAGTTTTAACATCTCGTAAAATCATTAATTCTTCGTTTGTTCTTACTTGATAAACTGGAATGGGCGATTTTTTATCACTCACAAGACGCAAGTCTGAATACTTTTCATCAAAAGCTTTTTCATTTAAAGAAATCTTCAAACCACCAAGTTCTTGAGAAATCCTCAATAAAGAAGGCTTACTATTTTCACCAACACCTGCAGTGAAAACAATGGCATCAACTTTGGCTTTTAATTGGTTTCAGTATTTAACGATATAATCAGCGATTCTTGAAGCATACATTTCTAAAGCGACAATATTATTCTTGGCGTTTGCTTCAACATCGCGCATATCAGAAGAACCAGTAAGTCCTAATAAACCGCTTGCTTTATTTAATTTGTTAACTAAATCGTTTGCACTCATTTTAGTACAAGCCATTACATATTCAACTACTGAAGGATCAATATCTCCTGAACGGCTTCCCATGACTAACCCTTCAAGAGGTGTAAAACCCATTGAAGTATTGTATGATTGTGAATCTTTAATCGCACAGATTGATGCACCATTACCTAAATGACAAACAATTAAATTTACTTTTGATTTCTTTAAATGCTTTTCCATTCTGTCAGTAATGTACCGGTACGAAGTTCCGTGAAAACCATAACGTCTTACTAAATATTTTGTTTCTCATTCTTGAGGAACTGCATACTTATAATTCTTGGCAGGCATAGTTGCATGAAAGGTAGTATCAAAGACAGCAACATTACTTGCAGCAGGAACTAATTTCATAACAACTTTAATAACGTCAGATTCAGCCTTATTATGCAATGGTGCAAGTGCACTGTATTCAACAATTTTGTTTAATGCCTTCTGATCAACAAAAACTGAACTCTTGAAATAACTTGCCCCTTGAACGATACGGTGTCCGGCTCCTTTAATTTCATTAAGGTTAGAGATAATTTTCAAACTTAATAAATGATCTAAAATACATTTAAAAGCTGCTTCATGATCTGGAAAATCAACTTTTTTAGAAAGTTTTTTGCCATTAGCTTCAATTTCGAAACTTCCGTCAACGAAAATTCGTTCGCATAATCCCTTTGCTAAAACTGCTTCTTTTTCATCATAGACTTGAAACTTAATAGAACTAGATCCGGCATTGATTACCAGAATTTTATCGGTTGTCATTAATTAGTAACTCCTTTTGATAACTATTAAGTATTTTATACCTTTAACAATAAAATAATTCATAAAAGCAATTTTTAAAACATTCATATTTTTTAAAACGATATAATTTAAGCAATAGCCTTATAACTTAATAAATAATCTTCTACTTGCGCAAAAGGAATAAACAAATGAATCAAAAATTAATTAGCCAATGTGAAATGGGTTTTGGAACCTACAAGAATCATGACAACGGAACTGCTTTTTTGAAAAATTTAGAAATCGTGTGTGGATTAAAACAGTATCAATTCATCGATACTGCCCGTTTGTATAAAAACGAGAAAGCAATCGGATACGCCCTTAGCAAAATACCACCTATAAAGAAAGAAAACATTCTCATTCAATCAAAAGTTTGAACTAACCAATTTCATCAGGTTAAAAAAGAATTAATAAAGTCACTAACAGATTTACGGCTGCTTAAGTTAGATAGTTATTTATTACACCGACCCCATTGAGATATGAAGGTTAATATTAAAGCATGACAAGATTTAATTAAATGCCAACAACAAGGTTTAGTAACAGAGATTGGGGTTAGCAACTTTGATTATGAAATGATTATGATCTTATATAACAAAACTGGAGTAATGCCTGCTATCAATCAAATTGAATTATCGGTATCTAACATGCGGTGGGATCGTATTTTCAATAACAAAAAATTAAAAATAGTAACACAAAGCTGGAGACCTTTAACTAATGACTTTAAGAGCATCAGCAAAAACCCATTAATTGTTCAACTATCTAAAAAATATAAAGTCGCTGAAGCATTGATTTTAGTGGCCTTTTTAAAAAATTTAAAACTATGCCCAATTGTTAAATCGCAAAATCAAGAACGAATTATAGAAAACGCAAAAGCTTTTGAAATTAAACTATCTGAAAAAGAAATTGCACAATTGCAAAAACTAAACATTTATATAAGTGCATCTTCAAGTACTTATTCAAAGTTAAAATAGCATAAATATGTGGAAAAAACCAATATTTTGTTAACAGACCAAAATATTTTCTTAAATTTAACAAGTTTTAAGCATTTAGATATATAGGGAATCAAAAAAAATAATAGATTAACCCAAATTTCAAAAATAATGGTTTTTTGATTCCTATTTCTTAAGGAGGAAAAATGCAACGTATTTCAGTTCAAAACAAAAAGAATATTTATGGCGGATTATCTTTTTGGTCTTTTGCCATGGGAGGAAGTTTATTAGTCAATATGGCTGTTCAAGGAATTAACAGTTTGATTTCGACAATAAGAGGACCACAACAGCAAGCAAAACCAACTAGCTATAATAATTCTTGGGCATCAGGCACTAACAGCTATAACTCAGGAACGCCTTTGTATCTGCGATTCGGTCTCACCCCTGGTAAAGCAGCAATGATGGTTGGCTTACCAAGCGGTGGTGCTCCGTACTCTATTTTGTAAATTAAAAGTGAGTGATCTAGACTAACATCTAGGCACTCATTTTATTTTTTAGATTGTTTGGTTTTGTAATTCTTATTAAGTTTTTCTGGTTTCTTAGAATTGGTTTGTTTTGTTGGACTAATCTTTTTTAATGATAATGAATTTTTGATCTTGTTGGATTTCGTTTTTTTGACTAATATTTGTTCTTTGTTTAAATCTTCATTTAATTTATTTATATTGTTTTTCAAATCTAATAATTCAAAACTTTTAATTCTTTTATCGTGCTTCAAGAAATTTTTGTGCGAAGCAGCAGAAGGGGTATTAACCACAATTTCTGGACCTTCGAACCTTCTATTTAAATCAGATAATGAACTAATTCTTTTATTCGCAGATAAAACTTCAAATTCGTCATTTGATTTAATATTAGCAAAAGTGTTTTCATTAAACATTTGAGCAGACGGACGGCTTTGATTAGTTATGATGTGGTTAATAGGAATTAAATCGGAATCGTTTTTGTGATCATAAATATCTTCAAACACAGTGCTTGTAAAATAGTTTTCGAGATTTTTTTCAAGTTTTGCAGTGTCATCATCAACTGGATTAATATCTTTTCTTGAAAGTGTTTGCGTTAAAAGGTAATCGTTTTCTTTATTGATAGCAGATTCGATATAAGTATCGTCAAATAAACCTGGATTACGTAATAAATCTTCTGTATAGGGTGCAAATTCCAAATTAGCAGAGACCTCAATTAAATTATCTTGTTTAATCAAAGACTCATGATTATTCAGTTGTTTTTGCGACTTATTTTGGATTTTTTTATGAGCTAAATTTTCCTTAACGTTTTTAAATTCTAATGGTGATTTTTCAAGAACCGCTTTAGGTGAATTAATTTTTTTAACAGAAACTTTTTTATTGGAGTCTATTATCTGATTTTTGTTATTGAATTGAACAAATTGATTTTCTGTTTTTTTTGAATCATCATTAATCGATAAAAATAATGGTGTTTCATAATCATTATCGTTTGGATTAAGCAAACTAGAATTGTGATTATTAACCAATGAGCTGCCAAACACATCTTCAATAATAGTTGGAGCTTCTATATCATTAGAAATCAATTCTGGTTTTGAAACAACTGATATTTCATTATCGGTTTTTATTATTGGTGGAACTAATTCTTCTTCACTAACTACTAAAGAGTCAACAGGGGTATCCTTTTCTAAATTGTCGATCAACTTGGTTAGCACCGTTTCGGGTGGACTAATTTCGGCTGAATCTAAAAATCCTAAATTAACTTTATGTTCTTTTTCAATATCGCGGTTGAGTTCAATGATCGGTGGATCTAATACAAACAAATCACTATTTTGTTCATCAAAGGTGTTAGTAAGCAGATGCTCAGGTACAGCAATTGCATTTGTAGATTCATTCGACAATGACTCACTATTTATTTGCAAAGAATCAGTATTAATCATTAAATCGCTAGTATTAAGTAAACTTCAATCAGATAATGTTGTAACTTTTAAAGTCGATTGAATAGGAATCAAAGTTTCAGATAAATTATGGTATTTTTTTACAACTATATCAGCAGTTTCCAAATCATGACTTTGTTGTAGCCGCTCAGGACCAAAAATAATCTCATCCCCGTGAATAACATCTTGACGGTTGCTAGCATTTTCTGAACTTAAATTATCAACTAACAAATCCTCTTCGGAATAAACAGCCAGTGGTTTTTTGGTGTTCAACATATTCTCGAAGTCATAAACCTTAGATGCTATTTGTTCATCCTGAGTTTGATCTTTCTCTGCTGGGGTATCTAATAAAACATCCGTAGGTTGAGAATTATCAGAATCAAGCGATTTTTTTGAAGTGAAAGCAGAATCATTAATATCAGAAGAAATATCGTCTGGTATTGAATCTAAAGCAAATTTTTCGTTAACTGGTAACATTTCTGTAATTTGGTGATTCTTGTTAAACGTTTCATCAAGTTGCTGTTGCGTTTCAACATTGACATAGTTATCAAAAACACAAACTGAAACGAAATCTGAAATCATCTCTTTAGACAACTCATTATTGTTGGTTTCAAAACCAACATCTTCAGATAATTTTGAGCTCAAAGAATAATCATTATCAATTAAATCTTTGTCGCCGTTCAAACTTTGAGAATATTTAAATTCATTAATTAAATTGATTAGTTCGTTCGTTTCAATGATTTCGTGCCCTTCAGAAGGAGTCATTCACATTGGCGAAAAAGCTTCAACAGGATCTAAGTAATCTAAATCAGAAGATTCTTGATAATTATCAATAACTTCAACTATTTCTGGTTCTACTTCTTGCGGTTGGATTTCTTGTAAAACTTGATTAGCAGATTGTTCATACTTAGTTTCTTGCAACAAGTTTGAAGAAGAATCGTGGGGTTGTTTTTCAATTAGTATGTCTTCGTTTGTGTTTGAATTTTGATAATCCTTTTTATTTTCAATTTCACTATTCATCGCATCATCAAGTACGTTTTTAATTTCAGTTTCAACTTTATTTATATCAGCATCAAAAACACTATTATGGATTGCGGCGTTGACAATTTCATTTTCTTGTTCTGATAAAACTAAATCATCTTCAGATTTTGGTGAATTTCCAACCAATAAATTGCTATTAACAGACGTGGTTTCTATCACTAAATTATCCAAAGACGCAGAAACGAGTTTCTCTGGCTGAATATCATATAAATTCAATGCTGTTGGTAAACTATGAGAAACTTTAGAATTAACATTTGAATTTGAATCAACTAAATTAACGTCACTATATAATTCATAAGTTGGTTCTTGAACAAAAATTTGTTCATTATTTTCGATATTAATTTCTTGCTCTAACAAAACGGTCTCTAATTCAATTTGGCTTGGATTATTTACAGGTAATAATTGAATATTATCATTAGGTAATTTCTTAGATTCTAAAAAAATGTCATCATTTGGTACAAGTGATGGAGTAATAACAGGAGCAACTTGAACTAAATTGTTATCAGCATTTAACTCTTGTTCTTTTTCGTATGACGTTTCTAAGAAAAGATCAATTGATTCATTAAATAACTTCAAATCAGATTCAGTTAACTTATTATTTGATTGTCCTAGATCAATTTGATTATCGTTGGCAGTAGTTTTGCTTGCTTCGATTGTTTCATCAATCACTAACTGATTAATTTTATCAGATGATAAAGTTTGTGATGAATCTTCGATTTTGGAAGTTGGCCGATATGTAATTGGTTCAATTGTTTGAGTTTGCTGATTAAATTCAGCAACTTCTGCTACTTCTTCGTTTAATGAAACATCATTTGCCAAAGCAATAGGCTGTTCGATAAATGAAGGTGATGATAAATCATCTTCGTTCTTTTGATTAACTGGATATTGATCATTTTGGCTAGGTAAATTAGCAATATTAACGGGTTCGTTGCTTTCGTTAATACTATCTACTTCAACGCTGTTAAACAAAGACTCAGGTTGGTTTTCAACAATATAAGCTGTAGCTTGAAGAATCTTTTGATAAACAGATACTTCGGGATTAGGTTTCAATTGGGTATCGTCAACTTGTTCGTGTGACTCTAAATTCTGGTTGGAATCCAAATTTAATTGAGTAGCAGAAGAAGAATATGATTCAGAAAATTCATTTGTGTTGTTAACTGAATCTGATGATTGATCGCGCTGTTGCAAAGTTTGTGAAGATAAAACAGGCAAATCAGTTATTGTTGATTTAACTGAATCATCATCAAATTCATTTTCAACTATTGAATCCTTAACCTCAAGTGTATAAACAAATGATCCATCACTTTCAAAATAACCATCTCAAACTCATTCTTCATCTTCAATATGACCGTAGTTTTCGTCTCCGACAAACTTCCATCAAAATTGATCCTTGTTATCAGGAGTTTCTGGTTCGTATTCTAAATCATCAACAGAATTTTCTTCTTTGGTTTGTGCTAATTGCAAGTCATTGTCATCTTGTGGTTTAGTAAACGAAGATTCGTCTGCGATTTGTTTATCGGGACGAGCAGTAAGATCTTTATCATCGTTAGAACTAATAGTTTCGTTTAGGAGTGATTTAGAAGAATTAACTGTCTGACTATGGTTGTCAGCTGGTATTTTTGGTAAATCAACGATTTCTTGAATTAATGGAGTACCAAGATCTGAAAAATAATCCGGTTTTTTTAAAACAAGTTCATCAGGAACTAAAAATTCGTTCACAATAGCGTTGGTTACATCTTTAAATTGCGGAACAGGAATTTCTTTATCTAAATCAATAAAATCTGCTTCGTTTAAAATAATTGTATTGCCGATTTGTGCAAACAATTTGGGATTATCTTTTTGTTGGGTCGGGTCGTCTTCAAATTCAAATTCATGATTATTAACGTCAAATTTTTTAACAGTTTTAACTGCATTCTCAAATTCATCTAAAATTGTAACTGAAGTTGGTAAAACTTCACTAGCCGAAAAGACCTGATTTTCATTCAAAATGATTTCATCAGGAATTTTAATTGCTTTGGTTAAATCAATTTGAGTATCAGTTTCGTCACAAAAACTTTGATCAAAATCACGTTTAATTTGAACACGCGCTAATTCAACTTCATATGTTGGGAGTTCTTGACTATTTTCGTTGATTTCATTATGAATCTTTTTAGCCATTTTTACTCCCCGCTAAAATGTGCGACAACTTGATTACTAAGATGTATAAAATTATAATATATTGAATAAAAACAAGATGAATTCTTCAAAAGAAAAATCTTTTGTTTGAACAGAATTAGAATTGAAAAGATAAATTAAAACTGCATTTAATGTAGTTTAGTAACAATGCTTGTTTTTTGTGATCAGTTTACTAATAAATTTAAAAAACGTTGAAAATTAATATAATAAGTCTTTTTAATATCCTTATTTTGTAAATAAACTAACATTGGACCAATACTATCGTTGCCTAATCCTAACTGAAGCAAACTTTGTTTTTCTAAATCAAAAAGCGAAACCTGTTCATTATAAGGAACATAATCATCTTTTAGAACAACTAGTTTTCCAAAAGGACGATAAATCATTCCTAGAGCACTAATTCATAATTTTAAAGTTTGTTGAATTGTTTCTCCACCTAAATCAACACCTTCAAAAGCTCCATAATTAATAGGATCATAAAAGACTAAATATAATTGGTTAGTTGAAACTCGTTTTAAGTCTTTTGAATAAACGGGAAAACTACGAATGATTTTAGCAGTTGATAAAATCCGGATAATTTGGTGAAGGTCTAAAATGTCTAGTTCTAAGTGTTCAGCTAAGTCAACTAAATTAAATACTGGCATTGAAGCATAAGCCATTAAGCGCAATAAACGCAAACATGTATGAACGCTATATTTTTTTAAATGTAATTCATAAACGTCATGACGCATTACTTGTTCAACCATTGACGCTAATCGTTCTGCTAAAAAGTTAGGTGTTTTTGGTAAAACCGCTAAAGAACCATTAGTGTTTAAATAGTTACTAAAAGTTGTTTCATTACTTGTTTTTTTGACATCACTTGCTAATCATTCATAAAAATTGATTGGTTCAACATAATAGTTAGCGCAATCGTGACGTTCAAAAAATTTTGAATATAACAAACCAATTTGATTAAAAAACAAGAAAAAATTAGCTTGATATTTTTTTGCCAATTGTTTAATTTGACGTAGCAATACTTTTGTGCTTAATAAGTTTTGCACCTCATTAATAAAAATAATCGCATTATTATTCTGTTGTAAATAACGAATCAATTCAGCAAAATGAAATTGCTGTTGATTGATTTCTTCACTAACACAATTAAACAAAGCGACTGTTTTATCTTCTTTGGCAACACAAATCAATTGGGCACACAATTGATTCAACCCTGTATTTGAAATTCCGTTAACAATTGTAATTGGTTTGGGATTGTCAAGTAATTGATCAAGTAAACCAACTGGTCTATTTATAACATTGGCCTTCAAAATTCCAGTTGTTCACTTATTTAAATTTTCATTAATCAATAGCATGAGATTTTTAATTTACTTTAACTTGTTTACGTCTATTGGCAGCAATAATAGCATTGGCATAACGACGAATTTCTTCACTTGACAAACGGCCTGATCCATCATTTTCTTTCAAAAAAACAGCTTTGCGTGATTGCGGTTTAACTACTGGTTGATCATAGTTTTGGTTACTATTAGCATCCGCTACGACTTCACCCTGATATCCATATGGTGGTTGGTTATATGTATTTTCTTCGTACTCTTGGTATTGCGCGTTGTAATTTTCATAACGTGCCGATTGTTGTTCATATTGGGATTGTTGATCATAAACTTCAGGGCTTGCTGGGTTAATTGGATACCCGTACGGAGCAACCATCGGAGCGTTATAATCAATTTGATTATCGTAAGGTTGTGGTTGATATTGATCTAATTGGAACTGAGTTGTTGGATTAAGAATATCTTGTTGATACTGGATCCCGCTATTGTATTGATTGTCTTGATAATTAGTATTTCCACTTAATTGGACATCATAGTTAACAGGAGAATCTAATTGGGCTCTTAAGCTTTGTAATTCGTTTTCGAATTTTTCACTAACTCTAGCAGTAATTTCTGTGGTTAGCTTATCAATACTATTACGTTCGTGAGCTAATTTTAATTGTTCTTGGAGTGACGCTCTTTGGTTTTCAAATTGAGAATACAGCGCTTGGGCCTTTTTCTGAGCTGCTTCAGCTTTGGCAATTTCTTTATCAATTTTAGAAGCACGTAAAGCATTTAATTCACTAAAATATTTTTTATTAAATAAATCAGGACCGGCATTAGGTTCAAATTCTTCATTTAGTTCTTGGGTTTCGCTTGTTTCAGAGGTTGAAATTACATCATTTACTTCTGTAATGACATCATTTGCTAAAGCTGGTTTTCGATTATGACTTGTAACATCGCCACCATTTATAGCAAGTGATGGTTTATTACTAGTATTTTTTACAGTCAAATTTTGTAAATCGATTAATAAACTGTTTTTTTCTTCAAGAAGTCGATCCCGTTCGCTTGAGATTGCGTTCATTTTTGATTCTAAATCTGATAAACGAGCATTTTTAGTTTTCACTAGTTCATCTTTTTCTTGTGCTCATTCTTTAGATTTCAAAGCTAAAATTCCTTCAAACCGATTTCTTTCGTTTTCGATTTGTTGTTTCAAATTAGCGTGTTCATTACGTAATTCACTAATAAAGTTTGATTGTTCGTCATCCACAATTTCCTTATAGGCGTCTTGTAAATCTTCACGGGTTAATTTTTGTTCAGAACCTTCTAATAATTCAGAAGTTTTGGCTTCAATTTTGTCGCTAATTAATTCGTTCAAATGTTTTTGCTTTTCAGCTAGAGTTGCTTCGAAAGAACCTTTTAAATTAGCTATTTCGGTTTCGTATTTAGCAGTTTCATTTTCAAAAATTGCTTTTCATTTTGCTTCTTTTTCTTCGTTAGCTTTTTGCAAATCAATTATTTCTTGTTGCATTGTATCCCGAACTTTTTCAATTTCGGCAGTCAACCGATTAAGTTCTTCTTTATTCATATCAAGTTCATTTGAAGTTTCTTCATTAGTAAATTCAGGAGTAGATGAATCTGCTTGATGTAAAAATTCAGGGGCATTTTCATAAAGAGTCGAATTGTTTACTAGTGGATTGTGGATTGAAGCAGAAGTGGACTTTGAAATAACTGGTTCTGCAGATTGAGCTTGGTTTACATCAATTGGACTTTCCTTGTAAGGGTTAGCAATAGGAACAAAAACATCAGACTGAGTTTTTTCTAAAGCCGCTTCTTTTTTAACAATTAATAAATCCACAGCTGCATCCAAATTTTCTAAAGCATCGTAATTACGATCTAACTTATCGGTTTTTTGGGTAATATAAAGTTTCAAAGCTAAATTATTAGGTATTAACCCGGTTGCATTAATGTCAACTTTTTTAATTAAAACTTCTAGTGCTTCAAAAAATTCAGGTTCTAAGTACTCTAAGGCTAATACTAATTCATCACTAACTGATTGAATTTGATCTTGAAAATTGCTGTTAAAAGTTAATTTATAATCTCCAATTTCTTGCTTCAAACTAGAAAGTAAATCAAGATCAACAAATTCAAAATCGTTTTTGGCTTCTAAATAGCGATCATTAAAATCTTTCAAATGAGATTGAATTGTTTCACTTAACTGTTGATAATTAGTTTGGAAGTGGTTTAATAAAAGACTTAACTTTTCAACAACTTCTTTAACCTTGGCAGCTTTTTTGGCATTTGCTTCATCTTCTTGCTGTTGTTTTAAAAGTTCTTGCAATTCTTTTAATTGACCCGTTAACTGTTCAATCATTAAATCATCTTCATCAAGTTCGTTTTCATCTTCAACTAATTCAGTTGGGGTTGGAACAGCTTCAGATAATGAACTGAGTTCTTGAGCAATTACCGCATTCGGGTCAAAGTTATTATTCGTTCTATTTAATTCATTCGAAGCTGCTAAAAAAGCATCTCGTTCTTGTTGAATTCGAGCCCGTTCTTCTTCAAGTGATTCATTCGCTAAAGCAAATGCTTGATTTTGTAAACTTAGTTCATTATCGTTTGCCATTTTCATATCCTTTTTTAATGTTGAAATTTAATTAAAGCTTATTTTTTAGTAAGCATCGCTTTCATTGCAGCGATTTGTTCATTTAATTGGGCAATTTGCTGCTTTTTAGCTTCACTTGCAGCTGATGTTGGTTTAGTTACAGGAGCATTAGTTTTTGAAAGTTTGTCGCGGGTGTTTGCAAATTGTAATCGCAAAGCTTGTTCTTTTTGTTTGTCAAGTTCGGCTTGAACTGCTTTTTGTTTGTTAGCATTATCAATCAAAGCTTGACGTTCACGAGCGTAGCGGGCACGTTCTTCGGCTAAAATTTGTTTAGTTTTGTTCATTAGTTCAATTTGTTGTTTTGTTGGAACTGTTTCATCAGGAGTTTTTTCTTTAGTTTCATTTTTAACAATTGCTGAACTTAGTTCTTCAGATAATGCCTTTAATTTTTGTTCCATTTGCTTTTTTTCTTCATGAAACTTTTCAATTTCTGAAGTAAAGTTATGTTTCAATTCGGTTACTAATACGTGACGTTCATTTTCAAATTTTGAACGTTGTTCTTCGATTAAAGCTCGTGCTTGATTTAATAATTCAGAACTGCGTTTTTCAGCATCTAGTAATTCGGCCTGCTTGCGTTGTAAATCATTGATCAATTGTTGTTGCGGTTCTCGATCATTGCGCAAAATTGCAATTTCTTCTTGCATCGCTTGTAATCGGGTAGTAGTTACTTTTGCCAAACGTTTAATCATTTCGTTTACAGCAACATCATCTTTCCGTTTCTCTTCAGAATAAGGAGTTAAGCCTCTTGCGTTTTCTTCGTGTGGTTCAAAACGATCATGATCATGATAATCGTGATGGTGATGTTGGTGTTCATCATGATGTTCGTGATCGTGATGATGCTTATCGTGTTCAGCTAAACGACGTTCTTTTTCTTCTTTGCGGAATTTTTTGATTGCTTCTAATTTTTTAAGCAAATCATTGCGTTCCTTATTAATTTCACGAAGTTCTCATTGGTGGTTGTGTTGTAACATTTGAATTTGTTGTTGGGAAATCATTTGTTGCATAGCCACTAATGGATTGCTCAAAATAGCATTTGCATTGGGTTGGTAAGCATTGTATGGAATAACCGTTTGGGGAACCGCACCTGCACATTGCATGCAGGGTGTAGCAAATTGGTTGTAAGGGTTATTATTAGAATTGTGAGAACACATATTTTCCTCCGGATGGTGATGGCTCATTGGTTTTGGCAGATCACTAGTGTTTTGTGTGCGAGCTGCCAAGTTTTGGTTTTCTTTTTGCAATTTGTCTTTTTCAAGTTGCAATTTTTCTAGGGCCTCTTGAGTTTTTTCGGCTTTTGTTTTAATTTCTAGGTGTTGTTGTTTTAGTTGATTTCCAATCTTATTCAAAGCTTTTTCGCGATAATCTAGATTTTCGTTAATTTGTGACAAGCGCTTCAATTCATTTTCTTTTTCGGATTTAAATTGATCTGTCTTATCAGCAATCTCTTTCTTTGTCATCTCCAATTTTGCTAATTCAATTTCACGTTCTTTAGCGATATTTTGTAATTCTTCTTTACGTTGATCTTGTTCTTTTTGGATTGCTTTCACTTTTGTATATAAAGTTTTTAAAGTTTCCCGTTTTGTTTCAAGTTCGTTATTAAATTTGTTCAATTCTTTTTTAGTTTCAAACTTGGCTTTTTCTAAATTTTGTTGATCTTCGTGGATGGATTTACGTAATCGATTATACTGATCATATTGTTTTTGTAACTTAAATCGATTAGCATTAATTGCTTCAGAGCGTTCTTTCAATTTAGCGGCGTTTGCTTTAAAATCAAGAATGCGCTTATTTAAAAGTGCTTCGGTTTTTTCAAGTTCTTTATAACGTTTATTAATTTTTTCTAAATCTTTATTTTTGGATTGATCAAATTCACTTTTTTGTTCGTTTAATGCAGCAAGTGAAGCTTCAATTTCCTTTAAAGTATTAGTTTGTTGGGTGCCAACTTTTTTAAGTCGCAATTCATCAATTTCAATTTGTTGACGACGTAATTGTAATTGACCCTCTAGGGCACGTAATTTACTTAAAACTAATGAACGATTATATTCCACTTCAGCGATTCTTTTTTCAATTAATGATCGTTTTTCGTTTAATTCATTTAATTCTTTGTTGAATTTATCTTTGTCGGCTGAAGTTAATTTACGTAACGATTGCAATTGCTTAAACTGAACTTCTAATTTGTAAGCTTGTTTATCTAATTCAGTTTGACGATCCTCAAGGTTTTTTTGTTCAGATCTAATTTGAGCAATTTCATTAGCTTTTTGATCATCAAATTCAGCACGTTCTGCTTCCAAATGTTTTAAAGACAATTCTATTTCTTTATCTTTTTCTTCTTGGAGGCGTGCTTTTTGCAGGATTTGTTGTTGTTTGGAATTAATTAAATCATTACGTTTTAATAGTTCGGATTGTAACAACTGAATGCGTCGCAACAAATTAGTTCTTTGATTTTCTAATTCAAATTCTTTTTTCTTTAATTGTTTTTGCTTTAAGGATAAAACTTGGGCTTCTTTTTTAACTGTTTGGCGTTGGGTTAAAGTGTCGGTTGAAGCAGCATCTAATTCACTAAATTTACGTTCTAGTTCATCACGTAATAAATTATTTTCAATTGTGAATTTTTCTAATTCATTATAACGTTGTTGAATTTGGTTTAATTCGTTTTTTCTAGATTCATCAAAACGTTCGCGATCTTTATTTAATTCAACTACTGCTTGTTTCAATTCAGCAGCATGTTCGGCTTGTTGTTTTGCTGTTTCTCGATTTTTTTGGACTTGATTCAATAAGATGTTTTCTTTTGAACGCAGTTTGTTTTCATAAGCTCGAACTTGTTGCACTAAATTAGCTCGGGCATCATCTACTTTTTCTTGTTCTTTAATTAGTTCGTCTTGACGAATTTTCAGACTTTGTAAGCGAGAATCTATTTCGCTTTGAGATATTTTTTGCTGACTAGAGATTTCTTTAAAACGTTTAAATTCGGCGGCTAATTTTGTCGCATTTATGTTTAATTCATTTTCACGTTGATTAAGTTTAATATGAACCGAATTAATTTTATTAATTGCATCTTGTTTTTGATCTTCAAAAGCTCCGCGTTCTTTTTCTAGCTTCTTAACAGCAGCATCAAGTTCCTCTCGTTGAGCCTTATAAGCTTTTTGCTGTTCTTGTGAATACTCTTCTAAATCTTTCCGGCGTTGTGATAGATCTTCTTCGTATCCATTTAATCTTTCCAAAGATTCTTCACGGAAGTTTTCAAGTTGTAATTTGTAATCTTCAAGTCGACGCTTTTCACTATTAACTTCATCTAATTGACGTTGTAAATCACGTTTTTCATTAGCTGAAGCTTGTGTTGATAAATCTGCTTCCGCTTTTTGTTTCTGCAATTTTGCCAATTGTTGTTTTAATGATTGTTCACGAGCGTTAAGTTGTTGAGTAATTTTAGTAACTTCTCAAACACTTTGTTGTTTTTTAAAATTAAATTCAGTCTTAGATTGCAACAAAGCATCTCGTTCAGCATCAAGTTGTGCTTGGGTTTTAGCTGAAGCTTCTTCGTTAATCGCACGTAAGGAATCAATTTCATTTTTTTGGTTTGCTAAGTCTTGTTCGTAAGCTTTTAAATCAGCCATCATAACTTCAGATTTAGCATCAAGTTCTTTACGTTCTTTTTCAAGATTTAGTTTTGTTTGTTGGACTTGATCTAATCCAATTCGTAAACGACGTTGTAAAGCAAAAGAGTCCTCTTTGGAAGCTTGTGCATGAACTAACTCAGCATTCAATTTTAAAATTTTGTCTTGTGCTGCTGCTTCTTTAACGCTCAAACGTTCATAAGCATCTTTTAATTCTTTATCACGAATTGCCAAATTGGAACGTTCCCGTTCCATATTATTTTCAAAATCAACTTGTTGTTTTTTTAAATTACGTTCAAATTCGTTAAGCTGTGCATCGCGTTGATCTTGGCGTTCTCTTTCAACTACATACAAGCGTTCAAGCTCTGCTCTTTCACTAGCAATTTCAGACTGAATTTTAGCTATTTCTTGTTCGTTAACCTTTTCTCTTTCGGTTAATTGTTGTTTTTGATAATCAATTGAACGCTTCATGTATTGTAATTGGTTCAAATGACTATTAACTTCAGCCCGTTTTTCTTCGCTTCATTGTTTTTCAGCCTTGGCTTGGGTTAAACGTTCATTAGCTTCGAATAGGATTTTATCAACTTCTTTTCTTTTCGCATTTAATAATTCTTCTGTATCGGCAATTTTTTCTTGTGCCAGTTTACGTTCTTGCGATAAAGCGTCACTTTTGTTTTCTAATGATTCACGAAGCATTTCGACTTCGGAAATTCGTTTACGATAATCACTTTCAAGTTCACGGCGTTCGTTTTCTAAAGACTCTTTTTGAGCTTCCATTTTATCTTGAAGTTCACTCAATTGTCGTGATGTATTTTCACGCATGAAATTTAAACTATTAGATTCATTTTGTAAACGCATTTTTTCTTCACGTAAACTATCTAGCAACTGTTCGTTTTGTTCGCGTAATTTTAATGCTTCATTTTTATTAATGTCGGCTTCTTCGCGATCTTCAGCAACTCGTTGAATTTCGCGTTGTAATTTAGACATTCGAGTTTCAATTTCTAGATTACGAGCGCTAATATAAGCGTCGGCTTCTGTCCGAATTTTGTTCCGTTCTGATTCTTCAGAATCAAAAATTTCGCGGGCTTTTTCAATCTGCGTATTAATTTTTAGAAGTTCAAGCTTAAAGCTTTCGTATTTTTCTTTTTGTTCTTTTTGAATGGCTTTTAAATTGGCTTCGCGTGTATTTAAAATATTTTGTAAATCTGCCAATCGTTTTAAGCCTTGTTCACGCTCGAATTCAAACATTTTTTTACGATTTTCAAGATTTGAACGATCCTCTTGCAAGATGCGAATTTCATCTTGTAATTTTGCACGTTCTTCTTGCAACATATTATTGTCATAATCATAACGTTGCAAATCTTGATTTAAGTTATAAATTGCGTCATCAATTTTTTCTTGCTTATTGGCGATTTCGGCGTTAATGGTCGTTACTTCAAGTTTGGCATTAGCTGCTTGTTCTTCAAACAAACGACGTTCTTCTTCTAGTTTGGCTCGAACTTTTTCTAATTCAGAAAATTCTAAATTAAGGTGTCGTTCGTATTCATTTTTTTCTCTTAAAAAATCATTTCTTTCTGCATCTAATTTTTCATTTAATTCTTGAACGTAATCGATGCTTTCAGATTTATATCTTTCAATTTGATCTCATTCAGCATTCAATCGCTCTAATTCATCATTTAATTGTAATCTTTGTGCTTCAAGATGAAGCCCTTTCCCTCCGCGGTTAGCGTCGGATTCAAGACGTTTCAAACGTTCGTTAATTTCATCTCGACGCGAATCTATTTGGGTTTTAGTGCTTGATAACAATTCTTGACCTTGAGGATATGTCCGATTAGGTTTATAACCATCTTCACTACTAAAAATCTCCCTAGTTGAATCATACGCTTTGGCATTTTGATTCAGACGATTAAAACCCGATTGAATTTGTGCGTACAGTTGTGCATTTTCACTAGCTAAAGTATCATTAATTTGTTGTAACCGTTGATTATTAAATACCTGATTATTCAAATCTTCTAATGTAGCTTCAACTTTATTTTTAGTTGAAGCTAATTCAGCACTAGCTTCAACTTGTTTTTGAATATAACCATCGTCAAACCCAATATCATAAACAGCTTGAGTGTTTTTGATTTTTGGTGTTTGAAGGTTAGGGGTTGAAGCAAAATTTCCTACAGGAGCGTAGGAATCGGGATGGGGAATTGATTTAGTTTTATTGTCGTTCATTTTAATTTATCCTAAGGTAGAAAACTAATATTGCTCAGCATTAACGCCGCGACGGCGAAATGAAGGCTGAATTTCATCTAATACTTCATGATGCGATGTTGATTGGGGTTGGTGAAAATATGCAGGAGCGGCTGGCATTCGCGGTTCTGCTTCATAAATTGCATGCGGTACAACTCCTGCGACTGGTTGACGCAGGCCATAGTTTGGGGTGTATTGAGAAGGTACCGCTTGGTTAAAATTTGATTTAAACATATTTGCTAACATAAGTTTCTCAAACAATGAAGGTTGATCAGCTGCAGGTGCAAACGGATTAGCAATTTGGGAATTCAAATTAGGTGCTGGTGGTAACAACGGATATTGTCCAGGAAGATTTTGATAAGGATTTGGATAGTATCCTAATTGATAAGGCGCACCAATCATTTGAGGATTAATCGGTTGTTGCATCCTAGGTTGTTGGTTGAAACCCAACGCTGCTTCCATTAACATTCGTTGTTGAAGCAGATATTGTTGCTGCTGTTGCAATTGTTGTTGTAACAAATAAGCGTTTGAAGTTTCACTCGTTTGGTTACTATCATTTAAACCTTTCAAACGTCGCGCTGTCTCTTCGGCTAATCGATTCTCATCAATGGGTTTTGTATTGTAACCCATTTGTGCAATTGATTCCATACGACTCAATGCCTCATTTAAACGATTTTCTAAATTTACAACTTTTGGAGTTGCTAAAAGATTATTTTTGTTAATCATGTCTGCAACAGTCTCAAGTTTTCGATCAATCAATTCATCACTTCTAGAAGGAATTTCGCTAATTTGCTTAGTCAACTCGTTCATTTTTCGTTCTAATTCTTCATGGTGAAATTCCGAATTAGGATAATTCTTAGATAATGAATTAATTTTTGAAGATAAAGAGTCCAACTTTCGTTCAAGTTCTTGTTGCTGTTTTTTAGTTGGTTCATCAATTGAAGCAATTTTCATTGCTAATGTATCAAGTTTATGTTCTAAAGCGGATTTTTCATCTGAATTAGACAAGGTATGAATTTGTTCAGCTAATTCTTCTAACCGTTCAGATGCTTGAGTTGGTAGTTTTTGAACAATTCGTGTTAAATCATCTAGTCTTTCATGAACGTCGCGACTTGAAGCAGTAGCATAATCACTTGAGTTTTTAGAAATGTTTTGCATATTGTTTAAAACAGTTTCCAATTGTGCTTCAATCCGGCGGTTGGATTCTTGCAAAACTTTGTTGGCTTCTTTTAAGTCATGTTGCGATTTTTCTAAGTTTAAAATCTTCATGTTATTAGCATCAAATTGAGGTGCTAAAGCATGTTCGATTTCGGTAAAAGGAATATCAATAACATGTTCTTGAGCTTTGGGGTCAACAATTTGAATCGGTTCAATGATTGTTGTAGGCACCTCTTCTTGGATTACATCTTGTTTAGATGGTTGAGCACCAACGTTTGGTTGATTGTTTTTTTCAACTGCAACTGGTTCAGTTGGAACATATGCGTCTAAATTTTCAACTGAAGAACCTTGCTGCGTATCTGCATAGTTTTGCGGATATTGAGGATTGGCAAACTGACTTTGGTTAGAATTATCCGGATTGTTTAATTGAGCTTTTTGATATTCTTGAAATTCCCGTTGTAAATCTGCAAGTTGATTTGGGTCAGGACGATATTGACTCAATTCATACGGATCATATTCCGAATTTCCGATTGGGTTACCATACTCATCATATTGTTGATTAAATTGAGCTGCATCATCAGGTTGCTGATATTGCTGAACATTTTGATCGCTATTTGAATCATTTGGCGCGCCATATTGATCGTATTGGTACTGCCCATTAACGTCTTGTGGAGCAAATCCTTGATCGTTTTGGTTTTGACTATAAAACTGATCGTTTTGATCTTGCTGATCATAACCATTTGGATTATCATAATTTTGCGATTCAGGATTATAAAATTGTCCATTCAAACCATCAGGACCATATCCAGCTGCATTGGGGTCTTGACTGTATTGATTTGGTTGTTGACCATATCCAACTGCGTCAGGATCTTGATTGTACTGATCAGGTTGCTGCCCATATGCTACATTAGGGTTTTGGTTGTACTGATCAGGTTGTTGACCTGCAAATTGTGCATTAGGATCTTGTTGATTGTCAAATTGGTTTTGCACCGGTTGGTCAGAATAACCAAAATTATCCATCGGTTGGTTTACATATTGGTTAGCAGAATCTGAACCATATGCTTGGTTGCTTTGCATATCCAAAGGCATCCCAGTCTCTGGATTGATTACAGGTGGATATTGAGAATTAGCATCTTGCGGCTGATTTTCATAATTTTGTGGTGATCCATATCCAGCTTGATAATTTGGCTGATTTTGATCAAAATTGTCGTTTACGTTCATGAAGTTTTTACCTTTTAAAATCTTGATAATTAGTCAGATTTATTCATCCCAAAGAAATTCAAATTCTAAAACATTATTTTTTTGTCGTTGAAAATTGGGCTATTATGTAATTAATTATACAAAGAATTTAGAGTAATTAATAAAATAATATAGTATAAAAGATTAAATCTAACGTTGATTCAAAGCTTCGAGGTAACATTTATTGAATTTTTAAAACAAAAAAGCCGAAAATTTTATGACAAAATGATTCGGAACGCCATCAAAAGGCTTGGACCATATCCAATTCGAAAATTAGTAATTAATTCTGTTAAATCTAATATTTTAGTCGGAAAAATCAAATCTGAAAAAATGCTCTTAGAGTACTGTGGTTTAGATAACGAAACCCAAACTGACAAATGCTTTTTAATGCTTTCAAGCAAATTCACCGGAACTTTTCTGTTCAAAAAAACGTATCTTGCAGTATATTGCAATGTTAAATGAGATATTATTCAAATGGTTAAATTAGAACCTAATAAAATAGTTTCACCAATTCCAAATAGTGAATATGTTTTCATTATGTCGCCTAATTTAGCAAACTATCTTAATCTAAAAGATGGAGATCAAATTCGTATCGCACACTAAAGTGCTTTAATTACATTGTGACAACGTTTACAAATTTTGTCATTTGCAAATTCGCTATCAGAATAATGAGTTCAACAACGATCGCAGCGCTTAAATTCGGATTTTGTAACCAAAATATCATTTTGGTTAGATAATTCAACTTCAGCAACATTTAATCATGTTTTCAATCGTCTAAATAAAAACGGCTTTAGCGTTTCATATTTTTTAGATAAAACAACTTTTGCTTCATTATTTTTTTGGAATATTTTTTGATTTCGGGCCAGTTCAGTTTTTGCAAAAACTTCGTCTTTTAAAGCACTAAAATCTTTTCATAATTGATCTAAATTGACTGAACTAAGCATCTTAATTTTACTTGGATAATCGCACAAAAGAACACTTTCAAGTTTCTTTGGGGCTTGATAAAAACTATATGCTTCTTCACATGTGTGCGGTAAAATAGGTGCTAAACGAATCAAAAAATGCTCAAATATGTAATTTAACGTAGCTTGAATTGCTTTTCTTGAAACGTTATCTTTTGGATTACAATATAAACTATCTTTTATGAGTTCAAAATATCAAGTTGACAATTCAATAACTTGTTTATTCATTAAACGAACAACATTCAAAAAATCGTATTTTTCAAATGCTTCATCTATTTTGTCCAAAGTTACATTCACTCGATGAATAACTAAATGATCTGCTAATGATAATTCGTATTCATTAATCGGTTTAAAATCAAAATCATTTAAATTCGACAAAATGAAGCGGAACAATGTATTACGGATTTTGCGGTATGTTTCTACTACTTGACTCAAAATATTTTTACCAATCCGGTGATCGTCATTATAGTAAATAGAACATACTCAGAGTCGTAAAACATCCGCCCCGTACTCTTGACAAATTGCTAATGGATCAATTACGTTACCAACGGATTTAGACATTTTTAAACCCTTTTCGTCAAGGGTAAATCCGTGAGAAACTAGTTGTTTATATGGCGCAACATTATTGACAATAACACTACAAATTAATGAGGAATTAAACCAACCACGATATTGGTCGTTACCCTCCAAGTACATATGCGCTCGATGGCCTAAACCATTGCGTTCAAGAACGTTTCAAGAAGATCCCGAATCAAACCAAACGTCCATAATATCTTGTTCTTTAGTATATTTTTTGTTCTGATCATATTTTTTTGTTAAGAAAAAACTAGCAGGTTTATCAAATCAGGCATTAATCCCGTGTTTGCTTAATAAATTAATAATATTCTGAATTAACTGTGAATCCATAATTGGATCGTTATTTTCATCATAAATAATTGGAATTGGAATCCCTCAAACGCGTTGTCGAGAAATGCATCATTCTGGACGAGAAGTAACCATGTCCGCAATACGCTTTCTATAGATTTCACTTTGGAATTCAACATTTTTTAAAGCTTCACGAATGTCTTTATGGATTTTTTCTAAATTTACAAACCACTGCTTTGTAGCCCGATACATGACGGGTTTTTTAGTTCGTCAATCATGAGCTTCTGTATGTTCAATAAATTTCAAAGAGTGTAAGTGGCCCAACTTTTCTAAACGCATTCCGATGTCTTTATTAGCATCTAGATAAAATTTTCCAGCTAATTCAGAATCATTTAGAGACGTATCAAAACATCCTGCATCATCAATTGGTACTAGAAGTTCTTTTATTCCATATTTTTTACATACTAAAAAGTCATCCATCCCAAATCCTGGAGCTGTATGCACCAATCCTGAACCATCATCATTAGTAACATGATTCCCTAATAATACTGGGCAAATTCTTTGAGGATACAAGGGGTGTTGGTATTTTAAATTTTCAAGTTCAGGACCACTTATTGTTTTAATAACTTTATATTCAACTCAACCAATAATCCCCGCAACTTTTTCTAATAATGATTGTTCAACAACAAACTTCTGATTAGCCACATCAACTAAAACATAAGTAAAATTAGGGTTAACACAAATTGCTTGGTTAGATGGGATGGTTCAAGGAGTCGTTGTTCAAATTAAAAGTTTAGTCCCTTTTGAAATCGTCGCATGATTTTCACTAACAACATCAAAACTCACAAAAACACTCGGAGCTTTTATGTTGCGATATTCTACCTCGGCATCAGCTAATGCACTTTTGGAAGATGATGATCAATAGATTGGTTTTAAATCTTGGAAAATTAAACCTTTAGATACCATCTTTTTAAAGACGTTCAATTGTCGCGCTTCAAATTCTGGTTCAAAAGTGTAATAGCATTTTGAAAAATCAGTTGCTAGACCTAATTTTGAAAATTGATTTTTTTGGATTGCAATTTGTTCTTTTGCAAATTGTAAACATAAATCACGCTTTTGTTGAACACTAAGAGAATTATAGTTTTCAGTTTTTACAGAGATGGCGTGTTCAATTGGCAAACCATGTGTATCTCATCCGGGAATATATTCAGAATAAAATCCTTGGCTTAATCAAAAGCGAACAATAATATCTTTTAAAATCTTATTCACTGAGTGACCAACATGAATGTTTCCATTAGCATACGGTGGTCCGTCGTGAAGAATTTTTTTAGGTTTAGATTTGTTTTTTTCTAACCGTTTTTGATAAACTTTTTTTTCTAATCATTGCGCTTGGATTAAAGGTTCTTTTTGGGCTAAGTTTGCTTTCATGTCAAACTCAGTTTTAGGTGTAATCAAGGTTTGTTTAAAGTCCATATTTATTACCTATAATTCTTTCGAAATTTTCAAAGTTGCTTTAAACTTTTTACAAATTTCTTTGATTATCTCATCTGTCAGATAATCTGGTGTAGATGCACCGGCTGTAATTCCAACACGTTGCTTATTTTTAAACCATTCTGGATTAATGTCTGCCACATGAGATAATAGGTATGATTCTACATTTTTTTCTTTGGCAATACTTACTAATTTTTGAGAATTATTAGACCTTTTATCACCTACTACGATAACTAAATCCAATCCTTCACTAATGTTTTTGTCCAAATGATACATCAACGCTTCTTGTCGTTCGTTCGTTGCATTGCAAATATCGTTTTTGCATTCAATATTTTTAAAACGCTTTCGAAGTGATTTAATAATTCCATAAAACTCGTAAATGGAAATGGTTGTTTGATTAGTCATAAATATTTTTTCATCCTTAATATCTAACTTCGCGACATCTTCTGGTGTTTCTAAAAGTTTAATTTTTGGGTTTAACGAAAGAGCCGCTGCTGTTTCGGGATGATTTCTTACGCCAATATATAAAACTTGGTGACCTGTTGCTAACTTTTCATTAATGATGTCATGTGTATTAGTTACATAAACACAAGTAGCATCAATTGCTCGCAACCCTCTTTTGGTAGCATATTCAATAATTTTCGGGTCTGTTCCATGAGCTGAAAAAATAACAATTGGCTCACCAGATGGATCAATTTTTGAAACAAGTTTCTTGCGATCTTCTTTGCGATCATCTAAGACGATAATTCCTAATTGAGTCATTTCTTTGACTACATATTCATTATGAACCAGTCACCCAATCATATAAATTTTCTTGTTGGGATTATTAGCTACTACATTTTTAGTTATTGCGAAGGCGTTAATAACACCACTGCAAAAACCCTGGGGATTGATTTTAATTAATTCCATTTGTAATTTATTGTTTTAGTAAAGACATCCATTATTATAATTATTTTCTATGGAAAATAACTTTACTCACACACAAACACCAAAACCTAAAAAATTAAACATCGTTTTATATCAACCAGAAATCCCTTACAACACTGGAAATATCGCCCGGAGTTGCGTTGCTTTTAATGCTCGATTACATTTAATTCGACCTTATGGTTTTTTTCTCAATGATAAGCGAATGGTCCGCGCTGCAGTTGATTATTGACAACAAGCGGAATTACAAGAACACGACAACTTTGATGCATTTTTAAAAATCGTTAATCAAAACGACCAAATATTTTTTTTAACTAAATCAGGAAAACACAACCCGCATCAAATTGATTTTCAAATCAAAAATGATCACGAAATTTATTTAGTTTTTGGACAAGAAACGAAAGGCTTACCCGCTAATATTCTTGAGAAATATAATGACAAAACTTTAAGAATACCTGTGGCCAAGGAATTACGCAGCTTAAATTTAAGCAATAGTGTTGTACTTTTAATGTACGAAGTTTGGCGACAAAACAATTTCAAGGATTTAGTTTTATAATGCGTTTAAGAAGTGATCCACAGGCATTACAAAAGTGCCAAAAAAGCCATTATTTTCATGAATTTGATAATGATGCAAAAGCAGATTTAAAAAAATGATTTGCGAATTCTAATAAAACATACTATTTAGAGATTGGTAGTGGAAAAGGAAACTTTATTTGAAATCAAGCTCGAACTAATCCTGACATTAATTTTATCGGTCTTGAAAAGTTTCCTACAGTTATCAAAAAAGCCTTAATAAAATATGAAAAGAGTGATTTTGAACTAAATAATTTAGCTCTTGCATGAGGCGACGCTAACAAGCTATTAGATTATTTTGCAGTTCATAGTTTTGAAAAACTATACTTAAATTTTAGTGACCCGTGGCCTAAAAAACGTCACGCTGCAAGAAGATTAATCCACCTAAATTTTTTAACTATTTATGAAAACTTATTAAAAACAGGTGCCACAGTTGAATTTAAAACTGATAACGATGATTTATTTTCCTTTTGTTTAGAAGAATTAGAAAGAAAACAAAACGTCCAAGTTATTGCAAAAACTACAGATTTACATGCTCTTAATAAGAACGATCTTTTACTCGCGAATAATGTTATTACCGAATATGAAAATAACTTCATCAAAAAACAAAAAAATATCAATAAAATAATTTTTAGATTTAAGTAATTTTTTATTGCTCTAACGTTATTGCTAATAAATAGGGATTATTGTCTTTTATTTCTTTTAATAAATTTTTGTCCAGATCTAAGTTTGCAGCGGTCGGAATGGCATCGTTTCAAGGACCAAGATTTTTTAGCAATTTTACGCGATTAACAATGATTGGGTTGTCGGGGAAAGCTAAATCTCAAATCTTCAGTTTTAATTTAAGCAGATGAACTAATTTTACGTCTAGATTTTTGTTAATTGACAAAAAGGCATCTAGTTTTTTGACTGAAGGTGGTGTTAATTCAGTAGTTTGCATTTCTTTTAAAAGTGAATTTAAAGCCATCAAGTCGTTACGATTTTCAAGTAAACTATTTAATTCATTTTCTGACAAACTAAAAGCCTGTGGATTTTTTTTAAAATACTTATGTGTATTTCCGATAACCGTATTTCAAAAAAGCCGAACTTTTTCAACTGAATATTTGTTTGAAATCCAACAATTATAAAAAATATCGAAAGCGTTAATTTCGGCGCAAGTATTTAAAATAAATTTTCTTTGATAACGTTTCATAAAAAAGATTTGAATAATAATAATTTTAATTGGGTTTAGTACCAAATAATAAGTTTTTTTCCGGTAATTGCCTTTAATTCAAAATGATGAATAAACCAAAAAATAAACTGGATCAAGCACATAATAAATGTCGGCAAACGCATAATAAATTGAAAACTAAATATTCCTAAATTTAAGGTATTTCCTGAAGCATTAAACTGAGCAATTTCAATTGCTCATGCACAAGATCACAAAGCACTATAAATTAACACAACAATCATATACGAAAAAGGAATGTATGGTAAATTGCGTTTTTTAATTCCAGAAATAACTTGGGGAAAATAAGAAATTAAAAACAAAACAGCTCCAACTACATTTGCGATTAATCCCAAGATATTCAAAGCATCTACATTAGCCGAATTTGGAATCGCTAAAATAATTTTTCCTGGTGTATCGCCAAATATTTTCCCACCAATTAACCCCATAAAAAGGGTATTAATAAAAACCAAAAATCCAATCATTGAATATGATATGACCTTTTGGGTTTTATTAAGACGAGTTGATTTACTATAAAAAACAATCATCACCATTTGTCCGCCAAAAACAATGGTTGCTAAAAAATCAGCTATGACAACTTCGATATTAGTAACTAACAGTCCAAACAAAGAATAAACCGCTAGTGAAGTAATAAAAATTCAAAATGAAGATAATGAAATCGCTGATGAATCTTTAGAACGACGCAAATGAATAATTTCGGGAACTCCGATAATAATAATGAACACAACCCCAATTGAAGAAACAACAGTATACGCAGAAGACAAGCGAAAAATATATGCAGAATCCATAATTCACATTTTGGCGTCAAAACGCCCAATTTTCCTTTTGACCCAAAAGAGGTTTAAATTGCTAGGATATTATATCACTTTAGACATATTTAAAATTAGCGAATAAAACAAAAGTTATTCATTAATTTTAATAATATGAGTACGACTAATCGGAGTTTCTAATTAAATAATTATTCTTCAATTTTGGTTCGTGAAAGTAAAGCAATTGCACCAGCAAAAGCAAGAATAGGAATAATAATTCCAAAACCTAATAAATTAGTGTATATTCCAGCACATTTGTCAAATGACTTAAGTTGTGCTGATTGAACTGTAGCTACTATTTTAATAATGAAATTAAAAATTGATCACAAGACAGACAAAGCAACAAACACAACGCCAATAACAAGGAATAACGGAATACCTATTGGCCCAAACGTAACCGTTTGAGTGGGAAATGTTCCAGTCACAAATTTAAAGAATTGTGAAATCCCGATGACAGCTAAAATGATGCCTACAACGGAAATAACAAAACTAAAAATCATAAAACCAATTAATCATCCAGCGCTTGTTCTTGCGTGGCGAACTTTTCTATCTAGTGCTGCTTGATCTGAAATTTCTTCTGAATATTTATTTGGTTTTAAATTTCTTTCAGGCAAATCTTCTGGACTATTAGGAGTTTTAGCATAAGCAGGCTCATTTGAAGAATGTGATCGATTAGGATAATCGCGCTGTATTGGTGGATTAGTAAATCTTTCCCGATCATAATTTGGTTGTTCACGATATTCTGGTTCTGCTTGAGGTCGCTTTTCCAATGGCTCACGATTTTTATAATTATTTTCGGGGTAACGATTAAACGGAGGACGAACTTGTCTGTTTTGGTTATTTTGGTTTTCGTTCATACTTTATTCCTTGTTTTGATATGGTTACATTTTACTATTTTAAATTATGAAGATGATTTTAGATTCGCTTTGATAATTTTTTTATCGTGCAGATAACGGAAAAAATACAGAATGTAACCAACTCCAATAAAGACAACGTAGACAACAATAATAACAGTGTTTTTACTAGTTCAAGGATTACCCGTAATTGGTGGAAACAAAAAAACAGTAAAGCTGCAAGCATAAGCAAGATAGCTAAAAAATATCCAACTTTTTCAACTCACGGAATTTTGGAAATCAATTTCTTTCGTTCAAGAATAATGGCGCTAAGCATTGTAAATGTATATTGCCAAAAAAAGCAGATTACACCAATTTGGATAACTACGCCAAAAAAATCTTCCAAATGTAATAAAAACGGAATAAGTCAGAAAATAAGAAGGGCAATAATGGTTAATAAAGTTGAAAATCAAATCCCATTGCGAAGTTCGCCAGATTTATTTGTTTTAGTAAATAATTTCGGCAAATAGCCATCCTCAGCTAATGGTAGGATTTTTCTTGCCACAACAATACTCCTACCAATTGTGGACGAAATTCCGTTAAAAATTAATCCAATCACAAAAATAATAACACCTGTTAAACCAGTTAAAATTTGATAAACTTCACTAAAATTATGAATTTTTGGTCCGATATTTAATCCCATAATCACAATATAGCCAAAAAAATATAAAACCAAAATAAAGCTAAAAGCAAACATCAAGATCTTACGAAAATTATTAGTTTTAACATCAGCCACCATCGTGGCCGTATCGTCAATTCCACCAAATGCAAACATAAACGTAATTACGTTACTGAAAATGGTTAAAACACTTACTTGGGTAGTATTATTAAAATTAATATGATAGGCTATGTGGCCTTGAGAAATAGCTAAAATTAGACCCATTAATAATCCTAAAAATAAAATAATCCATTTAATAATTCCACTAAATAAAATTACTTTCTTGTTAAGTTTTAAGCCTTGGGTAGAAATCAAAACAAGTAAAATAAAAAATAAAATTGAGCCAATCCGAATTCCTAAAACGGCTTGGGAATTTGTGACAACAACAGCTAAAGCATCAGCCAAAAATAAAGGTGCTGTTGCTGTCAAAATCGGAGTTCGAATCAATTGGTTTCAGCCAACAAAAAAAGTTAATTTTCGGCCGTAGGACTTTCGCGCATATGCATAAGAACCTCCATAACTTTTTGAAAAAGCATTAGTCAAACGCGAAAATGTTAATGCCACCATTAAAGTAATAAAAGCTGTAATTAAAATAACAAGTAAACCATAAGGGCCAAGATTAACTACACTTGAAATTGTGGTAATAAAACCAAGACCTGCGACATAATTAATGACAAATGAAGTAAATTGTCGTGAAGACAATTTGTTTTGTAAAAGTTGTTTCATAAGATGAAATGTATAAAAAATATTCCCGATTTAAAAATAAAAAACAGCCACTAAAGGCAACTATTTACGGGATGTACAGGCTGCAGAAAATAAAATATAACGGTAAATTCGAAAAAAGTTATTCATAGTATTCGATAACTATTATAGCGCTCAAACAAAAAAAGAGTTTAATAATGAAATTATTTTTTTAAAAACCCTAATTTTTAAAAATAAAGAGAGAAAAAGACCACGTTTTGCAACGTGGTCTTAGAAAAAAATAAGCGTTTAGATTAAAGTCCGTAACTTCTTAAAGCGTAGTATAAAACTTCATTAAAAGTTGGGTGAGTAAACGGAATTTTAACAATTTGATCTGCAGTTAAATCATTAGCCATGGCTTGAGCAATTTGGTTAATAATATAAGAACCATCGTTAAGATAAATTCATGCACCTAAAATCTTATTTGAATTATTATCTACTAAAATTTTAAAAACACCTTCTTGAATATCGATTTCGGCATGTGCTCTTGGTAATTTAGCAGCAGGCAAAATAATTTTTTTGTAATTTGCTTTGCGAGCAATTAATTTTTCTTCAGATTCTCCAACAAAAGCAAAATCCTTTGGACCATAGATACATGCTGGAGTTACCCCGTAGTTAATTGCTTGTTCTTTCCCATGTAAGATGTGACTTGCAATCATATCTGCAGTTTTATAAGCCACACTTGATAATTGAATAGTTCCTAACGTATCACCTAAAACATAAATGTTTGGTTCGCTAGTTTGCAAATTATTATTTACTTTAAGATTATTGCGTTCGTTCCGGTCAAGTCATGTAATGTGACTGTAAGGTTTATCAACGACAACACGGCCAATTGATTCAAAATATAAATCAGATGTGAAAGTTTGGGGTTTGCCATCAATTACACAAACAAGGTTTCCTGCATCATCAAATTCTCGAACATCAACCCCAGTATGAATTTTAATTCCCTTATTTTCTAAACTAGAACGTAATTGGGCTGCAACTTCATGATCGAAGTTACCAAAGAAAGCTGATTGCATTTCAACAAGTGTAACTTCAATCCCTAAAGAACGGTAAATGTTAGCAAATTCAACACCAATAATTCCGCTCCCAATGAAAGTAATTGATTTAGGAAGCTTTTCCAAACGTAAGCCACCAGTTGAAGTAATTAAGCGATTTTTTTGGCGCATCACATCAGCGTTTTTGATTTTCAATAACCGGCTAGTTGCGCCAGTAGCAATAACAATTTTATCGCCTTCATAGGTTTTATCTTCAACACTAACTGTGTTCTTAGTTTCTAATTTAGCTTCGCCGTGAACAATAGTAATGTTTTTTATGGCGGTTAATTGACCTTCAATCGCGCCATTTAAAGTTTTGCTAACACCCAAAACATTTTGGTGAATCTTATCTCAGTCATAAGAAACTTCGCCAATTTTTAAAGAGTAGCGGTCAGCACTCTTTAATTGTGATAATAATCGGGCGTGTTTAACTAACATCTTAGTTGGAATACACCCCCGGTTAACGCATGAACCGCCAAATCGTTCTTTTTCAATTAATAACACAGTTTTATTGTTAGCACCAAGCTGTAAAGCTAGCGTGTAGCCTCCTGGTCCAGCCCCCATTATAATTACGTCGTATTTCATTTATAAGCTCCTGCTTTTTCGAATAGTATTTTAAAACGCTATAATTCTATTTTTTAATCGCTAAATTAAAACAAATATGCTCAATTATTATTTTTTGGTTCAATATTTTTGAAAAAAAACGATAAGTCTTTTATAATATATAGGCGCGTATACGCGAATATGGCGGTTATGGTGAAGCGGTCTAACACACCTGACTGTGACTCAGGCACGCGAGGGTTCAAATCCCTTTAATCGCCCCATTTTTAAAATATCCCCCCATTGTTCTCCTAAAGTGTGAAAATGGGGGTTTTACTTGGCAAATTTAAATAATAAATTTAAACTGAAAATAAATGTCGCTTTTCATTAATAATAGAAGTTAACTGAAACGTTAATTTATTCTAAACGAATATAAACTGATAAAATTGATTAAACATTTTAAAGTTTTTCATCATACATAAGGAAATAAAATGGCCACAAGATTTGAAAAAATAGTTCACATCGTTGAAAAAATAAAAGGATGAGCTGATAATGAGTTTGAACCTCTTGATCGCTCGATGATTGCAAGTACATTACAAATTGTTTTGGATGACTTAGAACTTCTTAAAAAAGAAAAAGATTTATAAAGAAAAAAGACGCGATTTTGTTCACGTCTTTTTTTCTTGACAACCAGATTTTTTATTATGCGGCGGCGGGAACTGCGGCGAAGGGATTACCAGCAGTAACGGTTTTAATGGTTGCTGAGGCAAATAGACCGTCTAGTTCAGTTTCCATTCCTGCAAAATTAGCAAGTTTTCAAGAACCATTTATACCATTATGTCCAGGATATCCTTGATTGGAATTTGAAGGGCCGTGTCCACCAAGCATTAAAGTTGATCCGTTAGGATTAAATTCTGGGATTTGCGTGCTAGCATTAATGATGGTAGGATTAAAGGAAACTCTGTAAACGTTACGTGAGGGACCATTTGCAAAATTATTGTCGTTATTTTGGAATAACCCCCGCAATTGGGTTTTAAATTCAGCTGTTTTACCATGAGCAACAATTGCTTGTAAGTATCAAGTAACTAATTGCACAGTATTTAATTCCGGGAAATTAATTTGTCATGTGCGAATTCCTGCTTGATCAATTCCTTGGGCTCCATTAGGTGTGATTAATGCAAAATTATTTTTATCATAAACGACATTAGTCATCGTGAAATTAACCCCTGCATAAGACGAATCTGCAAGCCCAGTTGTAGCATTTATTGGTGTACCTTGATCGTTAACAATTCGCAAATTAAATGTTATGCTGTTAGTCGCATAATTTCTGACAATATTCGAAATATTTAATTTGTATCCACCATCAATCACTTGACCGTAAGCTTGTGTTAAAGCAGTTGGTGAGTATTTGTTCAACGCATCAATCACTGGTGAACTTGGAGTTGCACCAGTAACATTTGGTGCTGCATTCGCTGCTTGTAATGCGGCAACAATCGTTTGCATAGATTCAGACGTTTTGTTAGCAAATGATTTAGCAAAAGAATTAATTGCACCATAATAAGAAATTGATGCAACAGAAAGTGTATTGTATCCAGTAATTTCAAATGTTTTACCATCTGCAGAATTAACATCTGAAGCAGTTGTTCCGTTAGTATTATAGAAAGTTGTTACACCATTCGTAGTTGTCGTTAAAACCAATTTAACTTTCAGATTTCCACGATCATTATCTGGCGTTAGAACAGATTGAATTCCAAAATTAGCTGGTAGTTGCGGCAATTTAGTAGAAATTAATGCGTTGATATTATCTAAAGTTGATGAAGTTGTTAATGAAGACTGAACTGGTACTTTTTGGGTTTCATCTGAACCAGAAACAAGTGGGTAAGTTGTACCAACTTGAGCATAATAATTTTGGCTTAATTGTTGATTAACAATAGATGAGCCATCAGCTCCTGCGGTTTGGTAAGGGTTATTTGCACTTAAAGAACGGAATGTAGAAAGCGATAAAAGATTATTTAGTTCGGTTCTAATTCCTTCAATGCCGTTGAATTTTGAAGCATCAGTCATACCATTACTGCCAGCAGCAGGACTACCTTCAGATCCAGCAGGTCCATGTCCTCCTGCAACTAATGTTGAACCATCTTGACTATAACTAAATTGTGACTGTGTCGCAGTATTATAGTCTGAAGTTGTAGTCAACGGGTTGAACGTAACAATATAACCATTTGGATGTGCTGTAAGCTCATTAGTGGCGTTCATTTGATCAACAATCTGATCAATAAATTGTTGAGTATAGCCATAATGCACAATTGCTTGTAAATACCATTGGGCTTGAATTGGTGTACTAACTCCAGGAATGTTGATTCTCCAGCGGTACCAATTACCAGGATCACCAACTTGAGAACCAGTAATCGAAATAGAATTTTGAAAAGTAAACACAGAACCAGATTTAGCACCTGTAAGTGTTAAATTTAATCCTGTATCTGTTGTGTGACCAGCAACCGAAACACCAACCGGATTGTTTTTTGCATCGACAATTGACAATTTAAATCCTAGCGAACCGTCATCATTTGGTGTGATATTGGAAAGCACTGGTTTGAATCCAGTATTAGCAAGTTGTAAAGGAAAGTTCGGAATTTGTGACGAAGCAAACTGATTGATAGCATTTGCTGCATCTGAAGAAGCACTCGAAGCAATAATATTCATATTAGCTCCAACTTCTTGGCTGGTAATGTTTTTTCCATTATCATTAATTACCATTGTATTGTTAGCAAAAACTTGCGCTACAGCAGTATATCATTGTGTTGCTAAGTTATCAACACTTCTGAATCCGGTAATGCTTATTGTTTTTCCGGAGTTATCTGATGTACCGATTTCACCGTCCGTTTTAAATGGTGAATTGGCACCACCAGATTCTTGAAGGATAATTTTAATTTGCAATATTCCAGAATCATCATTAGCGGGTAAAACCGATACTTTAACATTAACTATACCAACTAATTCAGCAGGTAAATTAGGAATTTTTGTTTCGTTAGTTAAAAAACCATTTAATTGAGCAACAGAAGAAATTGATGAAAAACGGGGATTTGATGGAAATAATGCTTGATCAACTGAATTAGCTAATGCAACATTATCATGAATACTTTTGTAATAAGATTGAATGAGTTGGCTTGTTGTTTGGGCTGGTGTATTGTCGTTTTGCGTAGTATTTTGCCCTTTTTCAGGAATCAAAATTGAATTTTCATCAAAACGAGCGTCTAAAACCATGACAACAGGAACAAATAATCCAACAGACCCTAATACGGTTCAAGTGATGGCTCATGTTTTAAGGTTAAAATGGCGTTTTTTCATATTTATAACTTTCTAAGTAGATTTAATAAAAAGATCAACCAAAATCAGGTTTAATAAATAAAGTGTATTCCTTATATTGTCTACAATTATAAATAAAATACCCAAAATCTACCAGATTCTGGTTATCCGAAATCGTATTGAGTTTATATTGTTGTAGTGGATCGAACCTAGTTTTGTTATAAAATTCAAACAAAAAAAGACAGGAAATTTCATTATGAGTAAAGTTTATGTTGTCGATGCCAAAACAAAAGCAAGTGATACTTATCGCGTCCAAATTGGGGCTGGAACCTATTCTGGATTTTTAAAAGACAAAAAAGGAATTCCCTTAAAATTGAAGGATCAAAACCCAGAACAGTTATTAGCTGCTGGATTCGCATTATGTTTTGGTAAATCTTTGTCCAAAATCTTTGAAAAAATAAAAATCAAACTTCCGGCTGTTAAAATTAGGGCTGTCGTGGAATTACATTTTTCAAAAAAATCAGGTTTTAAATTACAAACCGGATTAGATGTTGTATTTTCTAAAAAGATAACTCAAGAGCAAGCAGAAATATATGTAAAAAAAGCAGAAGATTATTGTCCATATGCTCAATTTTTAAAAGCTAGCCACTTCGCTTTTTTAAAAGTAAATGGAAAAAAACTTAAATAATTCATTTTTACAAATTAAAATTTTTAAAAATCTAAAGATAACTAAACAGCTGTACACAGCAGCGTTTTTTAGGAGATTGTTATGAAATTATATTTAGCCGGTAGTTTGTTTAATGAGGCTGAAATTGCTCAACGTTTATTAGATGCTAAAAAAATAAGGGCTACATTTAATAATCTGGAAGTTTTTAATCCTATTGAACAGCCTTTTAATGAAGATAAGTCGACATTGCCATCACCTCAAAAAATCTATGAAGGCGATACTGCAGCCGTTCTAGACTCAGACATTTTTATAGCGGACATGACAAATGATGATCCAGGAGTTTTGGTTGAACTAGGGATCGCTATAATGTCTCCTAAAAAACCAATTATTATCTGCATCAATTCTGATATTCGCTTGAAAGATGCTAATCGTTACAATATCCCTTCTTACAGTATGAACCATTATGTTCTTGGGGGAATCTTAAAACATGGCCACTTGGTTTTTAGCATTGATGAAGCTATTGACAAATTAAAAGAATTATTAAAATAAATTAACGCAGTTTAATGCCATTGGCCTTTCTAATTATTTTTTAAAAACAGTTCAACATTTTTAATAACATTTTTAAATTGACTAATATTGTCCAATTTGAACCCGGAAGCCAATGCATGGCCTCCTCCATTAAATTTTTGAGCAATTTTATTAATTTCATAATGGCGGCTTCGTAGTGAACCTTTCCATTTGTTAGTTGTTACATCATAGTATAAACTACACCAAATTTTAATTTCGTGTAAGCCCATCATCGTCCCGACTACAGTGGCAAATTCACAATCTTGATATTTTTCAGAAATTTTTTTATCAAGAACAATATATCCAAAACCCGCTGGAGTATATTTCATTTTAGAAAAAGCAAAAGTTTCAAATTGTTTTTGACGTAATTTTTTTAAATAAATGTTATCTAAAACATGCTGGACGTCAAATTTAGTTTCTAATAATTTTGCCGTTAATAAGTGAGTTCTTGGGCTAGTGTTTGAATATAAAAAACGTCCGGTATCAGTCAATATCCCAGCATATATGTACTGTGCTATTTCCTTATTAAAATCGTAACTCAATTGATCTATTAAAACGCCTACCATCTCAGCAGCTGCAGGATAAGTATGATCAATTCATTCTAAATTACCTATTGTTTCAATTTTGGGATGGTGGTCTATTCGAATTAATTCCTTAGCTTCATTATGTCTTCCTGTTAAAATTCTGGCTTGGTTGGCAGTATCAACAATAATTCCTAAAGATTGACTCAAAAAACTTTTCGAAACCGGTTTGGTTTCAAACGGAAACAGTCCTGAACCATATTTATTTTTTAATTCAAAAGTGCCCATTACATAAGATTTAATTTTAGGGAAATATGTATGCAAAAATGCTTTTAAACCGTATGCGGAACCAAAAGCATCGAAATCCGGGCTTTCATGAATAAAAAAAGTAATTTTGTCGTATTTTTTGATTTTGTTTAAAATCTTTTCAAAAACTGGTAATTTTTTTTGCATCGTTAATTCCTAGACTTAGTTAAGTAAATTAGTTTTAGAATAAAAACTTGAAAAAAAATATTTTTTCAATATTTGTTTTCAAGGCTTAACAGCCAAACCAAATAAAATCACAAAAATGAATCACTCTTTCTATTAATTTTTTATTAATCTAAAAGTAGATTGGATTCGTATTTAAAAAATTAAAAAAGCTCATTAACTGAATTTCAGTTTATAAATAATATAAATAAAAACAAGAAGCCAAAATGAATCATTTTAAAGTACGATAAACGTTTATACGAACTTGATTAGTGTTAAAATGACTCTGTATTTATTAGTTTTTGTACGCTATTTTATCGTGTCCATCACCAAATTTATGCACTCATCTATATATCATCCAAAGGCAGATTTTTAATGTCTAATTATTCTTTACAAAATACTTACCTAAACACAAAAAATAGTAACCATTTGAGATTCAGAAAATTAACTAGTTTTATATCTTTTTCGCATGCCACAATAGTTAATCTGATATTTTCTATATTTACTGGAAGCGTTTATGAAACTAAATAAAAAAGACTTATATTTATACGCAGTAACTGACCGACGCTGAGCTAACAATAAAACTTTGTTGGAACAAATTGAAGAAACCATTAAAGGTGGCGCAACAATGATTCAATTAAGAGAAAAAGAGTTACCAGAACAAAATTTTATATGCCAAGCCATGTACGTCAGAAGCCTATGCAAGGATTACCAGATTCCTTTCATCATTAATGATAACGTTGATGTTGCTATTAAAATTGGAGCAGATGGGGTTCATCTAGGAAAAAAAGACACTCCAATTAAGCAAGCACGAAAGAAATTAGGAGAAAGCCGAATTATTGGCGCATCTGTTGAAAATGTTAGGCAAGCTATTGATGCCCAAAAAAATGGTGCTGATTATATCGGGGTTGGCCCACTTTTTACAACAAGATCAAAAAACGAAATATCTACCATTTCTTTAAAAACATTAAAAGAAATTTGCGAAAATGTAATTATTCCGGTTGTAGCTATTGGGGGAATTAATTTAAGAAATATTTCTAAATTAAAAGGGACAGGAATCAGTGGTGTTGCTGTTATTAGTGCGATTTTTGCTGAAAAAGATATTCTTAAAACGACCCAAAAACTTAAACTTTCAATCGATAAATTAATTTTGAATTAAGTGTACTGAATTCTGTAGTAAAAAACAGTTTTAGATTAGCAAGAAAATACAGAAAGCTATTTGCTAAATTGCTAAACAATTGCAAAACAAAAAATAATGTTTTAATCTTTTAATGTTGAATAATATAAACCGTGTAGATTACAAAAACTATAAGCTTCTATTTTTGAACCGTGAGGAACATCAAAATTAACAGTCGGGTGATCACCAACCTTATAATCAAAACGATATTTTCATTGGTCATCCACAACCAAAACAACAGTCACTAAATGGTGCTTGATTGTCATGTCGTGATTTGCTCCAGATGCGTTATGTTCTACACTATAACCATCTTCAGTTTTTTTTATTACGGGAAGATGGCTTTTATTATGCGTATCTTCTTGTCTAATTCTTAATTCAATTAAAGTGTCGGGGCGTTTCCCTCCATCTTTTGCAATTTCATCATACAAGATTCAATCCTTTCGAAAAAATTTCATTATAATCCTCCGTTTATTTTGTAATTGTTGACTTTAATTCAAATAACATTAAATGATTAAAACAAATCAAGCAAACTATTATTTAAGAGGTTTATATTATCACATTTTAGTTGATGATTTTCAATACTCACAAAGTGGAGTTTATCTTTATAGTATTGATATGCACTTTTGTAAGGTTCCATTTTAATATTAATTCCATCAACCAAACGCAAACCCATAATTAAAACTTGTAAATAATAATCTTTGTCACTTATTTTGCGAGATGTTTTGATGGGTCTTTGAATACTTCCGGTATATTCATAAGCAACCTGATTCTCAAATCCGTGTGCACCATATCCAACTCCAACCCAATCATGTGAATACCAGTAAGCTAAATTATGCTGGGAATGATATTTTTTTTGTTTTGCTCAGTTTGATACTTCATAGCGCTCAAAGCCAATTCGGGAAAATTCCTTAACTGCAGTTTCTAATTGATCTGCTTCATCATCTAAATCAATTTTATATTTTTGTTTAGTTAAAATGGCTCCCGGTTTTAAATCTAGTCCGTAAAAAGAAGCATGCTGTAAATTATTTTTTTCAATAAATTTAACCGCATTAATAACATCAACCGTTTTCATTAAAGGTAAGGCGTAAATAAAATCGGCTGAAATGTTGTTGAATCCGTAACTTTGAAAAAGTTTGATTGTTTCACTACAAGTTTCAATAGTATGAAGTCGATTTAATAATCTTAAGATTCTGTTATTGGTTGATTGAACTCCCAACGAAATTCGATTAACTTTATTTTTTTTCAAAACTTGTACTTGGCTTGGAGTTACCAAATCAGGATTGCATTCAATTGTAAACTCACATTTATTGTCTTTTAAAGGGTTCAATGCCTTCAATAGTGAGTTTAATTCTTCATTTGAAAAAGCATTAGGAGTCCCTCCACCTAAATAAATGGTTTTAAATTGTTTAGGTTGATATGGTTTTAATTTTCGTAACAAATAACTCAAAACTTTTTTAGGATCATGAGCACACAACAATTCACGTTTAAAATCACAAAAAGTGCAAATCGTTTTACATAATGGAATGTGTATATATAAATGTTGTGGTCGCATTATTAATCTTTCAAAAAATTTCGAACATATGCTAATAATTGTTCTCAAGTTACATCGGTTTCATCATAGATAAAACCAATTTTACAATAACGATTTTTACATCAGGTAATTTGCCGCTTTGCTAGATTTCTAACTAGCTGCTGTAACTTTGCCAATTCAGGTTCTGCATTAGTATGAAGACAGTTTGCCAAATAATAATATCCAATCGCCTTAATAGACTGCAATTCGAGAAGATTAGGATATTTTTTGAATAATTGTTGAATTTCTTGAATTCAACCATTTTGATACATTTTGACTGTTCTTAAATTTAGTGATGCATATAGCAATTCTCTTGGTGGTAAGCATACTATTAAACACGTTTCATATTTAAACACTGATTGGTTATCCAAAGTCGATTTTGGCTGATTTGTGTTTTCAAAAATTTCAATTGCTCGTATCAAACGGCGGCGGTTATTACTTCCAATTTTAAGCGCTTCTTTTGCGTCTATTTTCAATAAATTAGAGTAAAGTTCTTCATTTGAAAGTAAATCTTTATTATTTCGCTGTCTTTGGGGAGACTTCAACAGTTGATAATCTTTTAATAAAGCATCAACATATAAATGTGATCCCCCACAAACAATGGGTATTTGATTTTTGTTTCAAAGATTATTCAATATTTTTTTTGCCTGTAATTGAAATTTAAAAATGTCTCACTTTTCGTTAATTTCTAAAAAATCAACAAAATGGTGTTTTACCGACTGCAATTGTTGATGATCTGGCTTATTTGTTCCAATATTAAGATCTTTATAAACTTGAAAAGCATCAGCACTAATTAATTCTGTATTCATTTTTAAATCTGTTATCAATTTTAGTGCGATTCGACTTTTTTTTGACCCCGTTGGTCCAACAATAGCTATTACTTTATTCATTTTTCAATATTTTGTTCGCTGTGAAATATTATTTAATATCTAGAATATTACTTTATAATATTATTTCTAAATTCAAACATTAAAAATTAAATATTGAAAAACTCAGGTTAAAACTAATATGCGCATTCAAAAAAAATCGAAAAAACTTGTTTTAGGTCTTGGCCTATTAGGAATTACAACAATTGTAGGAACAGTTGCAGCTAGTTGTGCAACGGTCGACACAAATGTTTTTAAACAAATATCAACAAGTGATTTCAATACTCAAAGTCCTGTAAGTTTTCAAGACATCTCGACTGTTCCAAACAGCAGTGTTAAAAACCTGATATATGGGACCACAGCATTTAATAATGGCAATTATGTATTAACTATTAGCACTAGTACTGATCTCAACCAATATAATTTTTTACATGGGGGAACACCATCTACAAATAGTACCCAATGAAATGGTGATTGGGCCCGTGGAGTTCGTTTCATTAGTAACAATTTCAATTCAAGTTCTCAAAATGGCTATCCTAATGGCATTCAATTTTTATTATATGAAGATTCGTACACTGGCGACGTAAACCAATGAAACCCATATAGTAAGTATCCTGATAAAACCAATGATAATAGTGCATCTCAAGAAGATAAAAATAACTCAAATAAATTGCGTCGAAATGATTCAAGCGCTGAAACTTATCGAGAAATTTTTGATTTAATTCGTCAAACTTACGGCAGTAGTGTTACAAGTTGGTTAAATGAGGCAAATGTTAGCGCACAAAACCCCGGTAGTCAAGTTACTACTGTTGGCATAATTGCTTTTAGAAATGTTAATGGTGTTGTAACTCCGCATTTCTTTAATGGTGCTGCTACTCCTGCACCAGCACCAGCACCAGCTGACACTCCGGCTTCTAATCCTGCTCCGGCTCCAGCACCCGCAAGCACTTCATCTAATCAAAGCTTTTCTATTAAAAATCAAGCAATAGCGGTGTCGACTTCATTCATCGATTTTCTAAACGGTGTTTATCGATAAATTAAAATAATTAAAGATTTACGCTTTAACTTAATAACATTTTACTTTTGGGTTTATCTTCAGTATCAATTTCATCAAGTTGATCTAATGATTCGTCAAATTCTAATTCCAGATCTTGTGTATCTTTAATCAACGATAAGCAATCTTTTTCTAGTCCAATTGTATTATCTGGGAGCAATACAGTAATTTTATAGGTTTGAATCATCAGTTCTAGTCGCCCCATCAGTCATTTTATTTTTTCATCAGTTTTTCCTAATGTGTATCTCGCTTTTATTAACGTTTTAAGTATTTTACTATTGCTAGTTGGAGATTGATTGTTGCTCATGTTTAATTCCTTTCGAACATATATTTTGTCATCCATTAAAATAAATGTCCAAAAGTCGTTAAATTTAAGAAAAAAATTTCAAAATATTTCAAAAATTGGGTAACAAAAAAATAAAGTCCAATGACGAAATTCAATCCTAAATAAATTATTTTAATGAATTAAAATTACTTTAATTGTTGTTCACGATATGCTTTTCTTAACGAATTTTTATACAAGTGATATTTCACATGAATTAAAAAAATATTAGAAACTAGAAAATAAACAGCAAAAACATAAGCAGTAACAATCACACCATAAAAATAATCAAAACTATTTTTCAATGAATTCATTGAATTAAAAGAATTTTGTAAAGTGCCATTTTTAAATGCATCGTACGCTTGTAAAAACGCAGCAGATTGAACTCCGGTTACAATAATCAAAATCACTGCTAAAATTGTGACAATTACAAAATTACCAACCCAAACTTGATGTAGTGTTTTATTTTTGAATCGAAAAAAGTTAATAATATATTGCTTCAAATTTTTTGGTTTAAAAAAATTTTTTGCACCAATTCCCATTCCTTTTTTAATATTTTTTTGATCCATAAAGTTCCCTTTAAAAAATAAATTAGGTTTCAAAATACGTTTCCTTTTGAAAGCGGGAAAAATTATATCGCAATATTTTAATTTGTACTATAATTTGTTACAAACTATTTGGAATAAATGATTTTCCCGTCAACAACAGTCATCACTGATTTCGTTTTTTGAATTTGTTTTATATTTTTTAGTTTAAAAATATTGCGATTTAACACAGCAAAATCAGCTAGCATCCCTGGTCTAATTCTTCCTCTAATACTTTCTTCACCAACAGCATAAGCGGCTTCATATGTAATTGCATCTATCGCTTGACTTAAACTAATTTTTTCTTTATACAAAAAACCTTTTGCGGGAGTTCCGTTTAATCTTTTCCTAGTAATTGCACAATACAAATTCATCCAAGGGTTTATACTACATCCTGGTGCATCAGAACTTAAAGTAACATGAACTTTTCGCTTGATCAAAGAAGCTAAAGGGTTGTAAAACTTCAATAATTTAGAACTGATAGTATTCTTAATAAATGCTAAATCGCCGTCTAGAAAACCTGGTTGAACATAGGCTAAAAGTTTTGATTCAATAAATTCTTCAAAACTTGAAGATGGTAATAATTGCAAGTGAATAACACCATTACGTAAGGGGTTTACTGAACCATGGACTTGTTTGTTAATTTTTAATACTTGTGCAATTGCTTGGTCACCAATGGCATGAATAACATATGGTAAAGAAATACTTTTCAAAATCTCAAAAGTTTGTTTCAAATCATGATCTGTATATTTGATTCATCCTTGAGTATCTTTCAAGTTAAGATAGGGTAATGATAAAGCAGCAGTATGTGAACTCATTGTTCCGTCAGCAAATAATTTCACAGCGCTAATCTTATTAAATGGAGTTCCTTTTCTAAAATGTTTAAACTCTTTAGAAAATTTTAGAACATCAGATAATTCGCTCATTCAGCATTGGTGTCTAAAACGAATACTCAATTGCTTCATACGAGCTAATTCTTCGAACACTTCGTAATCAGATTCAACTTGTTGATTTGTCAAATCACAAGGGTGCAATGTAGTGATTCCATACTTACTAAATTCAACTAAGTAATTTTTGATAATTTTCTTTTTATACAATAAAGTATTTTCTTTCAATAAATTACTATATAAAAATTGAGCATTTTCTAATAGAACACCAGTAGGAAGACCACTCTCATCCAATTGAACACAACCACCTATTTTGCTCTTGTAATTTTTTTTAAAAACTTTAATTAACTTTAAACCAACCGTATTAGCGCATGAATAATGTTGATCGAAGTGTTTAAAGAAAATAGGATTGGTTTTAGAAATTTTGTCTAAGTCAAAACGGGTAAGTTTACGTTGTTCTTTAAAACGTCCATCAATATAATTAAGCCCAAACAAAATTTGGTTCTTAGTATATTTATTTTGAATTAAATACTTCTTAGCTTTAGCAATTAATTGTTTGATTGAAGTAACATCTCCAAAATTTAATAATTCATGGCAAAACGCATTGTACATAAAATGTAAGTGTGTGTCAGCAATACCGGGAATGACCACTTTGTTTTTAAGATCAATTTTCCGGTCATATTTAAATAATTTCAATTCATTATATGAACCAACTTGGATGAATTTATTTTTGTTAGTTATAACCGCATCACAAAACTTGTTTTTTCCTAAATAAAAATTCCCATTAAATCACAAAGTTGTCATTCTTAAACTTCCTATTCTTTTTTTTGGATTTTTAGAATTTTAAAAAAATAAAATTCGATTTTGTTTTAAATATTCTGAAATTAATTAAATAAATATTTATTAAAATAAAGTAATTACTTCTAAACTCCATTTATTAAAGTTAAAATAAAGATATTAAATGAAAGAGTTTTAAAAATTTAAATCTCCTTATGAATGACTCAGTTCTTGACTTCTTGCAAAACGAATCAAACAGAAACTTCAATAAACCTACTAGTCAGGGAAATGTTTTGATTGTTGATTATAAACAAATAATTGTTCCAAATCGAACTGATATTCTTTTTCTTTTTAATGATCCGTTTCGTGATTTGGATCAAACTTTTAATCAAGATTATGGCTTCAAACTTAATAACCAAGCTTCTAAAGTAAGTTATTATGTCAAAGATTTTTATCAACCAACTGAAGAAGAGATTGCGGCAGATGAATTTCGCCAAAAAAGTACCAAGCAAATTGATGAATGGTTCAATTTAGATAATTCACAATTATCTGATAACAATATTTTTTCAACAAAAGAACAAGAAACTAAAGCAAACGTGTTTGAAAAAACTGCAGACTCTAACATCAACGTTTTTAATCAAGTTAAATTATTTCAATTAGATACAGTCAATATTTTTGAAGAAAATAATAGCTTTGAAGAAAACGACGATAGATTCACAAATGATCAAGAATTCAACGAAATTGAAGTTGATCAAGACGTTCAAACTCAGGCTAATTATTTACTCGAAAGTTGATTTAACTTAAGCGACCAACAAGCCCAACACCAAATTGATAATATTTTTGATAATGAACAAGAAAATCCAGAAAATATCTTTGTAAAAACTATCCAACCAGTTAAACAAAATATTTTTGTAAGTACCAATTACAATGATTATGAACAAACAGATGAAGAAATCGAATCCAGTGATTGAGTAATTGAAGATGAAAGTGAAGAAGCATATAACAAAAGAAGTATCCTAAATCAAATTGATGGTTGATTTAACCTTAAATCTAGTGAACCTAATATCTTTCAAACAAATCAAGTCAAACCAGATAATATCTTTACTAATTCCATCGCATACTTATCCGAAGAAGACGAAATTGCAAATGAACCTGAACAAGAAGATTCATGAGAAAACAATCCAGAAGACAAAGAAAAAGTCATGGAAGAAATTGATGAATGATTCAATTTAAAGAATTCAACAACCGAACAAAAAGATAATGTTTTTCAAACGCAAACTGAATTTTCGCAAAACGTTTTTTCTATTCGAAAAAAATATAAAACAGACACCGCTAAAGAAAACTATAACGAAGAATATAATACAAATATTTTTCATTTTGAAAATGACCACCAATAAGCCAATATATTTTTTTAAAAACTAATCTTTTTTTAGCCCAAATAAAATATAATTGATGCAATTTATTTTGCATTTTAAGGGGCGATAGTAATGCTTGGGCTGAGTTTCAATGTACTTATTGGGGTTGCTTCTTTTTTATATATTGTGGTTGGAATTCCTCAATTGCTATTTTTAATTCGTAAAAAGAAAACTGAAGGGCTAGCACTAACCTCTTTCTGACTATACTACAGCTCATCTGTCTTTTTTGCTATTTTTGGGTTTTTAGTTGCCAATGATCAAATTGTATATTCCGAATTTTGTGCTTCGATTATTTTTGGAATTCAATTAGGAATCATTGTTAAATATATTCCTAAAGAAGAATTCAGTTTAAATAAAAGAATAATTTCATATTTATTTGTTGTTATCTATATTTCGAATAATTTAATATTTACGGTTTTAAATGCCTTAAAAATTATCGGAACAGATATAGACCCAAATCCAAATGCAATCATTCACAGTCACACAGTTATTGTTTTAAGTGCCATTATTGCCAATATTGCACCGGTTTTATCAATGATCGCCTTTTTACCTCAAGTAATTAAAGGGATTAAATCTAAATCCCTATACAAACAACCTTTTACATTTGTTATTGTAATTGTTATTTCCAGCACAACATGAGTTGTTTCTTGAATTTTAGGAATAGCTTATTTTTCCGAAACAAACCCATCGATTGTTCCAACTTACATTATTAGTTGTATTTATCAGATTATCAGTTTAGGAGTTACTTCGACACAACTGAGTGTATGGACCACACAAGTCAAAAAAAATCACCATTTGATTTGATTCTAGTTTGCATATATTTCAGTTTTTTAGTCACCGAAAACAAATAAATATATGACAATTAAACATATATATAAGCTTAAAAGATTAAATAATTATGCATAAAACTAAAAAACAACATTTTTTATTAGCTTTATCAACTTTAGCGATAACTCCCATAATTACCGCAATTGCTGTCGCATGTGGTAATAATGAACAATCAAACCAACAAAGTGATAAAAGCAAAGAATTACAAGAAGGCCCTCAGGGACCAAGGGGGATTCAAGGACCAAAAGGAGAAAAAGGAGATCCAGGAAAGACTGACCTTGAAACGTCTGATCAAATTAATAATTTATATAAATTACTAATTAGTAAAACTTATGCAGACATCTCGTCTAATTACACAATCAAAACAAAATTCAGTCATCAGACTGCTTCGGATTTTATCAATAATCAATTAAAATCCATCTCTTCGAAAAACTTCGGTGACTACACTAACGAAACCTGAGTCCAACCGTTCACAAGTGGATTAACTTACTTACTAGATGTTACTAATCCTAAAGCAAGCGATGTTGCCGGGCGATTTAGCATATCTTTAGTTGTTCAATACAATAATGTCTATTACAACGAGGATGGAACAAGTGCTGCTTCATTAAATCAAACAAAACCTAAGATGATTACTATTTCTGGATTTGAAAAAATCGATGCTTTTAAAAGTATTACTCAAACTTTTCAAAAAACTTTTAATCCTAGTAGCTTGAATGCTAAATCGATTGCGAAACCAGATCTTAATTACCAAAGCTTCAGAATTCCATCGTTGCTTAAAACTAATGATGGAATGCTAATTAATTTAGATGGAAGAATCGAAAATGTAAACGATTCGCCTGACTCAAATATAGAACAAGTATTTTTTACAGCTAACCAAAACGGAACACAATGAAGCAAATCTTCAACAGTATTAAGCATTAAAAATGACAATGTCGACCGTAAAGTCGGAGCAATTGATGCGACCGTTGCTGTTGATAAGAATAATGTTGCTCATCTTTTTGTTGATATCTTTGGAGGAAATACAGGTACTTATGTAAGAGCTTCAAATTTTATACCATTGCAATATCAGTATTTACATAGTCCGTATTTTATTGCCATTGACAAACAAGATAAAAACAACCCAATTGAACTCCGACCCAAAAATAACTCGTTTACAGATTTTGATTTATACAAAAATAATGTTCAAATGAGCGGATATGATGCTCAAATAAGTTTAAAAAATAATAGTCTAAGTTGAGAAGTATACCAAACAATAGATGAGCAAAGAAAACCAATCAATTCATTATTTGATGGATTCGTAAAAAATGGTGTCTATCCAACAGCTGACCCGTATCGCTTTGCCTTAGCTGCTGTATCGTATTTAGGGTATTTTACTTATGATTTAATACCCAACAACTCAAATTTAAAGGATTAATTAATCAAAAGATAGACAAACACAATCCTAATAATATGCCACCAATTACCACAATTGTATTTGGGCCTGGAAAAGCATTAGAATTACAGCATCAAAAAGACCCTGCATTGAACGGAAATATAATTGTTCCGTTGTATGAATTTGGGAACAACGGTGGGTTGCGTCAAAATGCTTACTATGCAATTATTAATCCAAAAACAAATCAAATCTCTACAAGCAACTATCTTTTGGGTTCGGGTGGATGAACTAGTGAATCACAAATAGTTGAATATCATGACGGGACATTAATAGCGATGAGTCGTAATTCTACCAATGGAAGTATTGCTATATCAAAATCAATCGATGGTGGAAAAACGTTCACCGATTTAGACGGCTCTCTATCAAGAACAAGTAATTTTAGTATTGGCGTTAACAACAATACTCAAATCGGACTAACTAATTTTTATTATCAAGGAAATGACTATACTTTATTTTCATTACCGTCTAATCAAACAAACCGCGTTGATGGAGCAATATATTTAGTTAAAAATTATGATTTTGATAAACCTCAAAAAATTTATTCATTTCCTAAAGGTTCTTTTCAATATTCATCACTAGCTGTGATTGATATCACAAATCAAACTTTGAAACTAGGCACTTTATATGAACGATGAGTTTCGGGTAATTCTGGACCAATGGAAGTTGTCTATAATATTTTCGACATACAACTAAATCAATAATTTTTTGATTAAAATAACGTTTAATAATTTCATATTTAGAATATCCAAAAGGTCAATATTTGTTGCTATTGAATCCAATAAAATTTTATACATCATAATGTTAACTACCGAATAATTAGGAGTTAAAATCCGGATAATTAGGAGTACAAATCTGGAAAATTAGTAGTAATACATATTCTTGGAGTTATAATTGATTCATTAGGAACACTATGATACAACGATCGATAAATGAAAAAATTCTAGATAGTATTAAAAACTACCCAGTTACATTAATTACAGGAGCAAGACAAGTAGGTAAATCTACACTTTGCTTTGAAATTAAGAAAAAATATAATTTTAGTTACGTTTCTTTAGATGACTCTAAAGACTTGAAGTATGCTTTAGAAGATCCAGAATTATTTTTGAAAAAATATAAATTGCCTTTAATTATTGATGAAGTTCAAAAAGCACCAATTCTTTTGGAATATATTGCCCCAATTGTAAATCGAACTAGACTAGAAAAAGGTTCCGCTAACGGAATGTTCATCTTAACTGGATCACATCAATATAAACTAATGAAAAATGTTACTGAATCGCTAGCTGGTAGAATCAGCATTAATGTTGTTTCTCCATTATCAAACAACGAATTATTAGCCCGTCCGGAAGTCCCTTTTGAAATAAATCCTTTAGTCTTATCAGAACGTATTCAAGAAAACTTCTCACAAGAAAAATTACTTGAACAAATTTTACGTGGCGGTTACCCAGAAGTTAATATCAACAAAAATTTAAAACCTAGCACATTCTATGAAAATTACGTTAAAACTTATGTAGAACGCGATGTCAATGAAATCATAGGAATAAAAGAAAGAGATGCATTTGATATTTTTCTAAGGATTATTGCTGCTGAAAGTGGAAAAGAACTCAACTACAGTTTAATTGCTAAAAATGTTGGTGTTAATTATAAGACAATTCAAAGCTGAATAAGCATTTTAAAAACGTCTAATCTAGTTTTCACTTTAGAACCATATTTTGAATTTTCTGTTGTTAAAAGAATTATTCGACGCCCTAAAATTTACATGAATGATACAGGGTTAGCATGCTACTTAACAGGAATTAAAGATATTAAAACTTTAGAAAATCATGTCAATAAAGGTTTTTTGATTGAAACTTATGTCATCAACGAAATAATCAAAACATACAATAATTCAAATGATAGCATAGCAAGTTTTTATTATTTTAGAGATGCTTATCAAAATGAAATTAATTTAGTTATGTTAGCAAATGGAAAATTAAGTTTAATCGAAATAAAATCTGGAACAAGATATCATCCAAGTGTTACTAAAGCTTTCGATTTAATTAAATCAACTAATTATCAATTAGGCACCAATGCAGTTATCTGTAACGCCAGTTCAGTATATCCACTAAAAAAAGGCGTTTATATAGTTCCTATATCAACAATCTAAAATACTTTGAAATACAAAGCCCATCAAACACATTAGGTGTTTTGATGGGCATGAGTTAGCAATTCTTGAATAAATTGAATTTATTACTTTGTAATTCCCACTAAGTTGGTTTCACTATAACCGACGTTCATTCGTTTTCTTTCAGAATTTACTAGTTCTTCAATTTTTGCTCCGAATTCTTTGTAGTTTTTAATTTTAGTTACATCTAGAAACTTAGATGATACATCACCAGAAGAAAGGGTAAATCCACCAACTCTAAAAATTCAATTTCCAAAAGAACGATGATACGAAAAATCGTTCACTTTGTAAAGTTTCATTTTTGATGTTTTTTTACGAATTAAACCTGAATCTACTCATAATTCGTAATCGTCAAAATTTTTCACTATTTTGTAATAAGTAAAACGAATTTTTCACCACATAAAACATCTCCGCTCAACATGAATTACTTCTGTTGCCATATTTATAAAATCGCCTTTAAAAAAATACTTTAAAACTAATTGTCGTTTCACAACAAGTCTTTCTCAATTTTATTTTTTTTTTTTTTTTTTGTCAAGACCCATCCCTCGAGTTCGTCAAATGATATATTCTTTACAAAAGCTCAAAAATATATGAAACTTTTGATGTTCGGATTTAAAATAAATCTTTAATTGTGTCACTTTAACACATGAAAAAATGCACTATTTAATAGTGCATTGAATCTTTCTTTTATGGTATCAGGGAAGGGACTTGAACCCTCACAGTTTTACCCATACGCACCTCAAGCGTAAGCGTCTACCATTCCGCCACCCTGATATAAATGGCAGGGGTGAAAGGAATTGAACCCTCATTAACGGTTTTGGAGACCGTTGCTCTACCATTGAACTACACCCCTATATGGCCTCCCCTAGAGGAATCGAACCTCTATTAGTCGTTTAGGAAACGTCTGTGTTATCCGTTACACCAAGGGGAGAACATAATAATTTTATTTTAATTATGCATCTTTTTTAATGCGATCATCAACAATCCTAAATGAAATTTTAGGCGGAGCTTTGCGAGTAATTACTGGCTTAATAATTGTTTGCTGGCGCTTAACTATAGGTGATACAGCAGCCACGGTAGTGGTTACAGGGGGTGGTGATGCTACCACTTTCTTTTCTGTAAATATTTGTTGTGTATGTTTAATTTCTGGCTTCTTAGCTTTAGGTTTAATAACATCACGAGATTTAGTTGGAGCTAGAATTGTTGATTCAGGCAAAGCGGCCGGACGTTTAGGATTTCGCATAATTTGCATTAACATATTGCGTAATTGTTGATTTTCAAATCGTAAGTCTTTAACAATACCACGTAATTGATTTAAAACTGATGAAGGCTCGATTTGCAAAGTTTGGACTGTATCAAGATTTCCAAATGGCCCTTCATTTCATGCGGCCGGCAAATTAACCCTGCGAGTATGATCTGGGTAGATTTGTTGCGTTGGTGAAATGGGGTTAGTAACTCCCTCATCATTTTCTGGAAAAGAAAAAATGTCAGTATCAAAATCAGAATCTACTAAACCAAAGTTTTCAAATGATGGCGCAAAGATATTGGCAATTGATTCTTGATATCAAAGATTCAATTTATCATACTCATCTTGTTGAACGGTTTTGAAAGAAAATGCCGGAATTGAAGCGATTGTAATATTCAAGAAAGGAAATCAACCCAACGAAAAAATCAAGACCGCATTAGTATGAACGGTTTTTCATTCGGCTTTATGATCTTTTTTCAAGAATGATAATTTCTTCCAAGAAAAGATTAAAACTAATTCAATAGATATATACGCAACTAAAAATAAAACTAAAAATAAAATTTCTAGCGCTCAATAAGCGAAATTAAAATCTGAATTAACAACCCAATTATTAACCCCTAAGAAAATAATAAATAACGTAAAGAAAGAAGAATATAAAGTAGTTAAAACTATCTCAGTAGTCACAACTCTTTTAACAAAAGAAATCGTTTTGTTAAAAGCTTCATATTGTTCATCAAGTAGCTTAAAATTTTCCGGTTCTTCAGATCCATCAAATTTTAAATCGACCGGATGTTCGGGGTGATGTTCTTCTAGTTCAGATGTGGGAACTAACGCTGTTGGGGTGTAAGCAATATTTTCGTTGGTCATATTTGATTTTTTAGCACAATACTTTCTTTAAGTTTTTGTTGGTACAAACAAAAAAGCGTTTAAACACAGCAAAAAACACATTTGTTGGATAAATATCTCGTGAACGAAAGTATTTATTTACATTTATATTATATATTAGGATTGATTTCAAGACCACCAAATATTGGTTTCTAAGAAATAAAGTATTATTTTCCCAATTTTTAACTATTAAGTTGGGCTTGAACGCATAAAACCAGTTATTGTGTGCGCTGCACCTGTAAAAGTAGTTCCTGGTGAGGCTGTTCCCGTAATATTGTAGTTATTTCCTAGTGCATCTTTAACAAAAACGTTGATGACAATTGTTCCCGCAGTATTATCGGTTGTGCCTTTAGTAAAAATGACGTTAAAGCCTTGGGATATTAGATTATCAGATAAAGGCTGAAGTTGTGAATTTGCATCCAAAATTGCATTTAATTGGGTAAGGGTCGGACTGTTGGCCAAAGCCGCAGGGTCATTCGGGGCCACTATCAATATTCTTTCATCAATCTATCTTAACTACAGACAGACTACAGGAAATCCTCAGATATTGGGCACCGTTCCAAAAACATAAGTGGTAAAATATAATGAATATTATTTCATGTAAGTAATTTTCTAGGATTACTGAAAATTGCAACCGTTGCACTGTGCGTTATATCTTTTGTTTTATGCCAATCATAACCTGCGCGTTAACCTTATTAAGAAATAATCTAATCATCAATAAATATATTTGGATTTTTAAAATGAAAAAAACAAATTTAATCTGAAGAGTTGAATCATTACATGAAGCACAATTGGTGCAATTGGTTTAGTTGTCCCTGTTGTCATGATAATCGATTCGGAATTTAATCCTAATAGTGTTTTACACGAATCTCGTGAAAGCGAAGTTTTGCCAGGCAACCAAAGTATAGATAACCAAACTGCTGTTGCTAATTATTACAAGGAAATCAATCCCAACAATAATTTGGTAAATCAAACTTTAGCCAATGAGCTAGCTAGCTCATTTCCTCTAGCTAACACCATAAACAATGGAACATCAGTAACGGAGATTAATAAGCAATTAATTAATAAATTACCAACATTAAATCAACAATTACAAGAAAATCAGTTTCGAGTAATTGCAATCAAAAATACTGCATTAATTAATGACGAAGATGGGAATTTAAGCATCCGTGTTGTTGTCCAAGAAAATAAGAATAATGTTTGGGTTTCATATAAAACAGATGGAACCACAACAACTAACTTAAATAATGCTGGTAAATTAGTGATGTTAAATGGATTTAAATCCACTAAAACAACTATTATTAACTATTATCAAGCTATTAATGACACAATTACATACGCTCTTAGTGATACAACAACTAAAGAACAATTGCCTAGTGCTTTCAGTGTCTCTAGTGATCTCACTAACGGAACTCCACTGGTTGATATCAATAAACTTTTAACTACGCCATTACCAACATTAGATTCAACTTTAACTAAAGTTGGATATCAGGTAATGGTTGTAAAAGATACTGATGGTGTTAACGATTCTGCAGGTTCATTAAAACTTCGTGTGATTGTCCAATCAAAATCAACAGTCTTAAACTCTTATGACACTACAGGATTAATTAGTGAAAATTCAACCAATGCTGGAAAAATCATAACCATTACTGGATTCAAGTCTGCACAAGCTACTGTTACTTCATATTATCAACAGATTAATTCAACTACTCCGTTTACCATCACAGATACAACAGTAATGGCTCAGTTACCTAGCGCATATAGTGTTTCATCAGATTTAAATAACGGAACTTCACTTGCTGATGTTAATAATGTTCTATCCAACAAGTTACCAGCTCTTGATCAAGCTTTAGTTCAAGCAGGTTATCAAGTCGTTATTGTAAAAGACACGAATGCGGCTAATGATCAAAACGGGTCATTAACCATCCGTGTTATTGTGCAACAAAAAACTAATGGCTCACTTGTTTCATATAAAGATGATGGATCACAATCAACTAACTTATCCGAAGCAGGAAAACAAACCACTTTAAGTGGTTTTAACTCTTATCAAAAACTAGTTCAATCCTTTTATAATAACGTTAATCAAACTTATAGTTTGGCAGATGGAAATAATGAATCGCAAGGAATTCCAAGTCAGACAAGCATTGGTGCAACTACTGATTTAAATACTCTAAATAACTTATTGACTGCAACTGTAAAATTGCCTAGTTTAGACCCTTTATTAACTGGATTTAATGTCATAATCAATAAAGGTACACCAGATAATAATAAAGGATCTATTCCATATAAAATTGTTGTTACTCAAGCTAGTGCAGGCCAAACAATTTATTACAATTCAGATGGTTCGGTTGGAACTGATGCATCAGCAGGTAAAGATTTCACAGTAACTGGATATGCAACCCTCCCATCACTTGTCACATCGTATTATAATAACATTAGTCAAGCAGCTTCAAACTCCAAAACAACAGCTAAAACCGATAATGTTAATGTGGCTGCAACAGCCATTCAAAATGCTAATAACACAGATGATTTAATTGCTGCCTTAAACACTTATTTATCATCTAAACTGAGTCCTTTTTTCGGCCAATTTAAATCACTTAACTACAAACTAAGCGCAACAAATATAAATCCTAATAGCACTACGGGAGTGCTAACTTTTAACTTACAAATTCAAAACGATCAAAATCAAGCTCTGAACACAGATGGAACAATTGCGCCAAGTGGGTTTAGTGGCACTGCATTTAGTATTTCAGGGTTTCCTCAACCCACACCACCCAATCCGATCCCAGCGTTTAATCTAATCCAAAATCCAACTTTAAACTACACCCAATTAGTAGGCGATAATTGAGGACGCTACCGAGTCAACATTCCTGGCATCGTAACTAAACAACAAATGACTTGATACTTACAAGAAGTTGTTGCGAATAAAAAACAAACTGATTTTGTCAATCAAATAGTCGCTTTGTTTAACAACAATGTCAATGGCTCAGCCTATCTTGTTAGTTTCAATCCAGAAGATATAACAAATCGAACTTCCGACCAAGCCAGATATGATTCAACCGGTGCTACTTTAATCGCTGGCGGTCGAGGCTTTGCTAATGGAAATGGCATGAATAGTGCATCCAAAATTAACGGAATTACAGGACTAAAAATTGAGTTAAATAATCTATTAACTTTAAGTAGCTTTGCTAAAGTTGATGATAATAATTCCTTTAAAGAACAAACCTTCCCCGCTATTGGACCAACAACAGGAAAAATTATGGGCAGTTTAGTAGCTAATACTCAAACCCCGATGATCCGTTTATCTAAAGGCGAATTTAACGGAATTCCTGTAGATAATAAATTCTTGTCGAAATTAACGTACACCGCTAACGGGATTGGACGGTTCATGGGAAACACCGGTGGTACAGTTATTAGTTTCGATCCAACTTTAACAGTATTTAATGGAAACAGTCCAACTCCTTCAATTACTTTGTGAGCTAATGACAATAACACTTATAAGGGAGTTATTTTAAATCTAACTCATGATGCGAATTGAGTTTACGTAACATTTGTCAAAGCAATATATATACCAGTTGGATCAACCACTCCAGATAAATTAAAAGCAGGAGACTTTTCTGGTCAACAAAACCAATCGTTAGCTAGCAATATTCGCCAAGATGGTTATGGAATTGGCAATTTGACTTGAACTTATCCAAGTAAATAACAATTTTTGACACAGAAGAAACAAGAAAACTGGATTTCTGTGTTAAAATATCTAAGCACAGTTCAGCAGGTTGATATTGTTTTAAATAAGCGTTAACCAATTTGGTTTTGTTAGTAAGGATTGCTGAGTTAAACCCGAACCCATTAATAGCGCTTCATATAGCAAGAATCTTCATTCAACTAGTGTTTATAATAAAAAAGTTTAAAGAAAGGCTTTAATTATTTATGTCACGATATACAGGTAGTATTAGTCGAAAATCACGACGTCTTAATTTTTCATTGTTAGAAAATAACAAAGAATTCTCAAAAGGGAAAAAACGAAGTACCATTCCCGGGCAACACGGAAATGCCAAAATGCGTCCTAAATTGTCAGGATATGCTGAACAGCTTCAAGAAAAACAACGAATGCAATTCATGTATGGAATTACAGACCGTCAGTTCCGGAGATTATTTTCAGTTGCTAAAAAAATGGAAGGAATCTTGACCATGAACTTATTTAGAGTTCTAGAATCACGCTTAGACAATTTAGTTTATCGAATGGGATTAGCACCAACAAGAAGAGGTGCGCGACAACTTGTTAACCACGGTCACGTAAAAGTAAACCAAAAAACAATAGATATCCCTTCAACCATTATTCCGGTTGGTTCAGTAATAGAATTAAAACCTAAAGCACATGCATTACCAATGGTTAAAATGGCTAGCGAATCTAAAGTTGTTAGTCCGTTTACCGAAGTAAACCACAAAACTTTCCAAGGAACATACGTTCGTTATCCCGAAAGAAACGAATTACCAGCCGAAATTAATGAAACCTACGTTGTTGAATGATACAAACGTTTGGTTAAAAATTAATTTAATCTAGATTTAACAAAGAGTTTAAAACGCGACTATACGGTCGTGTTTTTTATTATGTTCAACGTTTTTGTTTCGGCTAATATCTATTCTTTGCCTTTTTTGTTTAAGCGACATAAATTTCATTTATTTTTCAAGTTGTCTTTTACTGTTTTCAATTTATCCAGAAAATTATTTAAATCTCATTCCCGAACTGCGGCTGATGATAAATCCACAACAATAATTAAAAATACCGCAGGTCACATATAATTTGCAACGTCCGCATACAATCTACGATCAAATAAAACTTGGATTGTATTTCCTAGTGCGCTAGATCCAAAAATTCCAAAAAAGATTACATCTCTTAAAATATTTTCAAATTCAAAACTTAATAAGCTAATCCGATCTTTTTGGATTGCAGGGTAAATATAATTAATGACAATTCATAAATAATTTTTCCGTTCTAATTTGTACTGATGATAAACTGAAAAATCCATTGTGTTAATGGCTAATGACATCTGTTTGGAAACACTTGCTATACTTGTAATCGTTAACGTAATAATGACGGCACTGACTGGATTAACTACAATGAAGTTAATTAATCGAAAAAACAAAATACTTGGAAGTACGCGTAAAATTGTCAAACACGTTTTAATAAAAAAAGAAAAAATAATATTGTTTATCTTTTCGTTTTGCAAGACTGCAAAAACAAAACCGAAAATACTGACAAATAAAATAATTGAAAGGGCTTGTTGAAATACAATAAAAACTTGAAAAACTGCAGAAGCATTATTTCATGAATATGCTTGAACCCAATTTAAAACAAAAAGACTACTAAAAGCATTAGCAAATGAAGTTGTTGGGTCAATCCGAAATTGGGTGGTTACTAATTCATAAATTAAAATAATTAAAAATAATAGAGCAATGAAATATAGAACAAAATTACGCCAGCGAAATTGCTGAAAATAAAGACGTTTGTTGCCGATTCTTTTAGATGGTTGAACTAATAAGTATTTATTTAAGATAACACTAAAAAACTCAAGCAATAAACTAAACCCAATTAAAATAAACAAAGGAATACTCACTTGATCTCAAGATACTAATCCTGTACTCACGGGAATATAAACTAATTGCCCGATCCCGGGGACACCAACTGCAGCAAGCAAACTAACCCAACGAATGTTTGATTCAAAACTATAAAAAAATAAACTAATAATCCGGTCTTTAATCCGAAAATAAACTTCATTTTTGAATGCCAAAAAAAAATTATGTCCTGCGGCTTTTTGAGCATAATAAAAACTTAGATCGAGGTTTTCAAAAATCTCTACATAGTACTTATGTAATCACAATCACGTAAACCAAAACATGATTAAAATTCCACTCAAGTCTGCGCTATATGATCTTGTAAAAAGTAAAGTAAAAATGATGGTAGGAAAAGCCCGTAAAAATAAAACACCTAAACGGATAGGTAAACCATACCAAAAATTTTTCAGCCGTTTAGCGGCAAAGTATGCCGAAAGTAAAGCTAAACCAACTCCAAAAACAGTTCCGGTGACTGTAATTTTGATGGTTTGTCATAATAAATTAAAAGATGTAGTTACTAAATTTCGACCAAAGCCAAGTGAAGAATTTTGGTTAAAACCAAATAACTCTTTTAGTTTTTGGTTAAAAAAGAAAAAACCGTTATTTGTATATGTATAACTACTAAATATTAGTAAGTAAATACTAATACTTAAAACAACAATTAAAATAAATACTTTTCATTCTATTCTCAATTGTTTTTTAGTTATTTGATTATCAGAATTAACATACCAATTAAAAAACCAATTAGATTGTTTTCGTTTAACTTTATAAATCTTATTCATAAACTTTTGCAATCTCTTTTTTTTCTAATTGTTCAATAGGTTTGAAAAACAATATTTGACAATCTTTAATGGCAACTACATAGTCAAAATACTGTGGCATTAATAAGTCTAAAGAATGAATGTTTACTAACGTAATAGTTTTCAGTTTTAAAGTTGTATCCTTTAACAGTTTTAAAGTTAATTGACTTGTTTTTTGGTCTAAGCTGCTAGTCGGTTCGTCAGCAAGAATAATTTCCGGATTTTTTAATAGTAACTTACAGATTTCAACTCGCTGCTGTTCACCTCCAGATAAATCTTTAATTTGATGAAATAAATAATTTTCAATTTTTAATTCTTTCAAAGTATCGTAGAATTTATCTAATAATTTAGGTGAAATAAATTTAAAGTAGTTCAAAATCCTATTTTTTTCAAAATAATAATCTCTTTTCAAGTTTGTAAAAACGGTTTCGGTAGGTACTAAATTAGGTTTTTGATGTAAAAAACCAACTTTTAAAATAAATTTCTTAAATGCTAGAAATGACATCGAATCAATACTTTTATTATTGTAAGTAATCTGGCCATTTTGGATTGTTAAAATTCTTGCAAGGCTTTTAAATAAAGATGATTTTCCAGCACCAGAAGAGCCAATAATTGCCACCATTTTTGACGATTCAAACGTCAAATTTATATCTCTTAATACAAGAGACGAATGTTTTTTATAACTCAAACTAGCGTGTGAAAACTCAAGGATATTCATAAACTAAAACAATAATTTAATTGATCGATTTATTATACGCGCTAACGATTTCGTTATATTTCATGGACAGATCGTAACCATTATATCCAGAATAAAAACCTAAACCGTCAACAATATTTTGGTCAGTTGTTTTTTGCGATAAATTTTGAAATGTTTTTAAAATCAATTCCTTAAATAAGGGTTGATCTTTAAATTTACTGTTAAAAATTCCATAGTCATAAAACAACGGGTCGGTCACTGATAAAACCTCTATTTTAGCTTCTGCATCTTTCGGATTGAAATAAGATGGATCGCCATTTTTTTGTCATGCTCACGACCCTTCATCATCAAACGCAATTCTAAAATTTGGATCTTGGCCAATTAAATATCCGCCATGGGATTTCTGCTCAGATTTTGCAGGCAATAAATTATCAATCAATGATCAAGAAGCATCAAAACCAAACTGCTTGCGAATTAGTGCTTGTTCTAACAAATAACCACCTGCCGAAGATGTTTTATCGTGAAGAATACCAAAATTACTAAATGTTTTTCAATCCTTATCTGTCCATGCTTTTTTAATATTTGCTAATTCAGTAGGATTTCCGTAAATCATAATCATACCGCGATAAAACCGAACCAGTTTTTCGCCATAAAACTTTTTATATTTAGCACCATCTCATTCCTTATCGCTATCTCATGACTGGTATGGAGTTTTATTAAATGCATCAGTGGCTTTTTGACCTATTGTCATTAAACTCTTTCCTTGATCTTGATCAAAATAAGTTTCGTTAGAATCATAAGTTCAACTTTGTGTAAGAGTTTGAATGTAAGGTTCAAAAAAATTCTTATTAGTTTGGGCGTCAGGAGAACTAACGGTTGCCATGTTAACAAAACTAAAATCAGACTTTCCAGTCATGACATTTGTTAGTTTGGTAACTGAATCGCTTACATTTGGGTTAATCTTCAAGTTAACACCTTCAACACCTTTGTATTTTTGATCAGAATTTTTAATTTCATCAAAAGTTTGATTAAACAGTTTTTGATAATTTTCGACAGCTTGTGAGTCTGTCTTTTGAATTCATCATGATCCATCCATATCCATCTTAAATGAATTATCTGAGCCTTGAGATCCACCGCACGCCGAAACGATAACAGGGACAGTTAAACCGAATGCAACAACAAAAAAAGAAAAGAAAAGTTTCTTCCCTTTTGAAAATATGTTTTTATTTGCCATAGATTATTTTTTTCCTTTATAAATCTAGGCAAAGGATTTGATTGACTTAAGAACTAACTACGCAAGTATGAACTTGATCAGCTAATAAGAGTTTTTCTCAACCACTCAATAATCTTGAGCGATACCTCTGCCTTAACATATGCTTCCATTATAATTAAAAAATCAAAAAAAGAGTAAACTTAGAACAATAGGATAAAAAGCAACATTCGCGTTGATAAAAAAACAACTGGCAAGAAATAAATGGATAAAACGATAACCGTAGTCAAGCAAATAATTTCTCTTTTTAAATTTCTAGCTAAATAATTTTTTTGTTTTTGTTTTTTATTATCTTTTAACAAACAATGAGAAACAACCAAAATACGTGAGTATCTAAAATTTTATTGGTGACCATAAATCCACAAATCCGGATCAATAAAATTGTGAAAAAAAATATAAAAATGGATAATCCAACCATACAAAAAAAGATAATTTTATATTTTAGACTTGTAGCTATAGTATTAAATAATTAAACAGCCAATAAGATAAAAAAATAATTGTGACATACGACAAAAAAATTTAAAAACCTATATGCTGTTTATTTGCAAGTTTTAGATAAAGAAAGGTTTTATGATGAAACGACTGGAAATAGAAGACTTATTAAAAAGTTACTATGAAACAAATGCTGTATCAGATTCGCAAATCACTCAAAAAACTGATTTTTTTCACTGATTGATTGAACAGTCCTTGAAATTAATAAATATAGCACTGGAAAGAACAAGACAAATTGAAATCAACAAAGGCGCAGTCAATTTATCACTTGAACAATTACATGAGCAAATGCTTGCTGAATCATGCTGTGATAAAAATCCAAAACTTGCCACAAAAATTGGAGCTGATGTACTGCAAACAATTTTTACCTTGGATTATCTGAATAATTGTATTAAAGAAGACAACGTTTATGAACTCAGTGTTGAAAAACTAGAAAAATATAAAAAATATTTTTCTTCAAAAGAAGAAAAGTCAATGGGAAAACTTGAAGATTTTAAGGCAGGACTACGTTGAAATCCGCAAGCAAAAACCGATAAACCAACTTTTAGTTTTGGGCAACTAATAAAATTGCTTGATGACTCTTATGATAAAAGATTTTCCAAAGCTTTAACCTGATTAATTAAATATCGAAAAAATAAGGAAAGCTAATTTTTTGCTTTAAATTTTGCCTACTTACCATTAACAAAATCTAGTCATTATGAATACCATTTTTCATATGCCATATTTAACATAAAACAATTTAATAAACTAAATCTCAAATATAAAACCACACGCGCCGAAATAAATAACTAATAAAATTTTATTCCACAATAAAAGTAATAACTTTATTGGGAATATACTTAATTTCTTTAATTTTTTTGTCTTTTAAAAAATTGGCAGTTTTAGGACTTGATCTAAAATATTCTTCAATTTCTTGTTGTTGTGCATCTAAAGCGAAAGTCGCCACACCACGAAACTTCCCGTTAATCATGCAACGAATGGTTTGTTCGGTTTGAATTAAGTATTTTGCATCATATTTAGGCATTTCAAAAACTGAAATACTCTTCTTATTATTTAAAACTTTTTCATTAAGCTCTTCAGCAATAAAAGGGCAAATAAAACTTAAAATAACTAAAAAGTTTTGTAAATAATTTTTGTAAATAATTTCTTGTTTATAGCAATGATTAATAAAAACCATCATAGCACTTACAACTAAATTGTTTTCGTAGCGTTCTAAATGTTCACAGACTTCTTTAACAAATTGATGATATGCGATTGTAAAGTCTTTAGACATTAACTTTTCATCGTCTGTAATTTTTACAGATTGATATAAATTATAAACACGATCTAATCATTTTCTTGAGCCATTCAATCCGCCGGTATTTCAAGGCAGCGAAGCTGCAATTGGACCCATAAAGGTTTCATACAACCGCAGCGCATCCGCACCATGTGAAGCCACAATTTCATTAGGGTTAACAACATTACCAGTTGATTTTGACATTTTTGTTCCATCTGGGCCTAAAATCATCCCTTGGTTAATTAAATGCATAAAAGGTTCAGAAGTCGGAACCACTTTGATGTCATACAAGAAACGGTGTCAAAAACGCGCATATAATAAGTGTAAAACCGCATGTTCTTGGCCACCAACATAAACATCAACAGGTAAAAAACGTTTAAACATTTCTTGAGCTTGAGGACTATTGATTGGTCAATAAGTTGCAGTAGCAGCGCCAATTTTCATAAGGTAGCCAAGGTAATATCAGCACGATCCCGCTCAATTTGGCATTGTATTTGTTTCCCGTTTAAAATGTTGGTTATTAATCACAACATCAATTCATTCTTTAGCATTAGCTAATGGTGCTAAACCATCTTTATTAGGAGCATAATTTTGAAGCGGAGGTAAAACCAGTGGCAAATCTTCTACTAAAAACGCTTTATTGTTATTATCAAACAAAATTGGGAACGGTTCGCCTCAATAACGTTGACGACTAAAAATTCAGTCTTGTAAGCGGTATACAACCATTGTTTTTCCAATTTTATTTTGTACTAAATAACTCAACATTTTTTCATTGGCTGCATCATTATTCAAACCATTAATGAATTCTGAATTCAAATGCTTTCCATCACCAGTGTACGCTTTATTTAAATTAAAATCGTTTTCAATAACGTTAATGATTGGTAAATGGTTAGTTTGTGCGAATTCAAAATCACGATCATCATGAGCGGGAACGCCCATTACTATTCCTGTTCCAAAATTGTTTAAAACATATTCTGCAATTCAAATTGGAAGTTTCTTTTTAGTAAGTGGATGAAGCGCGTATACGCCACTAAAGATTCCAGATTTAGATTTTGATTCTTTTCGTTGCAAATCACTTTTTTGTAAAACTCCATCAATATATTTTTGAATTTCGGAATTAGCTGATTTACTTAATAATTGAGTGACAAATTCATTTTCAGGCGCTACTACCAAATAAGAAACGCCATATAAAGTATCAGCTCTTGTTGTAAAGACACTTAATTTATCATTAGAATTTTCAATTGCAAAATCTAAAGTGACACCAGTTGTTTTACCAATTCATTCCCGTTGCATTGTTTTGATAGAGTTACTTCAATTAATTTCGTTTAAACCGTCAATTAATTTATCAGCATAGTGAGTAATTTTCAAAACTCATTGCCGCATTTTTTTATGCACAACAGGAAAGCCACCGCGCTCACTAACGGGTTGGTTTTGATCATTATAAACAACTTCTTCATTTGACAGAACTGTTCCCAATTGTTCACATCAGTTAACATTGATGTCTTTTACTTCCGCTAAGCCATGCTTGAAAATCTGACTAAAAATTCATTGGGTTCATTGGTAATATGAAGCATCACTTGTAACAACTTTTAAATCAAAATCATAATCAAAACCCAACATTGTCATTTGTTTTTCATAAACCGCAATATTTTGTAAAGTAAAAATTTCTGGATGGTTTCCTGTTTTAATTGCATATTGTTCGGCCGGCAAACCAAATGCATCAAAACCAATTGGGTGTAAGACATTGAAACCGCAAGCTTTTTTGTAGCGACTTAAAATATCGGTTGCGGTATATCCTTTTACATGGCCCACGTGCAATCCGCTACCTGAAGGATACGGGAACATATCTAAAACATAAAACTTCGGTTTAGAAGCATCATTATAAAATTTGTTCGTTTTATTAACTTGTCAGTTTTGAATTCATTTTTTTTCAATTTCGTTATGGTTGTACATCAATTATTACCTATATCATTTAATAAAAGTTTTACTTTTGAAAAAGATTTTTAAATTTTCCTAATGAAAAATTATAAATATAAGATAGAATAAATTTGAGAATATTTTAAGGAAACTATATGTCTTACCGAAATCATCTGGAATTTGCACGTTATTAAAACTTCATAGAAAATACTAAATGAAGTCAATTAATAACGTTAACTTAAAATAAAAAAACTTTACTCAAAGGAATTAATTAATGTCTAAACAAAAACGAATCGTTGCCGCAATCGCAGCCGCTGGTCTAATTCTTTTTGGGATCGCGTCCTTGTTTGTTACATTCACGCTTTGTCAATATGCTTGAATCGCAAGTGCTATTGTTATCCCTGCAGGGTTATTCATTCTTTACAAAATTAAAGTATGAAATCCAAACCACAAAACTGCAAATAAAAACGAATACAAAATAAATTATTAAACTGTCTACGTAACTTTAACAAATGTAAGTAAGTAACTAAATCAAATTTTAGTTAAAATCCCAGGTAATTACCTTATAAATTAGGGTAATGCCTGGGATTTTGTTTTTGCTTATTTTTTAGTTCAATAGTTTATTCAAATCGATCGTTTCGAATAGTTTCCATGACTTTGTCATAATTATTTCAATCTAAATCAATGATGGTTTTAGCGATAAATCCAAAATAATTTTTTTTAGTCTTTCTCAAAACGTAAAAGAAGAAAAAGAAAACTAAAAAGTAATTAATAATTAGGAATCATAAAACAGCAATTAAAACAACATATCCAACAAAAACAATTACATCACTAAACGTATTTAAAGAATTAAACAAAACCAAATAATAAGTGGCGACCATAAAAGATGCTAGTGTTGCTGCCATTAAAGCTAATAAAATAATCCCAATTACCGAAATTAAAAAAGTTCCGTTGGAAGTAAAACATTTTCTAGATAAGCCAAGTGATAAATTCTTGAAAACCTTATTGATTTTAAAAATAGCTATAACTAAGCCAACAATTGGAATAAAATAAAATCATTTAATCTTAAATCCAGAGATTTTTTCATAATCATTATTTTTTTCATATTCAAAAACAATTTTTAGGTTGTCAGCAACATTGTTTGATAAATTATTTTGAGAATTTGAATCTTCATTGGGTTTATTAAGACTAGAGACAAACGGTCCAGTAGAAGACGGACTTTGTTTTTGATCTTGATCTTGGTCCTGGTCGTTTTCAAGAATTTCATCTCACGACGATTTAGAAGAACTCATAAGTTCACTTAAATCTTCATCTTGTTTTTTATCAATTAGGGATGAATTAAAAATATGACTCATACATTAACTCCTGATCGTATCAAATGATGAACGCAAATAATTGAGAATAATACTAAACATTCAATTGCCAGTAGCATCGATTAAACCAGACGATGCTGAAGGGTCTTTTAATGTTGCATACAAAGGGTTTGTGAAATCCAACGGTTGAATTAATGTTGGTTTTTGAAACTCATTGGCATCATTATTCCAATCGTATTTTAATGAACTATGGAAAAACCGTTCAGGTGTTTGGTCTGCACCATATGGTGGTGGTAAATTAGTATATACTCGAACTGGAAATGATTTATCAGATAAAACTAAAGAAGTTAAGTCAATTTCCAACGGCGTCAAATAATTTCCAACCAATGAATTTTGATGAACTAGAACAAGATTAGAACCTTGCAATGCTTTTAAGTCAATGGTAACAGTACCGTTGACAGTTCCGAGTCTATCAGTCACTGCTCGAAACTTCAAAACATAATTTACATCAAAATTGAAATTCTGTTCGTTTACATATCAGACATTAGTAAGTGAAATTGTGAAATTCGAAATTTGTCCGTCCGCACCACCTGCAACTTGTGTAACTGCTGGAATTAAACCTACTAATTTATTAACATTGTTTTTTACTGTTTGTGCAAAATTATCATATAAGCCCGCAAAGGCTAAAACCGCAGCATAAAAATTATTAGCAATTTGGGTTTGTTCATCAGCTGAACCACTTTTTGTTGAAAGGCTTTGCTTGAAATATGTGTTAAAAGAAGTTGAACTATCTAAGTAGTTTGGATCTACCTGTTTGGCTTGCTTGTCAAATTCTGTAATTCCATTAGTGATCACAGCATGACTTGGGTCATCATTTGGTTTACCATCATCAAAAGTTCGGATTACATCAGGAAAAGTCCGCATTAATGATGCTGCTTGTGGGTTAGCTTTAACAAAATCTTGTGATGTGGTTTGACGAGCGTATTTTCCCTGTTGGGGCGTGATGCTCGCTAGCGCTGATGAAAAATCATTATTTTCGCTCTTGGTTGTAACAATTTGAAAATAGACAGCAGGAATTGCACCAATAACAATAACACCCGCTAAAGATCCAACAACAGTCATACTAACAAAACGCTTTGATCGTCTTTTAATTTTATGACTGAAAATCGAATGCGATTCTTTTTTATCAGGCTTTACTTTTTTGGTAAAAAGCATTATAAAGAGTTTAAACCTCAAGATTGAAGTAGTTTGTTCATGTTTAAAACTCCTATACAATTTGTATTTTATATATAATAATATCTAATTTCCTTTTGTTATCAAGAAATGATATAGGTATTATTCTACCAAAATATATGAATATTCGTGGCGATGGCTCACGCCAGATTTCATAAAAAAAATAGGTGGTAGAGGAAAATTCTGGCAATCAGAATTACTCAATCACCTATTTTTTGACGTTTAAGGTACAAAAAGTACACAAAAAAATCCCTTGATTGTTGCCAATCAAAGGAATTTGTACTATCATTAATTTGTTCAAAAAAAATGAAAGGTTAGTACGATGCAATTTTACATTTTTAAAAAATATCTTAATAATAAATCAATCCTGAAATTTAAAGAAGACGCAAACGAACTTATTAGCGACTTTATAAATCTCGATGAATTCAATATAACTAAAATTCAAAACGAAGATCAAGGACC
>NZ_JHXT01000002.1 GCF_000687795.1 Mycoplasma testudinis ATCC 43263
TTCAAAAACACGATTGTTAATAAAATAAAATCATTGATTGAATGAAAACAATATTTTATGATTCAAAAGAAGATGAAACATCAAACGGGAGGTCATTCGCTTATAAGAATATTACAACACGCTCAACTTTCGTCTGCCAAAAAATTAGACCAAAACTATCAAGTTGTGTATAATTTTTCAAATCAAAAAAGTAATATTATAGAAACAGAAACTATAACTTATAAAAGTGGATCAAAGGGATTGCTAAAAACAAAAATGTTAGAGGGATATTTCATCAATTATTCCTTAGATAATACAATTCACTAACTGTTCTTCTACCACCTATTTATTTTATGAAACCTCCAAAATAAACGAAGTTAGTTAGATCTTTATGTGCTTAGAGAAAGGCGGACAATAAAAGACAATTTTAACTTCTTTTGATTTTTAAAAAATCTAAAAACCTACCATACTAAATTTATTTAATATCAAGCGTAAAAAAGTTTTGTAAATGCTTAAAAAGACAATTACTTTAAGTTAAGCACGCGATATTGATCTGGATGTTCTTGATGTAATTTCATCAAAGTGCTATATAAAGTATGATTTGCTGGAGTAGTATCGTCCATCGGTGTTGCTCCACCAATGACATCATAGTATCCTTTTACACGCAATTGCACTATTTGACCAAAAACATTACTACGATCTTCGTTCGGTCCATCAAAGTAAACTCCACGATAAATTCCTAAAACAAGACTAGGATTATTTGCTTCAAAGAAAGGGCTTCCTGAAGAACCACCACCAACATTCAGATATTGAACCGATTTAGTAACACCAATATGAGCTTCGACTATTGATTGGTCAGTTTTCATGGATTTAGTACCATTTGGATAGTAATCTAAAGTACCAGAAGTATCAGTTCGTTTTCTAGTATTTACAACTGTACTAGTTAATGAATTATGTTGAATCATTTCATCAATTTTATTGATTCTTGTGAACATGTAACCACTACCTATTTGACTATTGTTATCACCAATATAGAATTGCGATTTTGGTGAACCATTATAGTTAAATGACGTTGCTGGATAACCAGCAGTATACCCTAAATGATTTAAATCTGCAGAGGTATGATCTGCTCCATCTACTGGATTGTATGATGTTTGAGCAAATTGTAAATCAGGGAAATTAGCTAACGTATTTTTAGTTAAGTGCTGAATAAATGCAGCGTTTCAAATCCGAATTTTATCTTCATTATGTCCACTCGTAGTCTGGGCATTAGAAATAATGTTATTTGATCATGACTCGATGGAAATATTATTTTGTTTTGCCTTGGCCAAACTGGCTTTTAAATCAGCAGATAAGAAATTAACTTTCATTACGGCAAAATCAACCGCTAATTTTAAGTTGCCCTTTTCGTGATTGATGGTACTAGTAATAGTCGAAGTATTAGTTACCTTGCCTTGAGCATCTTTTGTTCAATGATCAACTTTAGCTGTTAAATCAGTTGCTGAATAAATATAATCAATATCACCTTTAGCGTAGTCAGATCGAGTAGTCCCAATTTGAGTATCGTCTCATTGGCCATCCAAATTTTTCTGCAACATAAAATTTTGTGGCTGATTATATTGCTTAAATGCAGTTCAACTATAATCAATTAAACTACCAGTAACTTGCCGCTGCAAGAAAGCCGTATAAACGTGTAAATTTGTTGCAACATAATACGAATAAAAGTCGGGATTGTACGGATCATCAGTTGCGCTAGCTTTTCCAATTAATCACCCTGTACCACCTACTGATTGAATATTTGGGGCCGTTTCAGTTGATGAACTAGATGAGGAAGCAAATTCTGTTTCTGATGGTTTATTTGATTTGTTTTTAATTTCTTTATTAGAATCGTAATTGACATGTAAAGCAACTACACGATTTGCCATAAAATCAAATGCGGTTTTATCAGGACCGTTATTTTTCAAATCAACATTTGTTGTAATATGCCCCTGAGATTGTGGTGATTGACCAAGTTGAAAATAAGAATACATATTTTGCGAAGGAGATATATTATTTTCTGCAATCGTGTTGGCAAAAGTAATAGTTTTAGGTTTATTTGGATCAATTTTATTAAAGCCAGATAAAGTAATTGTTCGACGTATTATTATTGGATTTTGATTAGTTGAATCACTCTTCAAAAGGACGTTTAATAAGATACTAACAGAGCCAGTCTCTGAATAGTTTGATCTAGGAGATACAGATAATACTGTGTTACGATACACGCCTACTCTAGGGTCAGAAAAAGACAAATTAAAGTATTGTTGATAAATGTTTCCACTAATGGTGGTACTATTTTTAACAAAGGTTTGTACTCCTTTAGGGGTAATCGTTGGTGTGATTGTAACGTTGGTCAAAAGTTGTGAAAGTTGTGTGTCATTTTTAAAATTAGGAATTTTAAAGGTCTTCAAATCCGTTTCTTGCCCTAAACTATTTTTTAATTTGTACTTAAAAGAAATTGTGCTAGTTTTATTGTTTTTCACAAAATCCATATCTAAAAATTCAACACTAGATACCGCTTCATCCACTTCTGGTTTAGGTAAAGTATTTTCTGAAAATTCTAAAGTTTTTTGCAAATCAGAAATGTTAACTTCAGTTGCATATTCTTTGTCAGTAATTAATTTTTTAATACTTTCAGCAGTAAATGTACCTTTGGGATTAAAAGGTCTAAATGCAAGGAAATTTCTAACTGATCCAGTTTTAACTTTTGAAGTAAATCCGTTTTTAGACAAGTTATATTGAAAACTTAAAATTCCATTTTGTTGTTCGGGTTTTAAACTGTCTTCAACAAGAATAAACTTAATATCATCTGGTTTGTTTGTAATAGTTACTTTTGTATTAAAGTTAGCACTATTTACGTTATTAGGTCTCGTTGTTTTATCTGCAGCATTAAAATCTAAATCAATAGAATCTAATTGCATTTGAACTGTTTTGAATCCAGAAACTTCCAATTTATAAATTTGAGACGAAATTTCTTTTGATGAGATATCTTGCAATTTAAACGAAAGAGTCCATGATCCATTAGCATCATTCTGATTAGAAACACTAATTTCAATCATTTCATAGGACTGAGAATCAAAATGAACATCAATGTAAGAATTAAAATTAACGTTTGAGATTGAACTTGGAAAAACATCCTTATTAGTGGCATCAAAAGTTAACGATTCTTGCGAAGGAAATACGACAACTTTAGGTTCTTCTTTTTCTGGAGTAACATCAGGCTTTGGTTCAGGTTGAGGTTCTGGCTTTTTTGGTTCTTCAAGAGCGGGTTTTTGATCTTGATTTGTCGCAGGACCTTTATCGGTTTCTTCTTTAACAGGTGGGTGATCAACAACGGGTTTTTCTTTTTCGGTTTGTTTGTTATCAGGTTCAATATGAGTAGCACTAGCGCATGAAGAAACAATGACAGCTAAAGCAGACATACTACTTAAACTAAGTCATCAATATTTCTTGCGACTTGTTTTTTTATTATTTTTTGTAAACATGAAATTTTAGTAATTTTAAATGAGGGTACACAGTTGCAAGCTGTAACTTGTACATATCTATTTTATTATGTTTTGAATTTTAAAGGCATTTTTGTGAAGAAAACGAGTTTATAATTTTACATTTTTAAGATAATCGTATAAATCTTCTCGAACTGGAGTAATTAATTTGTAATGGATTTTGACAGCCTTTACATTATTGGTATTTGGCATAATAAACTCTTCAAATTTACCGATTGGAACAATTTTTCCTAAGTAATAAAATTCCTTTGAGGAATTTTTGTCTTCTTTGTTCTTACGAATAAATAAATGAATTTGAGTATTATTTTTCGTGGCGTTCTGTATTATTTTGATGTCTTGAGATGTTAGATCTCTTTTCGATTTGGAAATTGCTATTAGATGGTTTGGTGTTATCAAATCGTCTTCATAATTAATGGATGCTTTTAATTCATTATGCTTATCATAATTAATAAATATCGGGAAGGTATTAGTTATTTTGTCATATTTATACCCGCCAATATTTAAGGCAACTTGAGACTGGTTTCAGTCTAATAATCGGGCAACTTCATAATAAGTATATTTCTCATATAATTTAAAAGAAGTTCCTTCATAAAAATCAAAATATTTAGACGAATAACGCATCAATCCAAATTCAATCAAGTCTTTTATTTGATTCTTAAATTCTTGGTCTTCTAAAGATTTCAAAAAAGTTTGAGAAATTCTATAAGTAGAATTTTCTTTTGAAATTAAAACACACTCTTTAAAGGTATCTTTCGATATCCCAGTATCAAATGTATTAGAAAAAATATTAATTAAATTATTAACCGTATTATCTCCAAATTGAACATTAAATCTTTGGAATAATAATTGCTTTAAATCAGAAAAAAGATCTTTAGTCCCATCAATCATAAGTTTTAAAGCTAATAATTCGTGTGGCCTTTTTCCAGATGCAAAACGTTGTGAAATAAAACTTAAAATGTTACTTTTCAAAACATCAAACTTAACATGATAATCTGTTTCGTATTTACTCAAAAAATTATGATAAGAACCTAAAGTCTTATTTTCGAAGATTTTAAGGGGATCAATGGAATTATATGTATCAAAATCTATAATTCTTGGAATTCTACCAATTTTGTTTTTTAGCAAGTTGTAATTATTTTTAATCAAACTAACTTCATTGAAGTTAGCACGATCTATGGACGTTAATATTTGAAATTTGGCTATTTCATCAAATTGAATTGTGGATGATCCCGGAAGAAATTTATAGCCTTCGCAAACGAAATTTCTTAGAAAATCCTTGTTATATGAGCGGTCCCCAGAAAGTGCAAGTGGAATCATAAAATTATTAAGATAATTCCCGACAAAATCTAAAACTACAACATATTCTTTAATTCCATTTTTTGTTTTTCTTAGTCCGCGGCCAAGTTGTTGAACAAATATAATTGGGCTTTGGGTAGGACGAAGCAAAATAATTTGATTAACCTCAGGAATGTCGACACCTTCATTAAAAATATCTACACTAAAAATGTAATCTAAATAATTATTTAAATCATCACTTTCCAATAAATCTATAGCATCGCTTCGTTTTTGATCGCTATCTTCACCACTTAAAGCGACTGTTTTAAATCCAAGCGCATTAAATTTTTTAGATAACTCTTTTGCTTCACTTCGATTTTTGCAAAAGACTAGACCCTTAACTCGGTTACCCCCGTGGCCATAAAATTTTGCTTGCTCTATAATGTGTTTTACTCTTTCATCAGACGCTAATTTCATAAAATCTTTTACGTCATCACCAATATAACTTTTCCCACCTATTTCTAAATCCGTTATTCCAAAATAATGAAAAGTCACCGTCAGGTTTTCTTCAAGGGCTCTTTGTAAAGTGATTTCCAACGATATGTTATTATGAAATAATTTATAAATATCGTATGAATCAGTTCGATCAGGTGTAGCTGACATACCTAATCAAAATTTGGGTTTAAAATATTCCATAATTTTTTCATAACTTTTTGCACCAGCACGATGCACTTCATCAATCACAATAAAATCAAATTGATTTGGAGAAAACTCTTTCAAAACCTCATTTTTAGATAAAGTCTGTATTGTTGAAAAAATATAATCCTTTTTAAAATCTTTAGAAGTTCCGCTCACCAAACCATAACTAAAATTTTGCCCTAAAACATTTTTATAACTTTCTTGAGCATCACGTGCAATACGTTCACGATGAACTACGAACAAAACTTTTTTAAATTGTAATTCTTTTAATGCAAAAGCAGAAGCATATGTTTTCCCTGTGGCTGTAGCTGATATCAAAAGAGCACGTTGTTTTCCTGAATTGATTAATTCCTTTAAATTAGTGATAAATTCAGTCTGCATTTTATTTGGTTTTAAATCTGTCAACAATGGGTATAAAGATAATTTTCTTTGAAATTCAAATTGAGTTTTTGCCAAGTAATCGTTAGTGTAAATTTCAATAAAGTCGCAATATTTTTTTGAATTTGGTGAGTTTCATAGTGACTCAAACTCCTTTTTGACCAAAATGGCAAATTTACCTCTTTTAGACGATGTTATCTTAGCGTTTCACTCTTTGTTTAATGAAAGCGCACTTTCAGTTAAGTTTGAACTACCAATTAAAAATGTAACGGTTTCATCATTATCAAAGATATATCCCTTTGTATGAAACCCAGAAAATTTATTATCAGTTCAAAACATTCTTAATTCAATGTTTTTAAATGAATTTATTTTTTCTAATGCTTTAGGCTGTGTAAAAGTCAAATAGTTGGTTGTCAATATTCTTCCAGGAATTTTTCGTTTTTCAAGATCTTTTAAGATGGTTAACAAGCTTTCTAAACCAGAAGAATTGATAAAAGCAACACTAATGGCAAAACTTTTGCATTTTTTAAGTTCGTCACTTAAAGTTGCCAGAACTTTTTGATTATTTAGAAAATCATTAGAAATTATTTGAAACTGATATTGTGTATCAGAAGATATTTCAGCATCTAATAAAGATGTTTGAATAGATTCAGATAACGATTTTAAAACTTTATTGTTCATCAGATTACCATGCTGTTTTTTTTATTAATTATAACAGCTAGCATTTATATAAGAATATTGGATTGGATTTGAATAAATTTAGTTTATTTTTGATTAATATGATTTATCAGTTTCAAGTCCTCTAATGTTAAACGAATATTCTTTGCTTTTATGTTATTCATAATCCTTAAAGTGTTAACGGATTTAACAATCACTGGTATATTTTGGGAAGTTAAAAAAGATATCAATATACTGGGAATATCTGTACGATATTTCATTGCAATTTGTTTTAATATTGGATTCTGTAAGTTTTTTTCAAGATCACCAAGTGGACTTCAAGCTTGAACTTGAATTCCTAATTCATGATTAAATTTAATTAATTTTGGTCGAAAATAATTTGCAGAAATCTCAATTTGATTAACTCACGGTTTAACACCAGTTCTATTAATCAATAATTTGACATTGTCCTCAGTAAAATTAGACACGCCAATATTTTGTACTAAACCTAATCTTTGACATTCGATTAATTGCCTTCAAGCACTAACATTTACACTATCATCAACATGAGGCACGTGTAAAAGGTAAGATCATAATTGTGTTGTTTTTAAATTTCTTAAAGCTAGTTCTAAAGTTTTTCTCACATTGTGATAATCGCTGCTTCAAATTTTTGATTGAATAGGTAAATCAATATTAATTCCTTGACCTTGCAATTTAAGAATTGCCTCACCTATTAAGTCTTCATTAGAGTAATATGCAGCTGTATCAATATAACTATATCCAGACTTTTGAACAACTGGTAAACACCTAAGAAAATCTTTTAAATTCAAGATTTCTCACGTACCATAACCAAATAAAAATTTCTTGTTCATCATAAGCATCACTTTGCTTTCTTCGCGAGATTATTAAGCAAATCCAATAAAATTTTAGATCAACTTTATTTTATGCGTTATTTATCGCGCTAAAAATTACATCTTCTTTTTTTCTTTATAGCTGTAAAACTTCATTTAATTAATACCTTTTATGCGCAAAAAAGAATTTCAAGATATTAACGAATAATTAATTCCATTCACAATTCAAATAAAATATGAAATCGACAGCTGAGAAAAAATCCCAAAAATAACTCTAACTACAGTATTAATTAACAAAAACTATCGTCGGCTATATAATACAAAGATAAATTCAAAATACTAACCAAAAGATGCTTTATAGTTAAATAAATGGTCAAGTAAGAAACTTCTAATAACTAACGTGATGAATCAAAAAATAGTTTTTTTATTTTTAAATTACGTATCACATTAGTAATATCGACATAAAAAATAATATTTGAATAAACTCATTCCAAAATTCCAGATTTGCAATTCATTATTACTTTTAAAGGTGGCAAACAATAATGCAACTTTTTTGAAAAGTGAAGAGCATAAACTTAATTACATATAATCTGAATTTCAATCTCTTTTCAAAATCCGTTATGGATATTTTGAATTAATTAAAGAAACTCAAAAGCTAATTAAAACAACATACATCTAGTAACTTTGCACTAAAAAGATAAATAAAATGATGTAAGTTATAAGATTTTATCGAATTGACATTCACTAATACAAAATAAAAATCAGGTTCATAAAACCTGACTTCATTTAATTAATTTATTATTCTAGATCAGGTTCAAGCGCGGGATCATAATAAGTCTCAGACGCCTTGTTTGAATACTTATTCAAGACCTTAAGAGATTCGATATCGGTTTTTGTTAGTTTAATTTTAATTGCTTTAGCGTTACTGACTGCCCGTTCGGGTTTTATGGTTTTAACAATTAATGAAATGTTTTGGGAACTTAAAAAAGCAATCAAAATTCCCGCTACATCTGTTTTATACTTTTTGGCCAATTTAATTAATAAGGGATTTTTTAAATTTTCTTTTATTTTTCCCAATGGACTTCAAGCTTGAACAAAAATATCATTATTGTGGTTATAAACAATCCGGTCCTCACGGAAATTATTAACCGATAATTCGATTTGATTACATCACGGTTTTACTCCGGTTCTAGCAATAAGCAAATCCACCATATCTTTATCAAAGTTAGATACACCGATGTTTTCAACTAAACCAAGTTGCTGGCATTTAATCAATTGTTTTCAAGCATTAATATTCACGTTCATATCTAAGTGTGGACGATGAATCAAATAAGATCAAAGTTTTTCTTTTTTTAATTTTTTTAAAGCTTTAACTAAAGCGCCTTTAACGTCGCCAAATTGAGTCACTCAAACTTTTGACTGAATCGGCAAATTAACTGGTTTACCTTTTTTAGCAAGTGTTGCTAAAGCTCTACCTATTTGTGCTTCATTTTTATAAATGTAAGCAGTGTCGATATAATCATATCCAGCTTTTTCAATTACTGCTAAGCAACTAGTTAAATCTTCTGTCGAAAGATTCATTCAAGTTCCATATCCTATACGAATTTTTTTGTTCATTTTAAATCCTTTAGTAATTAGTTATTACTTTATTATATTTTATGAATGTCTGAAAAATACCACAGACCGATTTTCTCACAAAAATGAACACAGAAAAATCAATGATATATCGATAAATTAAATATATCTTCTAATATAAAAGAAACAGATTTTAAACACTTTGTTCAGTTAAATTTTGCACTTCAGGTTGATAATCTAAATTAGGTGTAGTTTTTCAAACCTTGATTGCTACTAACAATGCTGTTATTCCTAGACTTATAGTCCCTAAATTAAGAAGTAGAATTAATTTTTTTGAATTATCGAATTGTTCTTGGTGTTTTTTTAATTCGTCAACTAATTTTAGTTGTAGCAAGAATGCCCATCATGCAAATATATAAACTAACAAAGGAGTTGCGATCACCCCACCAACAAAATCGTCAACAACTGATTTTAAAATACTACTAAAAGACACTATGTTTCCATCCGAATCTTGATACGTAAAATTTCTGTTTGATGGAGCATTATAATTCCCAAATACAACAGGTAATGTAATGATCATTATCAAAAGGGAAACAAAAAGTAAGGGACATACAACCATATAAAGAAGGGTAGTTATTTTGAATTTCTTAAATGATTGAACTATTTGATTACTTTCTAATCCAGAAAAATTGCTATTTGCACCTGAAGAATCAATTGGTTTAAATACTTTTTTTAATATATCGTTAATTTTAATGGCAGCCACTAAAGTCGAAACTCCTAAAGTTAAAAGACCCAACCAACAATACATTGGAAAAAATTTTCCGTTTTCAAAAGAACTTGAGAGTTTATTTGCTTTTGCACCAATAACAAATAATGTAATCAAACAACAAAAACCAAGAGCACCGTAAAGAGAGTATAGTGGTGTTATTGAAGAGTAGCGAATATTTGTACCTCCAACAACATTAAACTCAAATGGCAAAGCAGCAGCAATTGCATAACTTCTGATCGTAGGCACAATCAATGTAAAAAACACTACAATAAAAAATAAAGTGCTAATTGATCATAATACTATGTAGGCCACTGCTGTTTCTTTAAATTGTTTCAATTCATTCTTAGAAGCTATCTTAGAGCCATTTTTAGATTTTGCTCCTTTTCTTGAAGTCGAATTATTTTTTAATGATGATTGCCCATATAAATTTTCAGATGTAGATCTTGCATATGGATTATTATGTACAGCATACGGGTTGTTTTGATTCATAATTTATGTTCCTTCTTAGTTTAATAAAACTTGATTAATTAATAACCTTCAGCATTTAGTCGGTTAACAGTCATGCACGATGCTATAAATGTAAGGAATCCAAGAGTAATAAACAGACCAACTATAGATAAAATAAATCAAGCTGTAGCACCTTTAAATTGATTTCCATATTTATGAATTTTAACTATCTGAACGATGGCAGATACAAATCAAATAAAACCAAAAATGGCTAATATGGCGATTACAACTACTATCCCTCAACTAACATTAAACGCTATTTGCTGCGATAAAGGCAGGTAAATAAGTACAACAACAAAAATAACAGAAAATACAATAGTAATAATTCAAAACGACAAAGCTACTCTAGCTGTAACATTCAAGGTTCTAACTAGTGGCCATGGCGCTTGTTCATCATCATCTACAAAGTTTACTTCTTTATTTTTTTGTGGTTGGTTTGAATTAACTTGAGTGCTATTAACTTGTTTTGGATGGTTGTTGCTAGGAACTCCGTAAAGATTATCTGCTCCTGATCGAGCGTAAGGATTATTCTGATTCATATTCAACTATTTTATTTACCAAATAACTGAAGAGCAAATTCTTTGCTTGCAAAACTTTTTACAGTTTGTTTTTGGAAATGATATTCATTGTACCCTTTTGGCAATAGTGTCCGTGCAAACCAAACTATTGTGTTAGCTTGGGATAATAATTTTTGGATAGTTTTATTATAAATATCAACTTGTCTTTGAACTTCTTCCTTTACTTTTTGCTGTTCATTTATAGCATTCATTTGTTTAGCACGTTGGGCTTTAGAGTATAAACCTAAAGTAAAATTATTTGCCGCATTAAAACCCATCGAAGAAATACCTCTAAGTATATCTGATTTCAATACCTGACCCATTGTTACTTTTCCATCAAATGAATGAAGTTGCTGAAGTTGAAGTGGTAACGGTACATTTAAAATTGCACTATGCAATTGTTCGTACGTTACTTCCAATTCTGTAAGTTTAGATAAATTAGGTAGTTTTAAATCTCTTCTCACTACTAAAGTATATAAAATACTGGGATCATCTGTTGCGGTTGGAATTTTTACACCTATTACCTTTCAGCCAAAACTTGTATAATCTTCGGTTTTCGTTTCATCATATTGACTTGTAACAACAATTTCTCTACTTTCAAAATTTTGAGAATTAATCATGGGTGCGGCAGTGGCATTGGAATTATTCATAATTTTCCTAAAATAAATTGATATCCAACTAATAAAAACCATTTCAAAAAGATATTGTAAAAATCGCTTTCGAAACGAGTTGGCGATTTTATTTTTTTTTTTTTTTTTTTTTTTTTTTTTTTTTTTTTTTTTTTTTTTTTTTTTTTTTTTTTTTTTTTTTTTTTTTTTTTTTTTTGTCAAGGGCTTTTTAAAAATTTTATGATTTTTTATAAAACAAAATTTAAGCAAACAGCTCTAGAAAAAATAATTTTTAATTCATTACAAATAAAAAAGAAGCTTGCGCTTCTTCTTTAGAATACTTAAACATCAATTAACTAACTGGTAACAGCTGTAATCACACCAGCGATAATTAAAGCATCGACGATTGTGTATAACAATGCAATAACCGAAGTAATTCCGATTGTTAAATTCACTCTCGCCAATTTTGTCTGCTTGGCTAATTCCCTCAACTTTAATTTAATAGGTATGGTTGAACCAATAAACTTTTCTGGAGTCAAATTATACTCTTGTACATCATTACGATTTTGCTTATATTTTTTAACAAGTTCAATTGTCCCAATCGAAACATTAAGCAATACGAACAACATCACTCCTCAGGAAATTCCATTAGAAATGGAAATGCTTAGTACTCCAAACATTACAATGAATAAAAGAACTGGTATATCTTCCACTTCTTTTCAGATAAAGTGTCTTAGTTGACCCATCATCATTGATCCAACTAAGACAAGAATTGGACCAGTAATCGGCTGCACCGCACCTGGCGAGGCTACTACCCCAGCCATCTTGCCATCAAGATTACTAGTTAATTGAATAGGAAAAACCACACTAAGAATTGGCCACAAGACAATTGCAATTAAAAAACAAAATCCGGTAACAATTGCACTTAATCCGGTTTTTGCTCCCATTACATGAGCAGTATTAGATTCAATGTAAGCAGTTACTGAAGATTGTAAAAAGAAAGTTGATGTAGTATTAGCAAAACCTTCAGCTCAATTGGCCCGGTTTTGCCAATTCTTCAATCCCTTACGGTTATCACCATCAATTCCTAATGCTTTACCAACCGAAAACATAGTTCCTGAAGCATCAAAGAAATTAACAAATAAGAATGTTAACGACGCAACATAAGCTAACGGATTCTTAAAGGTTGCAGTAAATACTTGTGAAGTTCATACTCCCCTTTGTAGTTGCCCAAATACATTAAAATCTTGGTAAGAGTTCAAATGAAAAATGCGGTCAAATGAACCATATTTACCACCTGATCCACCGTGATCACTGGCAAACACTATTGCCAAGAAAACAATTCCTAAAATAAATCAAATAAAAATTGCAAATGGCACTTTGGCAAGATGCAAGACCATTAACAAAAATATTCCAACAATACCAACGATAACTAAGGGGTTATCAAAAAAAGCACTAAAACCAGTTGGTGCACCGAAAGCACTAGTATTAATGATTCCGATGTTCGAAATTCCAATATATGCAATAAATAATCCAATCATTGTTCCGATTGCAATCTTTATGTTCTCAGGGAATAATTGCATTAACTTCCGACGCAAAGGTGTTAATGCAATTATCATATACAAAATACCAGACAATAATACAGTATAAAGTGCACCTTCAAATCCTAAGCCAAATTGGCCAGCAACAGTAAATGTGAAGAAAACATTAAGTCCCATCCCGGGCGCCATACTAATTGGCACCCGACCAAATAATCCCATAAATACAGTTGCAATAAACGATACTAATGCAACACCTAAAAATAATGCTCCAATTGATTCAGAACCTAACGTTGCGGGTTTACCATTTGAGCCAACTATTCCAGTAGCTGCACTATGAGAAGCTAATTGCAAAAATCCAGGCTGAACAGCAAGGATATATGACATGGCAATGAAAGTCGCTAATCCACCAAAAATTTCTTTTTTAAGGATTGCGTGCTTTGTATCAAATTCGAAATATCGTTTGATATGATTCACTGACTTAGCTCCTATTTTTTAGTAACCTCTTAAAAAGAGTGTTACTGCCAAATTATATATCTAAAAATATGAGAAAAAATTTCAAAATTTAAAGAATTTTAGGGGCCAAAAATCGTTAACTTTTTAAGTAATAATTATTCTATAATTAATTAATTTGTGAATAAAAACCAAACGCTCAATTATCGTTCTATATAACCAAAACCAAGACCAATGCTAACTTCTTTTTGATACTTGATTTTGTTGACTTACCATTGGATAATCTAATCGTTAAAATAATTAAAAAAATTAAAAAAGATAATCAAACCAGAGAATTGACATTTTCACTCGGATTTTTGTGATTCATTATCAAATGGTTTTTTAATATCTAAGTTAAAACAACAGAACTTTTATTGGCCAACCAATTAACTAAATCTATAATTTTAATTCCTTCAAATGAAGATTCACGTGTTCTAGTTCTAGCTAACAAAATTTTAGGATAACCACCTTTTATTTCTAGCAAAGAGCTAAGTTCTCTTTCTTTTGTTTTAAGATCATCAATATTAGCAGCAACTTGAACATAGATGCGTTCGCCGCGTCTTTCGGCTACAAAATCAATCTCTTTGTTATAAAACTTTCCAACATAAATTGAATAACCACGACGTAACAATTCAATCGCTACAATATTTTCGTATATTAACCTGAAATTCCATTTCACTCCAGAAACTGAAAAATTTTAATTTTTCTGGAGTATGTTGCAAAAAGCAACAATCCTACTTTAAAGAAAATTATAACAAGCAATAAAAAGCAAGTTCATAGTGCACTAGCACAAATGAACTTGCTTTTCGTTTTTAAATTGTTGTACTAAAAGGTATAAAAATTACTTTTTAAGTAATAAAGATTTTTCATCCATTTCTTTTGGAGTAACAATTCCCATATAATCTAAAATGGTTGTAGCTACATTACCTAATTTTCCACCAGTCGCAATCTTCACAGTTTTGTCTGTGCAAGAAAAAGGAACTGGATTAACACTATGTTTAGTTACAGGCTTACCATCTTTATCTTTCATAACTTCAGCATTTCCATGATCAGCTGTGAAAAATAAAGTTACTTTATTTTTTTCACAAGCTTCAATAATCCGACCAACTTGGACATCTAAAGCTTCTAAAGCTTTTACGGCAGGTTCATATTTTCCGGTATGACCAACCATATCAGGATTAGCAAAGTTTAAAATAGTGATATCAAATTTACCAAGGGTTGGTAATAATTCATCAGTAATTCCCTTACAAGACATTTCTGGAGCTAAATCATAAGTGGCAACGCTACGGTTAGAAGGAACAAGAATTTTCTTTTCTTTTTTGTATTCAACTTCTTTACCACCATCAAAGAAGAAGGTTACGTGGGCATATTTTTCAGTTTCTGCAATTCTTAATTGCGATAACCCTAAATTAGCAACTACTTCTCCTAATGTGTTTTTAAACATTTCAGGAGGGAAAGCAACGTTACTTGGTTCAATTCCTTCATATTGCATCATTGTTACAAAGAATAAATTCTTACGACGCAATTTTGGGTTAGAATCATAATATTTAGAACCGAAAATATAGTGACTCAATTGACGAGCACGATCAGGACGGAAGTTAGCAAAAACCACAGCATCCTTATCTTGAATGGTAACGTCTTTTAATGGAACGTTTCCGTTAATTGCTGGTTTAAGAAATTCATCTGCTTCTTTGTTTGCGTATGATTGTTTAATGTATTCAACTGGATCTTTGAATTTAGGTCCTGTTCCGTTTAGTAATGTTTCGTATGCTAAATCAATCCGGTCCCAACGTTTGTCACGATCCATCGCATAATAACGACCAGCAATTACACCAACAGTCACATTTAATTTCTTCAATGTTGGCATTAATTTTTTAACATCAGTTAACAATGTTTCAGGAGGGACATCACGACCATCACCAAAAATGTGCAAAACAGTTTTAACACCAGCTTCTGATGCTAATTTCAAAGTTGCAATGATGTGATCTAATAAACTATGAACACCACCATGGGATACTAAACCCATTACATGGAATTTAGTCTTATTTTTCTTGGCGTGAGCAACGGCTTGGTTTAAAGCGACGTTCTTTTTAAATGAGCCATCTGCTATTGCTTTATTAATCAAAGACAATCCAGTATAGATAATTCGCCCAGCACCAATGTTCAAGTGTCCAACTTCAGAATTTCCAATTTGTCCTTTTGGCAAGCCAACAGCTTCTCCAGAAGCTTCAACTAAAACGTTGGGATATGTTTTAGATTGTAGTTTGTTCAAATTTGGGGTTTTTGCATTTAAAACTGCATTCCCTTCTTTAACTTTAGATACGCCATAGCCATCTAAAATCATCAACAATACTTTTTTCTTATTATAAGCCATATAAAACTTATTTAACTCCTAATAAAGCAAGGAAATCCTTTGCTACTAAAGAAGCCCCACCAACTAATGCACCGTCAATGTTTGGTTGTTTCATTAATTCTTCAACATTAGCTGGTTTGACTGATCCACCGTATAAAATTGTAGTCTTTTTCGCTAATTGTGCGTTAGTTAACTTACTTAATTCTTTGCGGATTGTAGCAATTGTGGATTCTGCAATTTCTGGAGTTGCTGTTTTCCCTGTACCAATTGCTCAAATTGGTTCGTAAGCAATGATTAATTTTTCTAATAATTTAACATCAATTCCTGCAATTGCTTTTTTTAATTGGCCAGCAACTACGGTATTAGTTTTTTTAGATTCAAATTCTTTTAATGATTCACCAATACATAGAATTGGTGTCATTTTATTTGATAATAAGACAGCAAGTTTTTTGTTAACAGTTTCATCTGTTTCATTGTAATAAGCTCGACGTTCAGAGTGCCCAATGATAACGTGGTTAATTCCAATATCTTTGAGTTGAGTTCAACTAACAGTTCCAGTATATGCACCTTCTTCAATATAATTAGCATCTTGTGCTGCTACTATCATATTCTTTGATGCTAATGATTTAGCTAAGCCTAAATGAACAAAAACCGGAGCAACCCCATATTTAACAGGTAGTTTTTTGTCTTTTAAGACTTTATTTACTTCTTTGAAAAAAGCTTTTACGTCCGCTTCTTTTTTGTATGTTTTTCAATTTCCGATAATAACTCGTTTTTTCATTTTTAATTCTTCTTTCTTTTTATAAATCTAAAATTTTCTTTAATTGAGTTTGAATTTGTTCAGCTTCTTTTCGTAACCCATCTAAAGAATCACCATATAAATTGTAATACACTTTAAATTTAGGTTCAGTTCCTGACATTCTAAAGCGAAGTCAAGAATCACCATCTAAGATTCAGTCAATACAACCGCCAACATCATTTCACTTAATTTCTTTAATTTCACGGTCACCTATTTTGGTTTCTTTAAAATTAAGCATTTTATCCATCCGGGCTTTTGCTAACTCTTTTCAATTTAATTCTTTAAAGACAAAAGCAACAGTAGCGTTATAGATGTTTCCGAATTCCTTATAAATAATTTTTTCTAAGAAATCAATTAAATCCACGTGATGGAAATTTTTAGCATGATAGAAAATTTCTAATGCTAAAGCAGCTGCTTGAAAACCATCTTTGTCTCGACCAATTAAAGAATTCAAGGCCCCAATTGCTTCTTCAAAACCAACGATGAAATCTTGGCGTTCACCAATTTCATTTACCTTGCCACCAATTAATTTAAATCCAGTTCCGGTTCGGTAAACAACTCCCCCGTATTTTTTAATGATTCGATCGATTAAATTAGTTGATACGTACGAAGAAACAATGAACGGAATTTTTGTCAGTTTTTTCATTTTTAACATATAAAAACTATAAATAATTCCCATTTCATTTCCTGTTAAGAAACGTCATTCTCCTTCATGACGAACTGCAATCGCGAATCGGTCTGCGTCAGGGTCAACTTGAACAATAACATCAGACTTATGGTAATCAGCATATTTTAAAGACAAATCTCAAGCGACACGATTTTCTGGATTGGGCGATTTAGTGTAAGTAAAATTCCCATCATATTGACATTGCTCAACTACCGGAATAATATTTGCATACCCAAGCCGTTTCAAATATTCTGGTAAACGCTTGCTAGCAGTTCCGTGTTGGCCACTGAAAATAATCTTTTCGGTTTTAATTGTTCCAGGTTCTGTATTAATTAAAACCTGGCTCATAGCTTTAAAATATTTTTCAAAAATAGATTCATCTAGGAATGAAATTAAACTATCATTTGGTTTTACTTCTAAATCTAAAATTAAATCGGCTGGTTGCATATATTTAACAATTTCAGCACCATCTTCTTCAGATATTTGACCACCTGTAGAGTTGTACACTTTAAAACCATTATATTCTTTAGGATTATGACTTGCTGTTACAATAACTGCTCCGTGAGCCCCAATTTCCCGAATAGTAAAAGAAACAATTGGTGTTGCTACTAATTGGTTATAGTCATACATAATGACATTAATGCCTAACGATGTTAAAGCATCCACCACGGTGTTTGTAAACAAAACCCCATGATTCCGATTATCGTGCGTTACAACGATGTTGATTCTTTGATTATGGTATTTCTTCTTTAAGAACAATCCGTATCCTAAAGCCATTTGCCGATAGGTAAATTCATTTAGGTATTGCGTACCTGGTCCCATGATATTACGAATTCCAGCAGTCCCAAAAGCCAAAGGCGCCAAATCAAAGGCTCTTTTTCTTTCTTCTTCAGGCATCTTTAAAATAGCCTGTTTTAATTCGTTGCTCACTTTGTTATTATTTAATCAGCGATTTACAATAATTTTATACATCTTAATTTCCTTCTTAAATTTAATAATTATTTCATTGCAGCTTGGTCAAAACCATATGGTAACAAATCACTAACTTTTAAAATTGATTTTTTTCCTTCACTTGAGTAGGTTACAACTTCAGTTGATGCTTTAGCAAATTCACTAATTGCTTGTCGACAAACCCCACAAGCTGTCCCGTTATCTTTTATCGAATCAGTCAAAATTCAAGCTTTAAGAATCTCTTTACCGCCATTAGTTATCATTGCTCCAATCGCATTTCGTTCAGCACATAATGTGACAGGATAAGAAGCATTTTCCACATTAACACCAGAGAACCAACCCTTATCAGTCCATAACAAGCAAGCGACCCGAAATTTAGAATAAGGGGTATATGCGTTTTTAATAATTTCTTTAAGTTTTTGGTAGTAGCGATCTTGGTTATTTGTATTCATAGTTAACTCCCTTAAGAAATTTTGAACATGGTGCTTGCTTTTTTGACAAGAACACTAGAAATTGGTTTAGAACAATACAATGTAAAGACTGGATTATTTTTCTTCACTTTTTCATTGTCTTTAACGTTCAAGTAAATCCCAGCTTGAAAGTCGAGTGGTTGTCCTTTAACTTTACGTCCTGCACCTAAATCAATTCCAAGCTCAGCTAAATCTACGGGGCTATAATAATTCACAATCCCAGACTGTAATGCTTTTATTTCTGCTTTATATTTAGGTTTGAAATAAATGTCTTTTACCAATTTATCAGCGTCTCCGCCTTGACAAGCCACTCACTTGCACAATTGATTAAATGCTTGTTTAGATTTCAAAACTTTATTTAATTGTTCTTTGGCTGTCTGTTCAGTTTTAAACCGCTTGGTTTTAACAAGAATATTCACAACAATTCGTTCCATTAAAGTTTTGAAATCAGTTCCGACTGTAGACTTATTTTGCAAATAATCAGCCGCTTCTTTAAACTCAATGGCATTGCCAATACTACGGCCCAAGACGTGCGACATATCACTTAATTCATAATCCACTTTACGTTTGAATTTTTTTGCAAGTTTAAGCATCAACTCGCCAAGTTCTTGAGCAATTTTTTTGGTCCGACAAAAAGCTCCTTCACCATATTTAATGTCTAAAAAAACGTGGTCTGTTTCAAGAGCAAATTTCTTAGATAAGATTGATGCGGCGATTAATGGTAATGAATCAGTGGTAGCAGTAACGTCGCGAAGCGCATACAAAAATTTATCTGCAGGGGCAATAAAATCAGTTTGACCCATAACAAACATATCGTTCTGAACTAAGATTTTTTTAGCTTGTTCAACTGAAATATTCGTATCAATTTTAAGTGCTTCTAATTTATCTATAGTTCCGCCGGTAAAGCCTAATCCGCGGCCCGATAATTTTGCTACTCCTAAATCAAAACAAGCTAAAATTGGAGCTAAAGCAATTGTTACTTTATCACCGATTCCACCAGTCGAATGCTTATCAACTAAAATTTTTTGGTAAACATCTTTAAACGAAATAATTTTTCCAGAATGCAACATCGCATTAGTTAAAAAATATAATTCGTTGATTGTCATACCATTAAATCAAATGGCCATTAAAAATGCACTGATTTGGTAATCAGGCAATGTTTGAGAAACTACTCCATCCACAAAAAACTGTCATTGTTTTTCTGACAAAACTTTCTTGTGTTTTTTAAGTTCAATTAAATCAATAAAATTCATAATTTCAATTAAGCCTTTCGCAACTTTAATTCTTCCATTAAAGCAACACCACGAGAGGTTCCGATACGATTTGCTCCAGCATTAACTAAAGCAATCATGTCATCTGCTGTTTTAATTCCACCAGCAGCCTTAATTAAAATTTTATCTCCAGCTATCCGTTTCATGATTTTAACGTCTTCTAAACTAGCGCCTCGTGTTGAAAATCCTGTAGATGTTTTAACAAAATCTGCACCAGCTTCAATGACAGTTAGTGTTCCCGCTTCAATTTCTTGCTCAGTCAATAATGCTGTTTCTAAAATTACTTTGAGAATTCGTTTCCCACAAGTTTTTTTAAGTTTACGGATTTCATCTACAACGCAAGCACATTTACTTTTTAATTCAGGAATATTGATAACCATGTCGATTTCATCAGCTCCAGCATGAATGGCACTTCGGGCTTCATAATCTTTTTGTTTAGTAAAAGTTTGTCCTAATGGAAAACCAACTACAGTACAAATTTTAACTGGGGACTTATAAAGTTTTTCTTTAGCTAATGCTATGTAAGAAGGATTAACACATACCGAAAAAAAGTTGTAGCTTAACGCTTCGTTACAAAGTTTTGTAATTTCATCAGGTGAAGCATCTGCGCGTAACAGCGTGTGGTCAATCATTCGATTATATTCAATCATTTTATTTTTTCCCTTTAGCTTTTACAGTCTTTTTAGCTTTTGAAGAAACTTTTTTAGGAGGGCGAATAGCCATTTCTAATGCCAAACTAATCATGTTTCTAAATGATGTTTGCCGTTCTAGTGGACTCATTGAATCTTTAGTTACTAACGAGTCGCTAACAGTTAAAATGGTTAAAGCTTGTTTTTTGTTTCTAATTGCATTAGCATACAAACCAAAGGCTTCCATTTCAACACTAAGAGCATTATGAGCTTTAACCATATCTGCTGCTTTATATATATTTTGATAAAAAGCATCTTCAGAAACAACTGTACCGCTAACAGTTTTTAAATTCAAATTAGCTGCCATTTTTTCTGCGTGGGCAACTCATTCGCTTGAAGCTGGTAATGTATTGTTAGGCGCTTTTACATTGATTAATCGAGCATAAGATGATTCACTATAAGCATCTTTTGCAATTACAACATCACCTAATTTCATTTCTTTTTTTAATGCTGCGCATGATCCAACTCGGATAACAGTATCAACATCATAAAAGCGCATTAATTCATGAGAATAAATTCCAATGGAAGGAATTCCCATTCCGTGTCCCATAACAGTAATTTTTTTTCCTTTGTAGGTTCCTGTAAAACCTAACATTCCACGAACTTCGTTTATACACTTGGCATCTTTTAAAAAGTTTTCAGCAATTCATTTTGCGCGCAGGGGATCGCCTGGCATTAAAACTACTTTAGCGACGTCATTAAGTTTCGCATTAATATGTGGAGTCATTTGTTTTCTTCCTTAAGTTTCTTGTTTCGTATTTAAATCTCAAAATATTATAAAATATTACGTTTTAAATATATTTATATTTATTATACTATCGCACCGCGTTCAAATTAAAACAGGTAACACAATGACCGAAAAAAATAATATTTTGATAATTAGCGAAAATCACCATCTGGTTCCAAAAATTTTACGTGTTATAGAAAATTTAGATGGCAAAAAATCGATCATTTCAGACAAAGACAATCCAGCTTACGAAGGAGCTGAATTAATCAAAACCGATTTTTCTAATCCAGCAGAAATTACACGAGCAGTCACTAATGTCTTCGCACAAACAAAAATCTCCCATGTAATTCTTTCATTAAATCCTCCAAAGCAAACCCCAAATTTAATTAAGGAAGAAGATTTAATGAGCATGCGTGAAGCGATTTTAAGATATAACGATATTATTCAAAGTATCTTACATAATTTTAAAGATAATCAAGTTCACTTAATAGTTAACTTGAACATTGATTTTCAAAACCCATTAACAAATTTAATTTTTAACAATTATGCTTTAGGAATTTTAGAAGGTTTACGAATCGAAATGCATCCGTATAAACCAATAATTAATGCCATCTATGCTAAATTTGATGACTATGATTATGAATACCACCTTAAACGCGTTATAAATTTATCAAAACAATCAAAATTAGTTAATAATCTTTCGAGAAAATTCTATCAACTTCACGTATTAAATAAGAAACCTATAATCAAGAATCGGGATACGAGAGTAACGAGAATCAAATCTCCAGTAGCTATTATTACTGGTGCATCTGGCGGGATTGGAAAAGAAATCGCTTATTTACTAGCAGATAATAATTGAAAAGTTTATTCACTTTCCAGAAAAGCAATTGAAGATTCAAAAATTGTTTTTCTTGAATGTAATGTAAAAGATGCAAACGCAGTAGCTGTAAGGTTTCAAGAAATTTATGAAAAGCATAACTGCATTAATTTAGTTATTAATAATTCTGGATACGGGATTGCTGGATCATTAGAAATGATGAATTCATCTCTCTTTAAAGATATGTTGGATTTAAATACGTTTGCAGCTCTAAGAATTATCAAAATCGCCGTTCCTTACTTATCCAAATGTTCAGGCAGAATTTTTAACATTGGCAGTATTGCTGGTCTTTTTGCAATTCCCTTCCAGGCAGGGTATGCACTAACAAAAACATTAATCGATGCTTATACTGAAATGTTAATGCCAATTTTAAATAAAGAAAACATTCAGATTTGCAATATCATGCCCGGAGATACTAAAACAAACTTTTCAAACACGCGCGCTAAAAATAAATTCTTTAATTTAGAACAAAAGTACGAAGCCAGGGCAAACGCTTCAATCGCCAAAATGGAAAAAGATGAATTACATGGTCATTCACCAGTTAAAGTGGCTAAAACATTATATCGGGAACTTAAAAAACGGAATATGAATATAAAAGTTGCCGTTGGATTAAAATACAAATTATTAGGCTTTTTAGCAACTTTTCTTGATCCAAAAATGATCGAGGATTTATTATATTCAATGTACGCAAAAAATGAATAAATAACAATTCCCGAAAATTTTATTCAGTAACAAATTTTCTGAGATTATTCTCGTTAACTTGAATTTTTACAAAAACAGTTATCACTTATTAAAACCTTCGTTTATTTATTCTTTTCACTATTTAAAATTTAATAAGTCGCTGCAGACTTTAAATACATTTTTAAAATCTAATTTTTTTGAAAGTTTATTATTTGTTTTTGAATACTAATTCATTTGGTATTATTAACGAAAATAAAAAATAAGATAAATAATAACTCGACTAACAACAATGCGCAAAAAATATACTAGGACAAAAAAAACTAACTGATGATGACTTCTAGTCGCTATTTTGATTCTTGGTGCTGCTGCTGGGGTAGCTTATTATTTCATTACAAGAAATAGCCGTGAACAAGATATCCAAAAAGAAATTAGCGAAGATAACAAAATTACCGTGGGTAGTTGAAATACTTTAAATTTTATTGGAGCTACTCCTAACACCATTCGAAATCAAAATAATAATGGAAAAACTAACGCGATAGCAGATATTATCAACTTCTTACAATATGACATCATCGGACTTACTGAAATTAATAAAGATGTTAATGAATCCAATGAACAACTTAACACTTTTATTAACCGCTTAAATTCTAAATCTAAATCATGAATGTTTAATTTAAGTGGAAACCTACCAGCATCGCCAAATACAAATGATGGTCAAATTGAACAAGTTTTATTTCTTTACAATGCTAATAAATTTGAATTTAATACTTCATGAACTTATTCAAACCCCAAAACCCAAGATGGGCTGTATTATGTTCGACCACCATATGGTGCATCATTTACTTATAAACAAGATCGAAGTTTAAAATTAGGGGTAGTTGTTGATCATTTCGATAGTCCTGGAGTATCAGGAAATGGTGCTAATAGGCAAACTCAAGAACAACCAACAGATCTTAATAATCAAGGATCATATGAAGTGAATGATGCCAAAAATATTTTTAATGCAATGAATGAAATGCAAGAACATTTGCAAACAGACAATCTCTTATTTATCGGGGATACAAACATCCGCCTTGGTAACCAAGCACAAGCTTTTAATGAAAACGAACTAACTAATAATGGATATCGTTTTGGTTTTGAAGATAAACCCGAATATCGCTCGACGTTATCTAGTACAATGAATCAATATGCAAACCCATACGATAAAATAATTTATAAAATAAGCAACACTGAATTAACTTCAATAAAGCCGAATAATCAAAACGCAATGAAAGTCATAAATCCAAACTCGCATGCGTTTATATTTGATATTGTTAATGCCAAGAAAAATAATATTATTTCAAGACCAATACAAGACGATAGCGCAAACGATTTTAGCTGGCTAAGACACCGAATTTCAGACCATGCCCCAGTAGGCATTTCCTTTGTTTTCAATTAATTTTATGATTTAATTTTGGCAGCTTATGAAAATAAAATAGATTCCATTATTGCGCTTATAAACATATTTTTCAGTACTCACTATAATTGCACTATAGGTTGCTTTTTTGAGGCCTTCTTTTTTCAATTTTTTTAATAAGTTTTTTAACGTATTTTGTGTCTTCTTCAATTCTTCATCTGAACCTAATTTTATTTCTATTAATCCGTGTCGATTATTATTAGAATGAATAATAACATCACATTCTAATCCATAACAATCTCTCGATAGTAATAAACTTTTCCGTTAAAAGAATCAGCATAAGTTCTTAAATCTCGTACACATAAATTTGCCTCGATAAAGGAACTTAGAAACTTGAAAAAAGATTGGGTTAAAACTGATACCCCTTATAGATCCCAAAATTTTTATAAACGGGGTTTTTGTTGTATTTTGATTTGGTCTATTGTGATTTATTAAAATTTAAAAGTTTGTTATATTGGCGTCGCAAATAAAAATGCCAAGCCAAAGCTTGACATTCAAGAGATATTAAATTTGTGTTTGGGATAATGGTTTATCTTTTTTTCTCCAGAAAGGAACAGGTTTTTGAATCATTTCAAATTTGGTAATCTTTTGGTGAGCTAATTTAGTTTTTAATAAAACGTTATTAACAAACTTGTATATTTCCATTATTGCAGTCGGAATAAATGCAAAACCAATTCCATATCCAAATAAAACTGGATTATTACCTTCATAAATTCTTGGAGTCATATTGAACACTTCAGATAATGGTGGGATTAAAACAACTATCAAAATCATTACAAAACTAAACGTAATTGCAATATATACAAGTTTAAAGTATTTAGGACTACATACAAAGATTGATTTTTCACTCATTAAATTTAGTGAATGAATCGAAGCTGCAATCCCAATTACTAAGAAACCAGGCGTAGAACCAAACTGGTTAATTTGTCTTTGCAATTCACTAATTTCATCTAAGGTTATTCCGGGTTGGTTTTTTACTGCCAAAAAATTTGTAACTTCAATTCCGTAATTCATTCCTAATGAATATGCAAGTAAACCCAAGAATCCAACTAATGCACCTTGTCAAATCAAATCGATTCCCATCCGCCTTGCAAAAATACTTTCATACTTACTGAATGGTCTAACATTCATGACATCATTTTTTGATTTCTGAATTCCTAAAGCAATTGCAGGAAATCCGTGAGTTAATAAATTAATTCACAATAATTGAACTGCACTAAAAACAACAAAACTGTCATTATTAAAATCACGATAGATAGTGTTAAATACAAAGATACCAATTAACACTACTAAAATTTCAGCAACACTGGTAACTAATAAATTTTGGATAACCCGGCGGATTGTTTGATAAATTCTACGGCCACTACTAACAGCCGTAACAATCGTGTTAAAGTTATCGTCCATCAAAATCATATCCGCTGCTTCTTTTGATACGTCTGTCCCAGTGATTCCCATTGCACATCCAATATCTGATGCTTTTAATGCTGGTGCATCATTGACACCATCCCCGGTCATTGCTACAACCTGATGATTTGATTGCCATGCTTTAACAATTCGAATTTTATCAGCTGGACTAACCCGAGCATAAACACTATAATTAGCAATATTAGCATTTAAATCCTGGTCACTGATTTCAGCTAATTGAGCACCTGTTATTGCTAACTCACCATGGTTAAGAATCCCAATCTGTTTAGCAATTGCGCTAGCTGTATCGATGTGATCACCCGTAATCATCACCGGTTTAATTCCAGCACTCTTACATTCTTCGATTGCATTAGCTGATTCGACTCTTGGTGGATCAATCATTGCTAATAACCCGATGAAAGTTAAATTGTTTTCATAATCTTTATGATCTAACGCTGCAGTCGTGCTCGTATCAGTTACTACTTTATATGCTACTGCTAAAGTCCGATAAGCTTGTTTTGCATATCCTTTAATAACAGCAGTAATTGTCTTCTCATCAACATTATTACAGCGACTTAACAAAATATCGGGTGCACCTTTAACAATTAAGATTTCTTGATTACCAATTTTATTTATAACACTCATCATCTTGCGATCTGAATCAAACGGAATACTGTTGATTCTTGGCGAATGCATCATCAACGCATCTTTAAGATAATCATTTTTCAAACCATGAGCGATAATTGCAGTTTCGGTCGGATCACCTACGTGTTCTTCTTTATTATCAACTACATTGACAGAACCTTCAGTACATAAAATTCCGTATTTAAGAAGCTTTTCGTGGCTTTGTTTTAAAACCTCAATGCCTTCACTATCTTGGGGAGTTCAAAGTCCTACAATGGTCATTTTATTTTGGGTTAATGTTCCTGTTTTATCTGAACAAATTACTGCAGTGCTACCAAGGGTTTCAACAGCCGGGAGCTTCTTTATAAGCGCATTCTCTTTTGTCATACTCCAAATTCCGATTGCTAAAATGATTGTTGTAAAAGCAGACAAACCTTCAGGAATAGCAGCTACCGCTAAAGAAATACCCATAACTAAAGAAGTCACTCAAACTGCTTGATCGTTTGCCCGATCTGCAAATCCGCCAAGTAAACCAACTTGAGCAATGAACGAAATAATAAATAAGGCAATTCCAACGTAACCAAATATTTTTGATAACTTATTTAATTTTAATTGCAATGGAGTTAATGTAGCCACTTCATCTGAGATTAATTTAGCAACTTGACCAATTTGACTATTCTTCCCAATGGCATACACTACACCTTGAGCTGTTCCATTAACAACAGCACATCCAGAAAAAATGCGGTTGGCTTGATCAGCAAGTGGAGCGTCTTTAGAAACAATGGCAGATGCGTTCTTTTCAACCGGTAAAGATTCACCAGTTAAAGAGGCTTCAATAACTCGCAAATTTTGAGAGTTTATTAACTTTGCATCGGCTGAAATTTTATCTCCAGATTCTACAAGAATAATATCTCCAAGAACAATATCAGTCGAAGCAATTGATTCAAGTTTTCCATTTCGTAAAACTTTTGAAGTAGAAGCGCTCATAGCTCGCAATGCTTTTACAGACTGTTCTGATTTTATTTCCTGAATGGTTCCCAATAAACTATTTAAAATAACAACAAATAAAATAATGAAAGGCTGAACAAAACTTACCACAAGACTAGTGTGGTTAGCAAAATCCCAATTTAATTGATACCCCTCAATAATAGCAACGACAAAAGAAATAATTGTTGCAACCAACAATAACACAATTAACAAATCTTTAAATTGTGATAAAAAAATCAAAAAAGGATTTTTTGGTTTCCTTTCAGGTAAACGATTAGTTCCGTAAAGTTTGGCACGTTCTTGAACTTGTTCAGTAGTTAATCCTGTACTAGGATTAGTATTTAATAAACTGTCCAAATCTGTCGGATTTGTAGTTTCTTGTTCTATCTGGTTTTTGTTTTTCATTTATTTCCTTAACAAATATAAGTCATACGATATAAGTTTAATTAGTATACTATAAAAAATAATCTAAAATAAATCCACACTAATTCAAACTAATAATTTAAAAGAAAATTATGAGAAGGAAACCAATTAATAGGAAAGTTTCATGAACAAAATAAAAATTAAAAAAGCCGTAATCCCAGCCGCTGGATTAGGAACCCGTTTTTTACCTGCAACTAAAGCAATGCCAAAAGAAATGTTACCAATTGTGGACAAGCCAACAATCCAATATATTGTCGAAGAAGCCGTAGCAAGTGGAATTGAAGAAATTTTGATCATAACATCTTCAAGTAAAAATGCTATTGTTGACCATTTTGACTATTCGTATGAATTAGAAGATCGTTTGCAATCCAAAAACAAAATGAAAGAATTCCAAGAAATTCGCAAAATTGCGGACATGGCTAATATTCAATACATTCGTCAAAAAGAACCAAAGGGTTTGGGACACGCGATTTTATGTGCCAAAAACTTTATTAATTCAGAACCGTTCGCAGTATTGTTAGGTGATGATATTGTTATGACTAACCCTGGAGAAACTCCAGCCTTAAAACAATGTATTGACGCTTTTAATGAAGTTCGTTCAACAATCGTTGGTGTCCAACAAGTTCCACACGAACTCGTTGTGAAATATGGAATTATTAATCCTTCTAAAGACTATAAAAAAGCAATTGAATCAGAAGATATTGTTCCATTAAGAGGGGTTATCGAAAAACCTTTACCAAAAGACGCACCGTCCGACTTTGCTATTTTAGGTCGGTATATTTTGACTCCAGAAATTTTTGATGAATTAGCAAAAACAAAACCCGATATTCGTGATGAAATTGAATTAACAGATGCTATTTTTTCATTGTCAAAATACCAACGTGTTTTTGCCAAAGTGTTTAGCGGGAAACGCTTCGACATTGGTTCAAAAGTTGGTTTCATCCACGCTATTATTGAAGCCGCTTTAAATCATGAAGACATCAAACAAGAAATTGATGTTCTTATCCGCAAATATGCTCATGATTTGGAAAAGAAAAAAGGTTATGACAGTTACATCGCTAAAACAATCAAACAACGCGTAAAAAAATAATAAGAGATATAATTCAAATCAGGTAAAAGCACCTGTAAAGGTGCTTTTTTTGTACAAACAAGAAACAAATTTACACATCTATTAATTTCATAAAAATAGTTTTTTCAAAAAAGCAAGAAAATGACTCAAAAAAAGCACCAAGAGTGGTGCCAAACTACAGTTCAAAAAATCAAACCAAATAAGAACTAACAAGGATATAACAATAAAATATTATTGTTGCATTTGTTGAGTTTATTAAGTACCGTTAAAAACTTTAACATTTGTAAAACCATGAATAACGGAGTTTAATATGAAATTAAAATTAAGTAAAAAGAAATTAACATTAGGCGGATTTGGAATCTTATCTGGACTTGTTATAATTCCAGCAGTTGCTGCTGCTTGTGGAAACAGTGGTACAACAGCACCATCAACTTCCAACCAAGCTAAAATAACAGTTACAATTCCAGCTGTTCAATCAAATACTGCTAAACCAGGATACTTACCAGAAGAATATGGCGCAAATGGGATGCCAGGAAAAGAATCACAAGTTAATAACCCAGAAATTTCTTGAACAGCTGTTGCGGGTGCTCAATCATATGCCTTACTTGTTAGTGACCCCGATTCAATTCCAGTAGTTGGATATGCATTCATTCACTGAGCAGTAGCTAACATTCCTGGAAATATGACTAAAGTCGCTAAGGACAGTTCACACAATCCAGCAGCTCCTGGAACACCAAATCAAAATCCTGGATATAGACAAGCCATCAACGGATTTGCAGCTTTCCCTAGAAGCGCTTCAACTAACGATTCAACTGCGACTAAACCAGAACAAACAGGTGTTTACGGATTTGGATCTGATAATGCTCCAACAAACCCTGATTGAAATACACCTACCGCTTCAAATACACCAGGAGCTACTAACAACGAAAACATCAACAAATCTAATGCAGCTATCTCTATGTACTTTGGACCTGAAGCACCAAATGCTGATCACTCTTATCTTGTTGAAGTTTATGCACTAAATGAAATGTTGCCGCTACTTCCTAACAATGCACCATTCTTCTGAAGCACTGCATTCGATCAAATGCAAGACCACATTATTGGATACGGACGGACAACATTCAAATACGAAAGATGAAATAAAACACCAGCTTCAACTGGTCCATCCACCATGGCAACACAATCATCGGCTGTAACCGCTAAAAAACCTTCATAAATAAAAGTACCATTGTTTGAATATTAAAAATACATTCAATAAAAATTAACTAAAAATATCAACTGCCTATAAAGAGTGACTCTTTAAAAAGTGGTTGGTATTTTTTATGAATCTAAATAGAAAAAAATAATTGATTTTATATTATTGAATAGATTTAATTTGAATTCGATCAAACAATGGAATAGCGTTATTAACTTTGATGTTAATGATTGCTTGGTCATCATTTAAACTTTCTAATGTAGTCACTTCTTTAGAAAAGTTCATTTGTGCATAAGCTTGTTCTGATTTGTTAATAAAAACTGGCTCTAACAAGACAAACACATAGCGAACCGTTTCAGCAGCCAAATACAGGATATTGGCAATTTGTTGTTTATTTCCATCTTTATATAATTGCCATGGTTTTTCATCTTCAATTAACTTGTTAACCCGAATAATAGCTTCAATACAAGCGTTAAATGCAGAATGATATGAATACTCATTAATTTTAGATTCAAACAAACCTGGTAACATTTTAAGCTCGCCTAAAATCCCCTTGTGTTTTTCTGACAAATCTTGTGCTGGTAAGATAATTCCATCTTGATATTTAGTCAACATCCCAATTGTGCGGGATATCAAATTACCAATATTGTTTGCTAAATCGGCATTATAAACACTTTCTAGAAGATTTGATCCACAGCGATTATCTTTAGTCAAATTCATTTCTTTTAAAAGGTAATAACGCATTGCGTCATTTCCGTATTTATCAATTCATTCGTGAGGATTTATAACATTACCAAATGACTTGGACATCTTCGTTCCTTTTTCATCCACAATTCAACCATGTAAAACTAATTGTGAAGGGATTGGAATATCCAAAAATTTTAAAAATAAAGGTCAATAGATACAATGAAAGCGACCAATTTCTTTGGATAATAAATGGATTCTTTCACCACCAGGATTGTTTCAATATTTTTGAAATAAATGATCATCTTCCATCAGTAATCCAATTCCACTGAGATAAGAAAATAACGCATCAAACCAAACATAAATAGTTTGGTTATGATCATTAGGAACGCTAATCCCTCAAGTCATGTTTTCCCGACTAATTGATAAATCTTTTAGTCCGGTTTCAATAAAATTGTTAATTAATTCATTAAAACGATTCTCTGGATAAACATTTAGTTCACGATCATTCAATAACTTACGAACATAATTTTCGTGTTCACTAACTTTAACAAAATAGGTTTTTTCGTGATAATTTTCTAAGAGATGGCCAACCCGACAAAACAATTTTTCATCTTTTTGGATAGCTTGAGTAGAAGTGTAATTTTCTTCACAGTCTACACAATATAATCCTTCTCAATCACCAAGATAAATGTTTCCTTGTTCTTGTAATTTAGCAAAAACTTTTTGAACGACTTTTTCATGTTTGGGATCTGTTGTACGAACGAATCGATCGTAAGCAATTTGCATTTTATCAAATAAATCATGAAAAATTAAATTGTGTTTATCAACAAATTCCTGAGGCATCATATTTGCATTTTGTGCTTTTTGAAATAATTTCTTCCCGTGTTCGTCAGTTCCAGTTAAAAAGAAAACATCATAACCCCGTTGGGTCTTATAACGTTTAATAAAGTCACCTAAAATAGTTGTAAAAGCATGCCCAATATGCGGATTACCTGAAGGATAAAAAATTGGTGTTGTAATAAAACAAGTTTTTTTGGTTGACATAATTAAGTTTTATTCTCCTTGTCTTGTACTGGGCTATCATCTGGACTTTGTGGGCTATCAAGCTGTCCAAATAAACGTTTTCGGGTTTTTTCTAAAAAGCCAGCAGATCTTATTAAAGTATCTGTAATTTCACTAGCCACACTATTAGCGTTGATACTTTCGATCTTGGTTTTTAATTCAGTTAATCGGCTTTCAATATCAGCCCGTTCTTTTGTATCTGCAATTCCTTTAGAAGCATCTAAATAACTTGATAAATCATCTAATAATTCCCGTAATCGGGGTTTAAAGTTTTCGAAATAACCGACCAAAACCTTACGGGTTTTTTTGGTGTCTTCGTTATTATCTTTTAACAACCGATAAAGCGAATAAACAATAGAAGCAGTTAATGCTTTTTTCCAAATAGCCACTTTTATTTAACCCCTTTAATCGAAGATTTCTTAGAAGTGATCATCGGTGGTTTATCTGCTTTTAGTTCATTATCTTCGGACTCATTGTCTTTCTTGGATGATGGCGAACGCAAGAAATCACGAATTTGATTGATGAAAATTAAAATATCATCTTTGTTTTGTGAAACCTTACCCAATAGTTTGCTTCCATCAGCTTTTAAAATGCCATCTAGGGTTTCAATATAATTAGCAAGTTTAATTAACGAATCTAAAGTCGGCGCAAATTTTTCAGATTTATATGATAAATCTTCAACTAAATAGTCTAGTTTTTTAGTAGTAATTCCAATTCTTCTAAAAGCGACAATCATGTAGAGCGCTAAAATAATTACGATAACGACTAAAACGCCTATTAATGCAATCAATCAATCTGGCATATAACGCTCCTTCGCATATTGAATTTTATACTATCAATCATTCACTAAAATATGGCTAATTAGGCCGTTTAAAGATTTACGTGTATGGGTGTAATTATAATTTATATATTATAAAACAAAAACATCTTGAAAAACGGCTACAAATAGCGAATTTTCAAGATGTTGAATTGTCATGGCAAAAATATTATTTAATTTCTAATTCTTTTTTCATAGCCTTTACAAAAGCTTCAACTTCTTCATTTGGACGAACTAACTCTTGAAGTTTCTTGATTTCTTGCTTGTTATAGCGATTAGGAGCCGCATAAGTAACAATAACAATTAAATCTCCGGCACGACTAGATTTAAAAATTCTTCCAGGTTGAGCCGACTTAATTCCTTCTCCAGTTAAAATTATTTGTTCACCATTTCTAGTCCCTGGTTTAATTTCTACTTGTCGCAAGCCATTTAGGGTTGCTACGTAAATTGTTCCGCCAACCATCGCATCCAAAGGATCAATTAAAGCTTTAACCAAAATATCGTTTTGACTTCTTTCAAAGATTCGACTTTCGGCAATATTTGTTCGAACGTATAAATCACCTACTTGATTAAGGAAAGAGTGTCCCTCGCCTTTAACTACGATAACATCTTGATCGTATAGCCCAGGATCAACTTTAACTTTGCTAACTAAAGTTTCACTGATTGTGCGTTGTCCTTTACAAGTTGCACACTTCTCTCGGATAATCTTTCCTTCTCCCCGACAAGAGCCGCAAATCCCTTGTGTTTGGAAGGTTCCAAATGGTGTTCGTTTATTTTGGACGATTACCCCTTCACCGTGACAAGTGCTACATACTTGAATCGCATCAGTAGCCGTGCCTGCTCCAGACCCACTACATGTTGAACAAGTTTTTTGACGGGTATATTCAACGTCTTTAACACATCCTTTTGCAGCTTCGATAAAATTTAAATGCAAATCTACAAGTAAATTAACTTCAAATTGTTGTTCTTGCTGCGCTTGGCGTCGGCCACCGCCGCCAAAAAACGAAGAAAACATATCACCAAAACCGCCACCAAATTCAACACCTTCACTACTAAATCCTGAGAAGCCTTCTCCAAATACACTATTGAAAATATCAAAAGGATTAAATCCTTCTTGGTGAAAGCCGCTTGCATTAAGCCCTTCATGACCATACCGATCATAGACTTTTCGTTTTTCTTCGTCGTTTAAGACTTCATAGGCTTCATTAATTTCTTTAAAACGTTCTTCTGCATCCGGTTCTTTGTTACGATCTGGGTGGTATTTCATAGCCATTTTACGAAATGCCCGTTTAATCTCAGATTGATCAGCACTTTTAGTGATTCCTAAAATTTCGTAGTAATCCCGTTTAGACTGAGCCATAAAAAACCCCCATAATAAATTAGCACTCTTAAGATGAGAGTGACAGCAAATATAATTATATACTATCTTGTCAAAAAATATCTTTTTTTTATTCTAGTAAAACAAACCGCTTTAATTTCTAACGGAAACTAACCTTTACTAGTCTTTTTGGTCTTAACAGATTCAGATAAATTTTTTGTCGGATCTTTATTAGGATCAAACAAATCCACTAAATCATTAATTGATAGCGAAGCCAAAATATTCTTGTCATCATTAATTACTGATTTGCTTAAATGCTTCTTAACATCTTGAATCCGAATAATCCGCTGTTCAATAGAATTATCCACAATGATTCGATAAACTTGAACCGCTTTCTTTTGACCAATTCGGTGAACCCGATCTGTTGCTTGATTTTGAACTGCAATATTTCATCATAAATCATAATGAATTACAACTTCAGCACCTACCAAATTTAAACCAACGCCCCCAGCTCGTAAGGACGCAATAAACACAGGTGTATCATCATTGTTAAAATCGTTCACAGCCGCCATTCTTTCATCCTTTTTGGTTTCGCCACTTAAAACAAAGAAATTAATTTTTCTTTTCTTCAGTTCTTTTTTAAAAAGATCAATCATTCCCAAAAATTGGGTGAAGACCAAAACCTTTTTGTGATTTTCAATGGACTCCTCAATTAATTCTAGACAAGCGTCAAATTTGGTGTTTTCGCCATCAAAATCTGGTTTTTTAATTTTTGGACTACAGCAAATTTGGCGTAGCTCAATAATTAATTTAAGAATTTCAAAACGAATTTGTTTTGTCTTATTGGAATCAATTAAACCTTTAACATATTGGTGTGAAGCGGCTAATCTTTCATCGTATATTTTTCGATGTTCTGGAGATAATTCAACTGTAATATCGGTTTCGGTTTTAGGCGGTAATTCACTTAAAACTTTATCCTTAGTACGGCGCAAAATAAAAGTATTAATTTTTTGTTTTAACCGATCAACAACAGTATTACTATCATCTTTTGTAATTGGTCGTTCATAATCACGAATAAAGTCACGAGAAGAACCAAACAATCCTGGCAAAATAAAATCAAAAATCGATCACAATTCGATGAGTTTATTTTCAATTGGAGTCCCGGTTAAAGCTAAACGATGTTCTGCTTGTAATGTTTTGATAGCTAACGATAAATGGCTGGCGTGATTTTTAATGTTTTGTGCTTCGTCAATAACAACGAACTTATAAATTTTCTTTTGATGCTCTTCAATATCACGACGGAAATATGAATAAGAAGTAATCTCAATTCCTGTTTTGTTTCTTGCTAACAATTGTTGACGTTGCATCGGCAACCCGCGGATTGTCGTTACTTTTAATTTTGGAGCAAATTTTTTAAATTCTGATTGTCAGTTTAGTAATAATGAAGTTGGCACCACTATCAAAGAAGGAATGTCATCGGGAATTGATGCATAAGCTTGAGCAATTACAGAAATTGTTTGAACGGTTTTTCCTAGACCCATATCATCTGCTAAAATTCCACCAAACGAATAACGTTGCAAAGTTCTTAACCAGTAATGACCTTCAGTCTGATATGGTCTAAGCAATTTATCAAAAGGCGGATTAATCGGCATTTTTTCAAATACAAGATCTTTAAATGCTTTAATCAATTCAACCACCGATGGATCTGCATATTGTTCAAATAATTTGCGGTTACCATCAAATGCTAAAAGTAAATCAAAAGCCCTAAATTTTGGAAACTCAAATGTTCCCATGGAATCTGATTTAGCATTATAAAAATCAAATTTTGATCAAAATTTACAGAATAGTTTATTTTCAGGTGTTTGCAATTTATAAAAACAATTTTTTGTGATAATTACATCATTTGTGCCATTAAATTCTTTACAAATATTGCTTATTTCAGAAATTGAAAAATTAACACGATTACAACGAATTAATAAATTGCCTTTTTGGATTGTAATTTTTTTTAAGTCTGAATAATCAAAATTTAAAAAACCTTCATTTAATAAATTATCACTTACTTTATATTGAACCATTTCAGTTTGATAAAAATCACGATAATCTTGATTGATTTTATTCATCAACTCAGAAGTTATTTTCGAACCTGAACTTTTCCTTGCTAACTGTTTAGTTTGAATGGCTGAATCGGCTGCTTCAACGATAAATTGTTCATAAATATATAAACGCTCTTTAGAATGTAAATTCTCTGTGTCTGTTGATAAAACGCTAAATGGCAATCCTTCATTGAAATATAAAAATTTTACCTTTCGTTCAAATGAACGAGTCTTTGGATTATAAGCTAATTCAAATGTGGCCTTGGGCAAAAATTCAAATAGTTTTTTTAACGCATTGTTCTTAGAAAATAAATAATAATCGGTTATCCCCCGGGCATGGTAGAACATATAATTTTCAGCGAATGAAGAACTCGCTATATTAACCACTTCTGAATATTTTCCATGATGTGCAAAATTAGTACTATTCTCTAATAAAAAAAGACGTCTTAAATTATCTGTTCAAGCATCGCGAACAGTCATTCACTCATTATTTACAAAAAACTGGATTTGGGTAATATAAGTATCTAACTTATTATGTTGCAAAACGATCCGCTTGTCGCATTGAGTACTAACAAATCTAAACGCACTAGCTTTTTCATTAACATACTCAATCACAGCTGAAGAAGCATTTTCCAAATTTAGTTCAACTTTAAGAAACTCAAATAATTCGAGAACTAATTTAGGCGAAATTCAAAAAGAATTAGCATCTGTTATTGCATCATAGTCTTTGATTGTTGTAATTTGTTTAGGAGTGTTTTTAAGAAGGAATTTAAGAATTTTTAAATCAACAATATTAAAAGAACTTGCCTTCAATTTGAAACCCGTTCCGTCTAATTCAATCAAATTAATTAAATCAGAACTATTTCCAGAAAAGTTGGCAAACATTTGCAAGCTGGCAGAGACAGGAATTGAGGATTTTTCATCCAAAACAATAGATAAACTAAAACAAGAATAATTCTCTCCTGACAATACTCGATAATTGGTTTTATCAAAAAGTAGACGAGCTTTTTTGCAAGAAATAACTTTAAAATTATCAAGCGATTCTTGTGCTACGCCATCTTTTTTATTTACCTTCTTTTGTTGAGAAGGAAACAATTTGAGTAAACAAGCAGCAAGATGTGAACACTTTTTTTTCTTGTGCGAAAATTCAAAACAATTGCAATTAAATTTTTTTAAATTATTGCTCTCATCAAGTTCAATTGAAACTTTAAAAGATTCAGGACCTCCAAAAACCGTAAACTGTTTAGTTTTGGATGTATCTGACATATTTTTAGTAGAAACCAATTTTCGATTCAATAAATTTAAACCAACTACAAAGATGATTTCATCACCTATAAATTCTTCTATTTCCCGACGCGTCATTATCCCCACACCCTAATAATTAATCGAAAAGACATTATAGCGCATTTTATTTAATGAAAAATATATATTGGCAAACTTTTTAAACATTCTTGGCAACAAAACAAGAAGACGTTTAGAATCCAATTCATTTTTAGATTTCAAAAGTTAAATAAGATAAAAGATTTAAGAAAATAATGCAAATCTTTTTTTATCTGATTATTGAATACAAAAATCTTTTTCGCGTTAAAAATGTAAATGTTTACACAAATTTTTATTAAAAAATATCTTTTATGTTCTAAATAAAAATAATCCGTTATAATTCTAGCGTCAAAAAACTAACCTTTTTCTGCTTTTTTGCTTAATTAACAAAAAAGATCTTTTTCCTAACATACTTAATTTATAAATCAAGAAGGATATCTAATGTTTCAACGCATTAAATTTAATTGGTCTTTTGGACATCACCATAAGCACCATTTTCTGCATTTGCATAGTTTAGGGCACCATCATCATAAGGTTGCCAGTGCTGAATCAAAAAACCCATATTTTTCTGGTGTCATCATGTATACACTATTATTTATAGGGTATTTTGTGTTTGTAATGAGTTGATCTGGAACGCTTTTTGTCCAAAGTTCACATACTACTTTTGACCCACGAAATATTGGTATTACTATTACTGCAAATCAAGCTATCCAACCAGCTGAACCTGTTGGAACATTCAATAACGGATTAATTTATCAAATTTTCCCAAATGGCGTTTCATTAACGATTTCTCGGGCAACTAATTGATCATTAACAATTGGTCGAGGAATTGGAGCAATCTTTTTTGGTTGATTAATTACTAGACTAAATCATAAATATTCTGTTTTGATTGCTCTTGGGTTAATGGTTGCTGCTTTCCCATATTTACTTGCTCCATACGCAATACAAAGAGATGCAAATGGAACAATTACTAATAGTAGTGGTGTTTATGCGATGTTTATTGTTTTCCGAATCTTAATGGCATTAGGAGGAACTACATTAATTTCATACACTAATGGAGTAATTGCTACATACTGCAAAGCAAAAGCTAAAACTTTTTCTAGTTTAAATGTCTTCCCTGCAAATTTAGCATCTATTATTGGTAGCATCTTCTTAACATCATCAACAATTACAGCTGCAATTGGTTTAAATTGACAAGTATTCGGTGGAGTTCTTGAAATTATTATGGGAATTCTATTTGTAAGTTACTCGTTGGTAGGTAAAAAAATTGATTTAACAGCCAAAAAGATCCAGTTAGAACACGATATGAGTCAAAAGAATTTGCGTCCGAAATCTACCAATCCAATGTTAGAAGTGCTACGTAAAAAAGAGGTCTATTTCTTCTTAATTGGAGCTATGTTCTTGAGTTATATTACAGTTGAACCAGGAACAAATATTCTTGCTAACTTCTGAGTATATTCACCTAACAATTCTTTAACCGACAAAAATCTTTCATGAATTTTAGGTGGATTCAACATTGCTTTCTTGGCTGGTGTATTTATTGGCTTATTTACTGTAGGCCGTTGATTAAGAACAAAATATTCTTATAATCATTACACTTCTATTATGTTCTTTTTTGGAACATTATTTATTGCAGCTGGGGTTGCTGTTGGTTATGATGGGTTAGACAGTGTTCATGTCGCATTTGTAATGATTTTGACATTCATTGGTAGTGCAATGTTATTTGGAATAAATGGAATCTTTTATGCGATGCCATACCGCTGGGGTTATACTCCATCACAAATCACTGCTTTAATTGCCTTATTATTTGGGTTTTCGTATGGTGGATACACTATTCTAGATATTATAACTTCAGCTGTTATGGATGCTGGAATCAGTCACGTAAACAGTAACTATCCAAATGAAATTCTACCAGGTAATGGAGTTGGTGCTGTTCCAGCGATTTCAATTATGTTCTTAATGCCATTAATTGGAATTATTGCAGTGGCCTTGATTCCTAAAGAAAAAGATGCCATCAAATTCTCTGTAAAAGATTTCTACCAACGATACATTACTAAAACAATTCAATAATATTTAAACATTATTTAAAGGGTCATAAAATGGCTAATAACATTCAAAAAATTATTAAGAAATACGAAAAAGATTTAGTTTCTTTACGTCATGACTTGCACCAAAATCCTGAAATTGGAATGAAAGAATCAAAAACTGCAGATAAGTTAAAAAAACTTTTGACTTCGTGAGGGTATAGCATTAGCAAAGAAACTTTTGCTAATACAGGGTTTGTAGCAACACTTAAAAATGGAAATTCAAAAAAAGCAATTGGGTTGCGTTGTGAAATGGATGCTTTGCCAATTGAAGAAGTGAACAGTCTACCTTACGCATCAAAAAACAAAGGCATAATGCATGCTTGTGGTCATGACGGCCACATGACTATGGTAATGGGTGCCGCCCGTTATTTGGCGGAAACAAAAAATTGAAATGGAACGCTTCGAATTTTTTGTCAACCAAATGAGGAAGCATCAGGAAATATTAGCGGTGGCTTAAAAATGATCCAAGATGGTGTTTTTAAAAAATATCCAGTTGATCAAATTTTTGCAATTCATAATATGCCAGCTTTCGCAATTCCAAATGGTAAGCCAGGTGGATTGTATTTTTATATGAAAGAAGATGGAATTATGGCAGGCATTGATGTCTATAACATTAAATTAACAGGTAATGGCGGACACGGTTCAGCGCCAGAATTTGCAAAAGACGTAATTACATGTGCTGCAGATATGGTTATGGCTTTACAGTCAATTGTTAGCAGGAATATTCCAGCAAGTGATCGTGCTGTTTTAAATGTGGGATCAATTCATTCTGGAAATGCTGCAAACGTAATTCCTGAAACCGCTGAAATTGCTGTAAGTACTAGAAGTGTTACTCATAAAACACGAGCTAAATTAAAAGAACGAATTTATCAAATTGTTAATTCGATAGCGGCTGCTTATGAAATTAAAGCTGATATTTGAACTGACGGAACAGGACCAACTATTAACGATCCAAAAGCTAATGCATATGCACGAAAAATTGCCGAAAAAGCTTTGGGAAAAGACTTAGTTAATGATGCTATTCAAATGATGGCTTCTGAAGACTTTTCAGCAATGCTAGATGTTATTCCTGGATCATATGCGTTTATTTGTAATGATACTGCAACAATGGTTCATAATGATAAATTTAACTTTGATGACAAAGTTATAGTTAATGGATCGACATACTTTAGCGCCTTAGTTGAAGATTACTTAAAATAAAAATTTTAAGATAAATACAAAGCGTATTGCCTAACGCAAAGCAATACGCTTTTTTTATGGTAGTAATGAAATAACTGTGTAAATTAGACATCGTCTTAAATTCAAATAACTAAAGAAAATTAGCGATGTCTAAAACAAAAAAACTCCAAAATCATCAAAATCTGACAATTACCGATAAACCAATTTAACCAATTTGGTCTTGGATAACCCTGATATTTTTGATCAAAGAAGCGCTTCTAATTTAATTAAGTCAATGACTGAAGTTTTTTCAGAACCATTAAACGCTATTTTAAAAACTAAGATGAAAGAACATTTGGGACGTGATGAACATGAACGATCAAAAGATGCAAATTATCGAAATGGATTTACCAAAAAATAGTGACATCATCAGTAGGTAAAATACAAATCAAGACTCCTCGCGATCAAAATGGTTTATTCAAACCAATCATCATACCAAAAAGACAACGCGATATTCTTGAAATGGAAGAATTGCTAATTCTTTTGTCTTTCTCATAAGAAAAACTTTTTGTTAATTAATTTTTAACAAAAGAGTTCGACACACTTTATACTACACACCCTACTTTTAATAACACGATGTTAATCACTTATTAAAAGTGACGACATTTACACACTTAAATCATTACTTTCTTTTTTATTCATTATATGAATCGCTAAAAGCAAATACTATTTATTGCCAACAAATATTTATAATAGTTTCTATAAATTCTAAGGAAACAAACAATGGGGTTAAGCACAACATTTATATTAATCATTGTGATTACTGCCATCATTATCATTATTCTAAGTCCTTTTACAAAGCGGCTTGCAAATAAATGATGGTTTTGAGCAGTAATTGGTTTAATTGCGTTTGCTTATGCTTTTTTAGGAAGGCAATTACAATACCTGGTTCCCGAATTTAGAGGCCAAATATACGTTGCCTTAGGAAGATTGGAACCACCAAATCAAAATCTTCCCGATCAAATAAGTTTAAATTACAGCCGTTTATTCCTTTTGGATTTATGTCCTTTTTATATTATTTTTGGATCTTTAGCATTAACTTTTAAAAATAAGACGGCCGCTCAAGTAATGGCACCATTTGGATTGTTTGGTGCTGGCATTACATTATTTGGTGAAATTATTCACGATGTAAATAATATTTCGAATCTGCCAAACGGCGTTTGATTTTATATTTTTGTTGGCTCGCCTCAAGGTGAATTGTATTTCATGATTCATTATTTATCGATGATAGTAAGTTTAATGGTTATTTGCTGAACTCGCAATTGAAGAAAAATAATATTTGCATACATGCATGGTTTTGCGCTATTTTATTTTTCTTGAGTTCTAATCATTGTTTCAGTAATTCCACAAATTATAGGAAATAGTACTGGAGTCATTCGTGGTGATTGAATTGGTGGTGAATATGATGCAGTAGGTAAATTTTTAAATATTCCCGACTGACCACGAGTAATGATTGTCGGGTATATAATTTCTTATATAGTAATTAACGCGGTTATTTTAATCCGCATTGGAATTCAAACATGAAGCACAAAATGAAGATTTTTGGTTCATAATAAAATGTTAAAACATAGATGATATGTTTCATCTGCGCAAAAATATTTAAAACACAAAAAACAAACTAAAAAAGTTTTATCTGTAGTTAAAATTAAGATTGTTTATTTTTTAAGACCAAGAAAACAGAAACTAATTTAATGGCAAGTTAAAACGTGAAGCGGACGCTTTAATAATTTCCAAGACCTTAATTTGATTACGAACACATTTTTCATATGAACCGCGATTATACATTTCCTGTATTTCATTCAAACGTTTTTCAATTTCTTCACTTTCGCGCCGATATTTATTTAGAAATAAAAATGTTGAGCGGGCAATTTCTTTTAAAGATGCTAAATCAACTACGGCATATAAGGTGTCAATGAAAGTCTTATTAGCTCGTTTTGAGAATTCATCAAAATTAGCAATAGCAAGATTATAATCAGAATATAAAGCTTTGTCTTTTAAATTAACTTCTTGTTTTACAGTCAAGAATTCGTCTGCAATTAATTGCTCAGGATAAAATTTATTTTGCATCATGATAGTTTCAAGTTGCGAGTATTTTAATTTCAGATTATTTATTCCATGAATTACGCTTTTATAAACATTCATTTTTTCATCCGCAACTTTAATTAGATCTTCTAAGTCATTATGCAAATTAGATATTGAACTAATAATCATTGTTATTTTTTCAAGCAGAACACTATAGTTTTGTTGACGTTGTTCTTTTTCTTCTTGAATAAAATGAATTGCGTTGCGAATATCAGTCAAACTAGTTTGAATTTTTGTAGTTCGATCAGTGATATCTTTATCGCGTCGGAAATTTTCACCAACATTATTGATAGCTTGGATTAATTCTTGGTGCTTCTTTTCAAACATGTCTGCACTCTTAACAAAATTATCAAATCCCAAACTAACAATTTCACGAGCCTCATTTTCATCATATAATCGTTTTTTAAGTGGTAACAAAACATTCAATAAATCTACTAAAGCGTTTTCAGAATCTTTGAACTGTAATAAATGTAATTTTTCGTCCACTCTTTTTACCGAAGTGGATGATTCATCAATAATTCGATAAATTTCATTCAATTGTGAAGGTTGTAAAAGATTAGGATCTTTACGCGAACGTTGATATTGTTGATTAATTTCCTTAATAAGATAACGCACGTAGTCTGCTTTCTTATCTAAAAAATAAAGATTATTAGTACATAATAGCAACGAATGGATAACTTTTCTTAAACTTTCCATATCGTGAATAAAGACATCATTTTTTAATGAATTATAAGAATAATCCGCATCGGCGAAATACTGAGAGATGTTATTTAAAAAATCTTTGAAAACGATACTGTCATACTTTTGTAAAATATGATGTTTTAAAAACAAGGATAATTTATCAATCAAATTTCGATAAGTAATAATTAATCTAGATGCACTATTTTGGTAGATAGAAGAATTAACTGTCAGATCATCAAAATGCTTTTTTAACAAAGACAAAGAAACAAAATAGTTTTCAATTTGTTTAGAAGTGTATTTAGTAAACTTTAAATCAAAATGATTTTTTAAAACTGTCAATTCATTAATCGGGAGCAAAGTTTGATTTAATTGTTTTTTATAATAGGCATCAAACTCTTTCATGTATGCTACTACTGGCTTTAGATATGACTTGTTACGAGATAAAAGTTCAAATGGCTTTACAGCACTAACAAATGAATTAGCTGCAAATTCATTATATCGTTCTTGATTAATATAAATCTGGTTAACACTTTTACGAATTCGTACAAAAATGGTTGCGTATACGATATACGCAACAACTGCAATTAGAAAAAGAATAGCTAAAACAATAACTAAAATTTGTGAGACCGAGAACATCTAATCATTTTCCTTTGTTAGATATTTTAATATACACAGCAAAATAAAGCGATTGTTTTTAGGCATAGTTTGAAAGTAGAAGAAAAAGTAATCCTTATAAATATTTTGATTAATTAATTTCTTGATCTAATAAATCTGCTTGTGATGGTTTCTTCTTTTTTTGCGGGCATAACGAATCAAATATAACAAATACCCAATTGCCATAAAACCAATATAAGCCACAATTATTATTGTCTTTTGAACCTGTCAAGGTTCATTTGTAATTGGTGGAAAAAGAAAAATTAAAAGCGAAATAGCAATTAAAACCATGGAAACAATATAAACGACCTTTTCCAAGAAAGGAATGTGTTCAATTTTTTTAGTTTTTTCTAACACCAAAGCACTCATCATCGTAAAAAAATACTGAACTAAAAAAGCGATTGTGCCTAATTGAATTACATCATTAAAAAATGATTCTAAATGTAATTCCAGCGGAATAACAAAAAAGATAATTAAAGAAATAATTGTGAGCCCACCGGCAAACAAAATGGCATTACGAAGTTCTCCTTTTTTACTTTTCATCCCCAAAGCGCGTGGCAAGAGTCCATCTTCTGCTAATGGTGCAATCGTACGTGCTCCGATAATACTACTTGTAAGACGAGAAGAAATATTGTTAAAAACTAATCCAACAACAAAAATTATTACACCAGTAAGGCCAATTAATCCTTGGTATATTTGGCTAAAGTTTTTTATTTCTGGCGCTATTTTTAGGCCGTTAAGAATGATATATACGACAAAATAAAGAGTAAGAATAAAAGCAAAAGCAAACATTAGTATTTTCCGAAAATTTTTGGTTTTTACGTCAGATGAAATCGCTGCAACACCTTCCATTCCACCAAAAGCAAACATAAAGGAAATAACATTAGAAAAAATCATTAAAGAAGAAACTCGGTTGGCAGATGTGAAATTAGTAGTATATGCTCCTTCGCGAATGGACAAAATCAAAGCAATAACAATTCCAAGAGCCAAAACTAGTCATTTAACTAAAGCAGATAAAAAGATTAAGTGTTTACTGACCCGAATGCCAATAGTCGATATAAAAACAAGAGCTATAAAAAATAAAACTGAGCCAACTCGAATGCCAATTACGGCTTGAGGATTTTCTCGAACTACATCAACAATTGTTAAAGCGCTAGCTAAAAATAAAGGTGCAGTAGCGTCCAATATCGGACCTTGAATAAATTGATTTCAGCCTACAAAAAATGCAGCCTTCCGTCCGTAGGCCTGTTTTGCGTAATGATATGATCCACCATAACTTCCTGGAAACTTAGCAGCTAAACGCGAAAAACATAAAGCGACTCCTAGCGTAATTAAAGACGTTAAAACAATAACAATTAGCCCATATTGACCAAGATTAATAACCCCAGAAATAGTAGCAATAAATCCAAAACCAACAATGTGATTCACAACAAACAATGAAAATTGTTTGCCAGTTAACTTATTGTCTTTAACTTTCTTCATGAAACAATGCTCTTTAGTTTTTCGTAGTAGTAATATTTAATGCTAAAAGTATATTACAAAATTTATCGGTCATAAGAGTAATAATGAAAAATCGATATTACAACTGATGTAAAAATTTAACTAACAAAATAATAATCTGCTCCTTACTAGGTTTGTATGGAATCTAGGGTGCAAATTAAAACAAAAAATATTACGTTGTTTTTATTAAGCCAAATAGAAAAAAAACTCAATAAGATATTTTCAGTTACAACAAACTTACGCACATCATTAAACGTAAGCAAAACAAAACATCAAGATAAGTTTCTAGGAACCTAATCGCTAGAGAAATTCTTGATGTTTTTGTCAATAATTGAATAAATTAAAAGTTCTATTTTATTTAGAAAAAACGTTTAATGAACTTTGAATGTTTACTTGTTTGAAGGTTTTTGCTTTAAGAAAATATTTGAAATCTTTTTATATAAGCTATCTTCGTCAAGCCCAAAGTGTTTCATAACATCTTCAGGTTTTCCTGAAACTCCATATGAATCTAAACCGATTTTGTGTTTAAAGAATTCTCCCCACAAAGAAGATGAACCATTTTCTAATAAAACACTAAATGGAGATAATTTTGAAAACGTTTGTAAGAAAGCAATAGATGAATCTCTGAAAGCAGTCATCGTTGGAATAGATAACACCCCAACTGCAACATTGTCTTTAGCAAATCGATCTGCCAAGTTAAGTGCTGTTCCAACTTCACTACCAGTTGCAAAAATCAAAAATTTCGGTTTACTTGGTTCAAGTACAAAATAGGGTTGAGAAGGGTTCACTTTTGGACCTACTGGATGAGATTGCTTAAATGCTGCTCGTGAAGTAATAATGGCAGTTGGATGGTTACTTGTAAAAGCAGAAACAAAAGCATTACACATTTCAAATAAATTTGCTGGCCGATAAACTTCCATTTTGGGCATTGAACGCAGCATTGTAAGTTGTTCAACTGGTTGGTGGGTTGGGCCATCTTCTCCAACTGATATTGAGTCGTGGCTAAAAACACAAACGGTGGGAATGCCATTAATAGCGGCCAAGCGTAAAGCTGGTTTACAATAATCAGCAAAGCTCATAAACGTTGAAGTTACAGCTAATAATCCTTTATGGGCAATAATTCCAGTTGTAATTGCTGTGGCTGCAAATTCACGAACCCCAACATTAATATTTTGGCCAGTGTAATCATTAACATCAAATTGTTTACCACTAGCTGGTTTAATTTTTGTTGATCCAGATAAATCAATATTAACAACCATAATATTTTTGTTTAAATCGCTAAGAACCTTGAAGACTTCTCCTGCTAAATTTCTTGATGCTTCGAAATCTTTTAGTTTGATTGCTGCAAAAGCTTCTTTGGATAAATTCAACTTATTATTTAATTCATTAACGTAAGTTTTATAAATTTCAGGCTTTTTAGTTTTTAATGAAGCAAGATTTTTTTCGTATTTTTTGAAACTAGATTCGCCACGAGTTCACATTGCTTTAAAGTGACCTTTAAGTTTTTTGGAAATCGTAAATGGTTTTTCTTCATAGTTTAAGTTCTTGCGCAAAATTGCAATATTATCAGATCCAAGTGGAGCACCATGGCAATTATGTGAATCAGCAAATGGGCTTTCATAACCAATTACGGTTTTACATTCAATAAAAGTTGGTTTTTTATTAGTTTTTGCTTTAGCAATTGCTTTGCTAACTGCATTGTAATCCATCCCATCTTCTACACAAATATAATCCCATCCATGAGCTTTCACAAGTTGACTATAATCTGTTATTGTCGAATCTGAAACTTTACCATCTAATTGGATTCGGTTCGAATCAAACAACCAAATTAATTTGTTTAATTTGTAACGTCCTGCAATAGCTAAAGATTCATGGATTACACCTTCTTGCATACAACCATCACCTAATAAACAGTATGTATAGTGATTAATCAAAGACGGATATCTAGCATTCATGTTAGCTTCAGCAATTGCAAAACCAACACTAGTGGCTGCTCCTTGACCTAAAGGTCCTGTTCCGTAATCAACCCCTTTTAATAATTCCATTTCAGGGTGTCCAGAAGTTTTTGAATTAATTTGTCTGAACGCTTTAACATCTTCCATTTTAATTGAAGGATATTCACTCACTAACATTGTTGCGTATAACAGTGCACTTCCATGACCAGCGCTTAATATAAAACGATCGCGATTAACATAATTTAAATCTTTTTGATTAACACTTAAGTGGTTTTTAAACAAGGCATAAATAATTGATGATGCTCCTAAAACAATTCCGGGATGTCCTGAATTTGCTTTTTGAATCATCTCAACACCTAGTACTCTAATAGTATTAACAGCCAATTCATCTAGACTAACTTTTTTACTTGTAATTTCTTTTTTCATACTTAATCCTAAATTAAATCATATGATTAAATTATAGTAGTAGGATTCAAAAAAATTCTTTTTATTTTTAATCTTATACTTTTATAATTTACTTAACAAAAAACAATAAAAGGATTTTTAAAATGATTGAAATATATATCGGTGAAAATAAAACCGGAAAAAGTCTTCACTTAAGCGAAAGAAGGGATGCTTCAAAATTAGCTTTTTATGTCGAATCAGACATGCGTGAAGCAGAATTTTTAAACTATTTTAAAAAAGTTTTGAAATCTGAAGAAGATTTTTATGTTCCTTTTCTTTGTGAATTAGTTAACTTTATTGAAGATTTTTTTAAATTAATAAAAAACAATCTGCAAAACCAACAACCCCTTTCATTAAGATGAAAAGAATTTGTTCATGATTTAAAAATTAAATATGAAAATGAAACAAGTTTTGAAAAGTGCATTATTAATAGCATGGATTGCGATGACAATGGTATTGTTACTTTTAATAACATGAAAGATGTTTTTGGCGAAACTAGTACAGGGACAAGATCATTTACAATTTTAGCCATCCTATCACATTTACTTGAAGTCTTTTTAAAAAATGAAAAGCGCACCGAGATGGCAGTAATCTTAGATATTCCCGAACATATTCTTCACCCAGAATTAATGTATAAAGTGTCTAAATTGATTTGTAAAATTGGCGAAAGAATCAACGTTTACATGGCAACATTTTCACCACTAGTATTAAAATCAATTTATGCTGAAAACGAAAGATATCATTACACCAAAATACATTATTACTACTGTTTTAAACGTGGTGATGATGGATATTTTGAAATGAATTTACACGAAGTTTTGAAACGCAATAATACTCGCCGAGTAAATTTGATAACCCAAATTTTATTTAGCAAGAAAGCTATTTTAGTTGAAGGGATAAACGATACAACTTTCTTTTTAGATATTATTGATCGTTATTTCCCAGAACAATATATTTCAATCATAGATTGTGGCGGAAAAGGTGAAGTTCACTCAGTCTTTAGTGAACTTGAATGTTTGCAAGTTGATAAATATATCAAGATCGTTAAAGTCTTTGATGACGACAAAGCTGGTGAAAATGAAAACCAGGAAGAAAATTCAATTATTTTTTATCCAAACATTGAATCAAGTTTCTTCTTGACATATGGACACGGAAATAAAACCTGAGTAAAAACTAAAAAAGGTAGAATTGGAAAGTCTGAAATCGACTTCCGTGTAGATTTTGTATTAAGTAATGCCACCATCCCAAACGCGCAAGAAAAATTCCAACACATTATTAATCGTTTACATAAATTCTTAGGAATGTAAAAAAATTAAAAACTAGTTTTGAAGTTTATTAACAACCAGCATCAAAATGAAACTAATTTTTATTTTGATGTTCTAATCAGAGCAAATAACAAATATATAAAGAACTCAATTTAACGGCTTTTTCGTCTAAAAGAATTTTACGAAGTTGTTCTTCATTTAATCACACGTTATCTGCAATTTGTTCAAAAAAAGATCCATCTGTTTTTGGAATTTCTTGAGGAACATTAGTAACTTCAAAAAGAAAATGAAAGACCTGTTCATTCATTTGTGTTGAAGCTATTGCTTTAGTACTTGCAATAAAATGGGATTCGTTGACGTGCAATCCACCTTCTTCATACACCTCTCGCATGGCACATTCCAAAGGCGACTCATTACCATCAAAACCTCCAGTTATCGGACATGGGTACATGTCGTCAATATAATGTTTTTCAACAATTTGAGGCATTGGTTGGTAATGAACAAAAAACTCAACAGTTAAATCGGGTTTATAGCGAAAACATAGGGCCGCAATGCTATTAACGTTTTTTCTTTGTGAATAGAAAAAACCTCTAGCAGATTGAAACATATCCAAAAAAGGTGTGTGATACAACAATTTGTTATTTTTTTTATCGTTTATATGATTTTCTGGTTTTTTCATTTTTAAAGCTCAAACTTTCAAATTGACTTCATAAACTTCCCTGTTTTACGCGTTGCTTTGTCATTATAAGAATAACTCATAGAACTACTTCAGTTTTGATTTATTTTTTTATTAGTTGATCTAGAAGCGTAGTATTCAGCGAAAATTTGATCATATTTATCAACTTCTGTTTGCAATTCTTGGCGGTTGTATTTTTCAAAAAAGAGTTTATTCATCTTGGGTTTGATTTCGTTTTTTTCAGCAGCATAGCCAAAAGTCATTCCAATCATTGGGATTGCTCGACCACTAATATTTAATAACTTAATTAACCCCGCTAAGTTAGCACGCACTAAACCAATAAAACAAGTTGATACGTTCAAAGAAAGCGCAACGTCTTGCGCCATTGTTGCTGCTATAAAAGCATCACCGGTGCCAACTAAAAGTTGATCCAAATCATTAGTTACTAAATTTAAATTATTTTTGGTATCAGCATAATCAATCCGATTTCAGTCCGCACAAAATAAAACAAATAAAGGCGCTTGTTTAATTTGTTGCTGGTGAGGTAAATCTCCCGCAATTAAATCTCTTGTAACTTGATCTTTAATAACTATGGCACTAAAATCATGGCCATTACTAAATGTTGGCGCGCTATTGATAATATCCAAAATTGCCTTTTCGTGTTCAGGCTTTAAAGGGGTTTTTTCATAAGAGCGAACAGAAGTTCTTGTAAAAAAATTATGTAGATTTTCGTTTATCATTTTTTGAAGTTTCCTTTTTTTGGTTTCATCTTTCAAGATGTTTTTTTAAATATACTGCAGTATGTGAAACATCAGTTAATTTAATTAATTGCTCGGGTGTTCCGCGAGCAATAATTTTTCCACCTGCATCACCACCATTAGGGCCTAAATCTATTATGTAATCAGCCACTTGAATCAAATCTAAATTATGTTCAATTACAATTACAGTGTCTCCATGGTCGACGATTCGATTTAACACAGCAATCAATTTTTTAATGTCATGACTATGTAATCCGGTTGTTGGTTCATCTAAAACATAAATTGTTTTTCCAGTAGCTCGCTTTTGCAAATGCTTCGCCAGTTTAATTCGCTGAGCTTCCCCACCAGATAAAACTGTTGCATTTGTGCCTAATTGCAAATAATCTAAACCAACATCGCAAATTAATTGTAATTTACGGTTAATATTTGGGACATTTTTGAAGAATTCTAGAGCTTCGCTTGTAGACATTCTCAAGACATCATAAATAGATTTCCCTTTATATTTAATTTCTAAAGTTGCGTCATTATATTTTTTACCATTACATTCTTCACATTTAACATAAACATCAGGCAAAAAATGCATCTCTATTCTTAAAACCCCATCACCACCACAGCGTTCGCAGCGCCCACCTGAGACGTTAAATGAAAATCTACCACGTTCGTAACCACGAGCTTTAGCTTCAGGAATTAGTGAGAATAGATCTCGAATATCATCAAAAACCCCAACATAAGTTGCTGGGTTAGAACGGGGAGTTCGCCCAATAGGATCTTGAGAAATGGTAACAATCTTATCTACATTCATAATTCCATCTAATGTTTTATAGGGTTGCGGCTTAACAAATTTATTAAGGATTAAACGTTCAATAGCAGGAACTAAAGTTTGGTTAACAAGGGTTGATTTCCCGCTTCCCGAAACTCCTGTAACCACAACTAATTTGTTTAACGGAAACTCAACATCAATATTTTTTAAATTATTGCCGGTAGCACCTTTTAAAGCAATTTTTTTGTTGTTTCCACCCCTCCGGGATTTCGGAACTTCAATTGCTTCTTTTCCGCTTAAATATCTTCCGGTAATTGATTTAGAATTATCCGCCACTTCTTGTGGAGTTCCTTGTGCAACTAAGGTACCTCCGTTTTCGCCAGCACCTGGACCAATATCGATTAAATGGTCTGCAGCTCACATTGTATCTTCATCATGTTCAACTACAAGTAAAGTATTACCTAAATCACGCATTGATTTTAAAGTATCAATCAAACGATCATTATCTTTTTGATGCAAACCAATCGATGGTTCATCTAAAACGTACAAAACGCCTGTTAAATGTGATCCAATTTGAGTGGCTAATCTAATCCGTTGGCTTTCGCCCCCAGATAAAGTAGCGGCACTTCGAGCCAACGTTAAGTACTCTAATCCCACGTTTTGTAAAAAACTCAAACGATCAATTATCTCTTTTAAGGCCAGACGAGATATTTGCTTTTGTTCGTTTGTTAATTCTAATGCTAGCAGATATTCAATTGACTTATTGATAGACAATTCAGTGAAGTTAATAATATCTAAATTACCAACCCTTACACTAAGGGCACTAGGTGACAATTTTTTACCTTTACAAGTATCACATTTTTTTTCGGCCATATATTTAGAATAATACTCGCGAGCCATTTGACTGCTAGTTTCAATATGTCTTCTTTTAATTAAAGCAGCCACGCCCTCAACCATTTCAACCTTATCATAACCACGCCCTGATGCAGACAATAAACGAACTTCAATTGGTTCATCACTTCCGTCTAAAATAATTTTTAATTGTTTCTTAGACAAATCTTGTAAAGCAACATCTAAAGGAATGGCATAGTGTTTTAATAAGGCACTAAAGCGTTGTCAATCTAAAGATGTAGTATTAACAATATTTTTGAAATAATCTATCCCACCTTCTAAGATTGATAAAGACTTGTTTGGCATCATTCGTTCTTCATCTGGTTCATAAGTAAACCCTAGTCCTTTACAGTAAGAACACGCTCCGATAGGAGAGTTAAACGAAAATAACCTTGGTTCTAATTCAGGAATATTAAATCCACATTTTTCACACGAGTGATGTTGACTAAAAGTAAACAACTCGTTATCACTCAAAATATTAACATTCCCTTTACCAGCTTGAGCCGCTGTTTCAATGGCATCATTAAGCCGGGTTTTGGTTAAATTATCATGGTGCAAAACTATTCGGTCAATAACAACACTGATATCATGACGGTTATTTTTATCTAATTCTATTTTATCGTCTAAAGAATAGACTGTTCCATCAACAAAAACTCGCAAAAAACCTTTTTGGCGAAGTTTTTCAAATTCATTTTTAAAGGTCCCTTTTTGATTACGGACTATAGGTGCTAATACTTGCAATTTTTTATCTTCATCTTGAGCATAGATTTGGTCGGTAATCTGTTTAATGGTTTGGGTTTTAATAAGCCCATGACCATTGGGACAATAAGGCAATCCAATACGTGCTCATAAAACGCGCAAATAATCATAAATTTCAGTTACAGTACCAACTGTTGAACGAGGATTGTGAGACGTTGATTTCTGGTCAATAGAAATTGCAGGAGACAATCCATCGATTGAATCAACATCAGGTTTTTCATTTCCACCTAAAAATTGCCGGGCATAAGATGATAAAGATTCTAAATAACGTCTTTGACCTTCAGCATAAATAGTGTCAAAGGCTAATGAAGATTTTCCAGATCCTGATAATCCTGTAATTACTACCAATTGATTTTTAGGAATATCTATGTTCAGATTTTTTAAATTATTTTCACGAGCTCCTCTAACACTTATAATTTCGTGACTGTTTAACTTAACTGGTTTATTCATTATTTATTCCTTATTAAAATTTTGGCAAAGTTCAAGTACACACTTTTTTACTTTCGGGCTCTGTAGATTCTAAAAAAATCATCGCAAAACCTTGTTGATTTTGCTCACCTACTAATAATCCCTTAACAAAGTTTTTTTCGTGCTGGCTATTAAGCGGTAAACCACAATAAATAAGAACTTTGGGATTTACCAGAAATTGAATCCCTAGATATAACCTTAAAAAATCAGAATTATCAAACGTTTCGGGAGACGTAAATAAATAAAATTCATTTAGTCCGACATCAATCAATTTTTTACTAACTTCAAATTGATTAAAATACTCTAAACATCTTTGCTGATTGAAAAACCACTTTAGAGAGGTTGCCTTGTTTAAAAACTGCATCAATCACAAATGGCGTTTAAGAATATAAATATTGGTTTCAAACGTCCGAGTAAATTCACTTTCGTTAATCGCTTTTTTGTTCACAACCATATTCGTTTTTAAAGCAACCTGGTTTACAATCTGAATATTTTTCAATAGTTTCATGCTATTTTTTTTAAAAATATTATACAGAAGACGAATCTTACTTATTAAATCTTTAAATTTATTTTTGGCAATATTTTGCTGTAGTCGAATATCCTTTTTATACGATTTAACACGACATTTTAAGTCATTCTTTTGATGAATTAAATTAGTTAATTTTGAGGACAAAAATTCACAGTACATTTTTTTAGATTCGTATTGTTTATATGGATCAAAAGAAATAATATTTTTTGATCAATTATCATCATTTAATTCTTCCAAATTATTATTTTCTGCAAACAACTTAGCAATAAAGTTATCTTTTGAAGAAATTAAGGATGTATTGAAATGTTCACGAATCTTACGGCGTCAACCTAAAGCAATTTTTTTGCGCGTCGTTCGAAGGCTTGGAAAATGAACAATCCCCTTAACAAAAAGTTTCATTTCTTCTAAAGCTACTTGATACCGCTTATTAATAATTTCGTTTACTAAAGTAAAACGACTTGCCATACTAAAATAGGGTTTTGGTAAACCGTTCGCTGTACGTTTTTTAAAATCTAATTCACTATAAGTTAAACTAATTTCTTTTCAATTCAAAATTTTTGTATAAGCAGTTGAAAATACTAAGACGTTGTTCGAACGTAAAAAAAGATTTTGATAGTGTTTAATAAAATATGTTGTTTGACTATGATAAAACTTTTCCAGCAATTGGATTGCTTTAATCATATGAATTGATTTTTCTAATCTTGTTTTTGCAAAAGGTATACAAGCAAATTTAGATTTTGAAATTCTACTTAGATGCTCTTTTTTAAAGTGCTCTTGAAGGTCAATCGAAACGGATATCTGATGTTTAATAACGGCTTCTTCATACAATAACTTACTTACGTTTTTTAAATGTTGGTCATAAATATTTTTTAAAAAAATACTCGCTTTGATTTCTCGATTAAAAATTGATTGTTTCGTCTTATTTCTAAAAACGTTTTCCATATCCTTATAAAAAATAGCCAGTTTTGATGGGTCATCTGTACTTGGAGGATTTGCTATTAAGGCTTCAAGAGAACTATAATGCTGGTCAACTAATTTTTTCGTGTCAGCGATAATCTCGTGACACATTCGCGGAGAACACAATTTAAGCCGATAAATCTTCTTAGCTATTTTTAATTGGTCTTGCCGTTTTCGCAAAGATATTTTTGCATCAATTCGACTCACCTTGTCAGTCATCACAAACTGAACAAAAATATTTCTAAGTTTTCTTGCTTTTAATAAACGGATTCAACTGGCAATAATAACTTTACAATCATGGGTATCTTTTTTCAAACGTTTTTCAAAGTCACTTTGATGAGCACGCAGTTGAAAAGTATTTTTAGCCGCATCATAAGCTGATATCCCATTAACTGAATCGTATTTTGCTGCAGTTATTCTCTCATCAATATTTTTTAATCTTTGCAAATAATTGTTTATTGGCAAAACAACTGGAAAATATAAGTAGTTTTCAATCAATTTTTGTGTCTGCAAAGAAAGCGAAATCAAATCGTTATCAAAAGCACGATTGTTTTCAGAAACCGATAACGATTCACGAATTAGTAATAGTAAATGAGTTAAGTTTACTTGATGGACGTTATAAAATTGGGAATTCAAAGTTTTAAAGGATTGGTTAATAAGTAATAACCTTTTTTCTGCATATGTCCGAACGTTCTTCAATATTTCCAAACTCATATTAAAACGTTCAAATGATTGCAAATTCTTAATTTGATTTAATCGATTTAATAAGAAGTTTTTCTTTATTGGGTTGTTATTAAAATGGCTCAAATGTTTCGCATAAATCTCGTGAGGATTTTGCTTGAAAAATTCAAAATAATTACTATCTATTATTCGTACTCGCTCGTAAGCATTTTTAGATGACAATAGACGTGTTTTACGAGCCGCGACTCACGATTCACCAATTTTAGCAACTCCGGCATAAGGCTTAGTGCTACGTTGCAAAACTGAAGCAATTTCGCGCCACAATCGATCACTTCCATTAGGCGAAAGATAACGGTCATATTCATATAATTTTAAATGCGGAGACAAATGCATAGTCATTGGATCACTATGCAAATCTCCAACGATTGAAAGCAGCAAAAAATCAAACTCAATAATAGGAGATTTTTTTGTATCTTCAGTTAAAAAATCTTTTAAAATTCGTCTCATAATATTTTTGCTTCACAAGTGATTAAATCAAGTATGTAAAATTTTAATTTAACTTTTCTTGGTTGAGTGCTTTAAGTATTTTATTTAACTCGTTATTATCTACATAACAAGACAACCCACGAACTAATTCCTTAGAATTTTTGCTGACCATAACAAAATCACCACGACCATAAAGTTTAGCTAAATAATTTTTGTTCAATAATAATTGGCTTTCTTCAGGTGATTGAGCTTTAAAAGCAAAAATTAAATCAAAATGGTTTTGGGTATCTTCATTAAACAATAAACCATCGATTTCAGTTGCAACAAGAATCAAATGAACACTTAAACGCAAAGCGTATTGATGAACTGTAGATAAAAATTTATAAATATAATCACTATCTGATTCTAACAAATCTTGAAAATCATTAATAACTAAAACAAGCGGCTTTATTGGTTCGCTAATATCGGGTAATTTATTATATTCACTAATTGTATCTACTCCGTATTTACGTAAAAGTTTAACCCGGTATTTCAATTCTACTAAAGCTTCTTCAAATAAATTAAATCCACTATTAACTGTATTAGCAACAGGTGTAACTAAATGAGGAACCTGTCCAAATCTAGATAAGTGTCCTGAACGCGTATCAATGATAGATAACATCAGCTGTGATGGACTATTATTAATAACCAAAGAAAGAACTAACGATGTTAATAACATCCCCTTTCCAGACCCTAAGATTCCGGTTAATAAAACAACTGGATATTTTTGCAAAGGCAAAGTTCAAGATTGATTGTATTGATTTTTGCCAATCGCACAGTGCAAACCAATGGAATTTGCTATTAATTCGTTAATTTCTTTAAAACTTATCTGATTGGTGTTTGGAACCGGAATTTGAACTTCTAAAACGTTGGCCTTAAGGTAAATATCAAATTGTTTAACCTTTAACGCAGCTTGAATTTCATCTTTATATTTAGTAAACTCTTTCACTACTGAAGGATCATCAAGCTCATATCAGATACTAATCATGCTAGGACCACAAGCGAAGTTTTTAGGAAAAACCTTAATTGAGCGAATAACAAAGAAATCAGTCAAATTAAGCATGGCGGTTTTTGCATATTCATAGTTTTTATCGTAATTGTTTATTCCAATATTATTAATTGGACCATCGTAAGTTAAATCGCTATAAATTTTCTGTCGTAAACTGAAAGGGATAATTGTTTGGGTTTGTAATTGTTCTGTTGAATTAAGGTTTTGTTGATGTTGAGTTACCTCTTGTGATGGTATGACAACATCGGTGGCTGATCGAACGATATGCGAAGGTATCTCGTTTGACTTCGATAAGTCTGATGTATCAATTTTGATTGTGTATGGATTGACAAACTCTTCTTCAACAATATTTGCTTTGGTAACGGTTTTCTTATTAAACCCACCAAACCAAACAACAATGCGTTCTTTTAGCCATTGCAACTTTTTTCATTTCAATTTAAAACCAATAATTAAGACAATAATAAGAATTAAAATAATCAATAAAATAAAAAATAAGACAATAGGAACTTGTGCATTAATGGCTACAAGTAAAGTTCATCACAATCCACCATTAACCAAAATATTGTGTGCCCAAACAAAAGAGCCTGTAACAAAAACATCGGCCTTTCAACTATTAAAATAATTTCCTAAAAAAATTCTGATGTTAATTGGGTTAACATTAGCTCAACGTTGGAAATAATTAGCTATTGCAAAAATTAATGCTAAAAAAATCATGACAATAACAAAGCTAATAATCCATCTTTTAGAAATTAATACTCGTCAATAATTTTTTTGAATAATTAAAAAAATCACCCCTGCAGCAATTAACATAACATAGGCGAAATATTTAGCAGTTCCAAAAAATAAAAGATCGAAAAAAACTCCATCAAAGAATTCACCAAAATACGGAACACGTACTAAAAACACAATTGGAAAAACAATTAGTCCAATCCCGGCTAATAACCGTCAGACTAATTGTTTAGTATTTTTATTATCAGCGGTTGTTGTTAACCTTTGAGTAACCAAATTATTTTTTGTCATACAACCAACCCTATTATTGAACAATTATATTAATTATAAATCAATTATCGTGGGCAAAATAATTGGTTTCTTATCAACAGATTTTTCAAATAGTTTGGTAATCCCTTTTTTCATATTAATTTTGAATTCGCGCATCTCACTCATTCCAATTTTGAAATTCTCTGATTTGCTTTTAATTTTTTCTAGATCTGCTATTGAAAGGCGAATGTAATGTTCCATTTTTTCTTCTACTTCAGCCATTTTCTTAGAGTCATCAGAAATTCCTAAAATATTACTTTTAAACTCCTTCAAAAATTTACCGGTTTTTGCATTATAAAATAAAGCAATTGTAATAACTCCATTTTCAGCCATTTGTTCGCGTTCAAATAAGATGCTTGCACCAACATCTTGAATTCCGGCAGAATCAACACATTTTTCTTGTAAAGAAATTTCTTTTGCGCCTTTATTAATGGTGCCGTTTAAAATGCTAATAATTTCCCCATTGTAGAGAATTTTTACCTGCTCTGTACTAATTCCTGTATGTTTAGCAACGGCAGTATACTTTAAAAAGTCTTTATATAACCCGCTGATTGGAATAACGTATTTAGGCTTCAACAAGTTTAGTAAATGTTTGTGATCTTCATCTGAGGCTTGCATTGGGAAAACTTCATTAGTTAATTTAAAGTAATTTACATCATGCCGTGCAACATCATCCAGAATTCTTGCTTCAACAGCTTCATATCCGGCTACCCGAGGGGTAATGAAAACAAATGTATCTTTTTGATTATAATGAATCTTTTCGTCTTCGTTGTTAGCTATCTTACTTAATTTTGCATAAAGTCTATATGGATTAGAAGTAATACAAATAATGGCATTATCAGATTTATCAATCTCACCAATTGGTAAAGTTAATAAATTTCGATTATTAAAAATTTTATTACGAATTGTAGCTACAAAAATATTAATAAACGTGTGTGAATAGATAATAAAAGGACGTTGTTTTTGACGAGCCAATTGCCCTGCTGTCAAGATTGTATAAGCGTTAGAATCATAGCAAGCAATAAATACGCGACCTTTAGCGGAACTTACAATACGCTCCAAAATTGCTTTGGATTTATGGTTTGGGGCAGTAAAACCGGTATTCTTTCCAACTGCTCCAACCGCAACGATCAACAATAAAATATTAGTTCCTATTTTAGCTACAAGATCGTTTAATTGGCTTTCAAAAGCAAAGTTTTTATCATTAATAGTAATGAAGTCATCAATATAAACAACATGACCATCCTTCGTTTTAAAAGCAAAACCATATGATCAAGGCATAGATGAACATACTTTGAATGGTAATACTTCAACATTACCGATTTTGAAATATTCCATAGCATCAAGAACAACAATCTTGATATTTTTCCCTGACATGTTTTGGGTTTTCTTTTCAATAATTGTTTCAATTACTGTTTTTCCGATGATGCTAGTGTAGATTGGAATGCTACCTAAAGCTTGGAAAAGGTATTCAAGAGCACCAATATTATCATAAGTTGGATATCCAATCATGATTCCTCGAATGCGTTTTTTATTTTTTAACAATCAATCAAAATCAGGGATTAATTGTTTAACTCCAAGTAATGACGTTGTTGGTACTAATGTTCCAGAATTAAAAATAAAAAGATCATCGCCAATTTCCAAGACGGAACAGTTTTTACCTCGTTCGTCTTGACCACCTAAAGCGAAAAAGTTGACTTTAGACATTTAATTACTCCTATTAAATTTAGCTACGGTATGCAAAATTTTTGATATTGTGTTTGTTTAAACGCAATCAGAGTAGTTCATATTAATAAACAAAGCACATGCGATTTAGCATGTGCATTGGTAAAAAATTAGCGGCGAATATTTAGACGTTTAATTAAATCACGATATGCTTCAAGATCGCGTTCTTGCAAATAAGCAAGCAATCGCTTTCTTTTTGAAACTTTACTGTACAAACCACGTTTAGAAATAAAATCTTTTTTATTTGAAGCGAGATGTTCGGTAATTTGTTTGATTTCATTAGTTAAAATTGAAACTTGAACAAAAACACTTCCAACATCTTTATCGTTGATTTTGTACTGATTAATTAAATCGGCTTTTTGAGTTTTAGTTAAAGCCATATTGCCTCCACATAATTTATATAAATAAAATTCGTCGTATAAACTACTGCGTTTAAATGCTTTAACATTATACTTAAAAAAGGCGAATTATTTGAAAATAAGTTGCTTTCTGTAAAGATTTTTGAAAATAATATGACTAAAAAATTATTTTAGAATATTCAAATTTGACAGTTTTTATAGATTAATATTTCATGAAATTACTTCTTTTTTAACAAAACTTTTGCTTGACACATCTTAAATCTTAAAGTGAACTCAAAGGAATTGCATAAATATTTTTATCTATGGGATATATGGAGTCAGTAATACATACTAATCCACAATTGCCTATTTGATACTGTTTGGACTGTAAAACATTAAATGCTTTTACATCTTTCAGATCATATTTAATTCCAGCTTTTACTTCAATAAAATGAAGTTTAGCATCTTTTAAGATAATTAAATCTATTTCGTTGAAATTATGATCTCTGTAATAATAAAAATTAGCACTTACCCCATAAGCATTTGTATGGGTTTTAATTATTTCGTTCACAGCAAATGTTTCAATTAAACTACCAAATTGATTCGATTTAAGCAATGTTTTATGATTATCAAATTTATTTAAAAAACAAGCTAGTCCTGTATCTGTAAAATATATTTTTTGTCTTTTTGTTAAACGTTTTATAGCCGAAGAATCTATTCAGGGAGATAAAAGCATAATTAATCCTGAGGCTTCTAAAATTTGAACTCAACTTGAAATGGTTTTTAAATCTACCCCTATCTTCGATGCGATGTTAGCATATACTAATTCATTACCTGTTTGTGCTGCAAGAATTTCAATAAATTTATAAAACAAATTTTCATTTTTAACTTTAGTAATTTCGTGTAAATCCTTACTAATGAAAGTTTCTACATAACTTGTATAAAATTCTTTAGTATTTAATAGGGCATTTTTATGCAGTTCTGGATAAGATCCTTTATAAATAAGTTTAGCTAAACTATCTTGAGATAATGGTAATATTCTTTTAGTGTTTACTATAGGGTTTATCTCAAAGGGAATTTCTTCGCGTTCATTAATTTCGCTAAATGACAAGCCGCTCATTTTTATGATTGCAATTCTTCCCGCAAGAGATTCGCTAACTCCTTTCATCAATGAAAATTGATGCGATCCAGTTAATATAAACATTCCATTTGCATTTTGATTTTTATAACGGTTTTCATTTACTAATGGGGCAATGTATTCGAAAAGTATTGGAGCTTTTTGAATTTCGTCAATAATTAAAGGAAAAGAATTAATTTTTAAAAAAAGTTCTGGGTCCTTAGTTGCTAATTCATAATTTGATCTAATTTCAAGAGAAACATATTTTCACTTTAGAGATTTATTCAATTCTAAACATAATGAAGACTTGCCAACTTGTCTTGGACCAGTAACCAAAACAACAGGGAATGTTTTCGTGCATTCAGTTATTCTCTTAGAAATTGTTCGTTTATACATAGTAATTCCAATCTGACTGAATGGAATAATTATAAATCATATTTGGGAAAATATGGAATTCAATTCCAGATTTTACGGAATTCAATTCCGGATTTTACTGAATAGAATATTTATCGAATATTCAATTAATGTGTTCTAAAAGTATTAGAAAACATTTATTTATTAACAATAAGACTTCTTTTTTTTTATATAGTCCCGAAAACTAAAAAGGCCATAAATCAACTCAAGCGGGACGTGTGAACTCTTTTTTATTTTGGGGGGATTTGTTTTGGGTAGTGTAAAAATACACGGCACACGTTAGGGACCCGAATACGAGGATCACTCTTTTCTGGGAACCACTTCTTCTTATTCTCAAGCTACAATACGGAGCACTTCTGTTTTGCTTGGGGGTAAGGGGGGAGCGGCTCCCAAGCCGAGAATATCTTATTCGAAACTTATAAGAAACTAATTAAACTAGATAACTATTAAATGAAATATCTCCTTATATCAATGTATAAATGTTTCCATCGTTTAGTTCACAGCGTACAGATTAATTATTCAAATATATACCTGTTTCTTACCCATACACCATCATAGTTGATTTTGAAGTTTAGCAACTATGCCTCACAACACAGAGTTTAATTTTCTGTACTTATCTTTTTTCTTTAAAAGGTAGTCTGCTTAATATGTGTTCGCATCTTATGGGTTTATATAATAAACCCCATAAGTATTCGAAACACGATATGATAACGCAGAACGATACCATAATTAATTAAACAAGAATATAGATAACGATAAAGTTACTCTTTATGTTGTGAGGCACTTGTGAGAATATAAGCCACAAGATTCATTAAACGCTTCGGGACTATATTTAGATATATTCCCAAATTCGGTCATTTTGTGCATTGATTTCCAAAACCCAATCGCAAACCCGCTGCCGTAATTCAATCTGTGTATTTATTAAAATTTTTATTCTAGAAAAAAATTATCCCCCTTATTTATTTAATCTATGACCTTAATTCGATTTCAATGAGAAAGACCAACAGATAGTTCTAAAGTGTTAATTTTTAAAAGAACATTTTTTAAATGAATTTATAAGTTGATTTTTAAATTTAACAAAAATCGAGTTTTTGTTTTTCGGCTTAAAGATAAATTCGGAACAGTTTATTGTCTAGCTAAAATTAAAGAAATCAAAAAACATATTATCGAAATGATTTATTGAAATGAATAAAATTCAAAGAAAAAATGCTGCTGATTCAGGAATTTCTCCAAAACTTTTTCGGATATTACGTTTGTTCTATATGCAAGTTTATTACTATTCGAAAATTAGGAAAATAACAATCGGAAATTTTGACAATTCTTTTGATTGAGGAATTGCAGCTGAAATAGAGTTAGAAAACGGTGAAAATCATTTTCACTGATTAGATCATAAAGACGATTGTTTTTCTATTCTTAAATGATGGATTGATGGTGATGCAACAGTTATTACTAAAGTTCGCAAATTTCAAAAAGAACTCAACATGGAAAAAAACTAATATGAATGATAAAGTTAAAAAATTGCTTACTAATTATTCTTTAGGACGTGCTCCTTATATCGGAGCAAACCCAAATGACAATTGAGAATTAATCTACATATCGCTTTATCGTGCTTTTCGAAATGAAAATAAAGAAGGTTCATCCAGAAATTATCATTTGTATATTAGACAAAATTACATAAATTCAAAAATTTCTGATTATTACAAAAGAAAGAGAATATTAGATGATGATTAAAAATATAACGTAAAGTTATTTTCAACCGAACAAGAAGACAACAAGATGAAACTGTTGAAGTACTTTGACAAAGAATTAGCTAATTGCCAAAATAAACAAATTAAAGCTGAAAAAAACTAGCTGAAATAGAAGCAAAAGAAAAATGAATTCAATCAATAATTGTTTCTTTAGAATCTCAAAATAAAAAATAAACATTAATTGATCAATGACAAAAAAAATAAATAAACCACCAAAATTTACTGAAGAAAAACTAGCTGAGATATTGCACTACACAGATTTAGCTGCAAATCCAACTTTTGAAGCTTATAAATCAAAGGCTTTTTTCAAAATTTATTCTGGTGCAAAGGGTGTATCTAAATCTTTTGGAAATGCTGTCGAAACTATTTATCGAATAGTCAATGAAAAAAACTTCTGTTCTGTATGATGTCGAAATCAATATAACCATATTAAAAATACTTTATTGCCTATGTTTGACAAAGTTCTAGATTTTTTAGCTTCGGTTCACGGTCTAGACTTTAATCCATTTTTTGAAAAGTATACGAGTGGATTATATTGAACTTACAACGATGGCGGCCAAGGACGTGCAATCTTTTTCCAAAATTGGGAATCAGTTCAAGCTTTTCAAGGAATTACTTTAAAAAAACAAAATCATATTTTTGGAGAACTTGTAATTGATGAACCTATTGAAGACCCAAGCGATACAAAAACTCATTTATCAAAACTTCTTGAAATCTATGAAATTCAAAAAGATAAATTGCCACTTTTATTAGCTAACACTGTTTTGCGTCTGAAACCACCGGAAGGATTTAAACGTAATGTTAAATTTTTGTACAACATATTTACGACAGACCATTTTTTAATCCAGGAATACCATAACAAAATAATTAATCTAATTGACAAATCTGGTCAAATTAACAAAAAGAATTTGAATGATCTAATTAAAAACAAGTATTTACAAGAGTATGATTCTGAATTTAATAACGGCCAAGGAATTATCGTAACTATGTATTCAAAGATGTTTCTGCCAAATTCAAGTTTAGATGAAATGCAAATTAAAAATTCTGAAATACTAAAGAAAAATAATTTTAGATTGTGAAGTATTACTGTTGCAGGGTTTGCATTTAAAGAGCAAAATGATTATTTTAATTATTACCTACAGAACTTCATTTTTAAACCGAACGGAAAGATAATAGATAGAACGCTTCCTAGAAATACCGATTTTGCAAAAATATATGATTTAGGACAAATTAAATATGTACTAGATGGATTTGATGCTGGAGTCAGTGATAATGCTTCTTGAGTTCGTGTTCTGTTGACAGCAACAGGTTCTATCGTAGTATATGATTTAGTAGAAAATTTGAATTCCAAGAAATTTTCCAAAAAATTTAGACGAACAATAATTAACGAATCGTTACTTAATCACATTCAAGAATCAAATCACAGTTTGAATTTACCTAGTGATTTTGAAACTAACATTTTTACAGATAACGATATTATTGCGGAAAACATAAATCATTTAATGATTGCAAAAAATATTCCAGGAAGATGCTCGCTAGCTATTCGTAAGGATACAAACTCTGATTTTTTCGGAATTATTAATCGGCAAAATTGACAAAAATGAATCTTAGAAAACAATTTACTTTTTTTTAGAAAAGGAACTGAATTATTGCTTCATCATTTAGCGAAACAGGTGATTGTTAAAGGAGAAGAAAAAAGAGATGAAACACTTAATAGAACTATTTACGACTTAATTAATGCTTTTGAAATGGCTTGCAGTAATATTTATAAATTTCAATTTGCAATTAAAAGAAAGGAATTAGCTAATGTCTAATATTCAAGATCAACCAAAAGAGCAAAAACAACCAGATTATAATTTTGCAGCTGCATTTGGAAATGCTGAACAAATTATGAAAGCACAAGAGCAAAATCATTTTGATAATAGAAACAAAGATTTTGCAAAAGATATTGTAAAGCCTAATCTGAAGAAAACTTTTGAAAATTATGCAGCCAGTATTCAGACTTTTTCAATTGCAACTAAACAACCTACTTTTAAAATTGGCGAAATCAATAAACAAAAAGAATTCGAACAGTTTTTATTTGAAAATCAATTTTTAAGAAACTTCCAAAGCTTGGAAACCAATTTATTTAAATTAGGGAAATATGCTTTTGGAATTCGCAAAAACGAAAACGGAACGTTTAAAATTCAATCCGGAATAGTAATTAATTATCAGTATGACTCGAATATGAATTTGTCGAAATTGTTGGTTCAAGTTGATACTGCAACAAACAATAGCATAAATTATGCAATAGTAGAAGATTGAGATTTAACAAGAAAAGACAGCTACGTTCAAAAGTATGCAATTGAGAAAGGAACAAACAATGGTAAAGAATTAAATTCAATAAATTACCGAAATAATTTTTTGGAATTGAATTCTTATAAGCAAATACCGTACATCATTTTTTTCAATCGGTGGAATGATTCAAATGAACTAAATGATATAGATGAGTCTTTTTTTAAAGTCTTAAATTCAAATATGAGATTTTTAGATTTAGATATGAGATTTTCTTCACCGATTTTTTATGCTAATGAAGATGAAAAAGAAGCTTTTAACTTTGCTTTGTTTTCTGATGAAAATCGTGTAGTTTCTCAAACGATGCAATCGCAATTTTTAAGAGGAGCACCAGCAAATCTTTTCCAGGGAAATCCGCAATCGACTTTTTTAGTTCAAAAAATGGATAAACTGTTTGCGTGAATTAAAGATTTTGGATTATTGAAAAAAGACAGCTCATCATTAGGATCTAAAAATTTACAAACGACAGAAGCAATGAGTTTGTCAAGTAACTATGAAGATAACATTGAATCAAAAGCGAATTTGCGTGAGATTGATTTAATTAGATGGGTTTATTTGTGATGCAATTTGAAAAACTACAAAATGAAAATAACTGATATTGATGTAATTGTCGCTGGATCAACAAAGTGATTGCAATCTGAAGCTGTTAAATATCTGGGAACACAAGATGGGAATACCAAAAAACTAGCTAGCGAATCAAAGGAAGAAATTAATGGCACTAACATCAACCAAGAAAAACAAGATGTGAAAGATTAGTGCATTAACAAGTTTGTCTGTAGTTGCTGCTGCAATTATTGCGGTGTTTTATGTAGATTCGTTTTCTGACGACATTAATTGATTTAATACTAAACAAGATGTAGCAATCGCATTTACTGTAGGTCTTGGGTTAGGAATAACATTAATCATTTGATACCCAATAAGAATATTATTAAGATGAAATAAAAAAAGAAAACTTGTAAATAAAAATCTTGATCTAGATATTAAGCTTAAAGAAATTCAGCTTGAACAAACAGAAGCTTTAAATCAACAAAAAAAGGAATAAATGATGAATCAATTAGAAGTAATAAACATAGCGGATATGTATCCAACAAAAGAATCGATGGATAAACTGTATATGTATGAAATTACAAACAGAGATTTGTCTACTTTACAAATTGAAGAATCATCTATTAATTTTTTTGAATTAGGAAACGAAAAAATTATATATGGTCATTTCTCTTCTAATGTTGTTTCAATGAATGTTACTACACCGAGCGACGATCAGATTGTTAGAGCTGCAGAAGTAAACTATAAAACAAGCTTGCAATTTGTTACTAATGATGATTTGGTCGAGTCGAGTAATTTGCATAGATATGTTTTCACAAAAAAACAGTTTACAAAAGATGATATTAAAGAAAATGTTCAACGACAATTCTTTATTTTAGGAAATGATAATGCTGTAATTTTCACACCAGTAAATAATGAAAAAATGTGGACACTGAATTTTATCGAATTTAAAAGCTTGGAGGTTTTTAAAAATTCCAGAAGTGTCTTTATTTCAAAAAACGACAACACTTTTCAAAACTTTCAAAAAGCTATTATTTCTTTTGACAATTCATCTCTAATAAACAGTTTAAATTTATTTGGAATATGAACTAACAATTCAAATGAATTAAAAAAAATTAGGATTCCTATATCAGATACTTCAAATTTTTTTATTAATTTTTTATGTAATCCAATAGAAGTAGAAAATAATAATTTAAGAATATATACACCATGGTTTAATAAAAATTACACATTATTGTTAGGAGAAATTCTGAAAAATATAAATGTCAATAACTCAATTAGAATAACGGATATTCTTAACAAAGAAGCAGAATCGTTAATATTTGATTTGCTGCATGTGACAACTACGCTACTGAGTGGATATTCAAATCTTTCAAATGGCGGACAAATGGATGAAACAATAAAAAAATTTAAAAATGAAGTTTATAACGGAACGGATCCTAAAGATTATTGTGATTTTAAAATAGATAACTATTTAAACACCGAAACAAACGAGGATAAAAAAAGAATATTTAAAAATATTATTTTAGGAAGTAGTCAATATTTATCCAGTAAATATTGTTGAAAAAATGGATTAACTTCAGAACACAAGTTAGGTTTGCCATTTTATATAGATTGAATCCCAAAAGATGGTGATATAAATGGACTAGAAAAAGTAGCACTTTTAAAAAGTTCTTTTTACGATTTGAAAATAAATAATTCTATTCCAGACATTGATTGAAAAGCTAAAGGGTATTTATTTGAAAATATTTTCAACATTGATTTTAATGTTGTAACAATGCCTAAAATACCTAAAATAGTTGAATCGCAAAATATTTCAAACACTCCATTGGATTTTAATGAGAACTCTTATAATTTTAATTATCAAACATATATGTTTTTTAATAGTAAAAAATACATTAATTTACTCTTGGGGAATTATTTAATAGATGACGATAACGAGACAAAAGTATCCTATAATTCTCAATTAAGTTTATCATCCGTGTCACGAGGCAATAAAGGATATTTCTTTACTGCTAGTTGAGAATCAGATATTTATCCAGATAATAATAAAGTTCGAGCTCTTAAAATAAATTTTTGAATACATAAATGAAATGACAAAGGGGACGGTAATAGCATAATTAAAACTTATACGTATTATCATCCTCTTCCAGGAAATTCGGCATTACTAGATGATTACATAAAAGCGGCAGCTCAAGGCGTGACTATAGAAATACCAGATGATTATTTATCTGAGTTAAAAGAAGAAATTAGCAAGCTAATAAATCTAGACTCATTTTTTAGAAAAAATAATCTTTCTATAGGTTCTAATTCGAGATATTCTAATTTCAAAATAAAAAATATTTTTTTTAAATGAGCTTATCGACCAGCATTAAAAAATAACACATCTGGCGTTATGGATATTTATCCAAACTTAGAGGGTGACTATTTAGTTCCAGTTAAAATCACTAAGCAAAATGAATTAAATTTTGTATTTAATTATTACGAATGAAAAAATTTCTTAGAAAAGAACAATTATTTGGAAAAAATAGAATTAAGTTTAATACCTAGCTTGTTAAACGGAAAAATTAAAAAGGTAGAAAAAATGATACTTTCAGGTTTTTTTGTTAAGGATTTAAGTATCAAACTATTTTTTGAAAATTCAGATGAACCTTTAATTTACAAAATAGAAGCTTTTGATAAATCTAATGAATCATATACGCAAACAATAATTAATTTTTAAGCATGAAGCTCGAACTATGCGAGCCTAAATAAAGTTAGATTAAAAATCCCAAACGAATTATCGCGTTTATAAAAAAAGGAAAAAACATGCTTAAAGATTTAGTCAAAAAACTAGCTGATAAATTGGAATTAAAAACAGATGACGTAATGAATAAATTAGGTTTTACTGAAGAAAGCAAAATTGACGACTTTAAAAAGGCTTTTGACATATATTCGATTTTTGAAACAAAAGACGAACATCAAAAATACTTTAACGAAAAAACAGCTAATCAAAATCAAAAGATTGTTGAATTAGAAAATATCAAAAAGTCTTATGAAGAAGAAAAAAACAAGCTATCTGAAGCACTTAAAAATAATTCGGAACGTTTATCAAAAATTGTAAATGGAGAATGAACTTCATTAGGTGGAAAAAAACAGTTAGATCTAAATAATCTTCCGGATGATTTTGATTTTACTGACATTAATAAATCTTTACTTAAATATGCTGATGAAAATCAAATCGGTTTGCCTAAAATGAATTCAATTCCAAAGAATGATAACAAAGAAAACAAAACAACAAGTAATTTAACGGTGTTTGGAAACACTGTAATTTAAAGGAAAAAAAATGGCATTAAATTTTGAAAAAATGGTTTCTATGTTTGCGACTGCCGCAAATGGAACCGACAAGCTTCAATTACCTGATAATCAATTAGGTATATTGATGTCTGATATTGTTGATGGTTCAACACTTAAAACTTTATCATCACGATCTGTAACGAGTTCAGTTGATTCTGGATCTATTACATATTTAAAAATTATCAGAACTGATAAAAAAGAAAAAACAAAAATTGGAATTTCTGATATTCCAGCATCAAGTTACAACCCAATCACTTTGACTTGAGATAAAGCATATTACAATTCTGTAGGATTTACAGCTTCAGATTTAGCAAAAGGGATTCCAAATGCAACTGCTCAATATATGATGCTGTTTGCAGACGATTACGCTAAAGACCTCGAAGTCGATGGATGAAAGAAAATTGAAGAAAACATTTTAACAAACAAAGTGACCCAAGCACCTTATTTGACATTACCAGATAAAAATAAAGTAAATTATATTGTTTCCAAATTGACAAACAAACTTCTTTATCTAGTCGATAAAAAAGAAGGAATTAGATATGTTAATCGAAATTCAATAGTTGTTCACATGAAGCCAGAACTGTTGGATGAATTATCTACTCAAAATATTATTGGAAACCGTGCAGATGTTTCTTTTGCTGGTGGTAGATATTCCATCGGAACTTTCATGGGCTACACAGTAGTAAGCAATCAATTCTTGGATAAATATGACATTGTAGTAGCAACAAATTATTCTATTGGAACTGCTAATCGATTACTAGCTACAAATGTTGGTCCTGTCGGAAATACTAACGATATTCAAGTATATTATGAACATCAGTCACTAATGGGAATTATTTATCCAACAACAATTTTTGGATACTCAATTTCTACTGCAGCAAATAATGCAGATGCTCCTAAATCTAGTCAATAATGATTGTTTTTTCCGCAAGTAAAAAACCTGTACGAAATTTCAACATTATTGATCAAGTTGGCAATGGATTAGTTTACAAAGTTGATTTATTGAAAAAGAAAGAGCAAGCTAAGATTCAAGCAAGTTTGCCTTGATGGGCTAGATTGTTTATATCTATAGGTTCACAATTCGTTTCTTCAGCTATTGTTGGACTTCTAGCGTTTTTTACTGGAGGAATTGCTGCACCACTTGCGTTCTTAATTGAATTTGGAATAAACGCTGGAATCGATTTAGCCATTGACATTGCAACCGGACAAACTGATGGCTTAACAATTGCTTTTGATGTCTTGTTAAATTTCATACCAACTTTTACTAAATATAAAGGCGGAATATTTTCTGGTCTAAATTCGAAAGTTGCAAGAATTGGTAACAGTATTGATGACTTGCACGATTCAACTATTTTTAAGCAATTAAGTGAGCAATTAGATACTTTTGGAAAAAATGGCGTAAACAAAATAAGCCGGAACTATTACCAAACTGATGCTTTAATAGATTCATTAAAATTCGAAGGTTTAGGAAGCAAAGTTCTTTCCTCTTCTCGAAAAGCTACGTATTCAAAAATTTCAAATGGAATCAGAGTTTACAACAAAACTTTAGGACTTGTTTCCAAAGTTTCAGCAATTGTTACTTCACCAAATTACGCAATTAAAAAAGCAACTCAATTCATATTTAAAAAGCCGATTGCTTTTATTAACAAAAAGATTAATGGTCAAATTGATAAGATTGTTGATTTCTTTAAGTCCGGAACAAAACTGACTCGTAAAACTGCAGAAAAATTAAAAAATCGATTTTATTTTAATTCCCGTTGAATTGACTATATTCAATTCATGCCAAGCAGTTATGGAGTTGGTTTTGTAAATGCTGTAGTTAGATTTAAACCCGAAGCTACAAACAATAAAAAGCCTGTTGTTTTATTTAACAAAAACATAAATGACATTGCTCAATTCATTTCTTCACCAAGACCTGGACATCACTATCTTGAGAATTTTTGTTGAGGCTGAAAAATAAGTAGAATTCTAGATTTTAATAAACAACTTGCCACGTTATCTTTCATTCCTTTATTTTCAAATCTAATTACGCCTACAATAACAACGTTTAATACAATTCGCAGAATCCAAAAGCAAATTGAAGAAAAACAAAAAATAGGTTGATTAGATCAAAATATGATAAGAGAAGCTTTGACTGGAGCAGGACAAGCTGTATTAAACGGAATCAGTTTTAAAGGTTTGGGCTGAATTAAAGCTGGAGCAAAAACAATACTGAATAAAGACCCAAGATATTTAGCAAATTATGGTGCAAGAAAAATTACATCATACGCTAAGAAAAAAATAAAAACTGCAAACATTGCAAAGTTAAGGAGAAAATCAAATGGATTCAATAACGGACTTTCTTAAGTCCTATGGAATAAGCAAAGAAGACTATGAAAACAATTTTGGAGGTTTAATAGGAAAGTTTAGTATTCCTAATGCAATCGTACGTTATAACCCGGATTTAGAGAATCAACCTGACAAAGTATTTTATTTAATTGCGAATACTATTTTTGGAGTAATTAATTCAATTGTCAAAAATCGTTTGGTCTTGTATAAGCAAGACAATTATGAGAATTTCAAAATTGTTGTTGGACAAACTCGAGCAGATAACCTAAAAATGGCTGTATATGAAGAATTAAAGCAACGTACGCTCAGTAATTACTTCCCGGAATTAAGTAATCAGTCCACACTAATTTCAAACGCTGTAACACTTAATACAAATCAACCTACAATTGACACAACTGTTCAGCTTGTTAATTCAACAGCTTTGAATTTAGTAATAGATTCGAAATGGGAAGATTTACCGTTAAAACGAGAGAATTTTTATGACAATGCATTAAAGTATTTTGCAACATCTAACTTTGCTAACGTTTCGTTTGGGAAAGAAAATGCTAATAAGTATTTGAAAGTCCAGGACGATGGAATATTAATGCCATCCGAAATAGTTGATCCTGCACTTGTCAACTACGTAACAAACGATAAATTTTCGCAAGCTCAAAGTGAAATTGCAATCAAAGCTAATAAAGCACAGCTGGAAGACTATGTTAGTAGATCTTTACTTGATCAAATTATCAGTGCTAAAGCTGATAAAAATGTAATTGCTGATTTATTAAAAGAAAAATCTACGGTATGAGATGCAAACACAATTTATTTTAAAAACCAAGTTGTATGGAAAATTATTGAAACAAATGGAGATGCATCTAAAAACCAGGATAAAGAGCTTCTTTCTTATATTTCTAAAGTTGATAATAATTTGAACCATGAGCCGGTAAATAAAACTGACAATGAGTTTTGAGACTATATATCGACAATGCCTTACACGATGGATGAAATCAAAGCAGCAATCAAACCGGCATTTGATTCTGATGTAGATGTAAAACTAGCAAATAAATCTGATAAAAACAAAACTATTCTATTTTGAAAAAATGAGATTCGTTTTTTCTCAACACAAACTGAATTCGTATCGTTAGTAACCGAAAACAATTTGAATCTTGTTCAAAATACAGATTATCAAATTTATGATTCCGGAAATTATTTAATTACAGGAAATGATGGAAGTAAAGGTGGGAATAATTTAATCAATAAAAATAATTTACCTACAGAATTATTTATCGGAAAAATGCCTTATTATTACGGAATGATTGCTGGCGGATCTACACAGCCTATTAAAAGCATAGATATAAATCATGGTAAAAAGGCAGACCTATCTAATGAATTAATAGGCAACCAGATTACAACGAGTACTTGTTGGCTAACATATTGAGCTGGAAATAATGTAATTCCTCAACAAGCGAATTTGAAAAATAACGCAACAACAGACTCGTCTATATCGCCAAATGGAACTTTAACATTATATCGTTGATGATCCAGTGACGATTGCAATAAAGTTATTAATTCTCCACGTGGATTTATGACGACATCTGTTTATATGTATTTAAATCCGTCAACTCAAACCGAATTCAAACCAAAATACCAAACTGTTTTTGCTGTCAAATTTTTAAGAAACATAACCCCAACATAGGAGAAACACAATATGACCGGATTTGCTGTATGACTGATTAATTTATTTAATGTTGACCCTAGCAAATGAGCAACAACTGATTGAGCATTATTTTCTGTTCTTGCAATCTTAACACTTGTATTCATTATTGGGCTGTTCTCAACAATCTTTGGATTGTTTAGAAGCTTAATTAAAAAAAATCAAAAAGTTAAGATTAGTAAACAGCAAGAAGACCTGCTGAAATACGGTAAAGGAATTTGTACTTTCACCGTAACTAACAAGAAAGAACAAAAGACTGGAATAGTATTAAATGATGCTCACAAAGTTTGATACTTTAATCCTAAAACAAAACACTATGTAGCAGTAGCTATTGATGATCATGAAAGATTTGATAATTCACCGGACTGAGAAAGAGTCCAAATTAAGGAGGCTACAAATGCAAAACTTTAAAAAGTACGGCTTAAATTTTATTGGAACTTTAATCAATTTGATTACAAATTTAATCTTGCCTTTTTTTCAAATAGCCACAATGATTGTTGCAGTCTTTTCACCAAAAGCTACAAAAGTAATGGAAAAAGCATCTTGCTTTATTAAACTTGCCGGAAAGAAATTTCAAAAGCTTGAATTATCGATTCTAAACATTCCTGATCCCGAACCAGTTGCAAAAACTTATTCAGAAAAAGATGTGAATAAAATTGTTGAACAAAAAATTAAAGAAGCTTTAGGGCAAGTTAAATCTGCTATAAACACTGTTGCAGTAAAACCAAAAGAAGCTAAGCCTGAAAAAGTATCCGAAACAAAATCTGTAGCTTTAGTTAAATTAGAAAATACTGCAAAGGTGACAAAAGTTGATTTAAACGGTCTGACTGTTGAACCTAATGAAGAAGATTCTAAAGTAACTGTTAAAGAAATTGAAAAGCCAAAAGAAACTGAAGAAACAAAACCAAGTTTATAAAAGAAAATCAGCCAATAAAAGGGCTGATTTTTTTGTTTGAATTTCTCCGGACAAAAGATTTAAGACTTTAAGAATCCCGGACTGATTTTAGACAATAAAAAAACCAACATTGGGAGTTGTTGGCTGGTGTCCTATAGGATGGGAATATTATATATTATTTTGTTGCGAATTGTTATTTATTTGTTTAATAATTAAAGATGCCTTTTTTAAGATTTCATTAATCCTATTATCTAACTCATCAGATTTTTTTACGTATATTGGCATGTCTATATTATTTCATTTTTTTTCTAAAGGATAAATTATACACGTGTATATTAACCCAGGAATCGCTCCTAGCAACATCAAAGCAAAAAGAACAATTAAAGAAAATGGATTTTTAGGAACAATTAAATTATTGTACTGTTTAAACAGATTATCTAATTCTTTTTCTAACATTTTAAGATTTTCGTTTTTATTAATATTTTCGTTTTTGTAAAAAACAATACTTTTATTACACGGATATTCGCTAGAATCGCATATTAATTCTTCAATAAATTCTCAACCAAATGTTTTATAAATATTTTTCACAGATTCTAAAGTAATATTTTCATCGTTAAAACTAATTATCTTACTTTCCAAAACTATATCTCCAAAAATTTCTATATTATGATAATATTATAACATTAGGAAAAATGATAAGAGCATTTTTTCGTTACTTAATATCTTTATTAGTAGGAAAAAATTATAAGTCTTTTTTCATAAACGGAAAATGACTTTTTATTTTTCTCTAACACTGTAAAGCACAAAAAAACCACCATGATAAGAGCATGGCGGTTAGATAGGGGACAAAAGTCCGCAAATCTAGCCATAATTATAGCATTTTAAGCCTATATAAGCCATTCTTTTATCTTGGTAGTATCAAGAACTATAGAATGGCTTTTTTGTCGTTCTATAGTCACTAAAACAAAAATAAGGAACATTTATGACTAAGAAACAATTCGCTTTGCAACGGAATGATAAAAAATATTTGAATGATTTTATAATCAAATTTTTAAAAGACATTAACAAAACAAGCAAAAAAAAGATAATGGAAGATAAAAATGACTAACTATAAATACCTCCCACAATTTTGAAAATTGTTCAAAAGTTCAAAAGCATTATCAGATATTGACAAGCTAGAAATTATGCTTGTACTTAAAAAATTAGCTCGTAAAGCTATTGATAACAAAGAAATAAAAATTGAAAACAAATATTTTGAATTTGTTTCAAAAATTGCAAATGGTAAACAACAAATTAATAAAGAAACAAAGCAAGCTTATTTTCAGTTTGCGGACTAGGAATTAAAATGGAATTAAAAGATATAGACTTAAAAACTGAAATTGATTATTACACAAAGTACTTGAATGAAAATGCAAGAAATTCAGCAATCTATCATTTATCAAAACTTCTTGACAAATTCAAAAATCTGCAAGAATTAAAAAACGTTGATGAAATAAGAGCTATAGCAATAAACAAAAATAAATGAAACAACAATACTAAAAATTTATTTTTGCAAATTGTCAAATCATTTTTAAATCACATTTCTAGAAAATTTTCAAATGTATTGGGATCGTATTTCAATACAAAAGTTCCACAATTCAAAAAATTTAACAAGATTAAAAGCTTTCGTTTGGCTTACAGTGAATCAGATTTACAGAAAATTGACATTTGTCTAAATGAGTTTGGAAATGATAAATTTAAATTTCTTTTTAATGTGCAAAAGGAAAATGGATTAAGAATAGCTGAATTTTGTGAACTTAATTGAAACGATTTCAATGAGAAAAACAATTATTCAATTACTATTGTTTCTAAAAAAGGCGGTAATGAAAGACCTGTTGCAATCCCAATTAATTTAATTAATGATTTAAAAAAATATCGAGATTTAAAAATAACTCGTAAAACTTTTTTAAATTTGTTTGGTCTTTTTCAAAAATTTGCAGCTGAAAAATATCCAGAGGAATTCGATCCATCATATAATCCAACGAGTGCTAAAAAAATACATTTTCATGGACTAAGAAGAACATTAATAACTAACATGTATTATGAGTGAGGTTATAACGTTGAAGAAATTTCAAGAATTATTGGTCATTCTAGTGTTTTGATGGTTACTAAAACTTACATCACTACAGATCCTAGAGTTTCAATTCAACTGTTGACAGATTATCAAAAAAACAATCTTGAAACAGTTGTTAAAAGAAATGATGCGGAGTATGTTAAATTACTGCAAAAGAAAATAAGAATATTAGAGTACGTGAACACAAAATTAATTAAACAAGCAAAAGAAATTAATCAAGGAGGTATTTATATTAATGAACTTGAAAGAATCTCTAATCATTCAAATTTCGCGAGAATTGAAACTGACAAATCTAATATGAAAAAGTTGTCCTAAAAATTACAAAGAATGGACTGATATTCTTAAAATAAATGATGTATATAAAACTGTTTCAAATTTTCTTTATTCGAAAAAATACCAGCATTTATTTAAAGATGTATGCGATGTTATTGCATATCAAAACTTTCAAAATTTTAAAAGCGAATTCAGAGCTAAAAAGTATCTTGAGAAAATAGGCTACACCGTAACTAAATCTACAGTATTACTAGATTCGATGTTTTATGTTGATTTATTAGCCGAAAAAGAAGCTACAAGATTAGCAATTCAAGTAAAGAAAGCTAAACATAATGATTTAAACTTAAATAAGTTGATTTCTTGAAGCTACAAGAATAAGTACAAACCGGTTCTTTTGATAGTTTATCCTAACAAAATTATTTGAAAAAATCTATAAAATGAATAAATAAATTGAAATTATACTATTACTATGTAATAGTATTTTTTATTTATATGAGCCTTTTAATTCTATTTTGCAATTATGAATTACAATAAAGGCATAAACAAATTTGAGTTTTTTCTTTGGCTCAATTAGTTATTTCGGGACTATATTTTTATAAATTTTCAAAAATGTTAAGTTAAAAAACCATTAATTTCAAATTTCTTCTAATAACACTTTTATACCTAAAGATTTTGCTTTTTCGACTTTACTAGAAGTAGCATTAACTCCAGCCAAAACAAAATCAGTTTTAGCTGATAACGACCCCATTACTTTAGCATCAAATTTAATTTCTAAATTTTTTTTAATTTCATTTCGACTAATTGAAAATGAACCCGTAATCAAAAAAGATTTTTGATAATATGGAGAATCAGAAATGATTTTTGTGGTATCAATTTTTTCAATAACTGATACATTAGAATTAACTAATTTTTCAAGAATATTCCGGTTGGTTTCTAAAGCAAATCAATCCACAATAGATTGCGCAACAACTGGACCTACGTCATTAATGTTTTGCAAAATCTCTAAATCTGCTTCCTGCAAAGTTTTTAAGTTAATAAATTTCTTTGCCAAAACTTTTGCAGTTGTTGCTCCCACGTGACGGATTCCTAAGGCAAAAATCAGATTTGATAATTGGTTGTTTTTTGAATTTTCGATGGAAGATAAAATATTATTAAGGCTTTTTTGCTTGATTTTAAAATCGCCAGCCAAAATTTCTTGCTGCTTATTTTTTAATTCGTATAAATCAGTAATACTTAATAATAATCTTGCATCATAAAGCTTCTCGATGATTTTTTCAGAAACACCTTCAACATTCATAGCAGCTCGTGAGCAATAATGAATAATGCTTTGTACAACCCGTGATGGACAATTAGTATTTATACAGTACTGATCAACTTCACCATCGCTTTGTTCTAAAACTTGATGGCACTCAGGACAATGGGTGGCCTTTGGGAAAATTCTTATTTTTTTGGAATCCCGTTTAGACAATTCTACACACAAAACTTTTGGAATAATATCTCCAGCTTTATAAATTTGGACATAATCATTAATTTGAATATCTTTTTCTTTAATGTAATCAAAATTATGCAAAGTTGCAGAACTAACAAAAGAACCATCGACATTAACCCGATCTAATTTAGCAACGTAATTAACTCTTCCTGTTCTACCTACGGTTGTTAAAATATCAGTTAACCTTGTAAGTACTTTTGTGGCCGGAAATTTGTAAGCAATTGCTCACCTAGGGAATTTTGAAGTTGCCCCTAATTCATCATATCAACTTAAATCATTCAACTTTAAAACTACTCCGTCAATTGCATACGATAAGTGTTCTCGTTTCTCCCTAAATAAAGAAACTTCTTTTAAAGCTTCGTGAATAGATTTAACTAATTTAATTTCGTTAGCCGTATTAAATCCCCATTTTTTCATTTGCTGTAAAACTTCGTTATGCGTTTTAAACCCTTTATCAATGGCATCTGGAAGATAATATATAAAAGCACTTAGTTTTCGTTTAGCAGCAATTTTAGAATCTAAATTTCTTAAAGATCCAGCGGCTGCATTGCGGGGATTAGCAAAACGCTTTTCCTCAGGTAAGTTATTATTTAACTCTAAAAAATCCGGTTTACTAATAAAGACTTCTCCGCGAACTGTCAAAGTATCAAATTCACAATCAATTTTCAAAGGAATTGTTTTAATGGTTCTTACATTTTGAGTAACGTCTTCTCCAACGACGCCATCACCACGTGTCAATGCTTGAACCAATATTCCTTTTTCATATTTTAAAGAAATACTTAAACCATCTATTTTTGGTTCTACAACATATGAATTTTCCTTTTTTAAAATTACATCACAAATCTGTTTATCAAAATGTAATAAATCATTTTCATCAAAAGCGTTGCCCAATGAAAGCATTGGAAAATCATGAGCGACTTTAGTAAATTTATCAAGAATTACTCCACCAACACGCGTTGATGGAGAGTTAGGGTCTTTATATTGGGGATATTGGGTTTCTAAAGCTATTAATTCCCTTAATGTTTGATCGTAAATTGCATCAGAAACACTAGGATTATCTAAACCATAATACTCGTATTCTCATTGTTCCAATTTAGCAATCAATTCTTGCATCTTCTTTTTAACATCCATAAAAAAAACTCCTAAATTGTATTAAAAAAATAATTTCCAAATCCCAATGCAACATTTAAACCAATCCCAACTAATAGGATCAAAATCGTTAATATCGTTTTAAAAGCTTTCGACTTTGGCAAAGCATAAGTAAACAGTGAAGGGACAATAGCTAAAAAGAATAATCAAGACAAATCAAATGGCAGTCGTGCAGCAATACGGTTCATCAAATTAGTAGATAACGGATTTCAAACCAATAGCATAACTAACAATGAGAAAAGACCATAATAATTTTTGTCTGTCCCGCGTTGTAAATAAGGACTGTCTGATTTATTATAAGAGTTCAATAAATTTCCATGCTCACCGATTTCAATCGTTGTTCGTGTTGGAATAACCCGAATTGTTTTGTGCACAAACGCACGACTTCTTTTTTGAATGAAACCCAAAATCATATTGTAAGTATTAAACTGACGCAATAACGTAGAAGAAAAGTAAAACAAAAAAATAACAATCGTAATCACTCAAAAACCAACGTTTAAAACAATTTGTAAACTTTGATTGAAATTAACAATGTTCGATGTATCTAAAAAAGGATTAGGCAAGATAATTCATGGCCTAGAATCGAATTCAAAACGTCCTCCAGAAAACATTAAAATGACTGAAACAATGTAAATCAAAGAAATAAAAACAATTAAAAATCAACTAATTTTTCGATGCATCCAATTTTCGTAAATAACAACTCGTTCTTTAAACCACAAGCGTGAAATTAAAATAAATCACAAGATATAAAAACAAATCAATAAAACACTAAAGACAATTGAACCAACAATTGAAAAGGATTGAACCACCAGGATTAAGGGAAAAATCACTCCTAAAGAAAAGATGATTGAACTAGTCGTCGTATGAGGCGATTTATTTAAAAAACTTAACAAGACTTTTAAAACCACAATTGTGAAATTAAAAATTATTAACGAAACACTTAAGGTATGACCAGAAATTAACAATACTGCACAAATTAAATCTAGGCGATAGTTTCATGAAGTTGTAATAGAGTCAAACATTAAACGAATTATTAAAATGGACAAAGGCACAATTCAAGCAACTCCATTAACTGGTGTTTTTGTTAATAAAAACATTGGCGCGTTAATAATAATCATGATGGCTCAAATTGAAAATATTCGAAAGAAATCACGACGTAAAATATAGTCATTAAAAACACCAACAACAATAGCACTAGTAATAATTGAATAAATTGCTAATAAACCGTAAGTGGTAAAAATCCCACCAATTAAATTACTAGTTTCACCAATATTTGTTGCATTGATATTGAACATAAAAATTCAAGATAAATTAATTGCATTCCATGCAACATATTGACCTGATTCTGAATCTGTCAGTGGATTAAAAACTATTGAATTTAAAGAAACTGGTTTTTGCAAGTAAGTAATCAAAGAGCTAAATTGATTAATATTTTGACCTTCAACTGTTAAGTTAATTTCCTGGCTTAAATTATTAGACAAAAATCATGTTCCAGTTAAAGTGATCGCCAAAATAACAAAAAAACTAAATGACAATAAATTGAATTCGCTAATTGAAAAACTATATCTTCAGTTTAATGCATAAGCAATTATCAAAAGTCCTTGGGTAATAGCCAACAAAACTAAATAACCCAAAAAATTGACCGGAACAACATATACAGGTAATGTCAAAATAAAAATAATCATCAACATTACAAAAAAACCCAGACCTGTAAGCGTAAAACTAGTTAGCTGGGGATAAAAACGTTTTAAAAAGCGACCGATGAAGTAACTATTAAATAAATAAATCAAGGGAATTACGACAGCACCGATAATAGTCAGCACAATCATACCCCCTTGACTACTTATATAATAATCAGATTTAAATTAAATCTGAGGTAGTAATAATGGAGCAGATGACGAGAATCGGACTCGCGTCTCGACCTTGGCAAGGTCACGTTCTACCATTGAACTACATCTGCATGACGAGGGCTAAAGCCCTGAAAATTTAAGGCTATGGAGCAGATGACGAGAATCGGACTCGCGTGTCAACCTTGGGAAGGTTGCATTCTACCATTGAATTACATCTGCATCTCAAAACGCTTTAATATTATAGCATAGAGAAATTTTTGAAGGTCAATGACTTACCTTAAAATGTAATTATAAAGCCCGTCTTCTGAATTCTTATACTATAGGCCGAGTGTTGAATTCATTATCGAACAAGATAAAAACAAAAATCATTTTTAATTGTTTTTGGTTCTGTCAATTGAATAGGTTTAATCTCTTTTAGTTAAAAAAGATCTTCTGTTTTTTACAATAAGTCTATAATGCACGAATACACAATTAATAAAAGCCGTTTCTTGGCCGAACTTTATGATGTTACAAGTAAGCAAGAAGTAACATCCATTTTAACAGATTTACGTAAACAACATAAAAAAGCAATTCATGTTGTTTACGCTTATATGATTAACTCCAAAGAAACCGGATTCTTGGCTGCATCTAGCGATGATGGAGAACCAAAAGGTACAGCATCAAAACCATTGTTAAACTTATTAAATTTAAAGCAGGTTGTAAATAAACTTTTAGTTGTAATTCGTTACAAAAGTGGGCCTAACCTTGGTGCTGGGTTATTAATGCGGTCTTATTTAAAGGCTGCATCTTTGTGCTTCAAAGATGATTCCAAAAATTAAATCTGAAAAAAGGGATTGAAGCTTAAGAAAATTTTTTAAATAAAATAATAGAAAATAGAAAAATTAAACGTCGTCATCTAAATTCAAGATTTCTTCACTATCATTTACTTCCTCAATAGCAGCTACATCCTCGGAGTCGATCAATCTTATTAATTCAGGATCATCAGGTAATTTATCAACAAAATGATAGCGTTCACTGCAAATACCACATAATACTTTCGTACCCACTTTAGCTTTAATTTTAACTTTGTGTGTCGGACAACTATATGAAAACAAATATTTTTTAGCAGGTGCTGGTGCTGGTTTAGCTCGTGAAAAATTTGGCAGTCTTGCTTCCAAATTTAAGTCCTGAATGATCTTTTTTAAAATATTTTCTAAAGCTTCGGTAGGATCGCTTGAACTCCATCCGTCTTTAGCTGTTTTAGTTGTGCATAAAATTCCCCGATTTTCAGCTAAAAGCTTAAACTTATCATTATGAAAAACCCCATTACGAGAAGTTGTTTCCATATTCAAAAGATGCCCTTCATAATGAACTAATTCGTGGACAATAATACACAACATTTTCAAGACACTATTATAAGAAGCAAAGCTTTCTGCGACTAGAGAAATTTCATTATAAGAATCTTCTTTTATTTTTCAGGCATTTGCTTGAAATCAAGCAAGAACAGTTGATCGTGGGCTTTTCCCTTTTTGAATAACTAAAACATAGTTTTTAAAAATACCATTAAAGACGCGTTCATTAATTTCTTGAACAGCTTGATTTAAAACCGTATAAATATCTTCTAAAGCGTTCACTATTTTATTTTCTTTCATATTATCTCCTTAAATCCAAACCACTAATTCCATTATAAGAAATGAAATTAAATTAAGATGATTTTAAATGTACGTTCTAGAAAAATAGGGGATATTGTTGTGGGCCAGCACCCAGGAAGTTAAAATGAGAATCTAGCACTTTGTATAAATATATCTCTGGAATAAAAGTATTATAAACAAACAAAGTTTAAGATTGCAAATAAATTTTAAGGAACAAACAAAAATTGTGCATTGGGAAAAATTAAATTAGACATTTTTACAAATTTCTTAGATGCAAGTAAAATTAGGAAAATCCTAAAACTGAACTAATAATAATTGGTTTAAATTATTAACTAACTGGTCTTTGATACTATTTTGATAAGAAGTATCAGTAGCAAATTTTGAAATATCTATGGTTAAATTTTGAGTCTTAGATACAGTTCTGATTAAATCAGATCAGTAATATCCACTCGAACTTTGAATTTTGTAATTAACATTTACTGAAATATTATTGTTGCTAAGATTCTTGTTAGCATCGGCTTGGGAAATTGTGAAATCAATTGAAGCAGTTACCACTCCATCAGAAGACTGATGAACTGAAGTACCATAAAGCATGGCATTTGTTAAATTGTATTGATATTGGAAGGAGATTCCGTTTGCAATAGATACAGATGAATTAGATGAAAATACCTTATTCAATGCATCGCGAACATCATTATCGCGCAAAGTAGTTCCGAAAACATTTGTATATTTCTGCCCCAGTAAATAACTAAACGATCAAGCTCGACCTTGACGAGTATGTCAACCATTAATAGCGCTATTAACGACCTGTTGTTGAATAACTCCTTTACTCGTGTTGAAAATGCCATTCAATGCATTTACGCCTTGAGTTAATTTTTCTAGTCGATTATTCTTTAATCCAGTAAATGTAATTTGCTTGCCTGTGGCACCATCAACTAATACTTGACCATCGATACCAATTGATTTTCCATCTGCAACTAAACTGATTCCTAATTGAATTGAACCTGTTGTATCATCGAATGAAAGAACTTGAATATTTAAAGAGAAACCATCTGGAAGTTTAGGCAAATTAGTTGAAGGGCGCAATAAGTTATTAAAGCTATCAACATCGCTTACCGTACCAATAATTCCTTGTACTTGACTAGGCAATTGGGTATTGTCTGCACTTATACCAGATTCAACACCAGCATAGAAATTTTTAACAATGTTTGTAAAACCAGTAATATTGATAGCAACACCAGAATTTGCATTCGTGGATGGTAAACCATCTAGTCCATAAATAATCGAACCATCTGCATTAGTAATGAAAACTCTAGTTGATAAAATTCCCAATAAGTCATTTGCGCTTGCGCTAAATTCAAGTTTAAATTTTGTCGAATCTAAATTAGTTAATAAAGGGATTTGAGTTGAGTTTGTCAAATGTTCATTCAAAGTTGATACTTCAGTAGATTTATTTAAGTTTGTTAAAACTTCACTTGGTAGTTTTGCTGTATCAGTTGTCGTGTAATTAACTTCTTTAGCAAAATCTTTGTAATACGTTTGAATGGCTGCTTGATTATTTGCTTCTTGTTGGGTTAAAAACCCGCCAATAATAATTTGCTTGCCTGCTGCTTGATCATTTGTTATCAAACCATTAACATCGTAGTATTGACCATCCTTAGTTAAAACAACATTAAGTGATAGTGTGCCATCAGAATTCGCTGTTGCTTCAAATTTTAAACCAAAGCCTGGCAATTTATTAGTGTTTGGAACTTGCACAGCTCCCGAATCGATTCCCAACAATTGATTTATTTCAGATACTGAAGTAAGATCATTGATTTGGTCTACCAGAGTTTGCGGTAAAACATTAGTTTTCCCGACAGCAATAACATTTGTCAATGATTGATAATAATCTTTAATAGCATTTTGTGTCTGCCGTTGTGCTTTTGTTTGAAAGCCTTGAATCGTAATTAATTTACCAACTTTAGACTGATTATCTTCAACGTTACCATTAACATCATATAAAGAACTTTCATCTAAATTAGCAACAGTAACATAAATAGAAATTGTGCCAAAAGCGTTATCAAAATTACTCGAAATAACTAATTTGTAATCTTTTAAAGAATTAGGCAGTGACGGAACACTAACTGACTGTGTTAAATTATTAACTTCTTCAACTGATGGGTTAGATGGTAAATTTAATTCACTTGGAAGTTTGTTAGAATTTTCAGTCTTAGCAATTGCATCTTTAAGACTTTGGTAATATGCAGCAATAATTCGCGAATTGTCAACTACTGGTTGAGTTGGGGGATTCTTATCACTTGTATCTGGGGTAGGATTAGTATTTGGAGCAGTGCCTGGTTTTTGTGATGGGTCAGTGTTAGGTGTTTTATCAGATGCGCCATGAGAAGGCTTAGTACCTGGAGTAGTATCTGGTTTATAAGGTGTATCCTGAATAGGCTTAGGAGCAGAAGTTTGATCTGAAGCTTTGTCTTTAGAAGAATCCTTAGCTACATCTTTTTGTGTACCGCCAGGTGATACTTGCTTCTCATTGGATTTGTTATTGTCTGGACTAGTTTGAAAAGAAACTGAAGGAGCAGAACACGCCCCGACAATAATCGGAACAGCAGCTAACAAAGGTGATAAGAGCGTAATTATTTTGCGCTTTCGTGATCATTTTATATTTGCCATAAAAATCCTAACTTTTCACGTAGATGTTTAATATTTAAAAATGATAACAAAATATTTTATAAAGTCAGTGTATTTCTGTTTGTCGACTTAGTTAAAAACAGATGACAAAAAATCCTGACACTAAGAATTATTCAACTATCTATCTTTTTAAAATTCTACTTTTGAATCTATTTAAAATAAACTCTCAAATAACCATTAAATCGTTATATCAATAATCTGCATCAATTTATAAAAAGATTTGTGATTAAATTACTTTTTACAAAAACTAGCGTCTCTTGAAACAGCTATCGTGGCTTCTATCTCTTTATTAGTAAAGCCAAGCGTTTCATAATTTTCTTTAACATGTCCATTAAAAATAAAGCCATCACTACAGATTGTATATAAAGTATTATTATCGCGTAATTGCTCAATTATTTTATGAAGAGATTCTTCTGACTCTAATCCAGAATTAATATTTGAATTTGGACAAATTTCAAAAACTATTTGTGGGTTATACTTCATAACATACTTCAGCTTTTTAGGATTCGTACAAATCTGTACCCCATGACCAATTCGGTCTACTAATCGAATAATGGCTGGATTAAAGAAATCTTCTTCTAGTTGTAGTTCGTTAGTATGTAAAGAAATCCCTAGGCCACCTTCTTTTGCTGTTTTTAAAGCTTCGAAATGCTCCATCAAATTAAATTTCTTTTTGTAACCCGAAATATCCAAGCCAACTATTCCTCGATCTTGAAATTTTAAAGCTTTTTGAGCTAGTACTAAAGACTGCTTGCCTGAAAAAGTTCGATCACTTTCAATAATAATTCCACAACGCACTTTATTAAAAATTGTTTTCGCTTTTTGCAGTCCATCACAAGCTGCTGAAATAATGGAATCTAGATCATAAATTCCTTCCTCATTTCGTAACATTGGATTTAACTTAATTTCCAATAAATCTACTTGACCTTCCAAATAAGCATTTCTAACCGTTTCAAAAACTGACTGATAAATCGCGATTGGAGAAGAAGCAATTTTTTGGATTAAGGTGTAACGACTTAAATAGTTTTTGAATTGTGACTCACGAATTTTTTTATCAACTAAATTTTGATTATCAGATTGAGACAATTCTAAAACACTAGGCTTTTCATTAAAACGAATAAATTTCTCAAATTCTTTATAGTCTTTAGGACTTATTTTCAATCCTCGATCATAAGCAATACTTTTCAAAACTTCAGGTGGTGTACATCCACCTAAATGGCAATGCAAATCTGTAAAGTACATATAAAAACCATCCATTATTTTCTGTATCTTTAAATTAATTATAGAAAGGGAAATGGAGAAGTTACATTATTTATGTACTTTTATTAAAAACGGAAACTATATTTCTTGGATTAAAGTGTTAATTAAAGGATTTCGTTTTTTATTTCTTCAAATGTAATAGTTTGCAACATTTCGTGTTGCCTTACAAATAGCTTCTTCATGAACGCCATTTGAGAAATCGGTTTGGTTTCTTAATTCTTCATTAACTGATTGCTTAATTGCATGACTCATTTTGGTAATTAAAGGACCAGATTCTTTAGCAAAGAAACATCCTCTGGTAACAATAATTGGCAATCCTAAGACTTCGTGCTTAAGTTTATCAATAGCAAGAATTACTGTAAAGACACCATCTTCACTTAAAATCCGCCGTTCTTTTAAAATTTGCGCAGAACTTTTCGAAGTTTTGCGTCCTTCAATATATACAGGATCTGCAAAAAAGCTTTGATCAGTGTAAAATAATTCGCCTTCTACTAAATGCAAAATGTCACCATTTTTGACAATCACAACATTGTCTTTATCAAAACCAATTTCTTCTGCTAGTTTTTGAACAGAACGAAACATTTTAAATTCACCATGAATTGGTAATAAGTATTTAGGTCCTAATAAACGTAACATTAATTGCAATTCTTGTTTGGTTGCATGACCCGAAGCATGTAAACGATTAGATGGTGAATTTTCAAAAATGGTTACACCATGTTTAGAAAGTTCATTAATTAAATATTCAACATTTGCGTAGTTTCCAGGAATAGGATTAGAGGACATAATAATTGTGTCTTCAGGTTTCAACGATACTCAAGGATGTTTACCACGAGACATTACATTTAATGCGGCTAATTCTTCACCTTGAGATCCCGTACAAAAAATCATAATGGTTTCATCTGGATGTTTTTTCAAATCTCTAGCTGCAATCAAATCACTATCTTTAATGTTGATATATCCAACTTTGCGTGATGTAGCAACATTGGCTTCCATTGATTTTCCTAAAAGACAAACCTTCCGACCTAAATTTAAGGCTAATTCTACGACTTCATTAATTCTTGTAGTATTAGATGCAAAAGTGGTCATAATTACTCGGCCTTGGGCTTCTTTAATAATTTTGTTGATATTAGAATAAATTTTTTGCTCACTCGGACTAAATCCAGGAATTTCTGAATTTGTTGTTTCACTCATAAATAGAGCAACACCACGTTTTGCAATTTCAACAACTTTATGCATGTTAAGCTCATCACCCTTAGCTTCAAAATCAAAACGATAATCTCCACTTTCTACAATGTTGCCGTTTGGGGTTTGCACACAAATTCCAAAAGCATCAGGTATCGAGTGATTTACCCGATAAAAATCAACTGTAAAATATTCTGTTTTAACCACAGTATCATCATTATAGACTTCAATTTTAGTTGGCTTAGCATCTTTATGTTCTTGTAGTTTTCGCAAAATGAATTCTGATGCAATTTTTGGTGCATAAATTACTGGAACATCAAATTCTTTTAATAAATAAGGAACTCCACCGATGTGATCTTCGTGACCATGAGTAATAAATACCGCTTTTAATTTATGAGCATTTTCTCGTAGGTAACTAAAATTAGCTACAATTCCATCGATCCCCAATAATTCATTGTTAGCAAATTTAATACCACAGTCAATAATAATTAATTCGTCTTTATACTCAATTCCATACATGTTCTTGCCAATTTCTTCAAGACCACCAAAGGCAAAAATTTTGGTTGGTTCTTTTCCTGGAATTGGCTTTGTTATTTCGCTAATCATAAAATAATGCTCCTGAAAGGTTAAGTGATTAAGTTATCTAAGATAATTCGAATATTTGTGAAATCACAAAATGTAATCATTATTGTATATAAATATCTAAAAATATGTCAACATAATTAATTGAAGTTTGCATTTTTTTACACCATAAATAATAAAATTATTTTAACTAAATATCTTGTTGTTAATTTTGCATTAACATTATCAAATCTCATTTCTTTGTATTTTAAACACGGTATCAAAATTTGAAAAAATCAAGTTTGAATTTCATAAGAATGATTTTTTGCATTAATAATTTTGCTAACTGAGTTTGTTTCAAGTTTTCAAAAATAAAAAATACAAGGTCGTTAAACCTTGTATATTTGTGTGTTTGGCACATGACTATTGTAGTATAAGATTTGGAAAAAAATAAAAACTCCAAACTTAAGATGAATATCACCTGAAAATAATAAAAACAAAAACCGTTAATTAAAACATTAGTATTTAATATAAAATGAAGCCATAACAGTAAATATAAGGAGATACTAAATGAATAATTTAAACAAAAATTCTCCCTGAAGTAATTTTGGTAATGCTGTTAAAAAACCTTGACCAAAAAAGAAAGATATTGTCTTCCATGACAGCGATAATTACCATTACAAAACATTTTATAGAATGAAACTATCCAAGTGAATTTATATTCCAATTTTTGGCGTTTTATTATTTTGGTGATTATGAAAAAATTGCTGCGAATGTAATTTGATTGACCGAACTCGTTCATATTGAATTAGAGTAAAATTTGGAATATCTATATTCTGACCACCACTTTTTTTAGCACTATGTTTAATTTACATATTTATGGGATTATTTTTGTCTGATTGAGCACAACTAAATGGCACAGGAATAGCAATTGCAATCGGATTAACACCATTATATGCTCTACTACTCTTTCAACCTATTTCGACTTGAGCAACCAAAAAATATCTGTTATATAAATTGTTCCAATTAAAAAATAATCCTACTAATACAGATGTAAAAGTTTATTACAATTCTAAAATTACAGACCAAAACAAATACTTTCAAGACTTATCTAAAAAATGTAATAAACCAATCCAAGAAAATTTTTATAGTGACGATATGGAAAGTGTAAATTATCCGGAATTTACAACTAATTATGTGGGCACAAGAATTCAACAGATGAAAGAATACGGCAAAACGCAAGCGGCTCAAGTTCGCAATTATGGATGGTTTATTCCATTCTTTTGACCCTTGGTATTTGGGCAATATTTTGACTACGTCTTTTTTGGTGTTTTACTTTCTCAAAAAGCAAAGTTAGATAAAAAACTAAAATTATCAAAAAAAATCAATTTAGCTTTAGTATTCAGTTGATTATTATCCTTAATAATATGGGCGGGTTTTGTTATTTTTGCTGTATCAATACTAACGTCATTTTCATACATCCCTTCGTTTGAGGAATTTGTAAAACAAAATTCTGCAATTATTGATTTCCGAATTGTTGATGCGTACAAAAACTTAGTTGGACTGCATTATCTTTGATCGTTTATCTATCTTTTTGTTTTTGCATTAATTTCACTAGGAAGGGCTCAAATGATTAAAAAAGTTATAGTGAAATGATGCCAAAAAGATTATTGCAATAACTACTAGTTATTTCCATTTAAATATTTTTCAAGTAATTAGACCAAAAATAACAGCTTCAGCCACTGGAATAATAATTCCTAATCAATCTACTTTTCAATCTATTTGAGAAAAGCCGAAAGTATCTTGCAATATAATATTCTGCGAAAAATAAGCTGCACCACCGACCGGTTCTAAAAATTGTACGTACTTAAACCAAACTCCATTAGGGTCAATTGAAAACGCGGGAATAGAATTACCACTTAAAAATAAAATTGGGTAAAAAACTACGGTTCCGATCAAATTAATTGAACGGTCGGTCTTTCCAAATTGCGAAAGAAACAACGCTAAAAATAGCATTAAAATGAATGCAAATAAATCTAAAAAGAAAATGGAAAAGAAAGTGCTTGCTGATAAATTTAATTCAAATGCAAAATTGGAAATCAATAACTGAACTAAGAAAACAAATAAAAAGACAGAGAAATTGACAATACAATGAGTAAAAATATATTGGGTTCTATTGATGTTTAAAGTTCTGAAAATTTTGACCCGATTATATATTCGATCGGCTGCAATTGTATTGGGAACGTTAGCTAAAGAAATGGAAGTTGCAGCCATTAAAAAATAACCTGGTGCTGTAAAAATAAAAAAATTAGCATTACCAGAAAAACCATTAATGCCTTCTTGAAACCCTCGTCCTCAAGCAAAATAACTAATGATAATTCAAGCAATCGGTCACAAAACACTAAAAACAATATTTAAAGGGTTTTTTACAAACTTATATGAATAAAGTAATAGTAATGGTTTCATATTAAACCCTTCTTTCAAACAAATTATCGATGTCATCAATCTTATTTATTTTTTGGTCTTTAACCAAATAATATTTGTTACATAAGGCTCGAATCTCAACAGGGTCATGAGAAACTAGTAATAAAATACTATGAGGATTAAGTTTTAAATAATCTTCAATTTTATCAACAATATCCATTCTTCATTGATAATCTAATGAAGTCGTTAATTCATCTAAAATAATTAAAGACGGGTTAAACTCCATACATAAAAGCAACTTAAATTTCTGTTTTTCCCCACCAGATAATTGTTTAAAAATTTTATTTTTAACATGTCCTAGTTCATATTTATCAAAAACTGAATTGTCAAACTTTTTAGTTTTCGAAATCATGCCATAAAAATAAAGCAATTCTTTTAAAGTTAATTCAGCATCATATCCAATGTCTTGAAAAACGGCTTTCATATGGGAAGCTAATTCGGGAGCAATTTTAATTGAACCAGAAGTTGGTTTGTTTAATCCCATAATTGTTTCAATGAAAGTTGTTTTGCCAGAACCATTTTTCCCCAGAATGGCAATTCGATCACCATAATCAAATTGCAAATTAACATCATCAAGAATAGTTCGGTGACCAAACTTCACAGTTAAGTTATTAATTTTAATCATGAGCTACTCCTATTTTTTAAATAAATAAATAATATTAATGTATAGATTATAGCAGCATTAAAACCTGTTCAAAAATTAAAATGCGTTATGAACAGATAAAGCTATTAAGTAAGAAGAAAAATACCGTTTCAGATATTTCTATTATATTTTGGGTTTTAGGTATTAATTACGAATTGGTGCTGAGAAAACTTGAAAGGTAGCAATTTGAACCCAGTTACGATGCCCAACAGTCGCCACAATTCGAACGTATTGAGCATTTATCGGACTAGTAAAATTGATAACCATATTGCCTGGTGCTGTTGCATGAATTACAAAATCTTTATCAATGATTGTAGTTGTTGGATTTTCTGAAATAGAAATATTTTTGTTTGTTGTCCAATTACTACCATCAGTTGATGTGTCAACTTTAAAATCATGTCAGAAATCTGTTGTGGTTCGAGTTGATCCGTTGTAAAAATTAATTTTTTCCAGACTTCTGAGACTTCCCATATTAATTCCAAAGAAGTTTCCGGCATCATAACCGCTAGCGCCTCCATTAGGACTATAAAAGACGTATGAACCAGCATCAGTATTATTGAGTACACCTACGTCTCTAGTACTGCCTGGGTTGGTACTGTCATTGAAAAAAACACTTCAGCCATTAGGAACAAGAATATTAGAAGCAGTAACTGCAGTTGCCGTTGCCGGTATTCTAAATCCACTAAGCGTCAAGGTAATACCTGTTTTATCATCTGTTACATTTCCGTTGGCATCAAAGTTTTGGTTATTTCTAGACAATAAAGCATTAATTGTCAAAGTTCCTTTTTCGCGATCTGCAATCCCTTTAGTAAAACTCAGACTAAAACCATTACTTGCCAAAGTATCAGGAACCGAAGGTAACGTCGTTGCTAAGATGTTGTTTAAGTCACTAAATGACAGTGTATCACCAAGTTTAACTTCATCTGAAAAAACATTTTGATTAGCTGTTGAAACAACAACATTAGCAGACAAAAGAGCTTGATAATAACTTTTTATATCTTGATCAAATTTTTTTAAATCCAGTGATATTTAAAGGTAATCCAACCGCAGTTTGAATCGGGGTTCCGTTAATATCAAATTTTTGATCGTTCTTCATAACAATTATGTTCACTATCAATGAACCATTAACAGGGTTTAAAGTTCCTTTAACAAAACTAACACTATAGCCATTAGAAGCTAAACCTTCTGGCAAAGCAGGCAGAGGTGATGACAAAATGTTATTGACGTCTGTCAAAGAAGGAGTGTTTGATAAAGTCGTATTATTAGCAAAAACATTCTGGTTAGCTGCAGATACTGTTAATTGCAATTGTTGAAGGGATTGATAATAATGTTTAATCAAAACCCCAAATTGATTAAACCCAGATAAAACGATATTCTTCCCTGCTTGATCGCTTTGTGTTGTAGCAGATCCATTTTGATTAAACATTTGATCATTGCTTACGATGTTTACATGAAAAGTGATTGTTCCTTCGCCATCATCAGCACTCGCACTAAATTGTAATTGGTAAGCACTGGACAAACCACTTGTTTGTAAATCCGGAATTTGATAACCACTATCTTTTAAAATCTCGTTGACTTTTGCTAAATCAATTGGATTTTGAAAAGATTTGATAACCTCACTAGGAAGAGTTTGTACTTGGGATTTTAGGCTTGGGTTAACATTTAAATTAGAAAAAAATTTGGCAACATTTGTTTGTTGTTCGTTTCGTTGCTTATCTTGCAGTTGTGGAACCGTATTAACTTGATAATTAATAGTCGGGCCAACAAGCAAAACAATTCCAACAGCACCCAAAGTTGCTCAGGTCGCAATTCAGCCTTTAACATTAAATTTCTTTAAACGTTTAGGATCATTCTTTTTGTCAGTTGAATCAGACTGTTGCTTCTTTTTGTTTATTAGATTAGCATTTTCCATGTTGATAACTCCAAAGGATAGAATTTCTATTATTTTACAATGGCAACTACATTTTGCGCAGTTATCTATTGTTTCAAACAAATTTTGATAACTATTAACAAGTTATCAACATAATTAATGTTACTATGAAATAAAAACGAACACCGAAGTGCTCATTATTACAATGTTGGGTATTTACTTGGACACTTGGGGAATAACCACATCTGGGTTTCTAAAATTTCAGTTCTTAAGTGAAAAAGGAGACCAGTTTTTGGTAAATTCACAGAATTGCCCGTTAACATCGTGGTATCCGCTCTTAGGTAAAAAGAAACTAAGGATAGTTGTAGTCAAAAGAGCTAACGTGAATAAAACAATCATCACGATAGTACCGATTGTTTCATTATTTTTAGCAATCGAACTTATCGTACCTGTTACTGGGTTATTACTTGCGTCTAACAAAATCCCTCCATCCGGATTAGTTATCAATAAATTCCCTTGGTCATACAACGAAGCAACATTATCATAGTTTAACCCACCGTTGTTTTGGGCTGCAAACCTTAACGTGTTACCAATTGTAGACACAGAAGCCCCAAACCCGCCAACTGATGTTTTTAGTGGATCAGCATATGAAACAATTAAACTTAGCACTGCTTCGTTAATAGTGTAACCAAAATAGCCAACTCCTCAAATTATTCCTGCAGCAATCCCGATAAAAGCAGGGGAGGATTTTTTTAATTGTTGGGGAACAGTCAAAATAATTGACTGAACCCCTCACAAAAACATTCCTGAAAAGAAAATAAAAATAAACATTAAAACTAAAGCAGCATGATTATCAAATCCAGCAAAATGACCTAACATTAATGCAATTAAAGCAAAGATACTACCTGCTGAAAAACAGAAGGCAATAAAATTATTACGATGAAAAATCGTATTATTAATTACTGGAATAAAATACATGCCTGCAAATAAACCAACCACAAATAAGGATACGAAAAGTGGTCATACCCAATAATATGATGTTTCGCTAATACTTTCTAGTGAGTCAACGCCTGCAACTCCATACAGGGCATCTTGGATGGCAATTACTCTGAAATTTGCTGGTGATTGCTCAATAAACGCTCGAATTGTTCCTGATGTCATAAAAATAGCAGCAATTACTCATGAAGTATATACTCCCGCAATTCTTCAAACTTCTTTATCTTTTAAAACTGTTTTAAATGTAACAGCATTTGGTGCATCCCGTAAATTTTTAATTTTGTTATTAGGTTTTTTAGGAACAACTTCTTTTGCAAAAACTAAATAACCAATTAGCAAAACAAAAACAAGAATTACAAAACCACTCACCACCCCAGTTCAGATTGCTTGATTAACCGCTATATTATTAATTCCTTCATATATTGGAATCACAAAGAAAATATTAGCTAAAAAAGCACCACCATTAAAACCAATGGTATTAGCGGTTAAATGAAGCGGTTTTTTGTTTGCGGGCATGCTTCCAATAATCGAATTGGTATAAGTAATTAAGCAAGTTCCACCAATTCCTAAAAGAATACGAAAAAGAACAAAGCCAGCAAATCCGCCAGCTGCAATCCCATCAGGATCACCGCTGCCACCTGCGATTGATGCACTATTCCAACTTTGATTTTGTCCTAAAATAATGAAAGGGAAAGCACACACCATTAAAGCCATCACAGCAATCACCGCATACTTGTGACCAATTTTTACAATTAATCAGCCCGCTAAAAACGATCCAATTGAACGCCCTAAAGTAATCATCCAATTAGGTACACCAGTAATAAACGGTGGTTGTAAAACCCCCGGCTTAAAAAAGGCCGCACCCCATCCTGATCCAAAGCTCAACATTTGAAAATTTGAAATTGAGTATCATTGGATAACAAACAAAAAATAACCAAATAAAACCATGGCTCATAAAAAAACCAAATGTGGGTATGTAAGTTCAGTTGAAGTGGAAATTCTCTTTTGTTTTTTATTTGTCGTATACAACGGTGTAGTTACGAATCCAGAAGCACTTGTGGCTTGATTAAATGTAGCTTTTAAGCGATTAGTTTTTTTCGAAAATAATTTAGTCATATTCAAATTTACTTTTATTTTAAGGCAGTGATAATCCAGTGTTGAAAATCACTTATATTTTGCAAAATTATAAATAAGAAAACTTTAGTCTGATAACTTATTTTCAAATAAAATTCAAATCTTAACTAGATTGATGTTTATTAAAAAATGGCTATGCAAAGAAAAAATAATAACAAATAGATTTATATAAGTTTCTTTTCTCCGTTTAAAATTTTTACATATTAAACACGAAAAATATTGAAGATATTTTTGCGATTAATCAAGTATTAATTAAATTGCCGAAACTGGGACAATGTAAACATCTTTTTTTATTGGATACAAGTCAAAAGCATTACAAATTAATGCATTCGACCCCATTATGTAATTGGTAGACTTAATTAAGCTAAAGGCTTTTACAGCGCTCGGATTATATCTAGTACCTGATTTTATTTCAATTAGGTTTAATTTCCCATCTTTAACCATAATCAAATCAATTTCATTTTGATTGCCATCGCGATAATAATAAAAACTAGCGGAACCAGATAATGAGTTATTATATGTTTTCAGAATTTCTGTAATTACATAAGTTTCCATTAAAAACCCTTTATTAACATGATTTTTCAAAGTTTGAATGTCTTTAATTCCGTTCAAAAAACAAGCTAAACCAGTATCATTAAAGTAAATTTTAGGCCGTTTTATGATCCGATTCACCACAGAAAATTCGAAATAAGGCTCAAGCGTGTAAATCAAATTAGATGTTTTCAAAATACTAATCCAACTTTGAATTGTCTTATAACTAACTCCAACTCCTCTTGCAATTAAACTAAAATTTAATTCTTTACCAGTTTCAGCAGCCAAAATTTTTAAAAATTGTCGAAATGAATCTTTTTCTTTAATATCAAGGATGTCAGTTATATCTTTTTCAATATAAGAATGTGTGTAATTATCAAAGAAATTAAATACATTCATTGTTTTTTTAATGTTTAATTCTGGATATCCACCTCGCAAAATATTATTTAAAAGAGTCGTTTCAGAATAATCTTTTTGAACTCTTTTTATTAAAAATTCCGGATTTACTTCAAAAACTTTTTCTTCCCGACCAATAATTTCACTATTGGAAAAAGGAGATACCGTAATAATGCTAATTCTGCCAGCAAGTGACTCTGTAACATTTTTCATTAAATCATATTGATGCGATCCTGTTAATACGTACATACCATCAGCTGTCCCGTTTTCTAGTCTAGCAGTATTTACAATTGGAGCAATATATGAAAACAGTTCAGGGGCCTTTTGAACTTCATCAATAATTAAAGGCGGCTTGTTTTCTTTCAAAAAAAGTTGTGGATCATCTAAAGCTAATCTTAAATTTGCCGCATTATCTAGCGAAACATAAGTAAAACCCATTAAATTTTTTAATTCATAACAAATTGTTGATTTGCCAACCTGTCTTGCGCCTGTTACTAACGTTATAGGATAAGTTTTGATACTTTCTATAATTTTTTCTTGAATGGTTCTTTTAATCATAATCTAATTATAGTATAACACAATAAAAAGTCCTATTTCTAAAAAACAGAAGTACAACTTCTAATTTATAGAAGTACAACTTCTAATTTACATTGTTAAAACTTCAATTTATTACTTTTCAAAACATAATCAACAAATACATTCAACACTATCAAAATAATATCTTTCTAATATCATTAGTTTATGGTATTAAAAAACCTCTAGGTTTCCCTAAAGGTTAGTGAGTTAATTTGCGTGGTACTTTCCTACTCTCAGTTGCCCTACCATTGGCTCCATCGTGCTTAACTGCTGGGTTCGGAAAGGGACCAGGTGTTTCCACGACGATATCTGTACCACACGTGATGGTTCTAGAAAACTAAATACAACTTTTCTTTCTATTAATTAGATAATGCGGATCTAATAAGTCCTCGAACGATTAGTATCACTCACCTGAATGCCTCGCGGCACTTGCAGCTGTGACCTATCAACGTCATGGTCTATAACGGTTCTTACTCCCTTGCGGGATGGGAAGATTATTCTCAGAGTTAGTTTCACGCTTAGATGCTTTCAGCGTTTATCTATTCGATACGTTGCTACCCAGCGGTGCACCTGGCGGTACAACTGGAGCACAAGTGGTATCTTCATTCCGGTCCTCTCGTACTAAGAATAAATCTCTTCAATCTTCCTGCGGGCACAATAGATAGGGACCAACCTGTCTCACGACGGTTTGAACCCAACTCACGTATCTCTTTAATCGGCGAACAGCCGAACCCTTCGAACCTGCTTCAGCTCGAGGATGAGATGAGTCGACATCGAGGTGCCAAACACTGCCGTCGATGTGAACTCTTGGGCAGTATCAGCCTGTTATCCCCAGAGTAGCTTTTATCCGTTGAGCGATGGCCATTCCATACTGAACCACCGGATCACTATGACCTGATTTCTCACCTGTTCGACTTGTAAGTCTCACAGTCAAGCACCCTTATACCATTACACTCTATACACGATTTCCAACCGTGCTGAGGGTACCGTTGCGCGCCTCCGTTACATTTTAGGAGGCGACCGCCCCAGTCAAACTGCCCACCTAACACTGTCCCGCTGGTGGATGACACCAGCCGGTTAGAGAAAAGTTTAATCAAGGGTAGTATTCCACAGTTGACTCCGTGAATCCTAGCGAACTCACTTCAAAGTCTCCTACCTATGCTCTACATGATCAAACTCTGCCCAATATTAAGCTACAGTAAAGCTTCATGGGGTCTTTCCGTCCCGTTGCGCCTAACGGGTGTCTTCACCCGTACCTGGATTTCACCGAGTCGATAGTCGAGACAGTCAAGAGATGGTTACACCATTCAAGCGGGACGGAATTTACCCGACAAGGAATTTCGCTACCTTAGGACCGTTATAGTTACGGCCGCCGTTCACTGGGGCTTCAGTTAAGAGCTTCGCTTGCGCTAACCCCCTTCTTTAACCTTCCAGCACTGGGCAGGTGTCACCTCATATACATCGGCTTGCGCCTTAGCATAAAGCTGTGTTTTAGTTAAACAGTCCCCCCTCGTTCTTCACTGCGGCTCAACTTTCATTGAGCACCCCTTCTCCCGAAGTTACGGGGCTAATTTGCAGAGTTCCTTAACTATCGTTAACTCGCTAACCTTAGGATATTCTCCTTGACTACGTGTGTTCGTTCTCGGTACTGGAAACAATATAATTAACCCTAGAAGCTTTTCTTGGAAGCGTGATATATGACTCTTCGCTACTTGCCGAAGCGTTCGCTCGTGTTCATAACTTGATCTTAAATGTGGCGGATTTGCCAACCACAAAATCTTGTTATTTAACCCTCAATCCGTTAAGAGGGAATCATTAACCTTCTCCGTTACTCCATCAGTTATATTGTTTGTACAGGAATATTAACCTGTTGTCCATCGATTACGCCTTTCGGCCTCACCTTAGGTCCAGACTAACCCTGGAAGGACGACCCTGGTCCAGGAAACCTTAGTCAATCGGTTTGAAAGATTCTCACTCTCATGCGTTACTTACACCGGCATTCTCACTTGTATACAGTCCACCAATCCTCACGATTTGGCTTCAATCCATATACAACGCTCGTCTACCACGATATTTTCATATCATCCATAAATTCGGTAATATGCTTAGCCCCGTTACATCTTAGGCGCAGAAACACTCGACAAGTGAGCTGTTACGCACTCTTTAAACGATGGCTGCTTCTAAGCCAACATACTTGCTGTTTAAGTATTTCAACATCCTTCTCCACTTAGCATATTTTGGGGACCTTATTTAATGATCTGGGCTCTTCCCCTCGTGACAATGAAGCTTATCCCCCACTGTCTGACTGCAAGAGTAGATAGACTGGCATTCGGAGTTTAATTGTAATCAGTACATCAAGGCGACGCCATCATACATTCAGTAGCTCTACCTCCAGCCTATCGTGATCTTACGCTAGTCTTAAAACTATTTCGACGAGAACCAGCTATCACGGGTTTCGATTGGAATTTCACCCCTAGACACAGGTCATCCGCTGTCGTTTCAACGAAAGTCGGTTCGGTCCTCCAGCAGATGTTACTCTACCTTCAACCTGCCCATGCCTAGCTCAACCCGTTTCGGGTCTATGAAGACAAACATTAATGTCGCTATATTTCAAACTCGCTTTCGCTTTAGCTACCCTTCTATCGGTTAACTTGCTTGCCTTCATAACTCGCCGGCTCATACTTCAAAACGCACGCCATCACACATTAATGTGCTCTGACACGTTGTAGGCATATGGTTTCAGAATCTATTTCACTCCCATCTCTGGGTTCTTTTCACCTTTCCCTCACGGTACTTGTTCACTATCGGTCACTAGATTAGTATTTAGGCTTACCCAATGGTTTGGGCAAATTCCGTCAAAATAACATTTTTCGACGTACTCAGGATCCTGCTAGGTATGAAATTGATTTCGAATACGGGACTATCACCCTGTTTTGTGCTGCTTTCCAACAGCTTCTTCTATCAATTTCAAGTCCATGTCGCAGTCCTATAACCCCGGATTTCTCCGGTTTGGCCTGTTCCGCTTTCGCTCGCCGCTACACACGGAATCACTTTCGTTTTCTTTTCCTGTTGTTACTGAGATGTTTCACTTCACAACGTTTCGCTTTTTATTCCTATGAATTCAGAATAAAATAACATGGATCTCGCCATGCTGGGTTGCCCCATTCGGATACCTGCGGATTAGCGTTTCCAACCAACTCCCCGCAGCTTTTCGCAGATTTGCACGTCCTTCATCGCCTTCTAGTGCCTAGGCATCCACCATAAGCCCTTAGTAACTTATTTTATGTAATCCATTAGCATTTTTAATTGTTTTGCAAGATAAAATTTGCATTTTATCTTACGAGAACTAGAAAGATTTGTTGTATTCAGTTTTCAAAGAACCATCTAATGATTCTGGGCCACTCAAGGCCCAGATTCATTGAGAGAATGAATTCTCTCAGAACTGGATAAAATCATGACCAACAAATACTATACTCAAATTGCTTTGGATGGGTGATAAGTATTTTAGTTGGATTTTAAAAAGCACCATTTTTGTAAAAGGTGTATAAAACTTGTTTATACTCCATAGAAAGGAGGTGATCCACCCCCACGTTCTCGTAGGGGTACCTTGTTACGACTTAACTCCAATCACCGATCTTGCCCTAGACATGCGCTTCCTTACGGTTAGCAACACGGTTTTAGACACTATCAGCTCTCATAGTTTGACGGGCGGTGTGTACAAGACCCGAGAACGTATTCACCGCGACATAGCTGATTCGCGATTACTAGTGATTCCGACTTCATGAGGGCGAATTGCAGCCCTCAATCCGAACTGAGACCATCTTTACAGATTAGCTCCACCTTACGGTTTGGCAACTGTTTGTAATGGCCATTGTAGCACGTTTGCAGCCCTAGACATAAGGGGCATGATGATTTGACGTCATCCCCACCTTCCTCCAACTTACGTTGGCAGTCTCGCTAGACAAAGTAACTAGCAATAAGGGTTGCGCTCGTTGCGGGACTTAACCCAACATCTCACGACACGAGCTGACGACAACCATGCACCACCTGTCTCTCGGTTAACCTCCGCTATATTTCTATAGCTTTGCCAAGGATGTCAAGTCTAGGTAAGGTTTTTCGTGTACCGTCGAATTAAGCAACATGCTCCACCACTTGTGCGGGTCCCCGTCAATTCCGTTTGAGTTTCATTCTTGCGAATGTACTACCCAGGCAGGATGTTTAATGTGTTAACTTCAGCACCGAGGTGATCGCCCCGACACTTAACATCCATCGTTTACAGTGTGGACTACTAGGGTATCTAATCCTATTTGCTCCCCACACTTTCAAGCCTAAGCGTCAGTAGTGGCCTAAGTTCTCGCCTTCGCAACTGGTGTTCTTCCATATATCTACGCATTCCACCGCTCCACATGGAGTTCCAGAACTCTCTACCATACTCTAGACTAGAAGTTTCCAATGCATTCAACCGTTAAGCAGTTGATTTTAACACCAGACTTTCTAATCCGCCTGCGCTTGTTTTACGCCCAATAAATCCGGATAACGCTTGCAACCTATGTATTACCGCGACTGCTGGCACATAGTTAGTCGTTACTTATTCAAATGGTACGGTCAAACTAGCAACATTTCCTTTGCTAATCATTCATCCCAAATAAAAGAACTTTACAATCCATAAAGACCTTCATCGTTCACGCGGCATTGCTCCATCAGACTTTCGTCCATTGTGAAAAATTCCCTACTGCTGCCTCCCGTAGGAGTATGGGCCGTGTCTCAGTCCCATTGTGGTTATTCTACCTCTCAGCATAACTACACGTCATAGCCTTGGTGGGCCGTTACCTCACCAACTAGCTGATATGCCGCACCCTCATCCTATAGTGGTCCAAACGGACCTTTAAAGTAATTCTCATGCGATAAGTTACTTGTTATGCGGTATTAGCTAATCTTTCGACTAGTTGTCCCCCGCTATAGGGCAGATTGGATACGTGTTACTCACCCGTTCGCCTCTGGTGTATTGCTACACCCGATCGACTTGCATGTATTAGGCATGCCGCCAGCGTTAATCCTGAGCCAGGATCAAACTCTCAGAAAATGACAGATTTTATCCAGTTTTCAAAGAACATTCTGCTAATTTTTCTCGCTTGAAAAAAGCCTGGCCTCGATCCACTTGTTTTAAGAGTGAATACCAGGATGGGTCGTCAAACACATCCAGAGCAAAACTTCACGAGATTTTAGCGACTATAATTATAACGGATTTTTTTTAAATGTCAACACTATTTAACAAATATTTCAATTTTTTTTAAATATTTGCATTTTTTTATAGTTTTCCACATTTTTGAACATTTCTTCACGCATATGTAATATTGTTATGACAAATGGTCTTTTGAGACTGTAAAATTATCTTAAGAACTTTCCTTCTGAACGTTGGTTTTGGAAGTAATGATTTAAGTGTGTTAATGTCTAGATTTCTTTGAAACCATTGACATCGTGTTATTAAAAGTATACTAAAAAACGGAAACGCTTTCGCAATTTTCCGTTTTTATCATTATTTAAACGCGCAAATCTTTGACTCTTGGTCAAGATTGAACAATAAATTAAGTGTTTGTATTTATTCTGGTTGCAAATCTATATCAAATAGAATTTCGAGTTGCTGAATTATACTTTGCCAATTACGAACTTTCATTTGCCTATCGTCGCGTTCGTAATTCATGATGCCTAAA
>NZ_JHXT01000003.1 GCF_000687795.1 Mycoplasma testudinis ATCC 43263
TCCCTACTGATGAACTAACAGTTTTTTCAATGAAACCATTCCGGCGATTGGAGTTTTCAGAACGCTCGTATTCGCTTCTTCCTAAATGTTCATCCATTTCGGCTTTAAGAAGTGCATTCAGTGGTTCAGAAAATACTTCTGTCATTGATTTAATTAAACTATTGGCACTGCTAGCATCAAAAATATCTGGGTTTCCTAGTACCAATTGGTTAAATTGGTCCATTACTTTTCGATAATTTTCAGATTTAGGTGGTTTTGGAGTTATTTTCTTTGCCATCTTGTTAATCATCCTTAATTAATTATTTGAATTTTAACACGATGCCAATTTAACACACTTATTTCATTACTACCAACAAAAAATTTCTAAAGCTAAGGTTATTCCCAATTTTTTATATGGTTTTGTTTTTGATAAAGAAAATGTTTTTATAGAATTAAAGATTCACGATTCAAGTTATCCTGAAGTTGTTTTTTTAGCAAGCATAACTTTGAATGGAATTCTTTGCGATAAATTAGATCAAAACGAACAACGATGGTACGAATTAATGAAAAAATTACAAAAAATCGTTTGAATTGATTCTAAAAATGTTTTCATTGAAAAAAATTACAAACTTGTATTTAATAACGAAATTACTTCTGTATTAAATCCTTTGAATGATTTAATTAATAGTCATGATGAATCAGACCACAAGCAAACACTATTAAGCGTTGTAGCAAACCAACTTGAAACTCAAGAAAAATTGCAGATTATTTCTTGTTTACCTGTTTACAAGAATGATAAATATCATTTTTTTGACATTTTATGCTGCTTAAAAAGAAACGAAATTTTGCAACCTTATTATCTCACTTGGGTTCGCTTAAGAATAACTAATATAAATTAAATTTTAAATTGTTTCATAATGTCATAAAAGCAATTAAATTCAGGGGAATTGACAACTTTTGAAGACTAAAAATAAGTTATTTAACCGATTTGTTTTTAAATTTATTTTAAGCCGAAAATTTTAAAAGTTTTTTACCTTATTTTTTAGTGCATTATGTTATGATAAATCATCAATTAACAAGGTAAATGAATGGAAAAATTTCGCTTATTATCAAATAGTCAGTTTAAAAGAACAAAAGTGTGGTTTATTACCGTCTATATTTTCTTTTTTGTTTTTTTATATTATTTGCTTGTTTGATTATTTCTTGGTGAAATGAATATTTCGGGTTTAAATTATTTAGTTTTTCAAGGTCATCCATTATTTCCTGTTAATGATATGCGTCAATTTATTGCAACATTTTCAGGTCCTTTAAATTCTCCACAGCTTTTTTTAGATAATATTCTCTTGTATTGATTATTAATTCCGTTAGCATTTCATGCGATTACAATTTCTTTAATTCATTATGCAACTAAACAAACCGCTTGAGATATGATCCCAATGGTTTATTCTTTTTCTTTGGGAATGCTTGCTTTAATCTTTGGTGGCGCTTTTACCAATGCTTGATCATTGTGGATTTTGCTTGGTAGAATTATTTTAATAGCTTCGGTTTTCTTTATTAGTTTCATCATTCTAAACTATAGTGTAAACCGTTTTATTATGAAAGAAAAATCTTCGTTTGGTTATTTTGAAAATGCTTTAAATCAAGAAATAGCTAAAAAAGAATTAAAAGATTTATCAAGAAAAATGCGCTTAAATGCACATAGTGACATTATTGATGTAGCTCCTCAAAATATTTTTTTCAAGCGGAAAATTAAAAACATTTAAAAACTAGTTAAGGTAAAAATATACATATGCAATTTGTCGATAATTGTACTTTAAAAGTTGCTGCCGGAAATGGTGGTAACGGAATTGTAGCGTGAATGCGCGAAGCGCATTATGATAAAGGCGGTCCAGCCGGCGGTTCTGGTGGAGCAGGTGGAGATATTATTGTTGTGGCCGACCATAACGAATCTTCATTAATGCATTTAAAATATACAAAATTTATTAAAGCAACTGATGGTGAAAACGGAAAGCCTGATGTTGGTTCTGGTCGTAATGGCCCGCATAAATACATTAAAGTTCCGGTAGGAACCACGATTACTAATTTAGCAAATGATGAAGTTTTAATTGATTTAATTCACGATGGCCAAGAATTCGTGATTTGCCACGGTGGTAAAGGCGGAAGAGGCAATGCAGCTTTTAAATCACCTACATTACGTGCTCCTGCGATGTATGAAAACGGTGATCTTGGTGAAACGTTAGATGTTAAATTAGAATTGCGTTATTTAGCTAATGTTGGAATCGTTGGCTTTCCTAATGCTGGGAAATCCACTTTAATTTCCAAATTGTCAAATGCTAAACCAAAAATTGCCAATTACCATTTTACCACTTTAGTTCCCGTTTTAGGAACTGTTCAATATCAAAACAAACGTTTGATTTTCGCAGATGTTCCCGGATTAATTGAAAACGCAGCTGAAGGTTATGGTTTAGGACATCACTTCTTACGTCACGTTGAACGATGTGAAGTTTTAATTCATTTGATTTCATTAAATCCCTTTGATCACGATGATGTGATTGTAGCTTATGACCAAATCATGAACGAATTAAAAAAATATTCGCAACTTTTACTTAACAAAAAAATGCTTGTAGTTGCTAACAAAAACGATGTTCCAGAAGCTCAAGAGCGTTTAAAACTTTTGAAAAAACATCTAAAAAATGTTCCAATAATTAGCATTAGCGCAATCACTAATGATTTAAGTGATTTAATTCCTACCATTTTTAGAATGTATGAAGAAGTCCAACAATCACACGGAGCTAATAAATTTAATAACCCTATTGATATGGAACGTTTGTATACATATGAAGCCGAAGCTGCTCAAAGTAATGATCCTTTGAATGTTGTTCGTGATGATATGGGTCGCTGAATTGTTAGTAGTAAAAAACTTGACTACTGATTTCGGAAAATTCCTCAAACTACAATGGATAACATTACTAGACTAGGACAAAAAATTAAAAGCATTGGAGTTGAAGATCAATTAAAAGCGATGGGCGCCAAAGCAAACGACGTTATAGTAATTAGCGATTATGAATTTCTAATAGACGAATAAAAGGAGAAATTATGAAAAAGGTATTAAAGCAAAAAGTAACAATTGATTCTAAAAAGCAAAATAAATTAACTAATTTAACAAAAAATAAAAAAAACCAAAAGAATATTTTAAGGAATCATAAATCCCCAAAAAAACCCCAAAACAAAACTGAACAAGTTGTTCAACCCAATTTTAACGACATCCCTTCTTATGCTAGATTTTTAGAAAACTGATTATTAGCTAACGTGTCTACTTCAAAAGCTAATGGTGTTGTTTTTGGTTTATCTGGAGGAATTGATTCAGCTGTAGTTGCTGCTTTAGCAAAACAAGTCTTTGGGCATAATCATTTAGCCGTAGTTATGCATATGAATAACTCCCAATTAGATGAAGAATGTACAACAAAAGCAATTGACGTTTTACAACTTAATGCAGTTCATTTAAATTTACTTCCTGCTGCCATTGAAATGGCGTATGCGTTAAACATTGACCCAAAATTACAACCAGAAATATTTGGAAATATCAAGGCTCGAATTCGAACTATAGCTTTATATAGCCTGGCACAAAAAAATAATTACTTAGTATGTGGTACAAGTAATTATGATGAATGGATGACTGGATACTTTACTAAGTATGGTGACTCAGCTTGTGATTTAGCACCATTACGTAATTTATTAAAAAGTGATGTTTACGCCTTAGGCCGCCACTATTTAGTGCCTCAGAATATTATGCGACGTGCTCCGTCTGCTAGTTTGGTTGTTAACCAAACAGATGAGAATGATTTAAACTTAAAGTATATCGACCTAGACCAACATTTTTTAAATACCAAACCTTTAAAGGGCAATGATTTAAAACACTTTAACGATTTGCACGAACGCTCAAATCATAAACGAAACCTGCCACCAGCGCCAATGGGGATTTTTAAATTAAAATAAATTGCCTTTTTTAGTGTTAGTCATTTCACCAACGCTTAAGACAACATTGGATGCAGAGTCCACGATTGCATAAAAATTATAACGTTTAGGTATTTTGTAGTAATCATGACCGTTGTTTGAAAATTCTGGAACCAGTCCTTCCAAAATCTCATTGATTTTGTCATCAATTTCAAAATCAAGTGTAGCCTTGATATTTAAGCGTTGTTTAATTCGGACTCTGGCATGATCACTAACTTTAAATTTGAGTCCTTTTTTGTAGTAACTCATTTTATAATCCCTTTTTGAGACGCTCTACAAATGCTTTGATTGCTCCGTTGATTGTATCAGTGGCAATATTATTCATTAAATACCACGGAATAATGATATCCGCCTTTTCTTTTTGGGCTTCAACAAATTGCCGGTGCATCAATCGAACAGAACCACGTCATTGCTTAATGATTGATTGAATTGTCCGACCTCTTTGCAAATTATCGCGTTCAATCCGCCGAATTAAACGTTCATCACTTGGTGTATCAACATAAATTTTTAGATCTGCTATTTTATTAATTTCTTCTTTTCAAAAAGTTATTAATCCTTCAAAGATAACGACATCTACAGGCTCGACTTTTTTTGTTTGCAAACTAGATGTATATTCTGAATAATCATAAATAGGGGTATTGACCGCTTTCCCTTTTAATAATTGTTTTAATTGTTTAATCATCATTTCTCAATCATATGACGAAGGGTGATCGTAATTAATTTTTTTTCTTTCGGATAGAGTTTTTTCTTTAAAAGGCAGATAATAGCTATCTTGACAAATAATAGTGCTTTTAAATTTTTTTGGTAATAATTTAACCACAGAATCGGCAATTGTGGATTTTCCAGAACCGCTGCCTCCGCTTACACAAATTAGCACAGCTTGTTTTTTATTTGAAGTCATATTATTCTAATCCTGGTTTATCTAGTTTATTTGAATTTGTTCTATCGAAAATTTGTTAGTATCTAAATTTTATCAAAACTATTTTTTAAAAAAGGGTTTTATTTTCGGATGGTGTATTTGAAGCAAATTTAATAGCTCAATTTAAAAAGATGGCATAAATGTTTCAAAACAAACCCGTTTACTTTAAAAACTTCTTGCAGCAGATTGATTTCGTTAATATAAAATTATATAAATACTTAAGTAAATTTATTATATAGAAGATTAATTAACGTAAATTAAATCTTCTGTTGGAGACAGTCAGTGGCTAAAAAAACAACAATAAAAAGCAAACAAAAAACTGTGGCTAAAACATCCATTAATTTTAAAAAAACAAAAAGCTCATTAAGTGTTGTTAATGCTCAACCATCTAAAAATGAAATAATAAGCAATAATTTTGGTTTTAATATAGGCGTAAATGTAAAAAATGAAATCAATAAACTGTCAGAAGTTATTGTTCATCGTCCAGGATATGAAACTGAACGACTAGTTGGCAAATTGCTAACTAAAAATAACTTTGAAGGAAACATGCATTTAGAACGGGCCCAACGTGAACACGATTTGTTTGTTAATGTTTTACTAAAACAAGGTATTAAAGTTTATTACCTTGAAAAATTAGTAGCCGAAGCATTAGAATTTGCCGGCCCCTTTGTGAAAGACCAATTCATCAAACGTTTTGTAAGTGAAGCAAAAGTTAAAAGTGTTAGTGCATATGAAACTTGTGTAAACTATTTTCGAAGTTTTAATTCAACTGTTGATATGATTAACGCCATGATTGCAGGCGTTAAACAAAACGAAGTACCACCAATTCCGTGAAACCGTTTTAGCGATGTTTCTTTAAGTTCCAATCCATTTTTAATTAAACCTTTACCTAAAATGCTTTTTCAACGAGACGGCTTTTTAAGTTTGGGTTATGGTATTAATTTATTAAAGTTAGGAAATCAAGAAAAAGATCGACAAACTTTATTTCAAGAATATTTGATTAAATTTCATCCTCGATTTGATAATTTGAAATTATATTTCAATCGGGACTTTGAAGATTGCAAAATTTCTGGGAATGATATTTTATTGATTAATGAACAAAATTTGTTAATTGGAATAAGTGATCAAACCGACGTAAGCGGCATAGAAACCTTAGCTAGAAACGTTTTCAACGATTTAAAAAATCCAATTCAACGGGTAGTGGCAGTTAATATCAATTCTTTTAAACAATCCAAAAGACCAATCAATTTATTACAAGCATTTAGTATGGTCGATCGGGATAAATTTATTATTGATCAAAACTTATTAAACGCAAATGAAATTTTCGAAATTACGCCATCACCCGAAAAAGACATTGATGGCATTGGAAAACTAAAATTCAAACAATTGCAATTATCATTTAGTCAAACAATTGAAGCAATCATTAATAAGCGACCCAAGTTCATTATCTGTGGCGGTGGTGATGATGTTCGCGGCGAACGCGAACTTGCAGATTACGGAATTAGTGTTTTAACAATCGCTCCGGGTGAAGTAATTGCTTATGATCGAAATCGTTACACTAATGAATTACTAACAGAACTTGGAGTTATTGTACACACGATTCCTTCGGCCGAATTATCTCGAGCACCTGGTGGACCATTAAATATGTTGTCAACATTATGGAGAGATTAATTTAAAATACTACATTAGATTTAGTAAAATCTAAATCTTAATGCGCCAGTAGCTCAGTGGATAGAGCACACGCCTTCTAAGCGTGTGGTCGCGGGTTCGACTCCCTCTTGGCGCGCCATTAAAAGTAAAACGCATTCTATTTGACTAGAGTGCGTTTTTTCTTTTGACTTAGTTTTAAAAACTTATGTATTAATAATTTTTTCTCGTTACGTTTGTAAAAATGATTGATTTTTATAGTAACTTATATAATATAATTATTTATTATTATTTTTAAATACACATTCATTTAGGAGAAACATAATGGCTGTTAAACGTGGTACACGAATGAGTTGTTCAGATTGTTCTGAAATTAACTATATTACACATAAAAATTCGAAAAAAAATCCTGACAAATTAGAACTTAACAAATTTTGTTCAAGATGTCGTAAAGCAACAGTTCATAAAGAACTTAAAAAGAAATAATTATGCTTCAAATTACTAAAAGCAAAGCAGTTGTCAATAATTCGGCTGATTTCAAATTTAAACATCAAGCAGTAATTGAATTATTAAAAACCAAAAAAGCAGATACATTACTCTTAACATCAGATCAAAACCGTCAATGATTTACCGATTTTAAGGGAACCTTTGGTTTTTTATTTATTACTAAAACTAAATCGGTTTTGTTAACGGATGCCCGTTATTATGAAGCGGCTTGCAAGACGATTAAAGGTACAGAAGTAATTTTGTATAATTCAGCTAAATTAGTGTCAGAAATTGCTAAGAAATTGAAAGTGAAGCATTTGCTGATTGAGTCTGAATATTTGACTTATACTTATGATGCATTAATTAAAGAAATTAGTGAAAAACAAACTATTGTTGAAACTAAATTACTTCGGGCTGCTAAAACTGCTGCAGAAATTGAAAAAATTAAAAAAGTCATAGATATTACTGCAAAAGTTGGAAATAAGCTTCCTGAGTGGATTAAACCAGGGATGACTGAAATAGATTTAGCAAAAAAGATTACAATTGAATTAATTAATGCTGGTGGGGATAAAAATTCGTTTGATCCGATCGTAGCTTCTGGTCCTAATGGTTCAAGCCCACATCATCATCCTACTAGTCGCAAAATGTTATCTGGAGATTTTGTAACTTGTGACTTTGGTACAACATATGATGGATATTGCTCGGATATTACCCGGACATGAGTTGTTGGTAACAAACCCAAAAATACTCGTTTAATAAATGCTTATAAAACAGTTGATGCTTCAAACACCAAAGGAATCCAAAAAGCTCGCGCCGGAATCATTGGCAAGGATTTAGACTTTGTTTGTCGGGATTATATTAATCAAACTGAATTTGCTAAATTTTTTGTTCATGGTACTGGTCACGGAGTTGGACTAGATGTCCACGAATTACCAAACGTTTCTTCTGGATACGATCGGGAATTAATGACTAATGCAGTCGTTACTATAGAACCTGGTATTTATCTTCCAGGTATCGGAGGAATTCGGATTGAAGACATGGTTTTAATTAAACCGAAAAAGTCGATTTGATTATCAGAAAAGATCAAACGCTTAAAACTATAGGAGTTTTAAATGACCGGATGAACTAATCAACTTGAAGATAAACTTCTTAAACTTCAAGCTAATTATGGACCAAAGGATTCACCAACGCCTAACGCTTTTTTAACTCGGCGAGTTAAAGGTTTTGTGATTTTAACAGCAGTTGGATTTGTAGTTGTTTCTTTTATTGGGATGTTGTTAATTGCTGTAGCAATTTTATCACCAAACGTTGTGGCTTTTGGCACAGATCAAAGTTTAAGTGCAACGCGTTTTTGGAATTATCAGGCTGCTCCAACTCCAGCGCTTGGAATTGTTGTTGGTAATAATACTTATCAAATTACCGCTTATGGAATTACGGCAACTGTTTTTCCAGTCGTTTCTATCTTATTGTTAATTTTTCATCTTTATGGTTTTTTTAAAGATCCATATTTCATTAGTCTTGATAAACAAATGAAAAAGTCATGAATCAGTTTATTAATTTCTTCTGCTTTAGCTTATTTTGTTTTTTTGATCATTGGTGCTGTTAGTGTCAGTATTAATAACCAAGACTTATTTCCATCTTCTTTTAGTGATTTAAATGCAATTGCTATTGGCAATAATTTTGGCCTAAGTTTTAGAATCGCTAGTACAGAAAGCGTGAATAACGTTACTTTTATTCACCTAGATGCAACTGGTTTTGGAATTGCTAGTTCAGTTTTACAAATCTTAATGGTCTTGAGTTTTGTTTTTTGATTTTATGGAATAAATTACCAAATTGACTTTAAAAATTTCAAAAATAGTTTCACTTTTACTAAAAAAACAAAAAAATCTAAAAAAGCTAAATAAAAATGAGTGATGACTGCAAAGTTTTGAATGAGTCGATTAGTTTAATCATCAACCAACGAATGAGTAATAATTCATTCATTTTGCACCAAAACAACCAGGCGGTAGTTATTGATCCGAGTTGAAATGCAATTGCTATTAAAAAATGATTAATCCAAAATAATTATGTTCTTAAAGGAATCATTTTTACTCATAGTCATTTTGATCATATTGGTGATAGTCAAATATTACAAAAATTTTATATGTGCCCTTTTTATATTCACAAAAAAGGTAAATCCATTTTGCTGAATGGTTATAACAGTCCGGCTTTTGCCTATGATTTTGTTTTTCAATCAAAAGATATAAAAACGTTTGACACAAATCAAGATTTAATGATTGATTCCATGAAAATTGAAACATTGTATGTTCCAGGACACACTCCTGATAGTTGCTTATTTCGTTTTGGGAATTATGTTTTTAGTGGTGATCATCTTTTTATTGACTCAATTGGACGAACCGATTTTCAATATAGCAATATAAATGACATGAATCAAAGTTTGAAAATTGCTAAGCATTGAATTCAGTTAGATAATATCTTATGCCCGGGTCATCAATTTAGTTTTAAAAAATTCTCGTTAGTCTTAAAAGAAAATAATTTTTTAAATGGAACATTTAATCTATTATAGTAATATTTTGAATAGTCGTTGTTTGAATTAAGGATCTAAACAAATGTTTTTAGTAACAAGTTTTTAATTAAATTAATTAATAACAAGAAAAGGTTTTAGTAGTGAAAGATTGAACATCAGTTATAAAAAAAACAAAAGAAAATCAAACTAAACTTATGCCAACTAAACCAGTTGCACTTAAGCCAACATTTGTTCCGTCCAGTTCTTCAAAAAGCCCATTGAAGAAACCATCTCCTTTAAATGCAGATAAGAAATCGTCTGATGCTAATTTGTTTACAACATCATCTAAACCTAATCCTACAAAGACAATCAAAACTAAACTTAATGATTCTTCTGCAAAACCTAAAGTTGCTAAAGTTAAAAAACCAAAAATTTCAAAAGAACATAAATTATTTAAGAAAGTTAATTTAAAAGTTTGGTTTGGAACATGCGCTACATTTGCAGCTATTGGTTTTATTGTGCCAATTGTTTTAGTATCTACAATAGATGCAAATCCTTCAAATGCAGATTTACAAAGCGACCTTGATACAAACACTGCAGCAAATCCGACGACTGAAAACCCTTTTCCAAATAGTCGCACTCCATTTGTAGTTACTAACTTTAGTGATACCAAATCTGCGATAAATTCATTTCACACCCTTTTTAACCAAAGTGGTGTTACGGGAATGGTTTCGTATTTTACAGACGTGACTAAAGCAAACCAAATTTTATTGACAACATCTTTAAAAATTGTGAATCTTTTAGATTTAAATTCTTGGTTTACAGCTTTTTTGAATTCATCAGATAACACCACTCCGTTACAGCAAAACTTATTTAGTTCACCGATTGTTACTGATTCTATTACTAATCAAGGAGATAATCGCTTTCAGGTTTTAACACAAATCACATTTCCTTATAACGCTAGTAGTGCAACCCCCCAAGTTGTTGTACTTAGTGCTAATTCCACATCCACTTCAACAAGTATGAATTCAACTCCAGGTAGATTAACTGATTCATGAAGTTCGCAAATATCAGTTACACTCCAAAATACAGGAGCAAGTGGAACACCTACCATGATTAAACAAGAAAATTTAAATATACCTAATCGAAGTATTCCGCTTGCTGATTATTGAATCCGTTTGTATTTGTCTAATTTTGAAAATTTGATTTCATAACTAAATTAAAATATTTTTATAGAAATATATTTTTTTATTATAATAATGAGGTTCAAATTAACATTTGTTTGAATAATATTAAGCAGTTTCGACTCGCCTCAAATCACTTTAAGTGTATGCAAAGGCTAAATCAATAATTATCAGAATATCTTTTGATTTTATTCGTCGCAGCTCTTTATATGCGACTTTTTTTTATTATCTTTTATTAGGAGACACATGAACAACAACGACCGAAACAACAATCGCGATCGTGCCCGGCCGCAACGTGCCCAATTACCCCCAATGAATGAAACTATTCGATTTCCTTCTTTTGTGGTAATCGATGAAAATTCTAACAATCTTGGAGAATTAGTTCGCGCTGAAGCCTTACGATTAGGTGAGCAAAAAGGATTAGATGTAGTGATTATTTCACCGAATGCTAACCCTCCAATTGCCAAATTAATGGATTACGGCCGTTTTTTATATGAACAAAAACGTAAAAAACGCGAATCAAAGAAAAAACAAACAGTAATTCGAGTTAAGGAAATCAATGTTAAACCAACCATTGGTGCTCATGATTTAAAGTGAAGAGCAGACAATGCTAAACGTTGATTAGACGAAGGATTTCATGTTAAATTTACAGTAAAAGCCTTCAACCGAATGATTACTCGAGACGACATTATTAACAAACTGTATGAATCATTTATCGAAATGATCGGTGAACACGGTGAAGTTGAAAAAGGTTTTACTAGATCTGCATCAAATATGTATGAAGCTAATATTATCCCCAACAAAAACCATAAACCAAAACCTGCTACTAAACCAATAAGTGATATAAATTCAAGCCAAGGAGGAACTGAGCATGCCTAAAATGAAAACGAAAAGTGCTGCAGCAAAACGCTTTAAAGTAACTAAATCTGGAAAGATCAAAAGAAAACACGCGTACACTTCACACTTAGCTCCAAATAAGACAACTAAGCAAAAACGCCAATTACGCAAATCTGGTACTGTTCATTCAACACAAGCAAAGTCAATGAAGACTTTACTACAAAATTAATTTATTAAAAATAAGGAGAAGATACAATGCGAGTAAAGGGTGGACCCACAACAAAACAACGTCGTAAAAAATGATTAAATGAAGCCGAAGGGTCGTTCGGTACAAGACGAGCGTCTTATAAAACTGCTAAACAAACTGTTATTAAATCAGCAAAATATGCATTCCGTGACCGAAAAAACAAAAAAAGAGAATTCCGTGCTTTATGAATTACTCGTTTAAACGGAGTTCTTCGTGAATCTGGAATAACTTATTCTGTTTTTATGAATAAGCTACGTAAAAATAAAATTGCTATTAACCGTAAGATGTTATCTGAAATGGCGATTCAACAGCCAGAAGTCTTTAAAGATTTTGTGCAAACAATTATTCGGGCCAGCGCAAATGACATGGGATCTAAGTAATTTACTTGAATTGCAAGCAAAACTAGATATAAACGTTTTTAAAAAATGTAATCAATCATATGCTAGCACAATCGAAAAAAGACAAATGGCTCTGATTATCGAACTTGCTGAACTAGCAAATGAATTACGTTTTTTTAAATTTTGGTCCAAAAAAAAGCAAAGTCCAGATGAAATAGTTTTGGATGAATTAGCAGACGTTTTTCATTTTGCTTTAACTTTTGCAGTGCAATTTAAATTAACGTGCAAGTTCGAAATTGTTAGTTCTTCAAAAGAATTTAACATCATTGCTTCATTTAAAAAATTGATGGTTGATGCACAAACAATTAAAGATGAAAAATCTACGCTAAATTATTTAAAATATTTACTTACAACAGCTGTAAATCTAGGGTTTTCCAAAAAACAAATTGTTGCTGCTTACATGAAAAAAAATCAAGTTAATTTGGAGCGTGCGGCTTCAAATTACTAGTATGTTGGTTAACTAATAGTGAGTTTAAAAAACAAAATTGTTAAATCAATTTACTTGAACAATCAAATGCACACGTATTCAATTGTTTACAAACCATTGAAGAATATGTATTTACGATTGGACGAAAATAATCAGTTATTAGTTAATGCGCCATTAGCTATTTCTGAAAAAAAGATCAACGATTTTGTAGGTGAAAACTTACTTAAAATGTTAAAACGAAAAAACTTAAAGTTAAGCAATAGTTATCTAAGTTTGAATTCTCAAGTTTTTTGCTTATTGGGCGAACGTTTAAAATTACAGATAGTTCACACAACTTCTAATGTCACTAAATTTAGTTTAGAAAACGATGTTTTATCTCTTTGATTTAATCCGCAAAAACCCGAATCATGAAAGAATTTGATAAAAAAATTTTATTTAAAAAAAGCACAAGAATTAATTCCAAATGTTGTTTACGAATTCGCTAAAAGTATGAATACAACCGTTAATAACGTAAATTTTAGATGATTAAAATCGCGATGGGGTTCTTGCGCTTACCGAACTAAAACTTTACTGTTCGCAGCCCAATTAATTGCCTTTCCTCCCGAATATATTCGTTATGTTGTAATTCATGAACTAGCCCATACGTTTCACCCTAATCACTCAAATGATTTTTGAAATTGCGTAAGTACTTATATGCCTGATTGCTTTAAGATTAGAAAATTGTTAAAATTACAAGGGTAATCAAATTAAAGAAAGACAAATTATGAATAACAATTATTTAGATTCACAAGAATTATTAGCCAAACTAGCTGATCGTATTAAAAACATCACTCAACCTAAATTATTAGTAGAAACCAAAAATATTTTTCACAAAGAATTTGTCAAACCTTTTTTTGATTCGTTACGTAATTTAAAGGATGTCAGCGCTAAAAAAGCACTCGGCTCTGAATTAAAAATTTTACAAGAACAAATAGAAAATCTCATTCAATCAAAAAAAATTGAATTAGAACAAATGCAAGAAAAAATCGACAAGCCAAATTATGATTTAATGCTCCCACCAAGTAATTTAAAGGCCGGAAGCAATCATGTTTTGCAATTAATGATTGATCAGGTGATTAACTTTTTTAAGCAATTCAACTTTAAAATTATTAATTTACCAGAATTAACTTCCACAAAATTTTGCTTTGACGATTTGAATGTCCCAAGTGACCATCCAGGTCGTGCTGAAACCGATACGTTTTATATTGACGATTACCAATTGTTACGAAGTCAGTGTACGGCCGCAACAGTTCAAGCAGCAGCTAGTTTAAATAAACTTCGAGATATTCGGGTTTTAAGTTTTGGTAATGTTTACCGTAACGATACAACTGATGCCACTCATTCGCACCAATTTATGCAAGTTGATTTTATGTGGATTAAAGAAAATATGTCTTTGGCAAATCACAAGTGATTTATTCAAAGTTTCTTAAATTACATTTTTGGTAGTAATTTAAAAAATCGTTTTCGGTTGTCATATTTTCCATTTACAGAACCTTCGTTAGAAGTTGATGTGGAGTGCTGAAATTGCCAAAACGGGTGCACATTGTGTAAGTTTACAAAATGAATTGAAATCCTTGGCTCAGGGATTTTGCATCCTAATGTTATTAAAGCTATTGGTTTGCCAAAAAAAATGCGTGGCATTGCAGCCGGAATTGGAATTGAACGTTTGGTAATGTTAAAGCACGGGATTACTGATATGCGTGAAATCTATAGTAACGATTTCCGTTTCAATGAACAATTTAAGGATTAAATTATGATTTTATCAAAAAAAATAATTAGTAATTTCATTCCAACAATTAACCAAATTGACAATGAAAAAATTGTTGAAGCACTAATCGCTATTGGCGTTGAAGTTGAACAAGTGATGCATTTTCCACAAATGGATTTTTTAAGAATTGGTAAAATTGTTGCTATTAAAAAACACCCTCATGCAGCACAATTAACAATTTGTAAGGTGCAATTAGGTGAAACACAATTTAATGAAATTGTTTGTGGAGCTAAAAACGTCGCTTCTGATGATGCTATTAATAAATATGCAATTGTGGCTTTAGAAGGGGCCGAATTCCCAGATGGTCGGATTATTGCAGCAAAAAACATTCGAGGTGTCGTATCTGAAGGAATGCTTTGTGCTTATGAAGAATTAAACGTTAATTATAAAAAGTATGTTGCCACTGAAGATTTAGATGATGTCATTTTGCTTGAAGACGCCAAACCTTTTGATACAGATATCTCTAAATATATTAATTCTGATGATACGATGTTTGAAATCAGTCTGCCATACAACCGTCCTGATTGACAAGGAGTTCGGTTTATTAGCCTTGAACTGGCCGGTTATTTAAAGCAAAAATTTGTTAAAAAAATAACTTATTTAGGTGAACATAAATTTATTAATTCACCAATTGATGCAATCAACAACGCTGATCGCTTTTGTAATTATTTTGGTGGAATTTATTTAAGAAATTGGCAAGTTAAGAGTTCTAGTTGAAACCTCAAAGGATTATTGATTAACAACCAAATCCGTCCGATTAATGACATCGTTGATTACATGACGTTAATTTCACTATTAACCGGAAACCCAATTCATGTTCACGACGCAGATAAAATCAACGGTGCAATTAAAGTTGAACAAGCAAAAGAAATGATGCAAATGGTTGGGTTGGACAATAAAACTTATGACATTATGCCAGGTGATTTAATCATAACAGACGATGAAAAAATCTTAGCCTTAGCAGGTGTTATCGGATCTAAAGCTAGTATGGTTTCAAAAGAAACAACTAATTTCTTTATTGAGATTGCTAACTTTTCGCGCCACGAAATTCAAAAAACGGCAAACCGTTTAAAACTTAGTACATTAGCTAGTCAAATGTTTAGTCGGGAAATCCCTTTGTATGCGACCCAGTTAACCTTTGATCACGTTTATGAATATTTGACGAAAAATATTTTGCCGCAGCAAATCTCTCGTCCAACTAAAAAACTTAATTTAGATGAATACAGTAAAGAAATAGTTGTTAATTTCCAAAATATTGTTAATTTGCTTGGATATACTAAAAATTTATCTGAACTAAAAATGCGTTCAATATGAAATTCTTTAGGATTTAATGCTAGTAGTAATCGGGTTTTAATTCCGGCTTATCGTAAAGATATTAATGTTTGAGAAGATTTGGCTGAGGAATTAGTTAAAATTTTAAACATTAACTCTTTTGAACCAGAACCTATTTTAGCCAACTATATCTTAGATCAAGACAACAAGAATTATGAAATGATTCAAAGTCTTTCATCAAAGTTACGTAATTTGCAAATTTCCAACGTTCACACTTACAATTTAACATCATTATCTAAAGCCAAGCAATTTGATTTTTTTAATCATGGTGAGCCAATGCGGATGCGCCATTCTTTATCAAGTGATCGCGAATATTTTAGGTTGAATGTAATTGGAAATTTACTGGACGTTTTACAATACAATAAAGTGCGTAAAAACGGTCTACAAGCCTTATTCGAAATTCAAAATTTGGTTTCTTTAGAATCAGCAAATATGCACATTGGAATAGTTGTTCCGGTTCCGTTATTTAAAACTAGTTATAATTCCCAAGCAATTCCTAGTAACTTATTGACAATGAAGGGTTTAAGCGAACTAATTGTTAATAATTTTGGATTCAATTGTAATTATGAACCAGTTGAAGAATCCCGTTATTTGTCTGAAAATGATGCATTAAAACTCGTTGTTTATCAAGAAATTATCGGTTTTATTGGTAAGATTCGTCCTTCATTATTAAAAGCTTATGATTTACAAGATTTAGATGTTTATGTTTTGGATATTAATTTGGAACCTTTGATTAAATCTTTAAATCGAATTGAGTCTGTTTATGAACCGATTAGTAAATTGCAAAATATTGAACGAGATATCACTTTGCAAATTTTAAAAGAAAATAATTTTGAACATTTTGTAAAAGCAATTGCGACTGTCAACGAAATTAAAAAATGAGAATTGATTTCAGTTTTCAACCCACCAGAAAATAACACTCCTCTAAAAGAAGGAATCAATTCTTTTTTAAGCAATCTTTATACAATTCGAAATGCTCCAGTTTTATTGCCGGGAATTAATATCAATTACGAGTCATCAACGCCAAAAAACATTAATGTGACAACCAGTCCTAATGTTCCAACCCAAAATATTTCAACTTTAAAACCACAGGTTGAATCAAGTGAATTCATCGACAAGTCAGAATTAGACAAATTTGCCCCAACTCGTTATACAGTTCGTTATTATATCAATCAAGGTGACAAAACTTTAACTCTTGAAGAAATTAATGAAATTACGAAAAAATTGCTTCGTGTGTGCAAGTCAAAAAACATTTTTATTCACGAGTAAACTAAACGGATAATTTTCGTGATTTAATGATTTTTTCAGTAAAACTGAAGTGTATTTTTACTGCTTGATTTAAGCCGTTAATTCCATATTTTGCATATAGTTCTTTAGCCACGATTAAAACATTAGGATTGCTTGAACCAAGAAATAAAGGAATCTTAAATTTGGTTTGAATTTTTCGCGTTTGAGTTAATCATGCATCTCGAGCTAAAATTGAAGCAGCAGCAACACTAATATATTTGCTTTCAGCTTTAGTTTCAAAAATATTGATTTCGACCGGATCTAAAATCAAATTATCTTTTAAGTATTTGTTATAAAGTTTTTGATTAACATATTGATCCATAATGATATTTGTATCGACCAGTTTTATTGTTTTATCTGTAAGCAAATTATTTAGTGCTTCGTTATGTGCTAAAGTTTTTAACACATTACCGTTTTTGTATTTTGCATACAAGTCATTGTAACTTTTTGCGTCATAATTACAAATTGCATATTTTATATTTAAATCTGATTTCATTTGATTTGCAAGTTTAATGATTTTATCATCGGTTAAATTTTTTGAATCTTGTATGCCAAAGTTTACTAAAAGTTTTTTTTGTTCTTCATTGATAAAACAAGCACATGTTGTGATTCCGCCAAAGTAATCACCAACTCCTACTTCGTCACAACCAATTTCATTCGGTCGTGCCGCAAACAAACCCAACTGAATATTTTGATGCTTTGGTTTCACAATATTGAAGTGTTTAACTTCGTTTTCTTTATTTTCGACTCGTGGAATCGCTTCATTTAAAACAAGTTTAACTACTGCTTCACTATTGTTTCCTTGAAATAAAATAGTTCCACTATGATATAAAGAAACCGTTACTCCATCGTATTTAAAAGCGAAGAAAATATTAGGATTAGTTGAACTAATTCTAAAGTCCGTAAAGCGTTCTTTAATTTGTAATAGTTGCTTTTGGTTGATGCGTTTTGTAAAAGTTTTTGAGTGCATATAGTTATTAATATATAATACTATAGTATTATAAATCAATGAGCGTTTATTAGATGCTTATGTTTACAAGTATCTTGTATTGCGATTACCACTAGGATGATTATGGAAACTAACGAAAATAGTAAAATGGTTAAAGTTTCTGCAAAAGCAGTTACTGAAAAAGAGTTTTTACGAACTGAAGCAGCAGGTTATGATCCAGATGATGTGGATCACTTTTTGGATTTAGTGGTTGATACTTTAAAATTTTATGAATTTAATTTTCAAAGATACCAAGCTTCTAAAGCCAATTTTGAATCATTAATCAGTAAATCTAAAATGCAAGAATCAGTTATTGATAAATTGCGCAAAGAGTTAAATGATATGTACAGTAATGGCTATAGTAACCAAGCTATGATGCGTCGGGTCCAAAATTTAGAAGCAACCAAGAATAATATGGCCGATGTTGAAAATCGTTTGGCAAACATTGAACGATTATTGAGTCGTCTAATTAAAAATCCAGTCTAAAGTTATCCATGACACAATTATTGAATTTTTTTGCAAGTTTAGAAATTTCTCGAAATGGATTTGGTGCCCCTTTTCTCGTTTGGGGGATTTTTATTGTTTTGGTAATAAGTATTTTTACCATCGGTTTTACGTCCGGATTTTTTAGTGCTTTTTATTTTGGTATTTTTAATTTGGTTGCTGCAATCATTTTCTTTTTTAGCGCCAATCAAGTGACAGCCGCAGTTAAAGATCTTTATCAAAATGATGTCTCGCAATTTTTTAACACTCCTTTTTTAGGTTCAAATCAAAGTACAACGATTTTATTTGCAAGTGAATTAATTAAACCGATTTATCTAGTGATTTTGTTTATAGCGATGAATTTAGTATTATCATTCGCTTACTATTTACCAATTAAAACAAAAATCAATAAATCCAAAAAGACATGAACGCTTAAAATGCTTTTAAAACGTCATTTATGAAATTCTAAAACCGGAAACACCATTCAACTTCCTTTGGGATTTGATATACATCAAAGTGTTGTCATCCCATTAAACTACGGTGATCAAGAAGTTAATTTTTTAAAACAACCATCTGCTACAGTTAAATATTTATCAAGATTTTCTGGCGGTATTATTTTTTTAATTTTGTGTGCTCCGTTGTTTTTCGGTTTAACATCAATTGCTTTCGATGTTTTTGGCGATCAGTTTTCAAATACTTTAATCGGCGAAAACACAACCCAATTTTTTCGTTTAGGAAACCAATCAATCGATAAATTCAAACATTTTTTGTTTTTAGATCCCTCTCTTGAATCACGGGGTGTATCATTAGCTTATTTGTCTATTTTCCAATCCTGGGGTTCGCAAAATAATTCACAATTCTTCAATGCTTTAAGTAATGTAATTAATAACAACACTGAGAATATCACTGGAACGTTGAATTCTTTGGATTTTATATCAGTAGATCGTTCTTTAACGCTTTTGGCATCTTCTGCATTAACTCAACCATATCTTCAATCAATTGTGGCATACAGTTTTACTAACGCTGGGTTTAATACAGCAACTAACCCAATTACAGAACAACTATTAACAAACATTACTAATTTTAAAAATAGTGCTAATATAACAACTGCGCTATTTGATATTAATGCTTCGCAAATAGTAGATCCTGGCGTTCGCGAAACCGTTAATTCTGTTCTTGCTCAAAGTTTTGCAAATTTACATTATGCTGCTGATTCAAACACTGATAATAGTCTAGCAACAAATTTAATGAACGCTTTTTTCGCATTGCGCTAATTTAGGAGAAACGAAAATGATTTTAGGTATTGGAATTGATGTTGTTAACATTAAACGAATTGCTAGTAAGAAAAATTTGGATTTTGTTAAAAAACTTTTAACGGCAAGCGAATTTAAGAAATATCAATCTTTAACTTCACCCACCAATGAAGATATGTTTTTGGCGGTGCGTTGAGCTTTAAAAGAAGCAATTTACAAATCTTTGAAAACCAAGCAGTATTTTTCGGATTTAGAAATTAAAAAAATTAATGGACTCTACGAATGCTTTATTGACGATACATTACAATTGCATTTATCTGTTTCTTATGAAAGCGACACAGTAACAGCAATCTGTCTTGCAGAAAGGATTTAACACATGCAATTTTTACTTCGTTTTTTACAAATACTTTCATACCCTTTTTTAGCAGTCGAATTTATTTTCAGATTTCTTTCAGCCTTAAACAAATCCCGAAAATATGTTAAGAATCCAGACAATTATCCAGCTGATTCGCGTTTCAAATCGGTTTATATTCTTGCTAGCAGAATTCGCTATTTTAAAGGAATTAAAATTATTGAAAAAGGAATTGAAAACATTCCTAAGAAAAAACCGGTATTGTTCGTTGCCAATCATAAATCCAATTTAGATGCTATTGTTTTGCTCAATGTCATCAACCATCACAAAGAAATTGAATCATTAGTTACATTTGTAGCTAAAAAAGAACTTTTAAAAAAATCAGTTGGAAAAATTTTACGGTTAATCGATTGTGTTTTTATTGACCGCGAAATGTCGCGCAAAGCGATTGAAGAAGCTGTTGCTGCTTTAGAAGCACAAAAAAATCATATTCGAAGCAACGTTTCATTAGGTATTTTTTCTGAGGGTACTCGTGTCCCTGGAGACAAATTGGGAGAATTTAAGGGCGCTTCAATCAAAGTTGCGTATAAAACTTTTAGTCAAATCATTCCAGCTGCAATTTACGGAACGGAAGGAAAAATGGATCATTCCTTAGCTTCTAATGGAAAGCCATTTAATAAGATTAAAGGTCGTAAGGTTTATATTGAATTTTTAAAACCCGTGATGCCGATAAACATTATGAATATCGAATCGAATAAATTGGTGGCAAACATTCGGAATGATATCCAAAGTGCGTATTTGAGACTTAAAAAAGAACACGAAACTCCTAAATCAAAAAAGAAAGATAAATAATTTATGAAACAATATCTTGCAGTTTTAAAGGATATTTTAAAAACTGGAGTTTTAAGTTCTAATCGAACAGATACCAAAACTTTAACATCTTTTGGGAAACGAATGGAGTTTGATTTAAGTGAAGGTTTTCCATTAGTAACAACTAAAAAAGTTTATTTTAAAGCAATTGTCCATGAACTATTATGGTTCATAAAAGGTGATTGTAATATTCGTTATTTAATTAAAAACAAAGTTAATATTTGGAACGAATGACCTTTTGAAAAATTTACTAAATCAGCTTTATATAAAGGTCAAGATATTGAATGGTTTAAGGATCAAATCCTTCAAGATACAAAATTTGCTAAAAAATGAGGTGAACTAGGACCTGTATATGGTCACCAATGAAGAGATTTCAATGGTTTTGATCAACTCACCTGATTGTTAAATGAAATTAAAGTTAATCCTTCATCACGAAGATTAGTTATTAGCGCTTGAAATCCAAATGACATTCCTAAAATGGCTTTACCGCCATGTCATACTTTGTTTCAGTTTCAAGTCTCGCAAAACAAATTAAATTGTCAATTATACCAACGTAGTGCAGATTTATTTTTGGGTGTCCCATTTAATATCGCTTCATATGCTTTATTAACTAATTTGATTGCGCATGTTAGTAATTTAAAACCAGGAAAATTTGTGCATGTTATGGGAGATGCGCATATTTACGAAAATCACATTGATCAAGTTAAAGAACAAATATCCCGTGAACCAAAAAAATTAGCTAAATTAAAACTTAATCCTAAAATTAATAACCTATTCGACTTTAAAATTGATGATATTGAACTATCTGATTATGAATCGTGACCAAAATTAACCGGAAAGGTTGCAGTTTAATCTATGGTTAAAATGATTTGGTGTGAAGACAAAAACCATGGTATTGGAAAAGATAATAAACTACCTTGGCACCTTCCAGAGGAATTAAAGCATTTTAAGGAAACAACGTCTGGTGGCGTTGTTTTGATGGGCTATAATACATATCTTTCAATTGGCAAGCCGCTGCCAAATCGGACCAATGTTGTTGTTACTAGAAAACACAAGGATGCCGATATTAAAGGCGTCGTTGTTTATTCCAATTTAAAAAAAGCAATTAAAGATTTTGCAAAAAACGATTTGTTTATTATTGGTGGAAAAACCATATTTGAACAAGCTCTAAAAGATGCGGATGAATTAATTGTGACTTACTTGCTTGATGATTACGAATGTGACGTTAAATTAAAAATTAAACTAGATGATTTTGATGTTACAAAAACCGATGAATCAAATAAACAATTTAAGATCATTTATTACAAAAGAAAACCTGAAAAATTGACAAATATCTCACAAGATGATGCAGATGAAATGATGCATCAAGTGGGAACGATTTTTAACCTTAAATTTGAAAATTTTTCTGGCCCTTTTGATTTGTTATTAAGTTTAATCCAAGAAAAGAAAATGGACATCATGCAATTGGATTTAGCAGCGTTAACTGAGCAATATTTGGCATTTATTAAAAAGAATATCAAAACAGTTGACATTGAACAAATAACTGATTATTTAGTGATGGCTACTTATTTAATCGAACTGAAATCAAAAAAAATAATTCCAGTAGATGAAAATCAAGAAGATATTGATATTGAGAATAACAAAGAACGTGATCGTTTAGTTAAACGTTTAATTGAATATAAACGTTACCGAGAGATTTTGCCTGAATTAGAACAATTTCAATTGCGTCGTTTAGGACTGTTTGGTAAAGAGCCAGACGATTGAAAAGCGTTTCAACCTGATGCTTCAGTTATTCCTGAAGCTCCATTACCTGACTACATTAATCCGATGCGCCTTTATCAGGCTATGAAGAAGGTTTTTGATCGGATGCGCAACAAAGTACCAACGATCCAAAAAATTGTAGTCCAAGAACTTTCAATAGAAGACGTTCAAGCTGAAATTTATGAAATAATTAAAAACGCTAAACAAAAGCGAATTTCTTTAACTCGAATTTTGAATTCTGTAGATACTTTAAAAGTAAATACAATGTATTTTGTAACTTGTTTTGTTGCTCTTTTAGTTTTGGTTAGATATCAAAAAATTGATTTGTTTCAGTCTGGTCCAAATGCTGAAATTTATGCTGAATTAACCGATCCAAAAAGACTTGAAGAAAAAGAAGAATCCCCAGAAGAAATGATTAAACGTCATGAAGAATTTAAAAAAGAAGCAGAAATTTATAAAAAGCAAATGGCAAAAGAACGAGCCGAAGCATATTTTAAACAACGTGAAGAATTTTTAAAGAAAAAATATGGTGATGCGTATGTTTCTCGTGAAGACTATAAAAAGATGACAAATGAACAAAAAGCAGCATTAAAAGAAAAACAAGCTAAAATAAACAGCCAAAAAGATGCAAAATAAATTAAAACTCCTATTGATGAGTCAAGCAAGGAATAAATAATTATGGGAAAAAATAAATTACAAACGAAACCAAAAACCAATGATCTTAAAACTAAACCCCATTCTTCACAATTAAAATCTGCACAATCTTCAAAAGTAAATTCCAAAATTGCAGCAGCTACAGAAAAATTAAATGCCCAATTGCAAGTCCCAGATAAAAAAAGAAAACCAAAGTCAACTTTTAACGATGTTGGAATAAATGAAGGCCAAATCGAAAGTAATAAAGTCAAATCAAAAAAATCGCAGCAAGAAGTTGAAACTCTTTTTACAAATAGCGAATTCATCAGTTCTAAAGAAGAAGCTGTAAACCAAGAAATTACCATTAATGCTCCAAAAAAGAAAAATACCGCTGAACAAGACGGTCCCCAATTGAGCATAGCCGCAATTTTACAAGGAGCATTATTTGTTGCTGGTAAAGATGGTATGACTTTGATTGAATTGCATAAGATTTTACCTAAGTCTTCTACCGAAGAAATACGCCGACACTTATTAATCATGCAAGATAAATACGAAAAAGATTCTGATATGGGATTAACTTTAAAAGAATTTGGCGGACGTTATAAATTGTTAACTAAATTACAAATTAAAAAGGAAATGCAACGCTTTGCTAATCTTAAATTCCGCAACCCTTTAAATTCGAAATTGATGGAAGTTTTAGCGATCATTGCATACAACCAACCTTGTACAAGACCACGGATTTCAGAAATTCGGGGAACTGATTCGGCACCACTTGTTGATATTTTGATGGAAAAAGGTTTAGTCGTAGAATTAGGGCGTGCTGATACTTGGGGTCGTCCGTTTATTTATGAAGTGTCTGAAAAGTTTTTTGATCTTTTTGGAATCAATGATATTAAAGAACTTCCCGAAGTACAAAATTTTGATGTTGAGTCGTTTTCAGATGGAAGTTTTTTCGACACCAACCGCTATGAGGACAATTAGTTCACTTTAGTTTTTAATTTTTGAAAAATCGTTTAAGTGTTTTGCTAAACGATTTTTTTATGTCGAATATTTTGTATTTTAAGCTACTTTAAAATGATAATAATGAAATATCTTAGTTAAACGAATTAGCTTTTTATTTACGGGTTTTGATTTTTTCAAAAAAGGTTTTATTTTTTGACGTAAATCCGAAGTCGATTTTGCATCGTTTGTCGGCTTTTAATTATTTTTTTATCGTATAATCTCTGTATCTATATATTTATATAAATAAATATACGAATGCATATTTATCAAATAATGTGCAGTAATTTTTAATGGGGTTCATTAATGGAAAGAAAAAAAACAATGCCTACAAAAAAGAAAACAGAAAAAACTGTTTCTAAAAAAAATAAACGAATTGCAGTTTTAACTTCTGGTGGTGATTCACCAGGAATGAATTCAGTTATTCGTGCAGTAGCACGACAATCGATTTATCATGGATACGAATGCTTTTTAATCTATGAAGGATATAAAGGTTTAGTTGAAGACAACTTCCGAGAAATCGATATTAACGAAATTGATTCATTAGCTGCAAACGGAGGAACTTTTATTTATACTTCTCGTTTGCCTGAATTTACCGAAGTTGCAGTTCGTCAAATTGCTGTTAACAATCTTAAAAAAAGAAACATTGATGCCTTAGTGGTTGTTGGTGGTGATGGTAGTCTTAAAGGTGCAAGCGCTTTAAGTTTAATGGGAGTTAATTGTATTGCTTTACCTGGTACTATTGACAATGATATGGGATCATCAGAATTTACAATCGGTTTTTATACGGCTTTAGAAACTATTGGAAAAGCCGTTCAAGAAATTCGCAACACTTGCATTTCGCATAACCGAATTGGTTTAATTGAAGTCATGGGTCGTTATTGTGGAGATTTAGCGCTTTATGGTGGAATCGCATCAGGTGCTGATTTGATTATTACGTGTGAAAACTATATGACTCCGACACAAATATCTGATGCCATTGAACGCGCTTATAAGAAAAACCCAGAACGTCGAACATTTATCATTATTGTTAGTGAAATGTTGTATGGTGCTGGAAAAAACCCAACTTTAGAATCAATTGCTGAAGTTATTCAAACAGTTAATAAAAAACGTACTAATGTTTCTCGTCTTGGTTACATCCAACGTGGTGGAATGCCAACAACGATGGAACGGGTTTGAGGAACATTAATGGGAATGCACGCTGTTGATATCATTCACGATGGCAAAAAAAATCGGGTTGTTGGACAAAATCACAATAATTTAATTGACTATTCAATTGCTGATGCGATCAAAATGAAAAATCCTCCACGGATTGAAATATTAAAGAAAATAAACCGCTTTAGTTCGGTTCGGTAATTAATTATGAAAAAAACAATAACAAAGACAAACAAAAATACTAAAAAATGTGCTATGTTCAATCACTTTAAGAGAACAAAAATTATTGCTACTTGTGGTCCATCAATTACACAAAAGCTTTGATCATTAGAAGATTTAGAAAATCCAAAGAATGCTGAACTTAAAAAATTGGCATACGAAAATATGCAAGCAATTATTGAAAAAGGTGTTACTGCAATTCGTTTAAATTTTAGTCACGGAAATCACGCAGAACAATTAGTTAGAATCAAAATTGCCCGGGAAGTAGCAGCTAAATTAGGTATTCCAATTTCAATCGTACTTGATACCCAAGGTCCAGAAATTAGAATTGGCCAAGTTGCTCCAGAAGGATGTAAAATTCTTCAAGGTGACACCGTTAAGATTTATACGCGTAAAAATATCGTTGGCTCAGGAAAACAATTCTATGCTACTGATGCCAGTGGTAAATACAACATGATTGACGATTTAAAGATCGGCTCTCATGTTTTGGTTGACGACGGAAAATTAAGTATGGAAGTTATCGAATTAAACAAAAAAGACAACATTCTTGTATGTAAAGCATTAAATTCTCATACGGTAATTTCACATAAACGAATTAATCTTCCCCACGCTGATTACTCAATTCCCTTCCTATCCGAAAAAGATATTGGAGATTTGAAATTCGGAATTGAAAACAAAGTTGATTACGTTGCAGCTTCATTTGTAAACAGTGGTGCTAACATTAAAGAATTACGCAAGATTTTAGATGATAACGGTGGCAAGGGAATTAAGATTATTTCTAAAGTTGAATCTACTCAAGCAATTAAAAACATTGATGACATTATTAATTTATCTGATGCTGTGATGGTTGCTCGAGGAGATTTATCTCTTGAAATCCCTTATTATGAAGTTCCTCATTGAGAACGTTACATTATTAAAATGTGCCGTTTTAAAAATCGAAGAGTAGTGGTAGCAACTCAAATGTTGGATTCATTAGAAAAAAACATTCAACCAACTCGGGCCGAAGTTACTGACGTTTATTTTGCGGTCGATCGCGGAGCTGACTCAACTATGCTGTCTGGTGAAACTGCTAATGGCTTATACCCAATTGTTGCAGTTGATGTAATGAGTACTATTAACAAACAATCTGAAGTTTTATTTGATTATGAACGCGCAACAAAATATTACTTTCCGAAAAGTCCAGTTTCAAAATCGTACTTTGGTGAATTAGTTGCTAAAGTTGCTAAAAAAACTTGCCCACCCCGATTAGTTGGTAACAAGGGTTTTGGTTATGATTTTGTAGTTCACTTTACAAACAACATACGCGAAATTTATGCACTTGCCAATGCAAGAATTGCAGCATCTGTAATTATCGTTACTGATGACGACAAAATTTATACCGGTCATGGAATCGATTACGGAATTTTAACTTATAAAGTAGATGACTTAAAAGCTGCCAAAAATGAATACGCTAAAGTTGCAAAACAAGCAATCAACCGATACAAAGAATTTGGTAAAATTAAATCTGATTTATCAAATTTGGTTATTTTTAATAACCGTGTTAACAAATTGTAGGAGAACTTTAAATTATTTATGATTAAACCATTACATGATAACGTTTTAGTTGAACCATTAGTTGAAGAAAAAGTTTCTAATAAAGGGATTATTCTTTCAACTAATAATGATGAAAACCAAAACACTACCAAAGGAAAAATTGTGGCCTTAGCAGATGGTTTTCTATACAAAGAAAACAAACAATTCAATTTTGATATTAAAGTTGGAGATATTGTTTATTTTAAAGAATATAGTGGAACCACTGTTGTTGATGACAATAAATCATATAAAATGTTGACTTACGACGAAATTGTCGGAATTAAAAAGTAATTCAATCAATTTAACTAAAATATAACAAACTAAGAAAGATTTGGAGTTTATAAAAATGGCAAAAGATTTGACTTTTCAAAAGCTAGCCCGAAATCGGCTATTATCCGGATTAAATAAATTAGCGGATGCCGTTAAAATTACTGCTGGCCCGAAAGGCCGTAATGCCTTAATCGAACGTAAATATGGTGCCCCTTTAATTGCTAATGATGGTGTCACAATCGCTAAAGAAATTGAATTAAGTGATGCAATTGAAAATATGGGTGCTAAGTTAATTGCTGAAGCAGCTATTAGTACTAATGACATTGCAGGTGATGGAACAACTACTGCAACTATTTTGACTCAAGAAATGGTTAATAAAGCAATTGAAGCTATTAATGCTGGAGCAAACCCCGTAAATATTCGTAAGGGAATCGATGAAGCTGCTCATTTAGTAGGCAAGTACTTAACCAAGATTTCTAAACCAATTAATACTAAAGAAGAAATCGCCCAAGTTGGTGCTATTTCTTCTGGCTCTAAGCAAATTGGTCAATTAATTGCTAAAGCGATGGAAATCGTTGGTAAGAGTGGTGTCATCACTATTGACGATGCAAAAACTTTAAATACAACTTTAGAAACAACTGAAGGATTAGAATTTAAAGGTGGGTATGGATCACCTTATATGGTGACAGATCACGAAAAAATGATTGCCGTATTAGACGAAGCAAAAATTTTAGTAAGTGCTAATAAAATCAACACTGTTAAAGAATTGTTACCCCTATTAGAAGGATGCATGGAAGCTAGTGTTCCATTAGTGATTGTAGCAACTGATTTTAGTGATGAAGTGGTTACAACATTAGCAGTCAATAAGCTTCGTGGAACATTAAATGTAATTACAGTAAAATGTAACGAATACGGTGATCGTCAACGGTCTGTTTTAGAAGACTTAGCAGTTACTGTTGGAACAAAATTAATCGATGCTTCTTTAGGTCTTGATTTAAAATCAATTAAACTAGAAGATTTAGGCAGCGCCGGTAAAATTACCATCGGTAAAGAAAAAACAACAGTCATTGATGGTCATGGCGATCGTCATGAAATTGATGAACACATCAAAACTATTCAAGGCCGAATCAATGCTATTGTAGATGATAAATACGCAAAAGATATGCTTCAAGAACGTCTTGCAGCAATGTCTAAAGGTGTCGCTGTAATCCGTGTTGGTGGAGCTACTGAAGTTGCTCAAAAAGAACTTAAATTGAGAATTGAAGATGCTTTAAATTCAACAAAAGCTGCCGTTGCCGAAGGGATTGTTCCAGGTGGTGGTATTGCATTCATGAATGCCATTCCCGAAATAGCTCACTTGAATTCTGATGACAAAGAAATCACAATTGGTTATGATATAGTGCGCGAAGCGTTGAAAGCCCCAGCGCGTCAAATCATCGAAAACTCTGGATATAATAGTTCAAAAACAATTAACTATATTTTAAATCAAGGGTTAGGTGTTGGTTTTAATGCTGAATCTGGTGAATATGTTGATATGATTCGCAGCGGTATCATTGACCCAACTAAAGTAACTAAAACTGCTCTTGAAAAAGCTGCAAGTGTTGCTAGTTTGATGATTACTACTGAAGTCGCAATTAGTGATATCAAAGAAAAAGACAGCCAAAACCAATTTGGTGAATAATTTAAGATAAACCAAGATGTAATCAACCAGAACTTTTTTTGTTTTTGGTTGATTTGTCTTAATTTAAGGAAAAAAATATGAAATATAACGTTAAAGCTACCAAAGTCAACAAAATTATTGTTGCTAAAGTCGACCCAAAGAATGAAAAAACCGGCGTTGAGTCAAAAGTTGATTTGCCAAACACAACAGTCGAATATTTAGTTAAAAAATCATTTGAAAGTGCAGATTTTTTTAAGCAATTGCGCGAATACTTATCTAAACAAACTGAAACTAATGTCATTGACTTAGATTCATTTATTGCGCTTGATAAAGTTAACGCAGAAAAAATGGTGCAATGAGTTGTCAATGCTGTTGAATTTGCTGAAGCAATTCCTTTTTCTAAAAAAACTAAAAAACAGCCAAAACCTGAATTTATTTTACAAGTAGACAAGAAGTTTGAAAAAACAATTAAAGAAGCAAGTGTTGTCGCTAAAGCAACAACCCTTGTTCGTGAACTTCAAGATACTCCTTCAGATGTTTTATATCCCCAAACTTTTGTTGAACGATTCTTAAAAGAATTTAAAGGTATAAAAAACGTTAAGATTAGTGTTTTAGATAAAAAGCAAATTAAAGCCAAAAAAATGGGAATGATTCTAGGTGTTAACAAAGGTTCAATTCACGAATGTAAGTTGTTAGTTGTTGAATACTTAAACAATCCATCTTCCAAACAAAAATTTGCTTATGTCGGTAAAGGAATCTGCTACGATTCTGGAGGAATGAATTTAAAACCAGGACCTCACATGCGAACAATGAAGTACGATATGTCTGGTGCAGCGATTGTAACCGGAACTGTTTTAGCATTAGCTAAAAATAATGTTAAAACAAATGTTATTTCGGTTGCACCTTTAACTGAAAACTTGTTGAGTAACCAAGCACAACGTCCTGACGATATTGTAATTGCATACAATGGTAAGAGTGTAGAAATTGACAATACTGATGCTGAAGGCCGTTTAGTTTTAGGTGATGCTATCACATACGCAGCCAAAGATTTAAAAGCAACTAGAATTTTTGACGTAGCAACTTTAACAGGGGCGATGATTTATGCTTTAGGGCACACTTATACAGGTGTATGAGCGACAAATGATGCTCACTGAAACGAAATTGATGTTGCTGGTAAAAATGCTGCTGAAGCATTATGACGGTTACCACTTCACAATGACTATTTAAAAATGCTAGATAGTCCAATTGCTGATATTATGAATTCAGTTTCTCGACCTGAAGCAGGATCTAGTCGAGCAGCAATGTTTTTAACCCAATTCCGTGAAGGAGTAGATTTAGTTCATATTGATATTGCAGGAACAGCTAATAGTTCTTCAGGAACTGGTGAAGGAGTTGTGCTGCGAACTTTATATGAACAAGCTAAACTTCTTAAATAAAGCAATTTAAGGAAATTTGATTTTTAACCCAATATTTAATTTAACACTAGTTATCTAGTGTTATTTTATTGATTTAAAGTTCGCAAATAATTTTAGTGTTAAAAAATAAAAATCATATACAATATGGGTAACTAAATCTAAATAAAAGAAAAGAGATAATTTATGGAAAATAACGTTCGTGGTAGTTTTAAAGTTAATTTCAACGGTTCAACCATTGATAATTTGGTAGGCCAATTTATGGAAGAAAACGGTGTTGACGGATTAGCTTTATCAATTGTTCAAGCACCTTATATTAGCCGGGTTGTTAATTACGGAAGTGCTGGAGTTAATTTAAATGGCGAAAAACTTGTTTCAGGAAATACAGTTTTCCCCATCGGTAAAATTTCCCAAGGATATATGGCAATTGCAGTCATGCAAGCATATGAAGAAGGGTTATTGGATTTAAACGATCCCATTACTAAATTTTTCAAAGGTGCTGACCAAATTTTTAGTTCAATTACAATTAAAAACTTGTTACAGCACACTAGCGGATTAGTTGACTTTACAAAACTTTCAACTTATAACTTGTACAACTCATATGAAAAAATTGATATTTTAAGAATGATTTTAGGTCACCTTCCGGTTTTTGATGTGAACACCAAAATTGCTCGTAACCCTTCTAACTTTTATTTATTGTCATTAATTATTGATCACGTTACTAAAATGCCTTATGAAGAGTATGTGACTAAAAATCAATTTGAAAGATTACGATTAAAAAATACTTTTTTTGCAAAAGATAAACAAGCTAAAGAAATCCAAGAAAACTTAGCCGAAATCAAAAAACACGAAAATTTTAAACACGATATGAATTTTATCGATGGTTATGAATTTGCTGCAAGTCAAGATAAGAACGCTTATTTAGATTTAAATTTAAGAGGTTATAGCGATGTTTATGCTTCTGCTTACGAAATCAGTTTCTGGGATATTGCTTTAGCAGGAACAATACTTGTCAAAGAAGCAAACAACCGCAAATTTATATACAGTAGTTTTAATTTAAACGGGCAAGAGTATAACGCTTCTTGTGGTTGACAATTTACCCGTTCTAAAGGATTTATGGATATTTATGATAACGAAGCCGGTTATACTACTTATTTATCCCGTTTTACAGCCCCTGAAGATTTAGTATGTGTAACGATTCTAACTACTAAAGGTGGTTTGCATGTAACTGAGCTTGCGCGTCAAATTGCTGCTTGCTTCAAAACGGATTTAAGTATCGCTGCTAATCAAAATGATTTCATTAGCGTTGAATCGCATTTACCTGCGCAACTGACTTACGAAAAATTACGAAAATTAATTTTGTCCAAGAAAAATACAATATTTGCCGAAATTGATCATCAAAAGAATGCTAAAGGCGCTAATCTTGAATTAGGATTTAGCAAAGTTGTGGTTTTTGGAAACCCAGTTGCTGGAACCCATTTAATGCAAGAACACCCATGAATGGCAACGCTTTTGCCGCTTTCAATTAGTGTTTATGAAGATCTTAATAAAAACGTTTGAGTTTCATGTGATAATATCAGTTCTTTTGCCGATAAATATCAACTTCAAAACAAAAAAGAAGTTCTTAAGAATATAAAAAATGTTGTTAATGAAATAATTAATAAAGCAACCAGTGTTTATTAATCGTTAATCACTAATAATTAATTTGTTATAATTCATTAATACTTTAATCCTCAAGGAAAACGCTTTCAAGATGTCAAATCAAGATGAACAAAATGTAAATGCTTCTAAACCAGAAGTTGAAGACGCTAACATTTTTAACGAAAGTGTAGTTGTTCAAACGTCCGAATTAAATTCCATCGAAGCCGAAATTCCATCGATTCCTCTATCTGAAGCACCAACTGATTTAGCTCAAGATGTTAATTTATCAAAAGCCGATGTTAATAAATTTCAAATCGTTGATAAAATTTACCAATACCAAAGTCACTCTAAATTAGATCGGTTACCAACTTGATCACGAATTTTAATTTCAATAGTGCTAATTATTATATTAATTGGATTAGTGGTTGGTGGAGCCTTTGCTATTAAAGCAGTTAACGATAAGAATCGACAAAGTCAGCCTGAACTGCAAAGTTCATTAGTGATAACCACCAGTAATGATAATCATCTAACGCATATTTAAAACTATTTTTTTAAAAAATAATTCCTAGAGAGTTTCTCTAGGTTTTTTTGGTATCAATCCAGATTTGCTTTAGTCTTTTTTATTTTATAGCTGTTTGTGTTTATATTTTTTTTAAAAAATGATATTTTTTATAAGTTTTTTTGTACACTATAATAATTTGAAAATGTTAGTAAATTATCTAACTATTCAAATTCGTTGATTTCAAAGATTAAACGTAATTTTAGATAAGGAGAAAAAAACGTGAATTTTAACCTTTCAGGCTTAAATCCCATTTTGTCTGATTTAACCTTCCGCACGAGCCCTGCAAATGCTGATTCAAGCAACTTTACTTTTAGCTTATTACCTTCTAATAGTGCTCAGGTAGGTGGATTATATGATATCAGTGTAAGTTTTCTATCAATTGGATGAATTGCTGCAATTCTGACGATTCTAGTTGGTCTGCCACAACTGGTATATATTATTAGAACTAAAAATGTCAAAGGGATGTCATTACCATCGTTTTGATCATTTTTTGTTTCATTGATTTTTTTCTCACTTCTGGGGTTGTTGCTCATTAATGATCAATTAGCTTATACAGAATTTATTGCTGCTGTAGTATTTGGAATTCAGATGGTATTTATTATCAAGTATTGAACATTTAAAACTCATAACAAGATTAAAAAAATAGTTGCTTATGCATTTAGTGCTTTGTTTGTTGTTATTAATATGATTTTTATGATTTTGCATATCGAACGTGTTTTAGGTGTAAATGTTGCTGATATTCCCACATCTGTAGCTGATTTTAGACAATTCGTTTCTATTGTTGGTCCGATTATTTCAATGTTATCATTCTTACCACAAACAATTAAGGGAATTAGAACTAAGCAGTTATATCACCTTCCTTTCTCGTTTGTGTTTGTTCTTGCGGCATTTAATGGTTTATGAATTGTTTCATGGTTATTAAACGTTGGTTATTATGCTAATTTAACAAATTATTGACATAACCCAGGGCTGGTTGACGGATTTAAAAACAATGTTTTAAACGAGATCCCAAATTATAGTTTTGATAGTGTCTTAGCCACCAAACTTGATGGTTTCCACGATAGTATGACAACTTACATTATTAATACAGTTTTCCAAATTGTTGGATTTAGTGTATCTGCGACACAAATTTTCTTTTGAGCTAGACAAGTTAAAGGCAAAAAAATTATCTGATTTTAATCTAATTTATTCAAGATATTTAACCCAAAAAAACGGCTTACGGTTTTTATCCAAAGCCGTTTTTTTCATTTAAGTAACGATAAAACATCCTATTAAAATACATCACATAACTAGTTATTTGAATTACATATATAATAAATATAACTATAGTATACAGTACTATTTAATTTATATAACCCTTCTTATCTAACATTCCACCAGATCTCCAATTATTTGGGATAAATGGTTAAAAATACAAATATTTCTTATTTTTGACAAAATTGATTGATTTTTTCATTTTTTTGTTGTAATATATTTGTGTGTGTTTAAAAGTGGGAGAAAGTGGGACAAAGTGTTAATATGTTTTTAGGAACTTATGAACTTAATCTAGATTCCAAGAATCGTCTTAGCCTTCCTAGTCGATTACGTTCGAAGATTTCTTCTGGCGTAGTCATTAGTAAAGGGTATGAAGGTTGTTTAGAATTAAGAACGCCAGAAGAATTCGAAAAATATGCAAAATCCTTAACTGATCTTTCAAACACACGCAAAGATAGCCGTTTAATTGTTCGCCTTGTTTTAGCTAACTCAATAGATTTGGAATTAGATAGCGCTAATCGTGTTCTTATTCCTGCCAACCTAATTAAAGAGGCAAATCTAAAAAAAGATATCACAGTAATTGGGTTAGGTAATAAAGTCGAAATCTGAGATAAGAGCAGTTTTGAAAAATATAAAGCAGAAAGCGATGGCGAATTCGAAAACGTTGCCGAACGCCTAGACAATGGAAACGAATAATATTCATATTCCTGTATTATTAAAAGAAATCTTACAATCACTAGATCCAGTTAATAATCCAGGAACTTATTGTGACTTCACAATTGGTTATGGCGGTCACGCTAGCGCGATCTGAAAACAGCTTGATCAAACAAAAAGTAAATATATTGGTTTTGATCGAGATCCCGTTGCATATGAATGATGTTTAAATAACTTGTCTATCAAACCATTGCAATTAGTTAACGATAATTTTGTTAATTTTAAAAAATACTTTCATCAATGAAGAATTAAGGAAGTGAACGGTGCGTTATTAGATTTAGGTGTTTCAAGTAAACAATTAGATGATCCAAGTAGAGGATTTAGTTATCATCACGACGGACCATTCGATATGCGTATGAATCAAGGCATTGGTTTATCAGCAACCGAATTTGTGTTGAAAACCCCGTTACCCAAACTTATTAAAATTTTTAAAGAGTATGGAGAAATAAAAAATCCTGTTCACATTGCCTTATTAATCAAAAAGTATGTTGAAAAAAATAAAGAACAAACAACTACTATTGCAATTGATGAGTTGATAAAACAAAACCTTCCAGTCAAACAACTATATGAAAAAAAACATCCCTCACGTTTATATTTCCAGGCCTTACGGATTGCTGTTAATGATGAATTATTATCCCTATCAAAGTTTCTAAACGAGTTTCCTACTTATTTAGCTAAAAACGCTGTTTTGTGTGTGATTACATTTCATTCGCTTGAAGAAAAAATAGTTAAAACTTGTTTTCGAAAACTAGTTAACACACCTCCCTTGATGGGGGTTCCTATCAACCCTGTAAATTTGAATCAATTTGAATTAGTTACTAATAAAGCCATTACAGCTTCTGAAGCTGAATTACAAACTAATCGCCGTTCACGATCCGCGAAATTATTTGTTCTTAAAAAAAAGGAATAACCTTATGTACAACCTAACGAAAGTCTATGCCGCAGTTTCTCTTACTCCAAAAGCATTTAATATTGTTGTAAGTGAAAACGCTAACGATAGTTTTAATCTTTTGTGAAGTGATTCGTTTGCTAACGAAGGATATTACGACCAAAACCGTATTTTACTGGCGACGCAGTTTAAGTCCAAGATTAAAGAAGTTTTAGGACGTGCTTCAGATATTTTAAGCAACAAAATAGTTAAGGTAATCGTCTCTTTTGAAGGTTTACTTGATGACTTAGAAATTAAAGCTGCTAGGACAAAACCAATGACGTTCGTGAACAAATGAAATCTGATTTACAAACAAATAAATAGTTTTGCTAATGAAATTTGCGCGACAGATCAATACCTTAAAAATACAAATGTATTTTCTTGAAAAGTTTTAAATTTCACTTATGCAAATAGTAAACAAGTAGCAACCGAATTAGAAGCAGGAAAAAATTATGTAGCAAACGTTCAAATTTATTCGTCTCGAAGCGATTTAGTTGGCGAAGTTAATGGAATATTTTATTCTCTCGGATACCAAATTTTGAAAAATTCATGCACTGAACTAGACTTTCACAGCATGATTAAAAACCCCGAAATAGATAAAATGGTTATTGATATCCAAGAAAATAAAACAAATTTTGCAACTTATCAGAATGGTGCTTTAATTAGTTTAACATCGACTAAATTTGGAGAAAAAAATATCTTGGAATACATTCTCAATAAATCTCAGTCAACTAATATAACTTTAAAGCAAGTTAAAGAAATGATCAGTAATCAATTAAATAATGCTAACTGTGAACCAATCAATTTAATTTGCAAAACAAACGATGAATTTTTAAATATGGGTTTTGTTAACACCGCTCAGTTAAAGAATTTGATTTTACAAGCTTTGTCACCAATTGCTGATGCTTTAAATTTAGAAAGAAAAAGAGTTGGCCAAAAATACCAATGTAACATTCAGCAAGTAGCTGTTTATGCAAAAACTTCTGCTATTGCAAGTGTGGCCGAAAAACTAACACGCCTAGTTGATAAAAATGTGGACATCTTTGCATACAAAAATATGTTCACTTTCTTGGAATACCAATATTTTTTAACTGGTTTAACAATTATGCGTCAAGTTCATGAAGACCACTTGAATAAAAGTGATGAAAGTTGTATCGAAGTCTTTTATTCTGAAACCTTTAATAAGAAATTTGATCGTAATTTAGCAATCTTGAATTTAACAAAAGATGTAACTCATTTAGTTCAAAAAATAATTAAATAATCAAAACTTAGAAAGGAGCTAAATTTTTATGAAAAAACTAAATCGCATGAATCAAGTTTTGTTCAACTTTGAAACTGATCAACCACGCTTATTTAAATCTGACGTTTTAATTGAGCCCAAAAAAAATAAGAAATATCCAATTCAAGAAAGTTTCACTGTCGAACAGGTTCATAAAAATTTATTATTTGTTCCAACCGATGAAACAGTGTATGAACAAGAACTTGATCAAGATATTGCTTTAACAAAACTTTTAGCCGAAGAAGATTCAACTCCAATTGTTGAAAAAAAGAAAACAACAAAAGAAATGCTTGACGATCAAGTTCAGGATTTTGACAGTGCTGCAATTGATCTTAACCTAATGTATCCCAAAATTAACCAAAACGATAATATTCAAGTTTCTGATGATAATTCTAATACCCAAAACAAAATAATAAATCAAGTTGAAATTAATAAAGATGAATTAACAGACGATACCGTAAACTTTCCGATTATTAAAGTGATTGGAATTGGTGGTGCAGGAAATAATATCGTTGAATACGTCACTAATTCAAAATCTAATTTGGCAATTCATGAAGCGGTAAATTTTTATCAACTAAATACTGATTCCCAACATTTGAAATCGTTAAAATATTGTAAAAATCGATTTCTTATTGAATCTGATTTAACTAAGGGAATGGGTTCAGGAGGTAATCCTGAATGCGGCAAAAAAGCAACTGAAGATTACGGACAAAAAATTCGTGATATTTTAAAGGGAACTGATGTCTGCATAATTGTTGCAGGAATGGGTAAAGGGACCGGAACTGGTGGTGCACCTGTAATAGCTAAAATCGCTAAAGAATTAGGTATTTTAACTCTTGGCTTTGTTACTTTACCAATGCATAATGAAGGTAGCAAAACAGCTGATAAAGCATTATCGGGATTACGTGAATTAAATAATTATGTGGACGCTGTTTCTTCCATTAGTAACGATAATGCATTAAGTATTCAAAACACTCAAATGAGTGCTTTTGGAATGTTTAAAAGTTGTAACGAGCAAATCGGTTTAGCAATTAAAATGATTACTGACATAATTTTGGTTCCAGCTTTCTTAAACATTGATCTAGCTGATGTACGAAATTTCTTTGCACGACAAAACCATATCAAATCATTTCTTCCTTTCCAAGTAAATTTTAATAATCAAGATATTTCCAAAATCAGCGACTTGATTACTAAAGAAATAAAAAAGTCAATTTATGATCAAGATTTAAAGAATGCATCTAACGCTATGATTTTATTTAGAGTAGATGATCAGACTCCAAATTTGCTTGTAGAAAAAGGAATTAGCGAATTGAAACGACTTGTGAAAAATGAAGATTTAAACATTATGTATGGAGTTCGTCAAATAAATGAACTTGAAAATTCCGTTGGTTTTGACGTAATTGCTTTACAAGACAGTGCAATTACAGTTGGTACGCCAAGAGTTTTAACGAGCCGAATTGATTACCCAATTTCGCGTTACCAAGTCGCCCAAATTGATGAACCAACTGAAAGAAAACACACAGTAGGTGATCGCAGTCGCTTCTTAAAAAACAAAAATACCAAACTTAATACAGGAACCACGTTGGTAAGCTATAGCATTATGGAAGATCAAATTGAAGATCTACTAGAAACTAAAAAACCCGAAATTGATACTGATAAAATGAGTAAAATCGTTAGTGCCTCGTTAAAAACCTTTTTCCAAGCAACAACAAAAAAAGATTATCAAAAAACTTCAACAGGATTCCGGGATTCAAAACTTTTTGAAAACTAGTTGATTAAACTAAGTCCGCGCCGTGAAATTAAGTTTTTGATACCAATATTTTTAGTAAACTAAGATATCTTTATATAAAAGGTATTTTATTTTTCTTTTTGTTATAATTTATCTTATATATTTAAATAATAGGGCAAAACTCTCTTTTTTTGTCTAAAATATTTTGTGCGATGTAAATGTTAACTTTAGGGAGTTTCTTTTAAAATGGCTGAAGAAAAACGCGATTATTATGAAGTCTTAGAATTAGACCGTGAATGTGACGAAAATGACATAAAAAAATCATTCCGAAAGTTAGCAAAAAAGTATCACCCAGACCGTAATAGTGCTAAAGATGCTGCAGCAAATTTTGCTGAGGTAAATGAAGCTTACGGGGTTTTAAGTGACCCAGAAAAACGCGCTAATTACGATCGGTATGGCCATGAGGGAATTGACGGTGCGCCAGGTTTTGGATTTGCCGCCGAAGAAGTTTTTTCATCATTTTTTGACACAATAAATGAATCAGGTGCTTTTAATGACTTAGGTTTTGATGAAGATAAGCCCAAAAAACGAAAAAGTGATGACGACGATAGTGAAGGTGGCAATCGTTGAAAACAACGCCGTGAAAAGAGAAGAAAAAGCAAAGAAGAACCAGAAGTTCAGCCAGAGCAAGAACCAACTCCTGTTGAATCTGTTGAAGAACCAACTTCGACTTTTGCTGATGAACCAAGTGTTGAACCCGAATTAACTCAAGAAACTTCTGAATATCAAGCTGATTATGATGAGCCTAATTTTGATAGTGGCTTAACATCAGAACCATCTCAGGAATTTGCAGATGATTATGATGAACCAAGATTTGATGCGGATTTACCTGAACCGCATTTTGACGATGGTTTAGATGAGCCCCATTTTGATAGCGGATTGCCTGAATCTTCTAAAGAATTTGTTGACGATATTGATGAACCAAGATTTGATGCTGATCTGCCTGCAACTGATGTAACAGATGCAGTTGTTGATGATTCTATGACTGACATCAATGATCAAACTGCTACAACTGATGTGGTTACTGAAAACGTTTTGGCTCCAGAAGGATCAGATGATTCAGAAGAAGAAGGTAATGAATTCTGAAGACAATATATTAATAATCCTGATTATGGTCACACCGAAAATGAGGAATGAGTATGGGATGGATATTTTGATGAAAATCAAGTATGAGTTCCTAATGAGACATTATCTGAAGATGCTAACCAAGCAACTGAAGAAGTTCAATCAGATCAAGATCCATCAACAATTCAAGAAGAAGTTGTTGAAGATTCTGTAGAATCTACAACTGAACCAGTAGAATCTGAAAATTCAGATGATCAAAACACGTCATCTAAAAGTACTGGGAATTATGACTTATCGTTCTTATTTAATAAATCCAAATCTTCACAATCAACACCAACAGAAGAACAAAAAACAAATACAGTTAGTTCAATTGATAACATTGATGATTATGAACCCTCCAAGACCGTTGATGGTTCATTTGATGAATCAAGTGATTCAGAAGGTCAAGGCCTTGAGGATGGTGGCTTAACAAGCGAAGATTTGTTTCGAAGTTCTGACACGGGAAGTGAACATTCTCCAACACAATCAGCAGAAGATAACCGAGATCGTACAGTATCTAACCAAAACACGGAAGAATTAGATATTAAAAAAGATACCAAGAAAAATAAAAAAGGTCAAAAAACAGAAAAAATTGAAACGAAAAACAAGCCTGAATCTTCTGAAACTGAAGAATTAGCTCCTTTGTTTATTGATTCAAGTGATGCAATCAAAGATAAAAATGTTGATAAGACAGAAGAAATCTCAACCAAAAATTTGAAAAAACAATTACAAGATAATTCTGATACCACAGTTGTTGAAGATTTCCGCAATGTTTGACGCAATCAAAAACCAATTAATTACTCAACTACAAGAATAATTGAAGATGATTTTCAAAATATTGACATTAAATCAAAAAATGATACCAATTCTTCTTCAGATGAAAATCAAATTGGTGTAAATAACAAGATTAGCGAAAGCAAAACAACTGTTATCACAAAAAATCTAGATGAAGATAATTCAACCCAAAAAATTCCGGTCGTTAATGCTAAAGTGTCAAATTCAAAAACGAGTGAACTTGATAGAATTTCAACTGAGGAAATACCCGAAAATTATGTCTTGCAAATTAGTCAACAGCAAGATTTAGACATTATTTATCAAGCCCGAATTCCGCAAATTTTATTGTTCAACAATTCAACTAGAAGATTAAGCTATTTACGGAATATTCCTTGTGAAGTATGTGATGCTACTGGAGCTGACATCAGTGATCCTAACGCTTTGCGAATTTGCTTCACTTGTCATAATAAAAAAGCTCAAGTTGAAAACTGCATGACCTGCAACGGCTATGGGCGTTTAATTAATAAGCCTTGTATTAAATGTAAGGGTAAATCATACTTAAAAGAACAAATTATTTTAGACATTAACTTACCGATAACAGATAAGTTAAAACTAAAAGTTAATTATCCAGGTTTTGGTCATATTATTGATGACAAAACAAAAGGCAATTTAATAGTTAACTTTATCGTTAGCAAAAGCAAATTATTTAAACTTGACAAAAATAACATTTGGACAATGACTTTAATCAATAACAGTATTTCAACTAAAGGCGGTGAAGTATTTGTTCCTACATTAAAACAATTAATTAAAGTTAAATTAGATCCAGGAACAAAAGTAAATGATCAGTTAATCATTAAAGAACAAGGTTTACCTGCTCGCTATGATGTCGTAAGCAAAACGAAATATAAACAAGGCGATTTAATTATTCGAGTAATTGAACCAAAATTGAAAAATAAAAATGGTCGCCGTCAAAGCTTTGATTCATACGTTAAAGAATTCTGTCGAATTGCCCAAAGGGAATTAGATTATTTAATTGCCAATGACAATAAATTAAAAACAGATACCCCGGCTAAAACAATTGAGCAATTAAATCAAAGTCGTTCACATATTAACCAAAATAATTTTAAAAAAGAAAACAATTCCAAAAAATCACAAGTAAAAATCGACATCTCAAATTCTAAGAAAACTAAATTAGAACAATTGAACAATAAAAACAAAACAAACAATGAAAAAAATAACCATGTAGCTCCGCCTACACCTACTAAAAAAATAGGTAGAAAGCCGAAACGAAGACGCTAAAATGGTGTTTCTGAGTAATAATGTCTTGGTATAATTAAGGAGTAATTATGGACAATTTAAAAAATAACTTTAACGAAAAGCTACGAAAATTTAAGAAATTCGTTAGTGAGAACAATAACCAAAAATTAAAGTCTTTGACTTCAGGATTTGAAACTAATTTTAAAGATCTTGAAGAAGCTTTTAAAGGCGTTATTGAAGCTTATGACAACGAATTAGCTAAAATGCCCAATGTTCAAAAAATGAACGATGATTACTTGAAAAAGATTGTAGCGATTCAAGATGATGCTTCGAAAAAAGTGGCTGAAAAAATTGAAGAACTAACAAGTAAGAAAAAAGAAGAAATTGAAGAAGCAAAGAAATATGCGATTGAAAAAAGCATTATGTCTGCAATTAATGTTTTAGATCAATTAGAAATTGCTTTAAGTTATGCTGTAATGGATCCTGCAGTTAAAAACTACGTTAGTGGTTTTAGAATGGTTTCTGATATGTTCTTACGTTGATTAAACGAATTAAACATTCAAAAGATTCCGATGGAAGCAGGCGATCCCTTTGATGAACAAAAAATGAGTGCATATGAAAAAGTTCCTTCTCATTTGCCAAAAAATCACGTTGCTAAAATTTCTAAATCTGCATATACCTTACACGACCGAGTGATTCGGCATGCAGTTGTTTCAGTTAGTGATGGTTCATTAGCTGATTACAATAATGCTGGTCAGCAAACGAAAACAGTTGCTATTACTCCGCACGCTGTTACCCAAGCCATTACTCCCTCTACGACTAACGAAACCCATACTGAAACTCAACAAATATCCCGACCAACCGTTCAAAGTATTCCACCCCGTGTTGTCCGTCAACAGCCTACTCAACAAGTTTTGCATCATGTTGAGCCGCAACGGGTGACCCAAACAATTTCCCAACACCCAACTCATGAAGTTGGTTCAGACCATAACACTAAGAAGGTTTAATTACATATGTCCGATTCAAAAAAAATATCAATAACTATTAACTTAGTTCCCGAACTTGTTGAAGAATTAAAAGCTAACTTAAAATCTCTTCAAGGCAAGCAAATCCCCTTTGATACAAGCTTAGAACAATTAATCGAATTAATCTTAAGTAATTACATTAATAGTTCTAAAGCAATGGAAAAAATGAATTCTGGTTTTTTACAAGAACTTCAAGAAAAATTTAGTAACGCTATGGGTGGAGAGGCTGGATCTACAGATTTTTATGCTAATTTAATGAAAAACTTTAAAAATATTTTTGATCCATCCCAAATGGGTGGAAATCCTTTTGAAGATCCTGCTGATTCTAAAAAAGAAGAACCAGCAACAAAACCAACTGAACACAAGAAAAAATTAGATTAAATATTGTTCATTAAGACAAAAAAAAGAAATACCCGGTTCACGCATGAACCTGGGTATTTTTGTAACTGTTTGTTTTCTGGTGCCGAATACAAGAATCGAACTTGTCTCTAGTGCTTACCATGCACTTGTTTTACCACTAAACTAAATCGGCTTTATAAACGAATTGACACTTAAGATTTGGCATAATCTTCAAAGCGTAAATAAAAGTTTAATAGCATCATAATAATGCCTAACTATTATAATTTAAAAGTGCTGTAAATACATTGAAAAATATTATTTTCAAACCAAAAGTTCATTTATAACTATTTTTAAAAGAAAAAACGGGTTTGACTTCATATAAAATTTATATAATGTTATATTAATAATATAAATCTTTTACTGGTTTAACAACCAATTATTTTATTCATGCAATATCGGGTGTAAACAATGGAATTAACAAAACGACAATCCAAACTAATTAAGGCAATAATCGATGAATATACAGCTACTGCTGCTCCGGTTGGTAGCAAATTATTGATGTCTAAATATTTTAAAGATTTATCAAGCGCAACTATTCGAAACGAAATGTTACAACTGGAAAAATTAGATCTTGTTGAAAAAACTCATACTTCTTCAGGAAGAGTGCCATCTTTAAAAGGATATCACTATTACGAAAAGAATTTACTATCGCCAATTGTTGATGATGAAATAAGAACAAAATTACGAAAAATTCTTTCAGCAAGAGTTAATTCAATTGACGAAGTAATTGAAGTTTCTGTTGACTTCATTAATCAAATTACAAATCTACCGACAGTTATTACTTCTTTTAAAACAGACGATCGTCTGTGTCGTTTAGATTTGGTTAAATTAAACGATACAAATGGACTTGTTTTGGTAGTCTCATCAAGTGGCAATGTCATTAAAAAGACTGTTCAGTTCGGATCAGAAAATCAGTTCGTAGATGTTGCAACATGTATTAAGGTTTTTAATGATCGATTAGTTGATACTAAATTTTCTGAAATTCAGTCAAAATTAGGAGCATTAAAGGTGATTATTAAAAAAATGGTTCATCAATATGAATATATCGTCCAAGAAATTGTTAACCGAATTTTCGAATTTAATGAAAATAATCAGACTAATGTCCGAGGAACTAAAAATCTAATTGCCCAACCAGAATTTGCAGATCGTGATAAATTACTTAAAATTATGAACTTATTAGAAAACACTTCGGTTTGGCAACAAATTTCATACAATCACCAAAAAACAGGAAAAACAGTTATTACGTTCGGAGACAGTTTAGGAGTCGAAGGTGTCTCAGTTGCTTCAACGATGATTGAAACTGACAATAAAAAGCACCAAATTGCAGTTGTTGGTCCAACCCGGATGAATTATGAAAAAATTAAAGGACTGTTGATTTTGTTAAAAGAAGAGATTGAAAAGATAGGACGTCACAATGTTAAAACCGAAAATCACATTGAAACCAATAACTAGAATTGTAAATGTTGCTAAAAAAGCAATAGTTATCAATTACGTTGACGTTGGCCTTCAAAAAGAAGTTTCTCAAAAAATCGTTAAGCAAAAGATTTTTGATAATTTTATAGCACTAGTCCTCATTTTTTGAGCCTTTCGAGATAAAAATATTTTGACTGAAAAAGTTGAATGCTGAAGTTTAAAAATTAACGATGTCGATCAACTTCAACCAGTCTATAAACTAATTGGAGAACTTTTTTTAATCGGCGTTAAAAAAATTAACGAAAATAAGGATTACTTTGAAGAACAAGACAACTTCGTCAAATTAGCTGAAGAATACGCCGAAAAAATAATGGTTGAAATAGCAAAAAATAGCTCAAAATCTAAAGAAGATAACGACGCTTTAGAAAGTGTTCTAGAAGTTTTATTAAACTTTAATTTTATTGATTTATATACTTTTAAAATTGAGGTTGCAACTAACCAGAAAGAACTTGAAATTTATAAGAAATTAGTGAAATTAATTGAAGTTCAAATGTCTTATTTAGATAATTCGTACGAAATGTTTCGCTGTGTAAATTCTGTTAACTTTAATACTTTTTTTAAAATTATTGTTTCCTTGAGAAAAAGTTTAATTTAAATTATGGAAAATAAAAACGACTTAAGTAATTTAATAGGCAAATATCCACTTTTAAACCAAATTGATAGTTACGCCGATTTCAAAAAAATTCCCAGTTCTCAATTAACTCAATTAGCCACTGAAGTTCGTAATTTTATTATTGAATTAGCAAAAAACAAAAGTATTCACCTCGGAAGTAATTTAGGAGTTGTTGAATTATCGATTGTTTTATGTCGGGTTTTTGATTTAGACAAAAACATTGTATTTTATGATACCGGACATCAAGCTTACGTTCATAAAATTTTAACCGGAAGGGCAAAACAAATGCATACCATTCGTGATACGAATGGTTTGTCCGGAATGCAAGATATGAATGAGTCTAAATACGATTTTTATTCAGGTGGTCATTGTGGGAATTCTTTATCAGTGGCTCAAGGGTTTTGTGAAGCTGATGGAAGTGAAAATGCGTTGATTTCAAATAAATGAAAAAAAGCACTTTTTCAATTGTTAGAACACGAGATAAATCCTTCTAAAATAAAAAAAATTACCAAGTTTCAAAATAAATTTAAGGTTAAGAAAAAATATATTGTCCCCGTGATTGGAGATAGTTCCATTTCAAATGGAATTGCTTTAGAAGCATTAAATGATTTAAGTTTTCGAAAAACCCAGCCTATCGTTATTTTGAATGACAACGGGATGTCAATTTCTAAATCAGTAGGATCATTAGCTAAAGCTGTTTCTAAAATTAGAGTGAACAAACTTGTAACCTTTATCGAAAAAATTCTTTATAAGATTTTGTGAAACACAGAATTAGGAAAAAAGATTTACCGCTTCATGTACAAAATTTTTCATGGAGTGGGTAAACGAGTTGCGGGAGCAAATATTTTTAGTTCGCTAGGATTTCAATATATTGGGCCAATTAATGGTCATAATATTAAAGCTTTAAATAATGCTTTAGAAAAAGCAAAATGATACCAGCAGTTTCAGCCAGTTATTGTTCATATAAAAACAATCAAAGGTTTTGGTTTGGATAATGCTATTAAAGATACGATCGGAATGCTTCATAATTCTATTGTTGAAAATGATACAACTAAACTGACAGGTGAGCATTTGAGCAATTATTTAAACCTACTGATGGCACAAAATAAATCAATTAGAGTGATTAATCCAGCAATGACTTTAAATTCTGGTTTCTTGCAATTCAGTTTAGATCATCCGGGTTATTATTTTGATGTTGGAATATCTGAAGAACATGCTTTGAGTTTAGCAAGCGGGATGGCGCTTAAAAAATTATCACCAATAGTAATCATTTATTCAACTTTTTTACAACGTGCTTATGATCAATTAATTCACGATTTCGCAAGGCTTAAATTAGGATTAACTCTTTTAATTGACCGTGCCCAAGTATCGGGTGCTGATGGTAATTCTCATCACGGAATTTTTGATGTCAGTTTACTCAAAACAGTACCATTTACTATTATTAGTGCTCCCTGTGATATTTATCAAGCAAAATTACTTTTAAACGATTCGATTTATCATTCAAAAAATGTTATTTATGCAATTCGGTACCCTAAAAAATTACCGGAAACACAATACTCCCAACAGCAAAAAACCGAGCTGGAAAATAACATCAAAAATAAAAACTGACAAATGGTTATTCGCAATCAAAATAAAACTAAAAAACTAGTTATAACTTATGGTAATTGAGTTAATGTTTTTAAAAAGACAATAGGTGACAATAATTATCAAGTAGATTTAATAAACGCTTTATTTGTTCATGGCTACAACGCAAGACAATTAGAAGCTATCATCAATGATTATGATGAAATTTTAGTTTATGAAGAAATCTATGGGCCCCAAGGGTTATATAGTGACTTGAAGACTGCTGCAAAACCAGGCAAAATTATTATTGGAAAACACTTCACAAATTTTCCAGGATCTGGAAACAACAATGATATTTATGACGCAAATGGATTAAATGTCAAAAAATGCTTAGAAGAATTTTTAAAAGTTAAATCTTAAAAAGCAATAAATTTTTTCTAGGCATTTTTTCAGTTTTTTTTTGCTAATAGTAAGGCATTAACTAAAGATATTCGTTTATACGTTAATAGCATCTGCTTAAATAAAATTTAATTATATTTTATCTTCGTTTTTTTCAAGAAAAAATCTAATGTAATTTTGTAAATTTTTTTAAATGCTTGATTTACATTTTTTAAAGCAAGTTTTTGCATAATGTTAATATCAAAAAGTTGTCGTTCTTTATCTTTTTTTCTTCCTGGTTCAATTTTATCTGCTACATAAATAATTTTATCAAGAACGGTTAATTTTTTTTGAATTGGTTCAGTATGACGATAAACGGCATTCAAAATTGTTTCATTATCAAATAAATAATCATGTTTCATAATGTAGTATGCTGCAAAGGGATGAAGGGTTTTGATTGACGTAAATTTTTTAATATTTAGTAAACTTGCATATTTAAGTAAATCATCTTTAGAAAGCTCTTTGGCTAAATCATGAAACAGACCAGCCACATAAGCTTCATTAGGATTTTTATAGTTACAAGATCTTGCCAAACGTTTAGCAAACCTTGCTGTTCTTAAACAATGCTGCCATCGTTCGTTGCTCAAACGTTCTTGAATTCTTTTATTAGCGTAAACGCAATTGTCATTTATATATTTAATAACTAATGGATTCATTCATTTCTTAATTGATTTTCTTCTTAATGTTGAAGAGCTGATATCAATTAAAGTTTCGCCAATTCTTTGCATTTTGAATTTTTTAACATTTTCATGAACAACAGGAAAACCGGGACGATCTAAATATATAATTTGACTGTTTTTACTAATTCATTCAGCGTTTTCTCATTTGTCGAAAGTGCTTAAGTGATCAGATCCAATTAGACTAAATAATTGATCGTTTTTGAAACGTTTTTTAAAAGCTTTAAGCGTCTTATAAAAATAAGAATTTTTGTTTTTGATTTCGTCCAAACTGATTTTTATCTTAGAAAATTGTTTAGTTGCTATTTTTATCATCTGAATCCGGTGATAATTCGAGGCATTTATGCGTTTTTTAAAGGGCGATAAATGAGAAACAATTAAATATAAAACATCAGCATTTATTGCTTTCAAGGCCATTTGAGCCGATTTTAAATGACCGGCATGAAAGGGATCAAAACTGCCACCATACAACACGATTTTTTTAGGGATTACGTTTTTTTTCTTATTATATTTTTGCATTGTCAAAAAAGATTGGTTTAATTATCTTATTAGGTATTTCAAGTTTAATTGATTTTATATTTTTTAAACTAATAATCCCAAGGCCATATAAAACTAAAAAGCATTGTTTTTCTTGAGAAGTAAATCAATACTGATTGAATTCAAGTTTCTCAGAATTAAATTTGTTGCCAAATAATTTATCGTGATTCAGTTTCAAGCGTTCGCTATTTTTGATAGATGATTTATGTACTTTCAGATTTTGACTAAAATAAAAAGTTGCCGATCCTTTAGTTGCGTCATTTAATTCAAGTTCGCATCATAACAAATTTTCTCCAATAAATAACTGGTTACTTGTTAATTGAAAGGTTTTTGGTTTAATTGTGTTGATTCCAACTATATTTTTTAATTGTTGCATACTCATTAACGACTGGAAAGTATCGTGGCGTTGAACCCCAGGAACATCAATCAAAGTAAAATCTCGAGTTTTTATTTGTTTTAACCCTTGGGTTGTATTCAAAAATGGACTTGTAACTAACAAGTTGTGATTAATTCTTTCACGTTTTAAAATTCAATTAATAATGCTACTTTTACCGCTATTTGTAAGTCCAACAAAACAAGCTTTCAAATGATCTTGACTAACTTGATATAAAGCGTTTTGCAATTGTAAGTAGTTAAGGTTCTGTTTAACGGATGTAAATATAATTTGACTGTCATCAAGATCTAATTCAAGACGATCGACATATGTAAATAAACGTTTTAATAACAATTCTCAATTTTTTGTAGATACGATTAAATCAATTTTAGAAATAACTAAATAAAATGCTTTTGCTTGTTTTGCTAATTGTTTAATTTCCTTTACTTCAAAAGGAATACTAGACAAGTCACAGACATAAAATAACGCGTTTTTTTCGTATTGAAAATCTTTTAGTGTTGCACTAGCGCTACTTTTTGCAACAGTATCAACTATTTTAGTTTTTCCGTAATGTTTTATTTGAAAACAACGTTGGCAAAGAATCGCCTTATTAATCACTGGTGTAAATCCGGGATCATTTTGATTTTCACTTAAGATTGCACCACAACCACCACATTTTTTATTAATGGTTTTTATCTCTTTTGTTTTTTGCTGTTTATTTATTTTTTTTGTTGTTTTATAAGATTTCATTTGCTCCACCAATAAAGTCCTCGTTTAAGACATCAATGTTTAAGAAGTTATTTTGTTCTAACCTTGAATAAATAAAACGTTCTAAAAATAAGCGAATCCGTTTATTCCCTAATTTAGATTCATATACAATATCCATTAATGAACTAACTAAAATTGATTTGCACCCTAAACGGTTGGCTGCAAGAATGTCAGTAATTAATTGGTCTCCCATAAAAACAATATCCGCTGGTGCATAATGATGTTGTTTCATATGTTTTTTAATTTTATTAATTAAAGGTTTTTTTGCGTTGGCAATAAATCCATTAATTAATTCTTGGTTTAATAGTTTTTCGCTAAATTCTGAAACCCGACGTGTTGAATTATTTGAGACTAATCAAACAGCAATTTTCTGGCTCTTTAAAAGCTTTAAGAAAGCGATAACATTCTGGGTTGGTTTGCGACTGAAGTGGGGCACTAAAGTATTGTCTAAATCACAATACAAAACCCGAAATCCCTGTTGTTTGAGAGCAAAGATGTTTAATTTTTCAAAATTAGTTAAATAAATACTAGGACGAAAATAGTTTAAGATCGTACTACGACGGTGTTTCAGCATTGTTAAATAAATTATTTGTTTCGTTTATTATAGTTTCATCTACGATTAATGGTGCATAAACTTGTTGTTTAAAAACAGCACTCATTCGGGAATCAAGATCCATCACGGGAATGATACCGACCTTTACAAAGTTTAAATTTCCTTCATTATCAGCAATTAAAACAGGTTGGTTTACTTTAGCAATAAATCCATAAGTTATTTTATATGGTTTTGATTTTACTTGTTGCAATAACGGTTTCCCCATTGTTGAACGACTTAAACTATCGATATCATGGATTCGAACTCTTTTTGCATTCCCATGACTAGCTAGTAAAGTTAAGTATTCGTTTTTATCAGAAACGATGACGCTGCTAATTAAATTATCATCGGGACGTAATTTGATTCCCCTAACACCCATTCCTTTTAAACCGATGGCAGTTACTTCGTCAATATTAAAACGAAGGCCATAACCATTTTTAGAAATTAATAAAACTTCGTTTTTTTCGTCGTGAACGTTTTGAACATCAACTAATAAGTCATTTGCTTTTAAACTCATACAAACACTTGGACGAGTACTTTTAAATGACATAATGTCGTTAACGAAAATCCGTTTGACCATTCCATCTTTACTGGTTAAAAATAAAGTTTCATTTGTTTCATTTTGATTGGCTTTAATGATTTGACTATAAATAATTTTTTCATTATCACGTAAAGTTGTGATGCTATTGATATGAGCACCTTGTTCTTTTAAACGGCTAGGTTTAATTTTATGAACGGGTAATACTAAGAAATTACCATAAATTGTGATTAACAAAAGCCGATCTAAACTATCAGCCGATTGAATGTTTATGACACTATCACCCTCTTTTAGTTTAGCGGTTTTGATCGCTTCAATGGAAACTGTCTTTGGACTACATAATTTCAAATATCCATCACGAGTTACAACAAGAGTGTTAGTTTTGTTTTCAATCACGTCAGTCGCTTCAATGACAATTTTTTCAACAGCACCTGCTACTTGCGACTTACGGGCATTACCAAAGCGTTTTTTATAATTGCGTAAGATATTTTTTAAGTAATTATTACGATGTACTTCATCATCTAATAATGCTTGGAGCTCTTCAATTTGGGCTTGGAGTTCTTTAGATTCATTCATCAGTGCTTGAACATCGGTATTAGTTAAGCGATACAAGCGTAATTGGACGATTGCTTCAGCTTGAATTTCGCTTAATTTTAAGGCTGCAATTAGTTTTTCTTTAGCATCATTTTTATCATTGGCAGAACGAATCAATTTAACTACTTGATCAATAACTGAAGTTGCTTTGATTAAACCAACCACAATTTCTAAACGATGTTTGGCTTTCTTTAAATCAAAATTGGTACTTTTGATAATGACATCAACAGCATGACTTAAATAACTATCTAAGTAGCCAATTAATCCCATTTGGACTGGTTTACGATGATCAATTACAATTGTATTAATGTTGAAATTGATTTGTAATTGGGTTGTTTTGTATAAATATTTTTTAATAGCTTCTGCAGCTTTTTCGTCGCCCTTATATTCTAAAACGATCCGAATTCCATTTTTATCTGATTCATCGCGAACTTCTTCTAAATATGGTAACTTGTTGTCAACAATAATTTCTTCAATCGAACGAATAATTAAGGCTTTATTAGTTTCAAATGGAATTTCACTAATGATTAGTTTATTTTTTCGTTTATCGTTTTCAGGACCAATTTTAGCCCGAATGACTAATTTACCGCGACCGGTTTCAAAAGCTTCTTTAATTCCACCATCATCATGAATTATTCCGCCGGTTGGAAAGTCTGGTGCCGGAATAACTTTCATTAAAGAATCCAACCGACAGTTAGGCGAATCAATGCGCATAATAATTGCATCTATTAACTCATTTAAATTGTATGGTGGGATATTAGTCGCATAACCTGCAGCAATTCCAGAAGCTCCGTTCACCATCAAGTTAGGTAATAAACTTGGTAAAACAGTAGGTTCAGTTTCAGCATCATCAAAATTAGGCACAAACTTAACCGTTTCTTTTTCCAAATTAGCTAACATTTCATATGCAAAGGGTGATAACCTAGCTTCAGTATACCGCATTGCTGCAGGACTATCGCCATCGATTGATCCGTTATTACCTTGCATATCTATTAAACGAATGTTATTTTTTCATGGTTGACTCATTCGCACCAATGCTTCATAAATTGAAGAATCACCATGCGGGTGGTATTTACCGATAACTTCTCCGACCGTACTTGCTGATTTTTTATGCGGACGATCTGGAGTTAAATTTAAACGACTCATCCCGTATAAAATTCGTCGTTGGACCGGTTTAAGTCCGTCGCGAATATCAGGTAAAGCCCGATCTTGAATGATGTACTTGGCATATTTGGCAAAACTATCAGACATAATTTCGCCAAGAGAACGTTTTCAAATGCGTTGGAGTTGACTGTCTTTATCTTTTTCGTGAGCCATATTTTATTCATCCTCCATACTAAAATCAACGTTTTCATTGATTCATATTTTACGGGTGTTAGTTCCTTCACCCATTAAGACTGTCACGCGTCTTTCAGCTTCAACGGCATTTTCTAACGAAACCCGGACCAATTGACGGGTTTTAGGATCCATGGTTGTTTCTCACAGTTGTTCTGAATTCATTTCACCCAAACCTTTATAACGTTGTATTTCGTATTTTTTATAGGCTTCTTTAAGATCATCTAATTCGATTTCGTCCCACGCATAAGATTGTTTTTTCTTATCTGTAGAAACAATCTTGTAAAGTGGTGGTAACGCTAAATAAACCATCCCGTTTTCAATTAAAGGACGCATATAACGGTAAAAGAACGTTAACAACAAAATTTGAATGTGAGCCCCATCAGTATCGGCATCAGTCATTATGACAATCTTATGGTAACGGGCTTTTTTTAAATCAAAATCTTCACCAATTCCTGTTCCTAAACATGAAATAATGGAAATGATTTCTTCATTTTTTAATAACTCTTGTAATTTGGTTTTTTCGACATTAATAACTTTACCACGTAACGGTAAAATTGCTTGGTAGCGTCGGTCCCTTCCGGTTTTAGCAGTTCCGCCTGCGGAATCACCTTCAACCAAAAAAATTTCAGCTTCGCTTGGAGTTCTAGTTTGTGCTGGTGTTAGTTTTCCAAACAAGACCCGTTCAGATTTTGCGTTTTTTAATTGGCGAATGTTTTCGCGGGCTTTTCTTGCAGCTAAGCGTGCATCCCGTGCGGCCATAATTTTTTGAATAATTTTATTAGCATCATCTTTGTTTTCTTCTAAAAAGAAATACAAGCGTTCACTAATTACCTTTTGAACTGCTGTCTTAGCTTCTTGAGTAAACAACTTGTTCTTGGTTTGTCCTTCATAAGAAATTAGCGCTTCAGGAACTTTTACTGATAGCACGACAGTTAAGCCTTCACGGATGTCAGATCCTTCAAAACTTTTATCGCGTTCTTTTAAGATCTTGTATTTTCGTGCATAATCATTAACGGTTTCAGTTAAGGCTGATTTAAAGCCCATTTCGTGGCTTCCGCCTTCTATAGTTTTAATGGAATTAGCAAAGGAGATGAATAATTCATTTTCGTCTGTTGTAAATTGCATGGCCGCTTCCACTTCGATTTTATCTTTGCTACCTGAAAAATAAGCAATTTGCGAATAAGTTTTTTTAGATTCATTAATGAATTCAACATATTCTTTAATTCCGTTTTTAGCTAAAAAAGAAGCGTTGTTTGTTGGATTTTGTTCATCAAAGAAATTGATTTTCAAACCTTTGAATAAAAATGATGATTCTCTTAAACGTTCTTTGATCACGTTGGCATTGAAAGCAATTGATCGAAAAATCGTTAAGTCAGGCATAAATTGCACTGTTGTCCCTGAACGATTTGTGGTTCCAGTTTCGGTTGCTGGTTTAGCGATATGACCACCATTTTTATAAAGTGATTCATAGACTTTCCCTTCGCGTTGAACCCGTACTGCCATTCATGAGCACAAAGCATTAACAACTGAAGCACCGACCCCATGAAGCCCACCAGCAACTTTATAAGCGCCATCGTCAAATTTGCCACCAGCATGTAAAACAGTATAAACTGTATCAATTGTTGATAGTCCCGTTGATTTATTTTTCCCAGCTGGAATACCACGACCGTTGTCTTTAACCAAAACCGATCCATCTTTTTTTAAAGCAACATCTATTTCGGTTGCTGATCCGTTTAAGACTTCGTCAATTGCATTATCAAATATTTCTCATACAAGGTGATGTAAACCTCTTGTATCAGTTGATCCAATATACATTCCGGGTCGTTTACGAACTGGGTCTAGTCCTTTAAGGACTTTAATACTACTTTCGTCATATGCCATAATCTGTTTGGCCTTTCTAGTTAGATAAACATGAAAAACGCTTTTAAAGTTGTTTTCCTTTAAAAGCAATTAAAAATAAAAAAATAATTAGTTGAATTAATAAAAATTCAGACTAACTATTTTTTTTGTGAACTGAACGACTAGTTTCTAAAACCGCTTCAGCAAAAGCACGAGAAACAACGAACCGAACTCGCTTCTTAGCTGGAATTTTTACTTTTTGTTTAGTAAATGGATTAATTCCATTCCGTGCTTTTACTTTTTGGACTTTAAATTTTCCTAAGTCAAATAAGCGAATGATACCACTTGTTTTTAATTCTAATTTTAAAACGTGTTGAATAGCAATCACAACATCTTTAATTGCGTTACCTTGAATATTAGTTAATGCGCTAATTTGACGAATTAATTCACTTTGCGTCATTGGTTTTTTAGGACTAGCAGCCATATTTTACTCCGATTCTATCAGATTTTCTGATAGCGTTATTTCTTAAATTCATTTAAAATATTTTAAATTGTTTTATTTAAAAATAGCATATTTTCGTTAAGTTTTCCACAAAAAAGGCTTATTTTGTGCATAATTTTGGTTTTTTTAGAATTTTAAGTTCATTCTTGGCGTGTCTTTTTTTGAAAACTGTATTGAAAGTCCTTTACAAAATATTGCTCTACTAACTTAAAATTTGACGCCGGTTTTTTAAACATTCCATAAATTAATAACGTTATTGCAATTTTTGAAAGATAATCACTATATGTAAAATAATAATTTTTAGTTTGGTTTTTTTCTTGCTTAGTTTCAATTCTTTTAAGCCGTGAGCGATACAAACTTAAAGTTAAATCAAACGAGCGATTAATTCTTCCACCAAGATTTCTAAACGCATCATGTCAAGCTATTAAATCTATTGGTTTAGCATTTTGAATTTGATTAAATCATTCGTTTAAAAAAATATCATTCACATTTTTGATTGAAAGATAAAGATCATAAATCATAAAACCAACTCAAATTAAAACACTAATAATATAAAAAACGAAGTACGTAACAAACCGGTTGATCACAATCAGATAAACAGCATTTAATATAAGGTTGGAAAAATTTTGATCATATCCATTAGGCTGATTAACTTTGACTTTGATTTGATTAAAAATTTCATACATTTGTTTAAATTGCGTCCCACATAAAATTCCGAAAAAAACCGAGACGAAAATAAGTAAAAAAAACTTTCTTAAAACAATTGTTGTAACTGATAAATGATTAATTAAAAAAATGGTTGTATGTTTTTTGATGAAGCGAATATAAACATACCGAAAGACTAAAGTTGCAATTAATAAAAGAAAGATTCCGATGTCAAAAGGAATTATCCCAACATAATTCTTGATGGAAAATAAATCGTATTGTTGTAATTCTTGTTCAAGCACTATTAGTTAACCTTTAATTAAAATTTAATATTACATAAATTCATTTAAATAATAACGCACTAAATTTAACCCAAATTCATAAAAATGGGTAGCCGTTTTTTGATTTTTCAAATTAAATGACTTTCAGGTGAATAAAAAATAAGTAGTCGCAAAATAAATGTGTTTATAATCTGTTTTCTTTTGTATCATCAATTTCATTAAACGGTATTGAAAATTATTAGCAATTCTTGTATCAAAAGCACTTTGATATTCACTTCCAATTACCTTATAAGCTTTTAAAACTTCTTCCCAATTTAAATCATATAGTTCACGCTTAAAGTTGTTAATAAACTCATTGGTTACTTTTGTTTTAACCAAAACTAAATTGAAAATAAGAAAAACAGAAGTTAACAAAACCAAAACAAGGTTGATGGCTATTGACGCATACAAATGAACGTTAGCATAACGAAATAGTTCATTCTTTAAAATCGTAAAATCATCACCGTTAATTATTGGGTGTTGATTTTGAATACTAATAACAGGATCACCCCGTGAACTAACCAAATACCCACCCAATAATCAAACCGATACAAAACCAATTACAACAGCTGTAAAAAATGGCCATTGCATCCATTTAATGATTGATCCACTGTCGTAATAAAATCTACGGTTTCCATATTTTTCATAAATCCGGTAAATAATATAGCTGATGAAAATTAAATAACTAATCGTTAGGATTGTTGCAAATCAAAAGGTTCCATCGACTTGAGAATACAAATTGACTCCAGGAATCTTTTCTAAAACTTGTGCTAACATTTATCACTCGTTTTAAAATCAATGTTTATTTATCGATTGTTCTTAATAAATTAATCATTTCGATTGCGCCTTGAGCACTTTCGTAACCTTTGTTACCGGCTTTAGTACCCGCGCGCTCAATAGCTTGTTCAATGGTTTCAGTTGTTAAAACGCCAAACATTACAGGAATTAAATTGTTTAAAGCAACATTGGCAATTCCTTTAGAAACTTCGCTGCAAACATAATCATAATGACTAGTACTGCCGCGAATCACTGCTCCCAAGCAAATAATTGCATCATACTTTTTTGATTTAGCAACCTTTGCAGCTACTAGTGGAATTTCAAATGCTCCAGGAACCCAAAGAATATGAATATCTTTTTCAGCTACTTCGTGGCGTTTTAAATTGTCTAAAGCGCCTTCTAAAAGCTTGCTAGTGATAAAGTCGTTAAAGCGTGCAACTACAATTGCGATTTTAATGTTTTTGGTATTAAATGTACCTTCGTAAATTTTCATCATTTTATAATTTCTCCTTTAAGTTTAAAATGTGTCCCATTTTTTTCTTTTTCGTTTTTAAATATGCGTGATCATTCTGGTTTGGTTTAATTTCAATTGGTAAACGTTTAATGATTTTTAAACCATAATCTTGCAATTGATAAATTTTATCAGGATTATTAGTTAATAAACGCATTGTTTTAATACCTAAATCCCTTAAAATTTGTGCGCCGATATAATAATCACGCATATCGCCTTTAAATCCTAATGCTTCGTTAGCTTGTAATGTATCAAGACCTTTATCTTGCAATTGGTAAGCTTTTAATTTGTTAATTAAACCAATTCCCCGACCTTCTTGGCGCATGTAAAGTAGAACACCACTTTGGTTTTTTTCAATAATTTGCATTGCGGTTTCGAATTGATCTTTACAATCACAGCGTAAGGAATTAAAGACTTCACCTGTTAAACATTCAGAGTGTACCCGACATAAAATATTGTTGCCTTTTGTAATATCACCCTTAATTAAAGCTACGTGGTGTTCATCATTAATTTTATTAACATAAGCTTTAGCAATAAAATTGCCAAATTTTGTTGGTAATTTAACAGTCGCTACACATTCAACTAAACAGTCCTTGATTTTCCGATATTCTTGAATTTCTTTAATTGATAAATATGGGATTTGATATTTTTTAGCAAATTCTTTTAATTGTTTGCCGCGCATCATAGTGCCATCTTGTGCCATAATTTCACAACATAAACCGCATTGTTTTAAACCAGCTAATTTCATTAAATCAACAGTTGCTTCAGTATGACCATTACGAATTAACACGCCTCCTTCTTTAGCAACTAAAGGAAACATATGACCAGGACGCCGAAAATCAATGGCTTTAGTTTTTGAATCTACACACATTCGGGCTGTCAATCCACGTTCTTGTGCTGAAATTCCGGTGGTAGTAGAAATATAATCTACTGATACTGTGAAAGCAGTCTGGTGATTATCAGTATTATTTTTAACCATCGGGGTGAATTGTAATTCGGTGGCGATAGTTTGAGACATTGGCATGCAAATTAAACCTTTAGCATGAGTTGCCATAAAATTGACGTTAGCAGTTGTTGCGTATTGTGCTGCACAAATCAAGTCCCCTTCATTTTCGCGGTCTTCGTCATCAACTACTAGAATTAATTTCCCTTTTTTAAGTGCTTTTAAAGCATTTTCAACAGCGCTAAATTTCATTTTAGATGCTCCTTTTAATAACCGTGTTTTTGTAAAAAATCTTTTGTCACTTTTTGTGATTTTGTTTCTTTAGAATCAATTTCAACAGTTTTTGAAAACAATAATTTTTCAACATACTTTCCAATCAAATCATTTTCTAAATTAACTAAATCTTTTACTTTTTTAGTGTGTAAATTAGTATTTGAAAGAGTGTGAGGAATTAGTGAAACACTAAAGTCTGAAGTACTAACCTTAGCAACAGTTAAACTAATTCCATCAATGGTAATTGAACCTTTTTCTATAATATATTTAAGAATTGAAGGTTCACAAGTGATTGTTAATCAAACTGCATTTGCGTCTTTTTTAATTTTTGAGATTAGCCCAGTCCCATCAACGTGTCCTGCCACCATGTGACCACCTAAACGGGCATTCATTTGCATGGCCCGTTCCAAATTAACTAAACTTCCAATTTTAAGTGTTTGAAAAGATGAACGATTAACAGTTTCATTCATCACGTCAGCACTAAATTCATTCGTCTTAAAATGAGTGACTGTTAAACATGTACCATTAACAGCAATACTATCACCAATTTTAGTATCAGCCAAAACTTTAATAGCACTAACTACTAATCCGGTTTGATCGCCTTTTTTAGTGATCGATTTAATTTTTCCTACTTCTTCAATAATTCCGGTGAACATTGGTATGAAACCTCGCTTTCAATAATAATATCTTCGCCATACACCATCGGTTTTCAGTCTTTCAAAGCAAATGCTTGTTCTACTTCATCAATACCCAAACCACTAATTGGTGTTTTAGCTTCTTTGCCACCAAAAATTTTTGGTGCTATATCAATATGAACAGCATCAACGATTTGATTAGCTAAAGCGCTTCAATTCAAAGTTGCACCACCTTCTAACAAAACTGAATCAATTTGTCTTTTGCCAAGTTCAAGCATTAACTCTTTTAAGTTCAGATGATTGTTTTTATAGCCCACTACAATTAACTCACAGCCAGCATTTACATAAGGCAAATGTTTGCTCACATCTGTTTGACAAGTTGCAATGATGGTTTTAATTTGTTTAGCAGTAGTTACGACTTGTGATGTTAATGGTGTGCGTAATGAACTGTCACATATAATGCGAATCGGATTTTTGCAATTACTTAAACGACACGTTAATAAAGGGTCATCAACTAAAACTGTATTGATTCCAACCATAATTGCTGAATAATCATGTCTTAAATGATGAACTAACTCTCTAGTTTTTTCACTTGATATCCATTTCGATTTACCTGTTCTAGTTGCAATTTTACCATCAGCTGTCATTGCGTATTTCATTAAAACATATGGTTTTTTTTCAAGCATGAATTTTTTAAAAATTTTGATGATATCTTGACATTCGCGTTCACAAATGCCAACGCTTGTTTGGATGTTATTTTGCTGCAATAATTTAACGCTATTCCCTGCAACTATTGGATTAGGGTCCACTGTTCCAATAACAACTCGTGCGAACTTTGATTTAATAACCGTATTGACACAAGGTGGAGTTTTGCCTTGATGACAACAAGGTTCTAAAGTGACATACAAAGTTGCTTTTGTGATGTCTTCAGTGGCATTTTTGATTGCTTCAATTTCAGCGTGCGGCATTCCAAATTTAGTGTGGTATCCTTGACCAATAATTTTTCCATTTTTAACGATTAGTGCGCCTACCATTGGATTAGGATTAACTCAACCACTACCTTTTCTGGCAAGTTTTATGGCCAGATTCATATATTCTGTATCGTTCAATTTATGCTCCATAATTTATTTGTAATATTAAATAAAATCAAGGCTTCATTAATTGATTTTGTAAATTAATTAAAAAACTCTGAAATGACGCATCATTTCAGAGCAAAATAAACTTAAAAAAGTTTATTCATCTTCTTTCATCCAGACTTTACTGTCGGCTTTGGAGTCAAACCAAATCATGCCTTACGGCTCGTGGGCTATACCACCGGTAGGGAATTACACCCTGCCCTGAAGATAATTATTTAATGTGATTATTATATTCTAAATTTCTTGTTTTGTATAAAGATAAAATTTGATAAGAGACAATTAAGTAAATTCCTTATCCATAACAAAATAGTTTATTAAAATTAATCCATTCATTATTTATTTTAAATATAAGAGGCATCAGATGGGTTTGTTGACTGAAACCGAATTAACCGAAGACGAAAATATAAACTTACCTCCCGGGTTAACAGAAATAGCAAAAGATAATTTTGTGAATGCTGCTATTCAAAGAGCTTTTGAAAAATTAAAAGTTGTAGTCATGAAATATCTTCATGATTTTACAAAACGCTGGTATATAAAAGAACAACCATACATTGCCTCTATTGATTCCCGACCTGATTTTTATGGGGGAACTGATGTAAGAATTATTGTGAAATGCGTTCTTGATTTATGATAAAAATAACTATTTCGAAAGTTTGATTTACTTAGTTATTTTATTTATTTTCAAGTTTTGCTAAAGCTTTTAAGCGTTTAAATTTAAGTGGCAATCCAACTGCTAACCCAATTATCACAATTAATACAATAATAACAACAGGAACAACAACCATAATAATTTGTGTCGAGTTTGGAAGCGCTTGAAATCCACTTACTTGAGCTTGGTTAAATTCTGTTGAATTTTGAGATGAGATTGGAGTATATAGCCCTGTCAAGGGGTTTTTTGCTTGGGCCTGTAATGTCATTGTTTGATTAGCTTCATCATAACTAGTGACTAATAAGCGCCAGTCTGTTTCATTATTAAAATCAGGACGGTTTGGTGGAGTGAAATCAAAAAACTCACTTCGATATTGAGGATCAATAATTCGAATATTCCCGGGTTGTGTCAAAGTTATTGTTTGAATTGATTTTGTGAAAAAATCATGGTTTAGTTCTTTCGAAGTTTTAAAGCGTCCAAATCCAATGGCATTATTTCTACGATCGATGGAACTTTGTGCTGAAGTGTCAATACTTAAAGTATTGTTGCTAAAAGTTAAAGGTTTTAAATTAGTATCAGTCCCACTTTGGACATCTGCTTGTAAATTTGCGTTAGTAGTTAATACAGCATTTAAATTGGTAGCAGCAAGTTTGTTTAGGCTTTGAGGAATTAAAGAATTCCCACCAAAATTATATGTCGGTCCTGTAACTTGACCTGCAGCACTTGCAAATGCAGTAACATTATTTGTGGGAGTATTTAAAGAAGTTAAATTTTGGTAATAAATTCCGCTTGATCATCCAGAACCTATAATTGTAGTATCACCAGATGAATGGGTATCAGCCCCTATTACAAAGCTCCCTTTAAAATCGTTTCAGGAATAATTTGCACTTCCAGAGCTTCCGTTTGTTGTTATGAAATCACCTGAACGATCGCTAAAGACAATTATTGGGGATCGGTTTGGTTGGTTATATGATCCATCAGGTTGGTACATTTTGATTAATCATGATCCAAATTGGAAATAATAAGAGCGCAATCCTGCATTGTTTCCTTCAGGATCATTAGTTTTACTATATGGAATTAAATTCCCTACATCACGAGGACTGAACCCACCAAAATTAGCCAAAGAATACATTAATTGCATTGCATGTAAAGGTTCTGCAGAAGTTCCAGATGGAACTGTTCATGCAAAACTTGCAAGACCATTAACAAAGCCATTAGAATTCGTCATTATTGATGTGAAATCAGTAGGATTTGTAGAAGGTTTTAAATCTTCTAAAGCTGATAGTTTAAGGTATGTTCCAAACATAGTCTGAACGGTATAACTGTTTCCGGAAGCAGCCGCCGATGATAAAACCGAAGAAGTGACAAAATTGCTTCCTACACGGCTATTAGTTGGAGTAGGATAGCCTGCATTTCCAGTTCTAGTTGCAGGAAAAGCCGAAGAATCTTGATCAGCATTAGTTCCAATTGTAATTGTCCCGACAATACTTAAGTTATTAATTGATCCTAATGATGGATCACTACCAGAAACTAATCCAGAAACAGCTATTCTTGGAACGTAATGAAACTGTGAATCTTGACCCATTGGGAGATTAAAAAGTTGCTGTGGTGATGAAGTGGGTGTTGGAGTACTTGTCATTCCGCTTAAAATCAAAGCGTATGGAAAACCCTCTACTGAATTACTAGCTGTTTGATTTGTAGCTAAATTAAAATTGATCCGGAACATTCCCATTGAAAGCACGTCATTATCAGTAGCAGAGTTAAAAATAGTTCCGTTACCACCAGCCATTATTAGTGTTCCGTTATCAGCGTACATATTTCCTAACGAAGTGATATAAACTTTTCAAGGTAAAGAAATCGCTGACGTTGATCCACTATCATAATAATTGGGGTGATTTGCTGCAGTAAATGATCCATTTGTAACTGAACCTTGACTAGTCCAAGAAGACGGATAATTTTTAATCATGTCATCTGGAGTGATGTTTGCTACATTAATAATTCCGTAAGGACTTTCTTGGTTGACAAGGTTTTCAGCTAACACAACAACAGTTCCTTGTAAAGCTACATTACTATTGATTTCAGACACATCTGGAACCGTTGTTGGATTCAAATTAGTTGGTAAAAGTAATAAATAGAAAATGTTGGGATGACTAGCATCTTGTCTTGCTTCGACAACCATTTTGTTTTCGATGCTACTTTTAAAAACGTCGTTAACTCCAGGTGAAGTTGAAATCAAATTTCCGTTAGAATCAATTTCCCCACTAACTAAATCAGTAGGAATATTAGGATCAAAACTTCATAAAATATTTCCGAAATAATCAGTGCGGCTAATTCCAGTTCCACTGATATTACCGTCTGCATCAGGGTTTCCAGTAAGAACTAATTGTCCACCTGTTGGTCCTGCAATGTTAAGGCTACTAAAGCTTGTGTTTTTATAGACCCGAACAGATCCGATTGGAGCTGTTGTTGCGTTAGAATGATTAATTAGTTTTAAATCTGATTGGTCATTTATTGAATTTGTAATTGATTGGTTTTTTGAAAGAGTCGTAGAGGTTCCAACTACTGTTGCAACTAAAATACTACTGGCCATAAAAGTACTGCTACCAAAATAAAGCCACTTTCGAATATTGCGTTTAATCATTTAACTTTTCCTTATCTTAATCGTCCAGTTGTGTCGATTGTATATTCTTTATAAATTATATTTTATTATCTTATTAGTTTGTACATTATGTATAGATATATACCTAAATTTCGGTGACAAAACGAGCTATTTTGAAAAATATTTTCTAAAAATGTCTTGTTTTTAAAAATTTATGCAAATTTTAAAACATTTTCCAAATTACTTTTTGAAATGATCTTTTAAAAAATAACTCAACCCAACAAGGGCTGAATCATCACCAAATTTGTCGGGTAATAATTTCACAAATTGGTATTGGTTTTTGTCTGTTAGTGATTGTGCCTGTTCAAAAGCTTTTTGCACGTATCACCAATTGTAATGAGCTACTGATCCGCCAACAATAAAATGGTTGGGATTGATTATTGCCATTACAATTGCAAACATTCTTGATAAAGTTTCAATTCCTTGGTTAATGATCTTTTTTGCAACTTTATCATTTAAATAATTATCAAATAAAGTTTTGGTTGTCCATTTTGAATCGTATTTTTTAGCTTGTTTTTCAATCCATGAACCAGCAGCGTAATACTCTAACGAACCAATTCCTAGTGGTGTCTTTGATTTATTGATTCCAATAGGGGCATGAGCAACTTCTTGTCCAAAATGGTTGTACCCAGTAAAAATCTGGTTATTTAAAATTAGTCCTGCGCCTAGGCCGGTGCTAATCGTAAAATATTGGGTAAGATCTTGTTTTGTTAGATTGTACGCGTGGTGATTGCCTAAAGCCATTACATTAGCGTCATTTTCAAAAATAATATCCTTAACAGTTGTGTTTTTTAGTAAATGTTGTTTCACATTAAAGTTTCACCAAGTTCCTGTTAGATTTGGTGAATTAAAAACTATTCCTTTATTAAAATCACTAGGTCCTGGCATACAAATTGCCACATAATGGGCCTTTAAAGTGTTTAAACAATTAATAACTGGGGCTAATGAATCAACTGCATTCTTGGCATTAGTCTTAAATGTTCACCGTTTGATAACGGTATTTAAATGTACTACTGCTACTCTTGTATTGGTACCGCCAATATCAATAACCACATAATTTAACTTCATATTTAAAACCCCACAAACGATTATTTTTTATTAATTGAGATACATTTATTTTAATCTTTTTAAAAATACGGATGGATTTTTCCATATAAAAGCAATAAAAAAATTGGCGGTCTCGCCAATTTTTTATTAATTTTTCTTGTTTTAAATCACACTTATTGGTTGTTTAAGTTTCATTCGAGGGTTTCAATTGATTTGGTATTTAGCCAATTTTTCATGGAACTTGTATAAGCTTGGATCAATAACCACGCGATTGTAAGTTTTATCAAATTCACGCTTACGAATGTACGGGGTTTCTTCACGGAAACGAACCTTAAGTTGGTTGCCATTAACATTTGTAATTGAAGTCATCGATAAATTATTAGCAGTTTTTAAACTTGGAGATAAATTAACAACTGGTTCAGATTTATCTAAAACTTCTAATGGACTAAATTCTTCCATGATTCGTTCTTTGGAACGGACGGAATATTTAGCATACAGTTTTTTACCAAAGGCAAATCACAAACCGATCCCGATGGCAACAACAATTAAAACTGCTAGAGTACTAATCACCGGAATAAACCATCGTTCAACTGAAAGTTTGAAATCATTCGAAAAGTTTAAGGAACTTGAAGTTGTAACTGCTGCCTGATTATTTAGAATGGCACTTTGATTAGTTTCTAGTGGTTGATTATTACTAACACCAGGGACTGAAACCGTATCAAAATTAATTTCAAAGTTAATATTTCCTAAGACTGTTGAATTTAAAACTTTTACAGTAAATGGTAATTGAGCATACTTTTGATCAAAGCCAAATAAATTAAAGACGTCCATCTTAGTTTGGTCTGCTGTAGCAGGGTCTGCTAATAATGCTTGTACTTCTGAAGGAGTTTTTGAAAATAAAACTGAACTATGATTAATGTTTGCTTTAATTTGATCTGGAGTTATTTTTTCAAATCCAGTAATTGCAGTGTTCAATAATTGAATTTGCATTGGTGCATTCAAAGGTTTGGCTGTAACATTAATGTTAAGTTGGCCGAGATTTTCGTTAGCGGTATAAGATAAATTAAAGCTATCATCCTTATTTAATTGATTTTGTTTTAATAATTGATCATAATAACCTTGGATTATTAAAAAGTCAGAAAATGACTTAGCAATTTGGCTTTTGGCATAAACAGATGCAAACGTGTTTGATCATTTTTGAGCACTAGCGGTTTTCATTAACTTGTGATAGTCAACGTGAACAGGAACCATATTGGCGTAACCGCTATTATCGGTTGTTGTTGCCTTTTGGTTTCATTGAATTATTCCGTCGACAAAATCATCAACACTATAGAACAGATTGAATTTTTTAGTCAACGGGTTATATAGTAAATCGCTTGCTAAAAAGCCATTATTACGCATGAAATCGTTTTGGAAGGTGGCAATTGGATTTCTAAAATCAGGTGCATTTACTGGTGCATTGGATTTAAAGCCAAACAATTGTACTTGGGTTTTAGAAGCATTTAATGCGGCAACTCCAACACCCGGAACATAAGTTAAATCAGTAAACAGATTACTTTTAGGAATAATTCCTAATTGGGCAAAAAAGTCAGATTGGCTAGTATCAAACATTCACATTCTAACCACATTATCAATTGAATCAAAGTACTGCGCATATAAAGAATTGTGTTCTGAATCAAATGTTAATGCATTCAATTGGAATGGTAACACAAATGAAGGTCCACCAGAAACAAATCCCTTACTATCTAATAATACTAATTCACTGCCAACGGCAGTTTTTGCTGAATTTTGGTTATTGGTATTGTAAAAATTAATTCCTAAATAAAGATTAGTTCCAATTGCATAACTATCGACAACACTAATTGAATTAAAAGCATTAGCAATTGTTTTAATGTTTTGTACGTGGTAAGAATTTTGTGATTTCACACTTGTTACAGTGATATCCAGTAAATAACTATCTGAATTAGTGGTTGACGGTTTAGCAATTGTACTGACTACAACAGCATCATTTGTTGTTAAATCTCCTGAAGTTACATTGAAATTGGCGCCAACGCTAATGGAATTGGCTGGAACGTTAACAATTTTGGGATTATTAATAATCTTATTGTTGATTAAATCAACGCCAAACCATAAGGCTTTTCCAGTTTCATTAGAAACAATGATTCCTTGACTAATATCATTATTATTAATTAAGCTGAGGTGATTATACCCATAATCTAAAGGAATAGCTTGAACAATCGTTGCGTATTGATCATAAACACTTAAAACGCTTTTCAAATTTAAAGTATTAGTTGTTTGATCGTATACTTCCTTATTATTTAATCGAATGAACGAACTTCCAAAGTTAAGGGTTGATCCGTTTTTATCATCCACTAAAATTGATTTAGGGCTTGCTGTTGTTGCTATTGAAGTAGCGTCTTGATTAGTTAATACGTAATTCGGATTTGCTTTTAAGGATGTTTGATCATGATTAACATTGGTAATTACAGCAGCGGTACTGCCACCAAGGATAAAAGGGATTCCTAAAGCAAACAAGCTAGATTTACGATTAATTTTAATTTTTGGGTGTTTCATTAGCTCTACCCCCATAAGGAATTTTGTTAGTGCACTGGACTAACTTACGCTAAAATTGTACTCAAATAAACGAACTTAAAAACACCCTATCGTGTCGTTTTTCTCCTTATTAATATATATATTAATAATAATTTTCAGGACTTTTAAGCGATAAAAATCACCTAAAAAAGTCTTCTCTCTTATAATATTGTATATAGATACATGAATTATTAATGAAATTCTCAAAAATCCATAAAATATTTAATTTTGCTATTTTGAATAGCCTTTCTTGTTACTATCAAGAAATGATTACACTTTGTTTAAATCAAAAGTAAACGGTAAATTTAATAAAATTTGGTGAGCATAAATATTATTTAACTGCTGAGCTAATTTATTGTTTTCTAGCGAAAATGATCCAGCCGCATCAAAAATTTGGTTAACTGGAAGATGATAATCGTTTGTTGAAATTAAGAAAATATTATCAACTAGACTTGTAATGTGACTCCGAGTATCAGCATCAATATCAGCAATCCCATTTGGACCTTTATCTAATTGTTTAACAATATTAACTAAAATTACCGAATCATTCATAAGCTTATATTGTTCAATTAAAAACCCAAGATGCTCTTTACTTATTTGATTAATTTGGTCCTTTGTTTTATTTTTAATAACGGCTTCTGGTAAGTTTACATCATTAGGGCTTGGTAAGATTTGCTGATATTTAAAATCATTATACAAGGTACTATATGCTTTAATTAAAGCATCATCGTTTTTGTTTTTATTGTCAGTTGTAATAATCGCATTGATTTTAGTTTCATATGCAAACATGTCATTAGTACGTTTTTTGAAAATATCTAAAAGGATTTGTTTAGACTTATTTTCGTTAGCATTCGCATCTAAAACTTGATTTAAATCTGAATTGTAATCTTTGAAGTATGCCATTATTCTAGCATCTTGACCACTTATTACAGGTGAAACATCTTTAAAATCTGTATTTGCACAAGCGCTAATAACAGTAGGAATAATAATTGATGCAGCGCCGAAACCAAAGATTACTGAGCAAAACTTGAATTTTAGATTCTTTAACATAATAAAAACCATTAATTAATGATTAAATTATACATCCTAATAAAATTTTAAACTGGAGTCACAGTTATTAAAATTTGCTTTATGGTGGATTATTTTTTTATTAGAATTCAATTATTAAATAACAAAGCATTCATTTATTCATGTTTGGGAACAAATGAATGCTTAATTTAATAAATACTTTTTTTGTAAAGTTAAATTTTAATGGCGTCACCAACAGGAATTGAACCTGCAACCTTCAGTTCCGGAAACTGATGCTCTATCCGATTGCGCTATGGTGACATAAACCGAAAAATTATAACACAGCAATTTTAATTCTTGATATCATCTCAAGCAGATTTCAAATTTAAAATTATGATTTTAAAAAATACATAACGGACATATTATGGGAAAATTAATATCATTTAATTTCGGGGTTTAACAAATGGAAAATAAAACAAAACAACTAATTATAGGCCACCGCGGGTATCGTCAAAAATATCCCGAAAATACGGCCTTAGCTTTTGAACAAGCAGTTGCAGCAAAATTTGACGGAGTTGAATTAGACTTGCAATTAACAAAAGATAATCACATTGTAATAATCCACGATGATAACACCCAACGAGTTACCGGAATTAAAAAAAGTGTCAATCAAAGTAATTTAAAAGACCTTAAAAAACTTAATTATGCTGCTTTTTTTAAAAAGGAAATGCCAAAACAAACAATTTTGACTCTCGAAGAATTCTTAGATGCTTATCTTAATAAATTTACTTTAATAAATCTCGAACTAAAAAATGAGTCTGCTAATCTAGAAACATATGTTAAAGTTTTTAGTAAAATTATAAGTCGCTTCGAACCTTTAATTTATACAAAGGTTATTATCAGTTCATTTGATTTAAATTTATTAAAATTGACTTACCAGTTCAACAAAAAATTTAAATATGCTTATTTATTTAAAAAACACCGGGAAATGATAAATTATTTTAAAAATCACGAATTAGACTTTTGTGAATACTTTCATGTTAAATCCAATACTTTTTATTTACATTTAACAAACTATTTAAAAATAGATAAAAAATGGGGTCTTTGAACAATAAAAACTAAAAAAACTTATCTCAAAGGCACTAAATATAATCAAATTTATGCCCAAATTTGTGATGCTTATTTAAAAGATAAATAAGACTTATAAGAAGCAACGAAATGATTAATATATAATAAGACATTAATTTTATTAAATCTTTTATGAAAGAGCATGGTATTAATGACAATTCAAACCGGATTAGCTAAAGTTCACCAAGACTCAACGCAAATTTCTAAAAAACCAGTTGCTTTAATTATTCTAGCAGCGATTTTGTTAGCCCAATGAACAATTTCATTTGTTATTGTGATGCTTGTGTATTTCGGCTATCAAGCTACTTCAATTTCACTTGAGGGAGTAAAAAATTATTATTTTATTTACGACCTTTCAAACAATAGTGTGACTTTAAATCCTTTAGGAATCTTTCTTATTTTAATTATTGTTTTAGCAATCCTTACTTTGCCGTGATTCATTTTTTTAAGTACGAATCAAAAATTTTATAACAAGCATTTAATCACTTACGTTCCGCCCCACAAAAGTGTTGCCTTAAAAATTGCAAATACTTTTGGAATGATTTATTGGGTTTGCTTTATGGGTTTATTCTTATTTAGCATTTTGTACAATACTCCTGCTGTAATTTTAGATAGTAATGGTAATCCAACCGGATTTAGCGGGCCTGCTTTTGCTGCTTCAGAATATACTTGAATTAAGGCGCTTGCCACTTTATTCTTAATTTTAGTGTTTGTTTATTTAATCGGTGTTTCATTTCTTGCAACAGGATTACAAAAAACTAAAATTGAACAAAAATTATTGAATCGCTATGTAATGCTTAAAGATCGAAAAACTGTTTTAAATAAGCCAGTGGTAGTTGCTTCAGAATTGATTAATCATCCCGATGACGTCAATTTTGATATCGAACCACTTAAAGCAAAACAAGAAACAGAAACTGTAAAAGAAGCAGCAAAAAAAACAAAACAAAAAAACAACCAACCAAAAGATGAAGATAAGAAAAAAGTAATTGTTCAAACTTCCCAAGAAAACTTAACTAAAAGTTTGTTGCCTCCAATAGACGTATCAAAAGATACTTTCGACAGCAAAGACAAAGATACTAAAAAAGAAGTTCTATCAGTTAAACCAGTTAAAACCGTAGAACAGGCTTTAAAAGAATTGCAAGCTATTGAAGAAAAAAGATCTGCAATTCCATTTTCTTCTTTAAGTGATCAAAAATAACTAACAAAAAAGTGTTAATTAATGTTGCCAATTCACAACCAAGTTTTAAATCACAAATTACAAAACATTCCTAAAGCTCCTGGATGTTATCTTTGAAAAAATAAATTCAATCAAGTAATTTATGTTGGTAAAGCCAAAAACTTATACAACCGAACACACCAGTATTTTCTAAAGGCAGCAGATTATAAAGTCTCAAAGTTAGTTGCCGAAATTGCTGATGTTGATTTTATTGTCGTTAAGAATGAAAATGAATCCTTAATTTTAGAAGCTAATTTAATTCTTAAGCATCAGCCCCATTACAACATTTTATTAAAAAACAATAATGGTTATCCATATATTTTAGTGACAAATGAAATAAAGCCTCGCTTGTTATATACCCGAGAATTCAAACCAAAATTAGGAAAATATTACGGTCCTTTTGCAAGCGCCGAATTAAAAGCATATGATATTTACAAATTATTATTAAAAATTTTTCCTTTACGCAAATGTGCAAATGTGCAAAATAAAAAATGCTTTTATTATGACTTACACATGTGCATGGGACAATGTGTTAATGAAGATACACCGCAAAAATATGCCATTGTTAAAAAACAAATTGACGATTTTTTTAATAAGGGAGCCCAATCAATTTTAAAAGATCTAAAAGCTAAAGAACAGGCCGCTTCGAACCGTCTGGATTTTGAGCAAGCTAAAAGCTATTTAGAGTTGCAAAACAGTATTAATGTTATTGCTAAAAAACAGCTTATTAATCTGGTTGATAAAGACAATGCTGATTATGTCGCATATGATACCAAAGACAATTACGTTGCCTTGGTTATTTTTTCTTATCTAGATGGAAAGCTTTTAAGCAAACACAGTGTTGTGACCAAATACATTGGCACCTTAAATGAGCAGTTAACAACGTATTTATACCAGTATTATTGCGAAAACTATAAACCGAAAACGATTTATGTATCTTTAGACAATGAAAATTGCGATCTTTTAAGTAAAAGTTTGGATGTCCAACTATTAAATCCTCAAAAAGGAAAACCAAAGCAAATTATGGAATTGGCTTTAAAAAATGCTAGTAACGAATTACAACTCAAGTATTCATCAACCATTTTGCGGGAAGAAAGAACAACTAAAGCAAACCAAGAATTAAGTAAACTTTTAAAGATTCCTGATTTACAACGAATTGAAATTTTTGATAATTCTAATATTTTTAATGTTGACCGGGTTGCAGCCATGGTTGTTTATGAAAACGGAATTCCTAATAAAAAAGAATACCGAAAATATAAAATTCAATTGCAAGCCTCCAGAAGTGATTTTGACTATATGTATGAAATCATATACCGTCGCTACTTAAGGCTTTTAAAAGAACAAAAACGCTTTCCGGACCTAATTATTGTCGATGGCGGTTTGATTCAAATCAATGCGGCAAAAAAGGCATTAAGCCAGTTAATGCTGGTTGATAAAATTAATTTGATTGGATTAGTGAAAGATAATCACCACAAAACTCGAGCTATCCAATTAAGCGATCAAAGTGAAATTGCTTTAGATAAAACAAGCAGTTTATATTTCTTCTTACTTAATATGCAAGAAGAGGTCCACCGTTTTGCTATTAGTTTTTTTAGAAAAACCCAACGTAAGTCTGCATTAACGTCAATTTTTGATGATATTAAAAATTTGGGTTCAATTCGGCGAAAAAAACTTTTAAGCGTATTTGATACAATAAATAAGATTGATGAAGCTTCAATTGAGCAGTTGGCCCAAATTATTCCCAAAGCTGTGGCCATCGAATTAAAGCAAAAAGTAGCAAAGGAATTGACCAAAGAAAATGACTAAAGTCCTTAGTGTGTCTGATACCCATGGTATGAATGAACGTTGAAAACAAATCATTGAAATTGAAAAGCCTGATATTGTTTTGCATAGTGGCGATCACTGTACAAAAAAAACAATTATGATCGATAATGCCACTTATTGAGTGGCTGGCAACAACGATTACATTGGTAATGAAATTGAAACCTTTACAATTGAAAACTTAAAATTTGTTTTATTACATGGCCACCAATGTGGTTCACGATGGGATAACGCCCGCTGAAAAGAAAATTTAGTCGAATTTGTTAAACCATATTCCCCTCATGTAATGGTTTATGGGCATTCGCACATTCAAGACTATGATGTTATTGATAATGTTATTACCATTAATCCAGGGTCATTACAATTACCAAGAAACAAAGAAAATTTACCAACGTATGCAACGTTTAACGTCGATCAAGATCAATTAACAAATTTCAAAATTCATTTTGTTACTTATTAAACTGCTGGTTTTACATACAATGGTTCAAGACTATTATAATCTTCAATCTTCGTGAAATTCTCAAGGTTTGAGATTAATGATTCAAAGATATTCGTATTTTCAAAATCTTTGTAAAGCGGTAAATCTAAATTAGCTTTACAAACCTTTTCAAATTCCGTATTATCTCCAACAACAGTTTTTCCAACTCCATTACGGAAAATCGCGTAATACTCTTTATCACCGCTTGCATCGATCACACTGATTCCGTTTGTATGTTGAACCTGTAAGCGTAAGGTATTAATGGCATACAATTCACAATCTGAATTAGTTAAACATCACGTTTTAGCGACTAAGCACCCCATTCTTACACCCGTAAAACTGCCTGGACCTTTAGTGACATAAAACGCTTCAATTTGCTTATTTTTGACTTTATTTTTAACAAGAAAATTATTTAAATGTTCTAAAGCAATTTCTGTTAAATTATTTTTAGTTGGAATACTAAATGAATCTAAAATAGCTCCAGTCTTGTCAAATAAGCATAAATTCAAGTTTTTAAAGGAACTATCAAAAAAAAGTTTATATTTTTTCATTTACTAAATTCTCCAAAGATTTAAAGATTGTTAAATTCAATTCGTGCAGTTTGTCTTGAAAGGTTTGATCTAATGGAGCTTCCAAAAATATCTTCTTTTTAGTAATCGGATGGTTAAATTCAAGTTGATAAGCATGCAAGTATTGTTTATATGGATCTTTCAATTCACCTTTTAAACCGTACATGATATCTCCCAAAATTGGGTGGTTGATGAATTCTAAATGAGCCCGAATTTGGTGAGTGCGTCCGGTTAATAGTTCACATTTGATTAAAGCGTGTTTCGCGTTTTGATCTAATACATAAAATTTGGTGATGGCCCGCTTGGGGTTTTTGGCATTAACAACACAAAATTTTAAGTTATCATCGCCCATGTGACCTAACGGCGCATCAATCGTTCCCATTAGTTCATTAAAAGGAAAATTAACAATAGCCAAATAAAAGCGTTTGACTTCTCGAACTTGTAGTTGCTGCTGGAGTTTTTGTAAAACTTCATAATTTTTAGCAGCTATAACTAGACCAGTTGTGTCCCGATCTAAACGATGAACCATAAAAACCTTTTCAGCTTTAGGGTATTTTTCATTATTTAAAAAGTGGTGTAATAGCCCGTTAACTAAGGTATTTTTCTCACCGTGTGTTGTTGGGTGAATAATCAAGTCCTTTTGTTTATTAACAACAGCTAGATATTCATCTTCATAAACAATATCTAATTCCATTGATGTTGGAACAATTGCTTCTTTTTGGGTATTAAAAATGCTAGGATCGTAATTTACTTCAATTTTATTGTTTGCTTTAATTGGTAAATTGTTTTTTAAAACTACGGTTCCATTAACTTTAACGTGTCCATTTAAAATCAAATAAGACACTTTGGTTCTTGAAAGATTCAATTGATTTGTTAGATAAACGTCAAGTCGTTTAATTGGTTCATTTAAGATAAAATTATGCGAAGACATCATGGTCAATCTTGGGAGCCTTTTCAATAGTAGAATTTGCAGTTGTTTGGTTTTGCTTTTCGCGTTGGGCTTTATCTTGTTCTTGTTTTCGATCTTTGGCATCGTTACGGGTTTGGATGATTAATCTAACCACATAAGTGATAACAATATCAATAAAGCCAACTACAATACAAGAGTCAGCAAAATTAAAGATTGCACCACCAAACCAAAATTGAAAATAGTCCAACACCGCATTAGCAATTCCAAAAGTATTTAATGATGAAGCCCGGTCCATTATGTTAGCAAATGAACCACTTACAATTAAACTTAAGAAAACAATATAATCAGGTGTATCAACAAATAGTAGTCAAATAATGATAATCATCATGATTAGTGTTTGCAAGAAATAAACCGCTCCAGTTTGTTCAGCTAAATTACCAAATCCAATTCCGGTATTAAAAATTAAAAAGATGTTAATAAAGCCGCTGTTTTCAACATGAACTCCCAAATTAGGATTTAAAACTAAAGCTTCTGTTACAAACGGTGCAAACCGGTTACGCAATAAAAATACAATTAACATCACAACAGTGAAAATTAAAGCAAATGTTAAAACTTTAACCAATACAGTTTTTTTTGTATTGTGTTTTAAAAACACATCTTTTGTTTTGAAAAGGATATTGGAAATAAAAGAACGTTTAGTATCTGCCATAATTAGATATTAAATTTTAGCACATTATCTGTTTTAAAAATTACGACTTCATGTCAAAGCATAATCTTGTAAAAAGATTATTTGGAATTAAATCAAAACTTTAAATTCAAAATTTAAAAAACTTTAATTGTTTTTGGACAATAATTAAAGAAATCAAAAGGTGCTAAAATTTCCTATTAATTTCTTACTAGAAACTAAAAAATGTCATTCTCCGAACATCGACTGCAGTTTATTCAAAACGATTATCATATATTAAAAAATATTTTTTATAAAAAAATCAATCGAATTTTTAATCATTTTACATGTTAAAATTATTATACAGGTATTTATATATGTCACCATCAAATTCAGAAAAAAATAAATCAAAAGAATCGCGTTCGACTCCATCGAAACGTCAAATTCGCATCGCAGCCATTGTTGCAACTAAATCCGAAGATATGGAATTAATAGTTCCTGTTGATCTATGAAGACGTGCCCACTTCATTGTGGACTTGATTTCCATTGAAAAAAAGAATAGTGTTACTTTATCTAATGGAACATCCATTAAATGTACCCAAACAATTGATAAAACTAATTTAAAACAATATAATGCCATCTTTTTACCAGGCGGTGAAGGATCAAATAAATTTGTTTTAGACACAAAGTTAGTTGATCATTTAAAGATTTTTAATGAAGACGGACGCTACTTATTAGCAATTTGTGCAGCCCCTGCTGTTTTTAGCAAATTAGACTTATTAGGAAAACATAAGGTAACATGTTATCCCGAAAATAGTAGCGAAATTGGTCCTAATTTAGATAAAAGTGCTAAAAATGTAGTTGTTGATGGAAACTTTATTACTGCTAAAGCTGCTGGTTCAGTATTTGAATTCGCTTTTAAAGTAATTGAAACCCTAGCTTCTAAAAAAGAAGCTGAAATTGTTGCTAAAAGAATCTTTTATAAACTCTAGGAGAAATTGTTATGTTAAATATTCGTTGAAAAGATTGCAGCGCTTCAGATGCTGTAACATCTCATTTTGAAACTAAATTGTCTAAAATCTTGCGTTTTAAGATGGTTGATGTTGAAAATATTAAAGCTGAAGTCGTTAAATATGAAAAAGAAAACCGTTTTACCGTTCGGTTAAATACGCCAATTATTAAAGGCTCAATTATTCGAAGTGAAGCAAAAGCCGACGATGTCTTAACAGCAATTAACGAAGTTATTGAAAAAAGCTTAGACCAAATCCGAAGGGTTAAAACAAAACGCAGTATTAATAAATAATTATTTAAATTAAATCCTAAATTTTAAAATAAGTCCATTATGTTTGGGCTTATTTTTTGTGTTTATCTTAATGATAAGCATTTTTAATATGACAATAACTAATTAAGGATTGATATGACTGAACAAGAAATTAAAGATTATCTTAGAAATGATGCACTTTATGAGCAAGGCAAAATTATTAATGATCACGAAAATATCATTCAACTGACAACAACAGCAGATCATTTAACTTATTGGTATGCGGACTGAAGAAAACAAAGTTACAAAATCAAAATAGTTTTAGATCATTCAAGAAAAATTCAAGAATATGAATGTAATTGTCCAAAGTCCAGACAAATTTATTTATCCAATAAATGTATGCATTTAGCTGCAGCTTTAATTAAGAACGAAAATGATTATCAAAAATTAATTAAAAAACACAACTATGAAAAACAATCACAAATACAGCAACTTGACGACTCAAATACAAACAAAATATCCAATAAAAAAATTAAACCAGGAATTGTGCAATGTACTCATAGTAGGTTTATTTTCAAAAATAAGCCTTCTGATAGTCAATGAGATAAAACATATGCTAACGCTTATTTATTTGTTCAAATCGACGATTTCAAACCATTTCAAGTATTTCCGACTAAAAAAATGTTTAGTGAAATCAAAGAAAATAAAGCTAATTCATATGTCCAATTGTTTGATGAAGAATATAAAGAATATTGAATTTTAGAATCCGCCTTTAATGACGTTGATTTAAAACTAATTGAACTCATCATTAATGAAAAAGGTTATGATATTTTAGATCACAAATTTTTCAGCAGACCTAAGATAGAAACAGAAACTATTAGCATATATTCTTCAGATGTTTCTAGAATTGTCACTCAGATCGGAACTCATTTTAAAATCAATGGAACAAAAAAACAAATTATTAAATTTCTTAATGCAAAAAGCCAATGTTTCAATTTTGTTTCTTCTTCATCTTCTAAAACAAGGGTTATTTGTCAGCAAGAAAAGGCAAATTATTTAAGGATCTATTTTGAAATCAATCTAAACCAGGAATGAGTTCGTTTATTTAATACAAAAATAACTAAAGATGGCACTTTAAATGTATTAGAAAACTTTGGAACTTTATCAAGAATACTTCTAAATGAGAGTAATTTTTATATTTATGATCGAAGTTTTTTTACTTATTATTCTTATTGTGCCCATAAAAAAATTAAAGAGTTTTATATTCTTGACGAAAATAAATCATTAATCAAAATAGATCGGTATTTCCCAAAACTTATTGTTAAATTTAAATATAACCAAACTGATCAAAAGTTTGAGAAAAAAGTTGAATATCATTACTATAACAACGGGTCACCATTTAAAGTAAGCAACAGCGAATCAAGCCATGAAAAAGAACGTAATTTAGTTTATGAAGCAGCTGTTTTGAATTATTTCGAATATAAAGTTCACCTGAAAGGACTGGCCAATAAAGCGAAAGTTTCTCAAATAACAAAAGAAATGATTTTTAAATTAATTGATGAATATGAAAATTTTGATCAATCAGATTTAATCGAATATGATTTAGCAAAAAATCTTTGTGTTAACAAGAATCTGAAATTTGATTATCAAGATTTAGAAAAGATTTCAATTATCAAAAATGAATTAATTATCAAATGTAAAGGAATGAAAACTTCAATTGCTGAATTAAGTGAAATTGCTAAAAAATACAATTCCCATAATGATATTGTCTTAACCGACGAATGCTTTTATGTTTTATCAGATAAAAGTAATAAAAATTTCTTTGAATTCTGATCAAAGTTTGATTACTATAAAGCAAAAAATGATGTTAATGAAACTTATGTTTTTCCAAAGTTTCGGGTTTTCGATTTATTACTTGCGTTTCAAAACGACCGCAAATTATTAGCGCAATATGCAGACCAATCTGTTTTAGACATTCTTAAAACCTTTAAAGATTTAATCTTTGAAAAAACCGAAATCAAACCACCATTTAATACGATCTTGCGGGAGTATCAGCAAGAAGGCCATTATTGACTTAAAAGCCTAAAACATCACGGTTTTGGCGGAATTTTGGCCGATGATATGGGTTTAGGAAAAACCGTTCAAGCAATATCGTTAATTGCTCAAGCTTATCATGAAGATAATCTTAAATTACCAACTTTGATAATTGCTCCAACTTCTTTACTATTAAATTGAAAAGCTGAATTTGAAAAATTTGCACCAGATTTAAAAATTCAGGTTATTCGGGGTAATCAAGAAACTAGAGAAAAAATAATTAATAAAAACAAATCTGATATCGAAATTACATCATATGCTTATTTTCGCAATGATATCCAATTTCATAAGCAAAAATTTTACCAAATTATTATTTTAGATGAAGCTCAGAACATTAAAAATCATACAAGTAAAGTCTCGATTGCCATTAAAGAATTAAATGGCCAAACAAAATACGCCTTAACTGGAACACCAATTGAAAATAAGCTTCTAGAATTATGATCAATCTTTGATTTTATTTTACCTGGATTATTTGGCACAAGTAAAGACTTTATTAAAGACTATGAACGACCAATTGTTCGTGATGAAAACAAGGTCATTGTTGACCGCTTAAAACAAAAGATTAATACTTTTATTTTAAGAAGAACTAAAAATAAAGTTTTAAAAGAATTACCTCCAAAAACTGAGAATGACCTTGTTGTTGAGTTATCCGACCAACATCGAAAAATTTATGACGAGAAGCAAAAAGATACATACCAGCATTTAAAGCAATTAGTAGCAAGTAATGAAGCCTCTAAAGTTCGTTTTGAAATCTTCAAATTAATTAGTGAATTACGACAAATCTGTTGCAGTCCAACACTTAAAATACCATCATTTAATGGAGAAAATGCAAAATTACAGGCTTGTTTAGATTTGGTCGAAGAAGCAATTGAGAATAAACAAAAAATTTTATTATTCACGCAATTTTTAGGAATGATTGATATTTTTCAAGAAGAATTGCAAAAACGAAACATTCAGTTTTATGTTCTTAAAGGTGATACTAAAAAAGAAGATCGAATGAAATATGTTGATGCTTTTAATAATGATGAAACGCCTGTATTTATTGCTTCACTAAAAGCAGGTGGTGTTGGATTAAATTTAATTGGCGCTGAAATTGTTATTCATTATGATTTATGATGAAATCTTGCAGTCCAAAATCAAGCAACAGACCGAGTTCATAGAATTGGCCAAAGCAAAGCCGTTCAAGTGTATCGGATCATCGCTGAAAAAACTATTGAAGAACGCATTGTAAAAATCCAAGAATCCAAAAAACATTTAGCTAGTATGGTTGTTAACGACGATACAAATGTTTTATCAACATTATCAGTCGAAGATTTAATTGATTTATTCAAACCTGAAGACAATAAAAATTAGAAATACTTGACATTTATTTATTTATTAACAGAATCTTTAAATACTTGTAATTCTTGAAAGATTACCTTGTGTTCTTGAATTAATTCTTCTTTAATTCTTAAATATTTCGGAAGTTTTATCACATAATTTTGTGTTGCTTTTATGACACATAAAAGATAAAAAAATGCTGCTAAAGGAATAATCAAGCACAGTATTAAGACACCATACGATCCTGGTTTTAGAGGTTCAGGGTTCTGATCATTCTTTAATTTTCACAAATCATATTGATTTGTTAACTTGGTCATTTGTTCTTTGATGCTTAAATATTTATCATTAAACTTTAAAAAATGATACTTCCCAAAATAATCCCTTTCTTTATCTTCTTCTGTTAATTCAACTTCGTTAGAGGAAGTAATGATTTAAGTGTGTAAATGCCATCACTTCTAATAAGCGATTAACATCGTGTTGTTAAAAGTATACAAAAAAATGGAAATGCTTATTCAAAATTCCATTTTTTCACTAATTGAAATGTTGAAATAAGTGACTCGCTATCACCTTTTAATACAAGCCTTTTTAAACTACTCAGGCTGTAAATCTATATCAAATAATATCTCCAGTTGCTGGATTATGTTTTGTCAATTTCTAACTTTCATTTGGCGATTATTACGTTCATAATTCATAATTCCAAGATAAACGATTTCAAGAATCGCCTTATTATTTACAAAAATAGCTTTGGTTTTAATAACTTTTCGAATTTGGCGTTTAATATTTTCAATTACATTAGTTGTGTAAACCATTTTTCTAATTTCAAAAGGTAATTGGTAATAGCAAGTTAACTCTTCCCAATTGTCTGTTCAAGATTTGATTACTCTTGGATATTTAGCTTCCCCATTTTTTTTAAATAAATTGGAAATTGTCTTCGGCCTCTTTAATATCGCGAGCATTGTAAATTGCTTTCATATCTTTTGAGAAGGCTGGCCATATCGTAATTCGAAACGCGTAATAAAGAATTTCGTACTTGATGGACAACACATTTTTGAATCATCGCTTTTGGGAATGCAGTATTGATTGCTTCTGATATTCCTGTCAGATTATTGCTGATGACCATTAATACGCGTTCAACGCCACGCTGTTTTAAATCATTAAAAAACTTTAATCATTCTTTAGATGTTTCGTTTTCGCCTATATATAAGCCTATTACATGCTTATATCCTTTTAGATCGACTCCTAAAATTACATAGACTGAAACTAGTTTGGCTTGACCGTCTTCCCGAGAATGAAATCTAAAGGCATCAATGTATCAAAACGGATAAATTTTATCCAAGGGGCGGTTCTGAAATTCTTTTAAATCTATTAACACCCGATCTGTGATTCGGCTGATAGCTGCTTGATCTAGAGATTTATTATAAAGCTTCATTATGATGTCGCTGATGTCTTCCTGGCTAGTTCCTTGGAAGACAAAGGAATTAGCAATTCTTCCATTTCGAGAATATCGCGTTGTCTTTTTGGAATGATGATTGGGTTAAATAAATTATTCCGGTCACGGGGAGTCTTGATTTGCATTTTACCTACTGAAGATGTTACTATTTTTTCGGTAAATCCATTTCGATAATTTGCATCTTTTGATCGTTCGTGTTCATCACGACCCAAATGTTCTTTCATCTTAGTTTTTAAAATAGCGTTTAATGGTTCTGAGAAAACTTCAGTCATTGATTTAATTAAACTAGAAGCACTACTTTCATCAAAAATATCAGGGTTATCCAAGACCAATTGGTTGAATTGATCCATAACTTTACGGTAATTGTCAGATTTTGGTGGTTTTGGAGTTTTTTTCTTAGCCATCGTTAATTTTCCTTAGTTATTTGAATTTTAACACGATGTCTAATTTACACAGTTATTCCATTACTACCATTCTAACAGGAACAATATGAATTCTAATACAAAAAAACCTAAAAACATTCAAACTTTTTCTAAATTACATCTGCGTTCAGGAAATTGGACCCAAAAATAGTTTTTTTACATTTTTTTATTCATTTTAAATAAAAAATACTACTATATTAAAGTAATCCAAGATATTTCTATTCTGCAACATTTAATTCATCTGGATTACGAATTAAATTTAGTCTAGGAGTCTTGCTATGAACGTTAGCAAAAAGTCAAAATCTGATTCTGTTCTATTATCTAAAACTGTCTCAATTGATCCCCGTATCGAGAAGGTTCTAGTAACAAAACAAGAAGTTGATGATGGTTGTATTAAAGCAGCACAGTGAATCAATAAAAACTATAAGAATAAGTCATTATTATTAGTCGGCATCTTAAAGGGCTGTATTACCTTCATGGGCCGACTAATTCCATTAATTAATCTTGATTTAGAAGTTGACTTCATGACGATTTCATCTTTTCGGGGTCACACTCATGCTGTGAGTGCTCCTAAAATTGTGATGGATTTATCAACTGATGTTAAAGACTATGATGTTTTATTAGTGGAAGACATCATAGATGCGGGATATACAACTAATAAAGTTATTGAATTATTAAAACTTCGTGGCGCTAAATCAATTGGTTTAATCACCTTTTTAGATAAATATGAAGCCCGTAAAGTTAATGTTCCAATTGATTATGCTTGCTATCAAGTTCCCGATAAATTTGTGGTTGGTTTTGGAATTGATTATCAAGAAAAATTCCGAAATCTACCATACATCGGCTATCTTAAAAAAGCTGTTATTGAAAAAATGGAAAAACAACGTAAATAATAAAAAGCAATAAAAACCATTTAAACCAAGAAATATAAAGGAGTCATTAATGGAAAATATCGTTATAGTTGGATCACAATGGGGTGATGAAGGAAAAGGAAAGATAACTGATGTCTTTGCTCAAAAAGCCGATATGGTCGTGCGTTGAGCTGGTGGCAACAACGCAGGACACACAATTACTTTTGATCATAAACAATTTAAATTAAACATTATTCCTAGTGGAATTTTTAATTCCAAAACAATTAATGTTATTGCTTCTGGATGTGTAATTAATTTAGAGAATCTAGTCAGAGAAATTAATAATCTGAAAGAAAACGGTTTTGATTGCAATAATTTAAGAATTAGTGATCGCGCTCATATTATCTTTCCTTACCATATGGAATTAGACGGTTATCAAGAAGAATATCGTGGTGCTGATTCAATTGGAACAACTAAAAAAGGAATTGGTCCATGCTATCAAGATAAAATGAATCGAATTGGTATCCGCATGACTGATTTCTTTGATATTGATGACTGTAAAAAGAAATTTTTAGCTAATGTGCAATTTAAAAATGCTTTATTTAAAAACATTTATCATAAGCCCGAAATTGATGGGCAAAAAATGTTTGATGAACAATTAAATTTATTTAATCAAATTAAACATTTAATCACAGATACATCAATTCTAGTCAATGATTATGCAAAAGCTTCTAAACGAATTGTTTTCGAAGGAGCACAAGGCATTATGCTTGATATTGATCAGGGTACATATCCGTTTGTGACTTCATCCCACCCAACAGCTTTAAGTATTCCAAGTGATGTAGGTATTAGTTGAAAATACATCCATCACATTATCGGAATCACTAAAGCCTATTCAACCAGAGTTGGCAATGGCGCTTTTCCAAGTGAATTATTAGACGAAGTTGGTGATGCTATTCGCGAAAAAGGACATGAATATGGAACAACTACTAAAAGACCAAGAAGAATCGGTTGATTTGATGCTGTATCCATGCGTCATTCATTAAGGATTGGCGGGCAAACTCATTTGGCCATCATGCTTTTAGATGTTTTAAGTGGTCAAAAGAAACTCAAGATATGTGTACGTTACCGATTAGACGGTAAAGTCATTAATTATGTTCCGGCCAAAATCCAAGACTACCAACGTTGTGAACCTATATATGAAGAAATGGATGGATGAGATCAAGAAATTAAAGGAATTACTAAATTTAGTGAATTACCCAAGAACGCACAATTCTATATCTTAAAAATTGAAAAATTATTAAATACGAATGTAGCTTTAATTTCCACTGGACCAGACCGGAATGATCTCATTATTTTAGATAAATCCATTTTACAAAAAGAGAAACTCTAATGATTGAACGATATGCAGTTAAAGTTTTAAATGACATCTGAAATAACCAAACTAGATTAGAACTCTGATGAAAAATTGAATTAGCTGTTATCAAAGGGTGATATCAACTAAAACTAATTCCATCTGATGACTACACAAAATTAATTAAAGCAAAAGTTGTTATCGATCAAAACCGGATGCTTGAAATTGAAGAACAAACTAAACATGATGTGATTGCTTTTACAAGAATGATTGATGAACAACTAGGCTTAGAAAGAAAATGAGTTCATCTTGGCTTAACATCAACCGATATTGTTGATACAGCTCAAAACTATCAGATTAAATTAAGCAATGAAATAGTTTTAAAAACTTTGGAAGAATTAATTGCAAATGTTTTAAAAAAGGCCTTAACTTATAAGAAACAATTAATTATGGGGCGAACCCATGGGATGTATGGTGAACCAACATCCTTAGGTCTTAAATTCTTGTTATGATATGACGAGTTATTAAGGCAAAAACAACGAATTAATAACGCTAGAAAAACAATTGAAGTAACTAAAATATCAGGTTCAATGGGTAACTATGCTCACATTGAACCCGAAATTGATGAAGTTGTGGCTAAAGAGTTAGGTCTAGATGTAGATTCAATCGGCACCCAAGTCACCCAACGGGACCGCCATATCGAGTTACTAAGTTGCTTTGCTAATTTAGCAACCACTCTTGAAAAAATGGCAGTTGAATTAAGACATTGACAACGCAGTGAAATTAATGAAGCGGCTGAAGGATTTAAGATTAAACAAAAGGGCTCTAGTTCCATGCCACATAAGAAAAATCCAATTAGTAGTGAAAACATTTGTGGACTAGCTCGTTTAATTCGTTCTTATGCTAATACTTCATACGAAAATAACTTATTATGGCACGAACGAGATATTAGTCACAGTTCAAATGAGCGAATTATTATTTCTGATTGTTTCCATTTAATTGTTTATATTTTAAATAGAATGAATGATGTGATTAAAAATTTAGTAATCAACACTGAAGTAATGAACAAGCGAATTGATAGTATGAATCACATTTACTTTAGTCAAGTTTTGATGACCAAAATTCTTAAACAAACTAATTACTCTCGAGAAGAAGTTTATGATTATTTGCAAAAAATGACTTTTTTTGCTTTAAAAAACAATCAAGACTTAATTGCTATTATTAAAGCAAATGATATTCAAAAATATCTACCGATTAAAACAATCAATAAACTAATAAACAATAATTACTTTCTCAGAAATGTAGATAAAATTTATAAAAAAGTATTAAGTAAAAAATCATTAACTTAAAATATTTTTATTAACAAAATTAGTTTCTTAACATATTGATTGGAACATCAAATACATCTTCATCTCTTTTATATGCTGGATCTTCTGCAGTAATGACCATTAAGAAGGCGCGATCTTTAAAAAAGGAGTAATATTTTTTGAATCGTGAATTCTTTGTTTTATTTTAAGTAATGTCAAAGCTCCATGTTCAATTGCTTGTTCAACGCCAATTTTAATTTCCATAATTGCATAAAATACTTTTTCCATAATTGCACAAAATATTGCTGTTTTAATCGATCGGTCAAATTAAATACAATATTGCTTTGAATAAATTTTTAAAAAAATCTCCAAGCGCATTAAAAAACGAACTTACAGTTAAAGGACCTTTAGGAACTAGCTTTGGCTCTTTAGAATAATCATATTCTCATGTTCAGTTATGAGTATAAGGATTGTAATGCTCTTTTATTGGATACACTTTTTTGTATCGGATTTTCTTTACTTTTTTATCTTTCATATTATTCTCCATTAAAACACCATACCAATATTTTAATACTTTTGTATTTTTTAAAAGAAAAAGTTCTTTAACAAAACAGATTCTTTTTAAGTGAACAAATTGATTGACAAATTCAATCAGCGTGGCGATTTCCTTACAAAAAAAGATATTCATTTACAATTTTGATGTAATTAAATTTTTAAAGGAAAAATATGAAAAAGAAACTAATTATTGTTGCTCACCCCAATTACGAACAATCTTTACACATTAAAGGGTTCATCGAAGCTGTTAAAGCAAAAGCCAAAGACACTGATATTCATTTCTTAGATTCAAAGGGAAACTTTGATGTAACTAAAGAACAAGAACTGTTATCAAAATATGAAATTATTACTTTTGCTTATCCAACTTGATGATATACAGCTCCATGAACATTTAAAAAATGAATGGATGAAGTATTAACTCCAGGTTTTGCTTATAGTTTCACAGGCCTTGAAGGATTCAAACTAAAAGGTAAAAAATACGCTATTGTTCAATCTGTTGGTAATGTTGAACAAACATATGTTCACAACCAAGGGAATCGTTATACGAAACATGAACTTGATGCATCAATCATTGCAACATTACACATGATGAATACTGCGTGACTTGCCACTAACAAAGTTGCAACAAATGATAAAGAATTTTTATTAGCTGAAATCTACATGTATGGTTCAGCTTTAAGTACGGACAACAACTGGGATGCTGCTGTTGAAAAATACTTAAAAGAAATTGATTCTTTATAATTTAAAAATATAAATTCAAATGAATGGGTTTTTTCACTTGATTGTGAATGGACCCATTTTTTATATATAAGCAAATTCTATTCAAAAAAACAAGAATAATTTTTAACTATAACTTAGCAAGTTATTAAAATAAGTGCTCATAAAAAACGGTTTATAGTAAAAGTATTAAATCGTTAAAAATTTAAGACAAAAGCAGATTTAAAGGAGATTTGTAAAACCGTATTTTCTGAAATTTATAACATTTTAAAAAAAATAAACTATATCGAAATAACACATACCAAATTCCTTTTCGCTTATATACGGAACTTTGAGTATCCGTTATTTTGTTGTATTTTATTCATATTTTAATTTCACGTTAGGTGTGTACAGGAGTTAGGATATAAGTTATTGTAAAAATTTTATGTTTACTTATATTCAACCATGTTCTTTAAACAATGTTTCGTGAAAATCTAACTTTTTGTTAAGTCGATTTTCTGTCTCTTCAATTTTAGTGTTAAACCGATTTTCTGTTTCTTCAATCTTGCTATCTAATTTGTTAAATCCAGCTTGCATTAACTTCGCTAAATCTTCTAATGTCATATTAATTTTTCCGTTAATTAAACCGTCTTGAAAGATCATATAATCTGAAGTTATTGTAATTTTTAGTTTTTTTTCATTAAAAATTACATCACAATTAAATTTCTCATACATTGATAAGACATTTTTAATTTTCTTTTGAATGATGTCTGCGTTCTTTGCTTTAAAATGAATATTTTCCATAGTTTCCTTTTTAAAAATTTCTAATGTGAATAAGCACGCTAAAATTATCACTGATTAAAAAGAAAACGATGTATCGTGTTTGTGTCTAGTTTCAGAACGAAATTATGAACAAAAATTAAACTTTTGGTAAACTGTTTTTTTAATAATCTATTTTATTGTGCAAACTCAGAGGTTTTCAGAAGCAACAGAATAATATAAATATTAGTGCAATAAAATAACTCCTTCAAAGTAGGAAATGTACTAACGCAAATGTTATCATTCCTAATACAAAAAAATCTAAAGGTGCTTTATACCTGTTTTTTTGGTAGTAATGAAATAAGTGTGTTAAATTGGCATCGTGTTAAAATTCAAATAATTAATTAGGTAGTAATGAAATAAGTGTGTTAAATTGGCATCGTGTTAAAATTCAAATAATTAATTAAGGATGATTAACAAGATGGCAAAGAAAATAACTCCAAAACCACCTAAATCTGAAAATTATCGAAAAGTAATGGACCAATTTAACCAATTGGTACTAGAAAACCCAGATATTTTTGATGCTAGCAGTGCCAATAGTTTAATTAAATCAATGACAGAAGTATTTTCTGAACCACTGAATGCACTTCTTAAAGCCGAAATGGATGAACATTTAGGAAGAAGCGAATACGAGCGTTCTGAAAACTCCAATCGCCGGAATGGTTTCATTGAAAAAACTGTTAGTTCATCAGT
>NZ_JHXT01000004.1 GCF_000687795.1 Mycoplasma testudinis ATCC 43263
CTTATTTGTAAATTTGTTAAATTAGCAGGTCCTTGATCTTCGTTTTGAATTTTAGTTATATTGAATTCATCGAGATTTATAAAGTCGCTAATAAGTTCGTTTGCGTCTTCTTTAAATTTCAGGATTGATTTATTATTAAGATATTTTTTAAAAATGTAAAATTGCATCGTACTAACCTTTCATTTTTTTTGAACAAATTAATGATAGTACAAATTCCTTTGATTGGCAACAATCAAGGGATTTTTTTGTGTACTTTTTGTACCTTAAACGTCAAAAAATAGGTGATTGAGTAATTCTGATTGCCAGAATTTTCCTCTACCACCTATTTTTTTTATGAAATCAGATTTCATTAAGAAAATTGCTGACCGCACAATTTCTTTACAATGATCTTATGCAGGCTTTAGTGATAATAATTGAAAAGCGCATTACGATATTATTAAAAGAAATGTAAATATATGAAATACCGATCCTTCAGTAGCTTCGAGCAAAAATAGCCCCTTTTTTTGAAACACCTATTTTGTAAGTAATGACCAAAGTGGCCGCAACTTTTCACTTCCTAAGTTTACTTCAGGTGGTACGGCTTGAATTGTTGATCGTATCTTTAATACACCAGAAGAACAAGCCCATCCAGATACACCGCAAAATGAATATTCATTTATTATGGCAACAAATAAGCACGTTGCTAATATTGCTGACCGGGCTGGAGCTAACCCTATTGCTTATGGAACACACAATAATGCATTCCCTGATGTTCAACAATATATTGATTTTAATGTTTGAGCCACTCTTTGATTGCAAGGCTTAAACAGGCAGTATTATCATGGCCAAACCACTTTAACACCAAGTAATTTCGAACAGATGTACCAAACGATTCCTGGTGCTTCTGATTCAGATAAACAAGGTCTGATTAATAATTGAAATGATTGGAAAAACAAATTTATTCCTCAAAATCAAACTAAAGTCCAAAATGCTCTAAATAAAGAAAAAAGCTGGTTAGCAAATTCTGGTTTTGATGATTTTGTATGGCAACGTTTTAGTCCTCAAAATGATGATTATACGAATGTCAGTAATGTTCCTTCAAGCGATGTTCGAGCAGCTGGTAAAGTTACGCCCGCAGAACAAGCAGGCTATAAATATCAAAATCAAATTTTATATGGTGATGATACTGCATGAAATCCAGTTACCAATATTAATGTTGATTATTATAAAGGCATTACTGAATGAAAATCCAAAACCGCAATGCGACAAACTTACAACATTAATGATTTCAATTTTACACCAGATCAACCAAGTTGATTAATTCAATCGCGTCAAAAATTCTTAGATAGCATTATTTATGCTCCAACCGAAACAATTGGTCATATTTACCGTGGTGCTTCATCCTCGGCTCAAGGTAATTTGATTGGCGGTCCTGGTTTAAGAAGAGAAACACAACAAGACATGTATACCAATCATTTAATGGGTGCAGATTTAGCGTTTATGAAAATGACATTTAATGCCACCGATTTGGCTCGTGATTGAAAACCCCTATATGATGTTTTACATGAAAAAAGTCCCGAACAACAAAAATGGTTTGCTGGCGCTGTTAGCGCGACTCCAAGAACGGATGATCGAACTACTACTTATGTTGCTGGTTATCCAGCAACAGACTCGACCAATGGGGTCAATCGGATCTTCTCATATCGGGTTGCTAATAACACAAGTGCTTTTTCAATGGACCCTGGATATTCTGATTCAGGAACTGGAAATGTTCTGCAAGCATATTACATCAAATACGATCCGGCGCTATGAAATGAATATTACGAACCTTATTCTTATGGCGGAAAATACAATCACAACTACCATCAGTTTCCAACTGATCCAGTAGTATCAAATAAAGATGTTGGTTTGTGAATGTCAACATCTTATGGGGTTTCAACTTTTATCCAATCTGGTGATTCGGCCAATCCGGGTAATTCAGGTTCGATGGTGATTGATGCTAACTTCAATAATTTCGGAATCTTATTTGCTTTTGGACCAATTGGTGGAACTGATCATACCTTGATAAATAGTTTTGTTGGGCTAGATCCATATTCTAAATCTAATGTTTTACCATCAGGAAGATCTAATGCTCGTTTGGAACTAGCAAAAATTTTAAGAGATGAAAAGATTTCAACCTTCAACATTAGTAAATAAATAATTTTAACTAGAATATGCACCTAATAAATATGGATTATAAAAGATTCGATTTAAGGCTTTAAAAGATTGATTGGAACTACTAATATCCCATCTTTTCTCGTATATGCGATTCCGGTTGATGTTAAAATCATCAAAAAAGAAGGCAGTCTTTTTTTGTGATCAATCATTCTTTGTTTAACCTTAAGTAAAGATTTAGCTCCTTTTTCAATTGCTGCTGTCCCACCTAATTTAATTTCAATTAGACCATATCTGCCATCATTTAAATTGATTACAGCATCACATTCTAATCCATTGCTTTCGCGATAATGGCTGAGTGATCCGTCAATGCTTTCTGCATAAATTCTTAAATCTCGAACTGCAAAATCTTCAAATATTAATTCAAAAGTTTTAATATCATTTAAAAGATTTTTTGGTGATAGTTTTAAAAAGTGGCATGCAATTGAAGGATCAACAAAATGTCTAACTGGAGTGCTTCTAATTCGAATCGAAGAACGATAATTAGGATTTCATGGTTCTAAATCTTCAAGAAAAAAATTGTCATACAAAATCTTGCTATATTTACTGATTGATTGTAATGATATTTCATATTCAATTTCGCTAGAAACGTCTTCTAAAATTGTTTTTATGGAAACTGGAGTAGAAATGTTTCTTGCAAAACTTTCTAATAAGATTTTTAGCAGCGTTTTATTTATTTTTCGAAATCGTTTTTCATTTAAAAAATCAAATTTAATTACCTGGTCAATATAATTTTTTGTAGATTGAAGACTTTTTTTATAATCATTTTGAATAACAGAATAAGGTCAACCACCACGACAGATATAGTAGGCAATATTCTCTAAACTGGATTCTTTGTTATCAATGAAAAAGATCTGGCTGTCTTCATTATTGAATAAATTTGATAAAGAAATTTTGCCAGCTGACTCTCCGGATTCATACAGGGACATCGGTCGCATCTTGATACTTACGATTCTTCCTGCTCCCGAATGATAAATTTGGGAAATATCTGCTGGCGTAGAACTACCACTTAAAATAAATAGTCCTGGTAATGATCTCTTATCAATCTCATTCCGGATTAAATCTCAGAGATGAGGAAACACTTGTCATTCATCTATGAGTCTAGGGTTCTCACCTTTTAAAATACTTGCGCTATCGATTTGCGAAATTTGCATATTTTCGTAATTAGCTAGATTAATATAACTATTTTGGAATTGCATACTTGTTGTTGTTTTTCCGCAAAACTTAGGACCTGTAATATGAACAGCACCCATAACTTCTAGATTTTTTTTGATTTGAGATTCAATAAGTCTGTCAAAATATATTTTTTTCATTGTTTAAACCTGTAAAATTATATAGAAAAATAAACTTTATAAAACAATTTTAAGAATAAATAAGATATCATTTACAAGACTATTAGTATATCATTTGCATAATTCCTAATATATCATTTGCATAATTCCTAATATATCATTTGCATAATTTCTAATATATCATTTGAATAATTTTTAATATATGATTGTTAATATATAATTTGAACATTTTAGATAAGAACTCTAACAAATTTAATAACTCAAAATATTTAATTTCATAATATCTTGAATACAAGTAATAATGCATAGTCCCAAAAGATAAAAATGTAGTAATTGGATTCGTAAAAGAAATAGGTGTGTAAAGATTCTGACTATCAGAATTTGCCTCTACCACCTATTTCTTTTATGAAGTCTAGTTAGTAAATGATTTTTTCGAATCAATGTGGAGCAATTATAATTAACTCAAGTTTACTGATTGATAAAAGTATTTCGTATCAGTAAAAATTTTAATTTGATCTTGTTGCTTCTGTGTATCCATTAGTTCGGCAAAATTAATTAACATTTAAGCTTTACAAACTTGTCAAAGTTAAACGTATTTTGAAATTTGCTGTTTATGATTCTTGATTTTTATCGCGATTTTTTCGATTGCTAAATAAAATTTAGTTTTAACTAAAGATAAAAGATATTGGATTGCAAAAATGACAAAATGTCAAACGTAAATGATTCAACCGTAAAACGCAATAAAATTCACAACAGAAACACCATTAATAGTTCCCTTTATACTTATAACTTGATTATTGATGAATAAAATATCATAACCAGCTCCAAAATGTAAGATAACAACTCCTAAAAACATCCGCGACATAACACTAGATAGTGCAAGTTGATCAACAATTAAAGTATTACTAAATTCAACATACTTTTGAAATCGAAAGTTATTGAAAATTGAATTTTTTCTTTGTGGTAAAGCAAGAAAAGCATAAAGTATTAAAACAGACATTATTAAGCTTGGGATTGAACTGAAATTATTAGCAGATAAATAAAAGAAGTCAAAATTATTTTGTAAATGTGTTGAACTAGCCGCTAAGCCTTGATCTAAAGCAGTTTCGGCAACAAAGAAGAAAAAAGATAGGCCAATGAATCAAGACAGTGTAATTTTTCAAGAAACTAGCTTTAAGTATTTTCTGATATAAAACCCTAAAATAAAATGAGCAACAACTGGTTCTCATTTAGTAAATGTAGTGACGTAATTAAATCCAGGTACTTTGTTTTGTAATTCAGTTCCCCCAAATAAAAATGTATTATTTCAGTAAGTAAAAAACAAGGCAATAAAAATTACGATAGTTAAAAAAATTGTATTGGTTTTTAAAGAGGCTTTTGCTAGTCATTTAAAAATAAAAGGAGCAATAAACGTAAATCAAAAGGTGGTAGTTAAAACAACTGTTCCAGTAATGAAAAAGTTTTGGGTTGGAATTAAACTAAATAACACTACCGTTCCAAATCATCCGTTAACGTTTTTGGGATATCCAAAATTTAAGAAATTAATTCCATTTGAATTTGCAGCAGGATTTTGGGATAATCCAGCAAATCCAGAGGACTGAACAAAGCCTTGGAACAACAAAGGATCATTCCGGCTTTTTAAAATCCCAAGTGCAATCCAAGCAACAATAATCATTAAAATAGCGTAAAAATAATAAGTTTTAAAAAAACCTAAATTGCTTTTCATCCAAGTTTTTCACCGATACCGTTGGTTGTCTTGCAGCGAGCACCAACTATATCCGAATGTAATCATTAATACAGATAAACCAATACTAGTTCCACCGAATTCTAAGAAATTAAGAAAGGTTTTTAAAGCTGGATTGTAATCGGCTTCAAAATTGCCCAATACAATTGACAACACACTAAATAAAATCATTATCAGCCGTAGTAATCCATAAGCTGTTTTGTTTGGAATAATATCAGTTGTATTACAGAAAGTCAGATCCGTTGAAGTTGTTGAAGTACGCATTTTAAATATTCTTCGATTCAGTTTTATTTATGAAATATTCATAATAAACTAAATTAATAATTTGAAAATAATTATTTCATGCACATTTTTTATTAAATACTTGTTATCAAAAACAATTAATAGATTGGTTTTTTAAACGTATAAACATTCTTATCTTTCTTCCTTGATCAATTAGATTAATTTTCGATTTTGGTTATTTTACGATTAAAAACAGCGATTATTTTTTAACTGTTGTTATAATTTATCTTATTGAGAAAATAAGGGGCTGCTATGTCACGATTAGAAATTAAAGATCTTACTGTAAAAATTAATAAAAAGCAAATTCTTACTAAAGTAAATGCCATCATTGAAAGTGGCGATACAGTTGCTATTATGGGTCCGAATGGACACGGAAAATCCACTCTTTTAAAAACCATTATGGGCCATTACAGCACAACTATTAGCCGCGGCCAAATTAAGTTTAAAAACCGACTTTTAAACAAAATGGAAACAGACGCTAGAGCGCGTTTAGGTCTTTATTTAGCTTCACAAGCTCCTGAAGAAATTCCGGGCGTTATGAATTTGGATTTTTTTAAAGCTGCAGTTAATGCTCGATTACCAAAACCTATTGCTTTACCAGAATTGTTTAAACGTGTTCAGAAAGCTTTACGTGACTTAAAAATGTCTCCGGAGTTATTACAGCGAGCTGTTAATGAGGGATTTTCTGGTGGTGAAAAAAAGAAAAATGAGATTCTCCAACTAAAAATTATCAATCCTGAATTTGCAATGCTTGATGAAATCGACTCTGGATTAGATGTGGATGCTTTAAAAATAATTACTCAACAATTAGTTTCGTGAAAGGCAGAAAAACCTAAAGAACGAACTTTGATCATTGTGTCCCACTACGAAAGAATGTTTCATTTAATCAAACCTAATAAGGTATTTGTTATTGTTAATGGGACTATTATTACTACAGGTGATTACAGTCTTGCTAAGAAAATCGATAGCCAAGGATATGACTGATTACGAAAAGAATTTAAGATCGAATTTAAAGAAAATAAACAAGAAGAACATGACGGATTTATTTTGGAAGATTCATTAGGAAAAATGTATGCTAAAGAAGATTAATGAAATTCATCAAGAAAGTGTTTTTTTAGAAATAAAAAAGACTAAAAACAATCTTGAATTCATTGTCCCTGATGGTCTTAAAACAGCTATTAATATTCTTGATTTATATGATGCTAATACAAAGCTAAATGCGGTTATTAAATTAGGAAAAAAATCAGAGGCTAAAATTATTGTTTCTAGTTTCGCTACAAACAATCAAAGTAAGCATTATAATGTTAAAATTGACCATCTTCAAGACGATGGAACTAGTAGTTTTCAATGCTATGTAGTAGCTGCTAAAAAAGCGGATACTAAAATTCAAATTACTAGTGATATTAAACCAAAAACTAACCACAATAATACTGCTCAACAAATTAAAGGCGTTTTACTATCGAATGATGCTCAAATTCATGGTGAACCACAGTTAATTATTGATGACAACAATGTGAAAGCAATTCACGCAATGGCTATTGGTCGAATAAACCCTAATCAAATCTTTTATTTGATGTCTAGAGGGCTCACAAAAGCCTTAGCAACTCAATTAATTTTGATCGGCTATTTTAACACTACGCTAGTAGCTATTAAAGATGATGAATTGTTAGATCAATATCATCAAAAAATTCAAAAATTATTTAAGGATAATTAAAAATGACACCTTCACAAATTCGTAAGCATTTTGCTTGATTTGATAATCATTCAGACTTAATTTATTTTGATAATGGAGCAACTAGTTTAAAACCAAAATCCGTTCTCAAAGCAATTAATGATTATTATCAAAACGATACGTATAATCCTCATAATGACACAACTTCTTATACTAGTCATGTTGGAAAAAAAATCAAAGAAATTCGTCAAATGACTGCAGACTTATTATCTTGTAAGGCAAATGAAATTATTTTTACACCAGGATCGACTCAAGGACTTAATCAGGTGGCTTTTGGAATTATTCCTTTGCTTCAACCCGGAGATGAAATTTTGGTACCTGAATATGAACATGCTTCGAATTTGCTTCCTTGATTACGTGTTGCTAAAATCACAAACACCAAATTTATATCCGTGAAACAAGGCGAACATTTAGAATTTGAGCAACAAATTTTAAAAGCTGTTTCTAAAAAGACACGCGTGGTTAGTTTTACTAGTGCATCAAACTTATTTGGAACAGCAATAGATGCTATGGAATTAGCAAGAAAAATTAAAGTCAAAAATCCAAAATGTTTTGTTTGTGTTGATGCAACTCAATCTGTTCAACACAACAAAATTAATTTAAAAAAAGGATATATTGATTTTTTGGCATTTTCAACGCATAAAGTTTTTGGACCAACCGGTTTAGGTGTAGTTTATTTAAAAGAAAACATCCAGTCAAAAATGAACCCACTAATTTATGGGGGAGGCACCTATCGAAGTTTTGATGTTAATACTGGAGAAATTGATTTAGTTGAAGGACCTACGGGATTTGAAGCGGGAACCCCAAACGTTGCTGGTATTTTTGGGTGAGGTGCAGCTGTAGAATTTATTAACAGTATTTCATATCGTGAAATTCATCGAATTGAAAATGAATTAAAAAACTATTTGGTTAAAAAACTTCGCACCATTAAAGGAATTAATTTATTGGATGCCCAAGTTGAAAACCCGACTGTTGTTTTTAATTACAAAAATGTTAGCCCCCAAGATTTGGCTTATTATTTGGGAACTAAAAAAATTATTGTTCGTGGTGGCACATCTTGTGTTTATTTAGCAAGAAAAAGAAGTGAGTCTCCTCAAGGTTATGTTCGGGTTTCGATGATGTTTTATAACACCAAAAAAGAAGTTGATAAATTAGTTAAAGCATTACGCGAATTTAAGGTTGGTGATAGTCTTGTCGGGTTGATCTAAAAATGAAGATTTGAAGCGGATGATGATTATTGAAAAATACGAGAATCCACGACATAAAATTTCTGAACAAGAAGTTAAAAAAATTGCCGCTAATTATCAACAAATAAAAGCAGCATCGACTTCTTGCATGGATAATTTTGAATTTTATTTAAAGGTTGAAAAAGAGATTATCAAAGATGTGAGATATTTTGGCGAGGGATGTGTTATTTCAATTGCAGCAAACGAAACTATTTGCGATTACGTAATAAACAAAACTTTGAAACAATCTTTATTAACATTGACTCAGTTTTTTAGTTTAGTTACAGAAGATAATCACGACAAGTTGAAAAATTTAGATGAATCTTTTTGGGTTTTTGATAAACTTCATTTACAACCAGGAAGAATCAATTGTGGCAGTATTAGTTGTAAGGCAATAATTAAATTTTTAAAGGAATAAATTATGGGAATTTCACGAAAGATCTTAAATAAAAAATACCAATATGGTTTTAGTGACGGAGATGTTTCTGTTTTCAAAACCAAAAAAGGTATTTCTCCCGAAGTTGTTAAAGCAATTTCTAAAGCAAAAAATGAACCTGAGTGAATGCTTCAATATCGGCTTGAATCTTTAGCTATTTTTAATGAAAAACCAAACCCGTCTTTTGGACCTGATTTGTCATTTATTGATTATAACCAAAGTGTCATGTTTTCACGTCCAGCAAACGAATCTACCAATATTTGAGAAAAGATTCCAACTAAAATCAAAAACACGTTCGCTAAGCTTGGAATCCCTGAAGCTGAAGCTAAATTTTTAAATGGCGCATCAACCCAATACGATTCAGAAATGGTTTATCATAATATTCAAAAAGAATTAGCAGCTGTTGGCGTTATATTTACAGACACTGATGATGGTTTAAAAAGATATCCAGAAATTTTTAAAAAATACTTTGCTTCTATTGTTCCAAACACCGATAACAAATTTGCTGCTTTAAATGGAGTATTCTGATCTGGTGGTTCATTTATTTACGTTCCTAAAAATGTTGAAATCAAGAAACCATTACAAGCTTATTTTAGGATTAATGGAGAAAAAGTAGCTCAGTTTGAAAGAACGATAATTGTTGTGGACGAAGGCGCTAAATGCCATTATGTTGAAGGATGTACTGCGCCTGTTTATAGTTCGGATAATTTACATTGCGCAGTGGTGGAAGTTTTTTGCCATAAAAATTCTACTGTGCGTTATACCACTATTCAAAATTGGTCTGATAATGTCCTTAATTTAGTGACTAAACGCTCAATTGCTTATGAAGGTGCAAAGATGTCTTGAATTGACGGAAATATTGGAGCACGGATTAATATGAAATATCCGTCAACTATCTTGGCGGGAGAATATGCAAGTGCTGATTGTATTTCGATTGCAGTTGCAAATAAAGGAATAACTCAAGATGCGGGCGCTAAGATGATTCATTTAGCACCGCATACCCGTTCAAAAATTATTTCCAAGTCCGTATCGTTTAATGGTGGAAACACGATTTATCGCGGCTTTGTTAAAATTGGTCCAAAAGCATTGGATTCATCAAGTAAAGTTGAATGCGATACGCTTTTAATGGATAAGATTTCTCGGACCGATACTTTACCAACAGAAATTATCGGAAACAAAGAGTCACAATTAGAACATGAAGCTAAGGTTTCAAATATTAGTGAAGAACAATTGTTTTACATGATGAGTCGAGGAATTCCTAAAGATGTGGCCGAAAATTTAATTGTCTTAGGGTTTATTGAACCTTTCTCTAAGGAATTACCAATGGAATATGCTGTGGAATTAAATCGTTTAATAGCCATGGACATGACCGGATCTGTAGGTTAGGTCCTTTGTTGGTTTATTTCTAATTTGTTTTAAATCTTAAAAATTGCCCAGAATTTTTAAAAAAAAGGCAATTTTTAATTTTTGATGTCTCCATTTAAGGTTAATATTTGGCTTTTTTTGGCATTTTTCAACATAACTTGGTGTGCTTATGTTTTTTAGTAAATGTATAATGTATATATTAATCTATAGGCTTAATCCGGTTTTAGTATTGAAACACACGCTTTTTAAACATGTTTTTTATTCAATCAGATTAGGTCGATGCAAAAATTTTCAAGGTTGGTAAACAAGGTGGCTCATTTGAATAACCCCGCAGTAGAAGATACTGAAATCGATTCTTTACAAGGTAACGAAGACCCTAGCGCTAACGAAGCGGTATTTGGTAATCTGTGAGATGGATCTGAACCAGTAGATCCAAACGCAGTTGAACAAGAAGAAGAATTTCAATTACCAGAGGATGGTTCCATCCAAATTGCGTATGATGCAGAAGGAAATGGTTATTACATTTCGTATAACTACGATACAGGTGACTACCAAGATCCTTGAAGTGGTGATGTTTATGATATTTCCTTGCTTTATGACGAACAAGGTAACCCCTTTCATTTTTTTGGTGAAGAACCAGCAGCTGCAGTTGAACCTGTTGTTGAAGAAGTTCCTGCAACTCCAGAAACCGCATATGAAGTTCCTCAAGAAGTAGCAGCTGAACCAGTAGCTGAACCTGTGTATGAAGAAGTTCCACAAGTTACGTACGAAGCACCAGTTGGGGTTAATCCAGAACCGGTTGCTCCAGTTGTTGCTGAAGCACCAACTTTAGAAACTGTTGAACCAGAAACTGTTCCAGTTCATGAAGAACCAGCTCCAGTAGTTGCTGAAGCTCCAGTTTATCAAGAACCAACTCCAGTTATTGCTTCGCAACCAGAAGTTGCTCCACCATTAGAAACTCCAGTTCATCAAGAACCAACTCCAGTTGTTGTTTCACAACCAGAAGTTGCTCCAGCATTAGAGACTCCAGTTCATCAAGAACCAACTCCAGTTGTTGCTTTGCAACCAGAAGTTGCTCCAGTAGTAGAAACTCCAGTTCACGAAGAACCAGCTTTAGTTGTTGAAGCTCCAGTTTATCAAGAACCAACTCCAGTTTTTGCTTCACAACCAGAAGTTGCTCCAGCATTGGAAACTCCACTTTATCAAGAACCAGCTCCAGTTGTTGCTTCACAACCAGAAGTTGCTCCAGTAGTAGAAACTCCAGTTTATCAAGAACCAGCTGCAGTTGTTGCTTCGCAGCCAGAAATTATTCAACCACAACCATTAATTACAGAACAGCCTGAACCTATTGTTTCTTCAGTTAGCGAACCAGATTCAGTTTCATCACAACCCTTGTCAGAACAAACAATTACCTCGTTTGAGCCTACTATAAATGAACAGCCTGTTGCAGCACCAGTGATTGAACCAGTTCATTTTGAGCCAGAAGTGGCAACTGAAAATTTTGAATTTACAAAATCAGACGACTCAACAAGCACTCCAACGTCTCATGATACTAGTTTAGAACTAACTCCAGTTGTTGATGAGCAATTAGTTCAATCTGTTTTATCACATGAATCTCATGACGAAATACATAAACCCGAAGTTGAAGAATTTGTTCCAGTTCGAATGGATGAACAAAATGAAGGTGTTTACGTTATTGACCAACATAAACCAGTTGTAGAAGACCTCGTTCCTTTACTTCCGGAAGAACAAGCCCATGGTTCTTATGATAAAGAAGATACAGTTGAAACTAAACATGAAGATTTAAGTACTGAAGAATTTATTCCAATGCCTTCTCATGATCACCATCACGAAGAAGAATTTATTCCAATGCCTTCTCATGATCACCATCACGAAGAAGAATTTATCCCAATGCCTTCTCACGATCATAATCATGATGAACAATCACCAGCATTAGAATTATCTGATGAAGAAAAACAACCAGAAACTGAAGTTGCATTTGACGATATTCAAAAACCTGAAGAAATTATTTATACAGTTGTCGAAGAAGAACAACCTGTTGAATTTGAAACTAAAGTTGAAGTAGCTGAAGAACCTTCACAACCTTGATACTTACAACTTCCTGAAGAATCAGAACAAGCAGAAGTCGTTGCGCCAACAACAACCGTTATTGAAGAAGAAGCTGCAGCAGTTGACTTTAGTGATTCTGATTTACAAGAAAAAGCAACTACAGTTGACTCTGATGTAAGCATTGAACAAGAAAAACCACCAGTTGTTGTCGAAAGCAATGATGAATCTCAAAGTCCTGAAGTTAAAAAAGCTTTCTGAGAATTGCATATTGGCAACCCAGAATATGGACATGTAGGTGAAAATAATAAATGAGTTTGAGACGGTTTCTTCTACGACAATGGAACCTTTGTTTCTAGTCGGGTTGCTCCTTCTGTAGTTGTTAAACCTGAATCTGTGAGTGCCATCGACGAAGTCGTTGGACATGTTGAACCAAGTCCTGAACAAGACCTAAATACAATTCAAGACGTTTTATTTGAAAAACCTGAAGAAGTGTTTGTTCCTATTAAAGAACCACAGTCACATGCTGAACGCTATGGCAATTCTAAGTATGATGGCGATGTTGTTATTTTGGATGACCAACAAGCTCAACAAGCCTTGAATCATGTTGAAAGAGAAGTTATCGAAGTTGAACCGGTTAGTGAACCAGTTGTGGAAACAATTGAACCTATTAAACCAGTTGAAACCTTTGAAACAAAACCTGAAGTTGAAGAAATTCAACCAGAACCAATAATGAGTGAACCAAAAACTAATTTACCAACTAGAATCGTTTCTCCAGCTGAAAAATTAGAAGCTTTAACCAGTGAAATTGTTTCTGGTGAACCAACTGATATTTCTGAAGACGATTTATTTGGAACAAGTTCTTATGATCAAAAAATCAAAGAAACTTTGATTCACATGCTTGATTTCTTGAAGAAAGCGAAATCTGAAGCAACAACTGTCTTTAAGACAATATCTAAGGAATTGCGTTTGGAAATTGATGCCATTGTAGCTGATAACGAAAAACTCCGTCTTGAATTCAAAGATAATGAAGGTCGAATCAGTTCTAAAAAATCTGAACTATTAAGAACAATCACTAATGACTTTAAGCCAGGAAATAACTATAACACTGGAAAAGATTTTGAAAGCCTACAACACGCTCAAGATTACAACAAACATTTATCAAGCACAATTACTGAAAACGAAGCTCGTTTACAAGTGCTTACAAACAATTTAGCACAACTTAAAAACGTGTATGATAAGCGAATGACAAAATTGGCTAACGATACTGTCCGTATCCAACGTTTGGTTTCGGGATTAGATGGTTCAAATCGGGATTTAAGTCAAATTGAAGCAAATTACTATAATTTGCTTAAAGCGCATGATGAGTATCGTTCTCGATTAAACAATTTTGCACCAACAAACTTTGCTAAACCAACTCCAACAAGTCTTGTTCAATTCAATTCTCCAGTTTATGCTCCAACCGGATTAACTAACCCTGCATATGATTCTTTAAATGCTTTCGATTCAACTGCTTATAGTGATTTTTCTTCGAACGCTTTCTATAATAGTGAACTTCCAATTTTTGACTTTGCTCAACCTAAATTGTTAAACCCAACAAAATCATTATTTGACGATAACGGTTTTGGATCATTTAAGAAGAGTTCAAGTTTTGCAGATGATATTTTGAAACCATTATCTACTAACAAAAGATCTTCATTAAACTTCATGGATGATATCTTAGATAGTGATTTTGAACTATTAAAACCTGATCGTACAACAACTAACTTAGATGACTTGTTTGCAGACGATAATAACTTCTCAAGCGGATCTGATGACTTATTTAATGATAATTATGATGCTAAAGCATCATTAACAGATGAACTCGAAGATTTGTTAGGACGCTAGAAAAATCGTCTATAATATTAGCAATCGATTAACTTCAATCGTAACCTTAAAATCCTTTCCTAAATTCGTATAGGGAAGGGTTTTTTGTCGGGAGGGCCTAGTTATGAATTACGCTACTAATACAATTCAATTAAGCTTTGACGAGTTACCATACACTCGTGCCAAGACTGCCCAAATTCAATTGAAGCGAAAAAACTATTTACCTGCACAATTACCGACTCAACAACAAATTGATGAAGTTCAAGAATGAAATCAACTGCAAAAACAAAAAAGAGTTCAACACCTTGACCAAGAACAAATTAAAGGCGACTTAGGTTTTCCCAAGTTTTATGAAAAAGAACTAAAGTATGCTTTTAAAGGCTTATTAGGAGCACTGTTTATCTTACTGTTATTTGTTGGTGGACTTGTGGCAACGGTGTTGTCAATCTCGGCATACCATCGTAGTTGGCATTTGTTGTGATTAATGATTCCTTTAGCTCTAGTTGCTTTATATGCAGTCTATCACGGTATCAATAATTACTTGTCGTTACGTTCTGAGTCCCAACAAATTGAATTTGGCCGTTATGAACGAGTTCCGAGTGCTAATGTCATTAAAATATATCGCCGAACGCGTACTGGTTACTTAAATTTAAATTGGTTTGGTGCAGGTATTTATTTAGTTGGTTTCTTAATTATTATTAGCACTCTAACCACTGCGTGAGCATATAACTTGATTCAAAGCGCTACCCAAATCAATCAATTTGGGGCAATCCAAATTTATGCAACTAACGATTGGTGACCGTTATATGTCATTATTGGGACGGGATTAGTACTTGGTTTATACTTACTTTTTCATGTTTATAATTTAATTAAAAACCACCACCGCGCAACAGCTATTAACAACTATTATGGAAAAGAAGTTGTAAGTGAAGCAGATATTACGACAATTAAGAGGGGAATTAATAAACGCGACGCTATTATTTTTGTGGCCATCGTGTGTTTACTTTCATTAATCGGAGTCTTTGTTTATAAATTCGTTCGTCGAATCTTAGCTAAAAAACACTAATCCATCAAAATTAATCGCCCTTTTTTGAGGGTGATTTTTTTTATCTAAATTCTAGATAACTGTTTTATCTTTAATTAAATTTTGTTTATTTTTTTCATTTTGTGACGTTCGATCAATTCAATCAGCTTAAATTTTTGTACACATTAAAAAGATGTGATTTTTAATTCTGTTATATAATATATAGACATAAATGCATAGTTAAAAATTAATACTATTTCACGATAGTGCTTTTTTACATAAATCAAAAGGTTCTCAATGATTAAAGTTAAAAAAATAAAAAAACTAAAACTCTATGTGTCACTTTTTGGTTTATCAACAATCAGTGGAGTGGCTGCTATTGCTGCTAGTTGTGCCCAACCAAGCGAAAATGTTTTACAAACTTTATTTCGTCCCGGAAATGCTTTTGGGAATGATATCAATAACTTAAACTTACAAGATTTAACAACGTCAACATTAACCCAATCTGCTGGTTTTAATGCTTTTTTAAATAATGCTTTAGCACAAATCTTACGTCCTTGATACGACAATAATGCTGATGCCAACATTCGCTCAAAGATTCAAAACTGAAACAATTCAATCAATAGTTCATACGATAGTCAATTACAAAATTACCGAAATCAATTCCGAAACAATTACCAAGTTCGCTTCCAAACCGATGTCTTAGATGCTGCAGGAGGAACTGAAGCATCTTGAAAACAAAACCAATTGAACCAAAATATTATTAGTGATTTTAACAGCTTAGTTTTTGCTAAGAGTTATTTAAATTATGTGAACCCAGACACTAAACAAATTGTTACTCGGCCAGCAAAAAACGATTTGATTAATCCCGTTAATTGGGGTAACATACAATTCACAAACCAATCGACATCAACGCCTTTTACTACTAATAATTCAATCCAAAACAATGATCAAATGTTTGCTCAAATTCAAAACTATGTCTTTGATCAATGGGTTCGCCAAGATAATCCGAATTTAGTTTCACGGATTGTTTTAACTAGCGAAACTCCTTCAGTTGGTTTTAATAGTATTTTTAACAAGGATTTAGTAGCAAGCCCAAGTGCTTCGTATGAGTTTCAAACTTTTAATCCATTAAATCCAAATGATACAGCAAAATCCCGAGCAAGTTCATACCAGGAATTAGTTTCTGGTGATGGGTTAAATAAATACTATAATTTTGAAAATAAAAATTCCAATAATGGAATTGACAATTTTACAGTTGATATTCCTTCACAATTATCAAATGACTCTGGTGGAAAATTATTAATGACTGCAGATGATATGTATTCATCTTTTGATGTTGCATTTACTGATGCTTATGTTAATCAATATCTTTATGATACCAAACCAGCAACCGGTAGCCTTGGAGCTAATATTGGCCCAGAAATAACTTTTGATCCTAGCAATATTATGAATAATTTCATTCGAACTAAACCAACTAGTACGGATAATGTTCCAGCTTCTGCTTATAGTGATTTAAGTTATTTGAAACGTCCGGTTGCTTCTCAAAAATTATTTGCTGACGCAATTAACACAGTTGCAAATGGCTTTTATCAAAACTATCAAGGTCTTGAAAGTGGGACTAATGTTATTTACGATTTTGCAAGAACCAAAGCAAGTGCAACAGATAATAGCGATCAATTTATCGTTTCCCGAGGGAAAGATGGCGTTCACGTTATGGCTGTTGATGGTGCAAGGTACTACTTAATCCCTAATGGTCGCGATATTGGAAAGCAAGAAGCTTTTTTAAAGTTTCGTTCCCTCTATAAAAGTTTAAATTATGTTGATACTCAAATCAATTATGATTTTAGTGTTCCTAGCCAAATTCAAACATTCTATGGCAAAAACTCCAACATCTTATTGTTTAAAGCTTTACAAGCTGGGCTTAATGATTCAAGTAGTTTTATCAATCAACCTAGTTTTGCTTCTTTAAAAACATCTTTTGAAAGTATTGGCTCAAGAATAGTTGCTTATGTCGATGCTTTTGATGCAAATCGATTTACGAATTTAGTTGCAACAACAGTTGATAACATTCGTTCTAAATTAAATGATCGGATTAATAAATACGTTACCAACGAAAAAGATAATAAGGCTGCAGAAAACGGAATTGCCGGAAGACTTCCTGATCCTGCTGCAATTGATGGATCTTATCCTTCTCAAGAAATTTATGAACTACAACTATTAAAAGATTTTGATCCTAAGTCTACTTTAACAATTCCAGCTAATTTAAGTCAAACAGGTACCCGTAGTTTTGTTTTAACACAAGTTCAACAGACTAAAGCAGCATTAGATCAAGCAGTCACTAATTTAACAACAGCTCTTAATTTGCGTTCTGATTCAGTTAGTCAGTTTAGCCAAAATGTCTTTTTAGCTAGTGATACTAATAGTGCTTACTCATTAGCCATTAACTTAGCAATTAACGCTACTATCACTTCAACTGAACTTACCAACAATGTTAAGTTATCATTCTTTAACAACAATAAGAAATTTACTGACTTTTTTGATTACAAAGCAAATCCAAATGGTCAAGTTTACGGAACATTTAAACCAACAATTTTTAACACAGATGGCGACTTAAGTGCTGTTATTAATGACTTACCAAATGTTATTCGAACTTACTACGCACAACCAATGTGGCAAGCCTTAGGCGATAAGAGCGGTTTTGGGGTTCCAGATATTGGTGATCCAACTAAATCTTTGAGTTCATTTAATCAAATTATTGATCGCATTTTTGCAAATAAAAATATAACTGGTGTAAATGCTAATTATGATAGCGCTGATGCAATCAGCTATTACACCTTTATTTATACCTTAGAGTGATTATTAGAAAATAATTTACAAAACTTTAAAAACATTATGCAATTTAGAGTTCCAGTTGGTACGCCAGCATTAACTACGTGAACCGTTCCTTTTGCAGTGAATGCAACATTAACAGCCGCTAATAATCCACTGCAAACATTTGCTAATAATCCTAATTATTTATGAGGATCAAGTTACAACTGGCAAAATCACCCCAATGCAATTGCAAATGGTGATTTAGGAAATACACTAGCAAATCCTTATCAATATACTTCTATTGATGGCACATCAAATCGTTTTGGCTTTAATGGAGTTAAATTATCGGGTGATACTTTAGCAGATACAAATTTGAATACCCCATTATTTAGTGGCTATGCGCAGTCTGGAAATCAAGGAGTTTTATATCCTTATGGAAATTCTCGCGATAGTGTCATCGCCTTTGTTGACGGAATTGAATCTAATACAGTTTTAACTAACTTCGTTAATGTTTTAGCAACAATGGGTCAAGTTGATACTTCTTCAGTTCCAACTTCGAATGATCTAGCCGCTCGAAAAACTGCTGTGGATGCATTATTGCGCGATGTCACAAAAGTTCCCGAAACGTTATTTACTCGTTTTTCTGGATACATTGGAACAAACAAAACCCAAGATATTAGCCAGTTGCAAGCTATTCGATCCTCAGATGGAACTCACCAATTACCTACATTTGTGACACAAATTAATCATCAAGACATCCAAAATATTGGTGCATCCGGATGAAGTCTTAATGATCCTGCCAATAATAAAGACCGCTTAGGATTAAATCTAGATCAATTCTTGGCAGCGATTGTAATGCAAGCCATGGATGACGGAACACAAAGTAATGCAATTAGTGACTTGATTAGTTCAAACGTTAATCCTGATAACTCAAAAGGAGTTATTCCGATTGGGGACAAACGATTACTTGATGCATTAACTACGCGATGAGCCAAAGCGTTAAATTAGAAGGATTTAAAAATGAAGCCAATTAAAACTATGAAAAAAACAAAGAAACTAAAAGTCTGAACTTCTTTATTTGCTGTTAGTACCGTTGGAGGAATAGCGGCATTTGCTGCTGCTTGTAGTGGCCCTTCAGCAAGTACTTTACAATCCTTATTTAATAACACTTCATCCGATCAATTTGCGACTTCACAAAATGGTAGTTTAAGTGCTGTTTTATCCAACGGTTTAAAACAATCAGCTGGTTTATCTGCATTATTAAAAGATCGTTTAGGTCATGTGTTAACAGCTTGATACCAAGATAATGCGAATGGTGCAGTTCGGGGTGTTTATAATAATTTCTTAGACCAAATCAATACCCAATGAGATAGTCAATTAAAAGATTACCAAAACCGTTTTGGTAATGATTATCAAGTTCACTTACAAACTGAAGTATTAGATCCAGTTGGTGGAACTGAAGCATCGTGGCGGGCAAACCAACTAAATCAAAAGATTTTAGCAGACTTTGTTTCGCGCATCTTTCAAACAAATAACTTACGGTTAACTACAGATACAAATAGCGATACCATCGTTCCCAGCCCTTCAATCGATTTATTTAATCCAGATAATGCTGCTTCACAGTCTAATTGAGCACGAATTAAATATACGGCTGGCGGATTTAATACCGGAGACCGTTTAACTGCTGCCCAATCTGTGCAAAATAATAACCAAACATTTGCCCAATTCCAAAATGCTATTTTTGATTATTGAGTGCGTCAAGAAAATCCAAATTTACTTTCTCAAACAATTTTTAACAATGACACTCCCACTGTTGGTGGTTTAGCTTCATTATTTAATCAAAATGTTATTGGTTCAGATAGTTTAACTGCATCTTACGCATTCCAAGCATTTAAAGACAATACAAATGATCCTTTAGATGCAAAGGGTAATAATGCTTACCGCGTAATGGTAAATGGCAGTGGCGGATTATCTAAATACGTTCATGCTGACGGAACGATTGACATTCCTAACGCCTTATCTTCTGGTTCTGGTGGTAAATTATTAATGACTGCTAGTGACATGTTTAATTCTAATGATGTCTCGATTGCAGCAGCTTTTGTGCGACAGTATTTGGAATTATCAGGAATAAATAGTGCCAATAGTGCCAATTACGATAATATTGGGTCGCAGTTTCTTTTGTCTACTGATAATATCATGGATAATTTTTTAAGAGCGAATTCAACTAGTGATCCCGCAAGTGCTTGATATGCGCCAAATGCATCATACAATAACATTGTTTCAAATGCTCCGACCACTGGCTTTTATGGAGCTTATGGTAAACTTGCAGATGGTACATCAAATTACAAGATCTATAACGTGGTTAAACCGACTAATGGGATAACAGGTGGAACAAATGCCAACCAATTTATTATGTTCAGAAGCACAGACGGAGTTCATATCATCGCGATTGATGGTGGAAGTTTTTATTTAGGAAACGGAACTCGTGATATTGCAAAACAAGAACAGTTTTTGAAATACCGTGCTTTTTTAGCTAGTCTTCCAAATGGCGTGAATGCTAATGTAAAATACACCTTTGACTTGCAAACCCAATTGTCAAACTATTTCAATGCCAATCAAGATATTTTCTTATTTAAGATTTTGCAAGATGCTTTAAATAAAACTGGTAGTTTCACTGGTGATCCTACAACATTTTTAGATTTACCATCAAATGCAAAACTTAAAGAAGCCATACAAATAATGGTAGATGATTTAGGAACTTATGTTAATGCTTGAGATGCATATAATCGGGCTCAAGCAATGCAAAGTACAGTAGCAACTGAACGAAGCAAACTAGATGCTTGAGGTAAAACATACATTGATTTACTTAAGGCCAATACTCCAGCAAAAATTGGAATTGCAGCACCATTACCATATGTTCGTCAAGCTGATGGTGACTACTTTGGTATTAGTGAATTTTACTTACAGTTAATTGGCAATACAACCGCAACTCAAGGTAACTCTCGTGCTATTTTTGAAAATAATGTTGTAAGCACACGCAAAGCAATGGAAGCTGCAGCTGATGCGTTAGTAGCAAGTTTACAAATTTCATTATTAAGCCCGATTCAATATTCACAAGATGTTTTATTAAAGGCAGCTAAAGGTGCGGGTGAATATGATTTGGCTATTAATCTAGTGATTCAAGGTACAATAGGATCTGCTGAAACAATCAATTCCATTAAAAATGATTATTTCTTTGGAAATGCTAATTTTAATGCGATTTATGGAACCAACTCTACTGGTGTTGATGAAATTAAACCGTTTGGTGGAATTGATCAACAAACACTGCAAAACATTATTCGTACTTATTACCAACAAAGTGTGTTCAACGGATTTAATAACAAAGCCATATATGGTCAATATACATCTGCTAGTCAATTAGACAATAATATTACAACTGCTTGAAATGCCAAACAAATTGGATTGCAACCAAATTCTGCAGATGCAATGAGTTACTTTACATTCTTGTATACAATGACTTATTTATTGCGTGATAATTTAGCTAACTTCAAAGCAATTTTAAGCACCCAAATTTTACCAGGAACACAAGCGGCAGTAACTTGGACAGTTCCAGCAAACCCAAATACTTTAGGAACTGGCACAAATAATAGTGGTGCAGTTGATCCGATTTCAACGTTCACACCTAACAATAACTATGAGTTAGGTGCGTCTAGTACTACAACTCCAACTGCTATTAATAACAATTGAAATAATGATACAGTTGCCCCAGCATCTAATAATATTTTTAATAATTCAACCAATTATTTTAATTACACTTCTCCAACTGCTGGAACTAATTTATATGGTTTTAACGGTCTTTCACTAAGCACAAGTACTGGTTCTTTAGATTCCAATGTTTCGACCGCTATTTATAGTAATTATGCGACCCGAGGATCACAAGGTTCATTATATGAATATGGTAGTTTACAAGATTTAGAAAATCTAATTAATGGTATTAGTAATCAAGCTGAATTATCACCAATTGTAACTAATTTGTCAAATCGGGCTAATTTAGATGTTTCACAATATTTTCAAAAAGACAGTAATGGAAATGATGTATTAAATTTTGATGAAAAGAAATCTTATGTTTTGCAACAAATTAAGAGTCTAAACAATGACGTATTTAACAACTTTAATGGATACATCGGAAGTAGGAAACAACCAGTAGCAATTAGTGCAAGCACAACTGATCGGGCTGCAGCTTATGCTAAGTCAGATCCACTAAATCAAACTGATAAAGTTACTAGAATAGCGGCATACATGCATCAAGTTAACTTTAAAGATGTTCAAAATTTAGGGACTGGAAGTTGAACAGTTACTGGTGATGCAAATAATCCTGGACGTTTGGGATTAGATCTAAGTTCATTCTTAGCAATTGTTGCTGAACAAGCAATGGATCCGGGAACGCAAAATTTTGCAATTCGCGACTTAATATCCACTTCTACATTTAGAACAGCACCCGCAAGTACTCCATCTAAAACAGGTGATTTCATTCTTGTGAGCGATAAACGCTTGTATGATGCTTTAGGAAATACCTGAGCAACTCAAGGCCCTTCAAATCATTAGTATTCACAAGTAATATAGAAAACAAGATACGAACTCCGTACGGAGTTCGTATCTTGTTTGTCATTTTTAAATGTCGTAGTGGAATTAATAAGCTCTAGCAAAATAAACTCAATTAGTTGCTTTTTTACCAGAGTAAAAACATTTGTCTTCATCACTAACTTTTAATTTTAAGTTAATACATCTTGCTGTTGCTCCTGTTTTTGTTTTTAATTGTGCTTCAGCTTCTGGATCTTCAAATCATGGGGCAAGAACAACTTTTTTATCTTTTATTGCTTGTTCAAATTGTTCATATGTACTAATTTTTACAATAGCTTGTTGTGTTCTTGATTTGCTTGCTTCATATAATTGTTGATCATAAGTTTGAATTGAATTTTTTAACCACTTATTTAATTCATCAATTGCAACATTAATTTTTTCTGCTTGATTACGAATTTTAATTGTTAATGTTTTGGTTTTCAAATCGTTGGGACCGATGACAATACTAAACGGAACTCCATTAACTTCATGAGTTGCTAGTCGCGATCCCATAGAAGCGTTTGTATTATCAATAATTACCCGGTAATCTTGTTGTACAAGTTGTTCATAAAGTAGATTAGCAGCTTTCAATATATCTGGATTTTTATCAGCAAGTAAAGGAATAATGACAATTTGTTCGGGTGCTATTTTGAATGGTAATACAAGCCCGTTGTCATCGCTGTGACTCATAATTAAAGCACCAATAATTCTCGTAGAGATTCCTGCTGACATTGTGTAAACATGACTATATTTATTATCTTTATTTTGAAACTTGATGTCAAATGCCTGAGCAAAATTTTGACCCAAGTGGTGACTTGTACTAGATTGAAGAGCTTGTCCGTCTGGCATTATTGTTTCTAATGTATAAGTGTTTAATGCGCCAGCAAATCTTTCGTTAGGTGTTTTTTCACCAGCTAACGGATACATCATTAAGATCTCATTAATAAGTCATGAATAAGCATCATTCATTGCTTTGACCATTTCTAAACACGATTGTTCATCCGCAAATGCACAGTGTACTTCTTGTCAATGAAACTCACTATTTCTTAGAAATGGACGAGTACTTTTTTCAACCCGAAAAACACTACATCATTGGTTGTATAAAAAAGGTAACTGTTGGTATGTTTGTAAAGTTTCACTTCACAATTCACAAAATGCGACTTCTGAAGTTGGTCTTAGAACATAAGGGTCACCAAGTTTTTCATCGCCCTTTTGGCTGATTAAAAATAGTTCGGGATTAAATCCTTGAACGTGATGTTTTTCTTTAATTAAATCGCTATAAGGAAATAATGACGGTAAGGCCACATTTTGAATTTTTAATGTTTTGAACTTTTGGTTCATGTATTTTTGAATTTGTTCTCAAATTGCCCATCCACGTGGTAAAAAGGTCATGAACCCTTTGATGCCGCTATAATGGATTAATTGGGCTGCTTCTACAATGTTTGTATACCAGTCGCTAAAACTAGTAGCCCGGCTGGTGATTGCTAAATTTTTTTTCATAGTTTAATTTTAACCGCGTCGCGATCCGTTAGTTAAGAAAACAATGACAAGAATTACAAGAATAACAATGGCAGCCAAAATCACTCCTGCTACTATTGTACTCACACGTTTATGGTTATCGGGTCGTTGATCTGATTCTGATTGATTGTTCTTGTTTTTTGCCATAGTTAAATAATTACTGGAAATTATAACATTTTAAACTTTTAGCATTTTTCAAATTACTTGAATTTTATTTTTTAAAAACTTGCAAAATTGACTTGAACGTTTTTTGTTGATTAAACTAAAAACTCTTTTTTAATCTTTATCGAGCTACAAAACGGTTTTGTTTTTTTAATCCTTGTTCAATTAAACGTTCTCTTTTCCCCATAAAGAAATACAAGTGAATTGTTCCAATTAATAAATTCAACATTCCAGAAATGATTGCATTTGCAGTTTGTAATCAAATAAAGATATTCATTCCAAATGTGCCACCATAAGCTAGTGCTGCAGCGTTAAAAATAAATAATAATGGAACAAAAGTTAACAAGCCTTGCATGATTGAACTGATCCATGACATACTAACTCTTTGAGTTGATTGGAAGTATAATTGTGCGGTCGTGCCAATTGCAATAAAAATGGCTTGAACCATGCTTATCTCTAAAACCCGGTGGGCTTCTATGAGGTCGCGATTTGCTTGAACATTAAATAGTCCAGTAAGCATCGGATCTGCTATTCCGTATGAGAAAATTAAATAAACCACAACACCATACACTAAAGATAGCATGGCACAGTATCAGTAAACTTGTTTAATAGCAGCGTAATCTTTTTTACCATATTTGTATGCACATACTGCTCGCCCACCTTGGATTACGCCCCAAACTGATTGTAATGCCAAATTGGTTATTGGGGTAACACTACCATACAATGATTGATAATAATTTTGAGCAACTGGTGCATTACCAACTTGTGGATTAGTATGAACAGTAACACTAACTAAATAAGTTTGAAATAACGCGTTAGATAAAGCTAACGATGAATTCCGCATTAATGAAGCAATTCCTACTAAAACAATAATTGAAAAATAACTCCACGTATATAACTTAAAACGCAATTTACGAACATCTAAGTGGGAGAGTTCTTTTGCAGACATAATTCAACTAAAGATAAAGTATGCTGCAAAGTTTAAAAACCATCCAATTACGGTTGCGATGGCCGAACCATCTAGTCCTAAATTAGCATACCGAATAAACACCCAATCTAATAAAACATTAATTCCATTAGCAATTGGTGGAATAATGGAAATAAACAATTGACGCCCTTCACTTTGCGAAAGTAAATAGTACATTTGAACAAATATTTGAATGATGTTAAAACCACACAAAATAAATACATATCCTTGAGCATAACGGATTTGGAGTTTTTGGAAAATTTCTGCTGAAAAACGGTGTGCTATGCCTTGCGCTGAATTAGGATCCATCGGCGCTTGGTTGTGAGAACCAATTCCACCGATCGCACTTTGTTGCAACCATGGAACAGACATTCCTAAAATAAACATCGAAGTGACTAATCCAATTGTAAGGTTAGTCATAAAACCAGTAGATCAAACTTTTTGTAATTCCTTCGAGTCATTCCGTGCTAAAGCTTTTGCATATGAAACTGAGATTCCCATGCTAATGAAAACTGTCAACCCATTTAAAATAACGGTGATTGGAGCACTAATTGAAACGGCAGCACGAACAACATCAACGACATTTAATGGCGTTTGTCCAGCCATTGCTTGACCAGGCAAAAACAAATCCAAGTATTGTTTGTATAAAGTACTATCTACTTGCCCAAAAATATCGGTTGCTGGTCCTTGAGCAAAGGATACTTGTTCACTAATATATTGTTGCCCTAAACTAAAGAAAATTGACGTTGGGTTAAGATCACTTTGCGGCACAAATTTAATAATCATAATTTGGTCTGCAAAAATATATAAGGCTTGAAATAAGCTTACAATAATGGCTGGACCAACAAATCTTAAAACAACCAAAAAAACATTTTTACGTTCAAATGGATTATTTTTAATCAATTGTTTTTGTTTAGGATCTAATGTTTCATTGCAAGAAAGTTCAACGCTGTGGACCTTTGTTTTTAAGCGATTTTTAAATTTCATAGATTAATAAATGTCTGATTGTGTTTAATATTGTATCAACTTTAAGAAAAACTTAAAAATTTTACTTTACAAAGATAGTAGATGCACAAGAAAATTTATACAAAAAAACAATGCCGCAAGTATTGCTAAACACAGTATTGCTAGATTTTAAAAAGGAAAAGTTTTATTTAACAAAAACCTTGTATTCGCTATAACCTTCAGCATCCATATCTTCTAAGGGAATGAATTTCAATGATGCGGAATTAATGCAGTACCTTAGTCCTCCGGTTTCTTGTGGTCCATCATTAAAGACATGCCCTAAATGGCTGTTTGTATTTTTGGCCCGAACTTCAACCCGTCGCATCCCATAGGTACGATCTTCTTTTTCGGCGATTAATTCTTTACTAATTGGTTGACTGAATGCTGGTCATCCACACCCTGAATCGAATTTGTCAGTAGAAGCAAAAAGTGGTTCACCACTTGTGATGTCAACATAAATACCCTTCCGAAATTCGTGATCATATTTATTTTTAAACGGTGGTTCAGTAGCAGCATTTTGGGTAACGTCATATTGCAATTGATCAAGATTTTCTTCTAATTCGGCTTGACTCATTTTTTTAAATTTAGATTCCATATTGATTTAATTCCTTTTAGTATATTTGTTTGAAAGGTTGTCCAATTTCATTCTTAGCTTGTTCTTCGCTTAATTCAAGAATAACTTTTCCTTCTTGGGGAAGCATTCCCAGCTCTCTTGTGCTGCAAATCATTCCATTTGATTCATAGTCTAAAACTGTTGAAGCAGTTATATATTTACCTAAAGGAATCGTTGCGTTAGGTAACACAACAACAACATATTGATTTTCACGAACATTTGTTCCCCCACAAACAATTTTTTGAAGGGATTCATTACCAATATCTACTTCACAATAATTTAAATGGCTTTTTGGAATTGCTTGAACTTTTTTTATTTGTCCAATTATGATTGGATATTGTTCTGCATAACTTGATAAATCAATTCCTAAAATTTTATTTAATTGTTCAATCAATTTGGTAGTGGGTGCATTCAAACCCTCTTTAATTTCTAAATTAAGAGCTTTGGGATGCGATATATTAAACGCAACTAATTCGTTATTAAGGTCATAAAACAAAACGTAATTTGAGAATTTTTTTTGGATTGCTGGAGTAAGTGGGTTTTTAACAAAACCTACTAAAGTATCTTGCAGGGTTTTTTCTTGGTAGAAAAGATTAAGAAATTTTTTTGCGGCTTGTGGATTTTGACTCATATTAATTTGCTTCTAGATATAATGAATATGTGTTTAATCCAGTGTGGACTGCAATTACAGAACTCATTGGTCGTAAATCTATTTTTGTTCCAGCAGGTAAAATTTTTTGAAAATCTTTAATTACTTTTTGGTTTTCGGTGGGATCAGTTAATGCTGAAATTAATAGTGCCCGTTTGATTCCGTTTTTACTTCATTGAATTTTTTCGTCCAAGAATTGGGCAAGACGCTTCTGACCGTCAGTTAAATCCCGTTTTTTATCAAAGTATTCTAAAACTCCATCTGCTGGTAAAAGCTTGATTAGAATTCGTAACTTAAGGGCTTTTACCATCATGGCTTTAAATCCCCGAAGTCTCCCACCAGAAATTAATTGCGAAACATCGTTTACAATAATTGTTCCGCCTTTTTTAAGGTTAATTGATTTTACGTATTCATCAATCTTAACGATGTCAAATCCATTTTTTTCAATAAATACTTTAATATCGTTTAAAGTTCAAATAATGCTATATTCGACATCAAAACAATTGATGACATGAAATTTGTCACTACCATAATGTGTTTCTAAAGTTTTTCACATTGAATACGTCCCAGACATAACACTATCCATGGGGATTCCAATCACGTGATCATATTTTTTAATGAGTTCTTCAACTTTTTCAGTGACTTCACCAAGGTTGGTTGCTCCGGTTTTAAATTTGGATCCTTGGCTAATTTTTTGGGCAAGGCCTTTTAAATCTAAATCAATTCCTGCTCGATAAACTTTTTCAGGGTTTTGTGTTGTGTCAATAATGGCCAAAGGGACCATATAGATGTCATTAGCAGTATCCTCGTTATATGAGGCTGCTGAGTCGATTAAATAAGCTATTTTTCCAGCCATGAAATTTCTCCATCAAATTCGTTTTTTTTAAAATTCAAGTTTGTTTGACAATAATAAACGTCATAATCATAACAAATCATAATATTAATTGTTTTATATTATCTCTAGATTATGAAGATAAGCAAACTTTTTTGTCAGTATTTTCTTAAAGAATTATTATAACGAAAGCTATTTGCCAGGTTTGAAAAACTCAATCAGTTCTTTATATAGATAAAGCAGACAAGACGTTTATTTCATTGCTAATAACGACATTTGTAAATGCCTTTTTATTTTCTTGAATTTGTAAAATTCGTTGTCCGGTTGTCTTGATGGCAATTGCTTGATAAACTTGTACACTTTTTGTTTGACCAATTTGATGTACGCCATCTGTTGCTTGGCTTTGTACAGCTAAATTCCATCATAAGTCGTAGTGGATAACAATTTTTGCTCCAACAAGATTTAATTCATTACCAGCAGCTTTTAAAGATGCACTAAAAACAGGTGTATCATCTTCGTTGAAAGTATTCACCGATATCGACCTTTCTTTTTTTATATTCTTATAAGGAGATATTTAAAAAATTGATTTGCATTATGAAGTTCAAATTCTAGATTATTGAGTAATTCCATACGAAAGAGAAAATAAATTGCCAACTGACATTATAAGATCGGCAAGAGTTTTGCTTCCTAAACATCAAAAATTTGATTCAATATCATGAACATTATAAGTTAGTTGTGTCACGATTAATGTAATTGCTGAATCAGATTATTCAAAACTGACCAAAAACTTATTAAATTATAAATCCAACAGTAAAAATCTAAACTAACTTAAGTTAGTTATTTTCGGGCATTATTTTTGAAGTAATTTATCTCGAATTTTCAAAAATAGCCTTTTTAAAATTTATAATAAATTTCTATACTAAACGAGGTCGTCGTGGTTAATTTTCTTGAAATAATTCGTTCAAAAAAGCCGTATGATGTTGATTTGCAAAAAATTTTATTAGATTTTGCAAATCAATTTTTGAAATGAAAAACCCTTTCTCAAAAAACTGCTTTTTCTAAGGAATATACGATGCAAGCGCCGTTTTTGCTTAGCAATTCCTATGAGTCTATAATTATTCGCAATAGTTTTAATTATGTTGCTCGTTTTTTGGTAACTCATAAATATAACAAAAATGATGCATCTGCTATTAGCCAAACAAGAGCCCGAGTTGGTTATGAAATGTTAAAGCGTTGAAGCGGATTTAATTTTGTTGATCGTCAAGCACTAATAGATGTTTACACTGATGCGACGTCTTTTTTAACCAAATTGATTTCTCATGAAATTGTTTTAGACGAAGCTCATATGATGAGTTTATTTCGATATTGTAGTTTTTTGGGCAAACTTGATTATGTTAGTGCTTCGTTAAAATCTAAAATTAAAAATTTGAATGGTTATTTAACTAACGATAAATATCTTAAAGATCTTAGTAATTTAACCAAGGTTTTTCAAAACAATTTTTTAAATTCACGATTTTTTAAAAAAACTGGAATTACATATAATGCTGAATTCGGATTAGGTGGATCCGCTTTATTTTTTGTTGAAGGGAATATGCTGTGTGATGGAAATTTAATTGAAATTTTCACTAGCAAAAATTTTCAAAACAAAAATCTTGAGCTAATGCAAATTGCCGGTCAGTATTTGGCTAACGAAACAACTCGTGAAGCAGTTCGCCTTTTTCCAAAGGGATTTGCTCCAAAAATGAAAGCGCTTAAACAAACAATGTATGACATTAGAAAACTTGTGCTGTATCACGGACGCTTTGGAGAAATTGAATATGCTGATGTTTCAAAAATTCCAGAATTAGAATTAAGGAAATTTACACATAAGATTATTCGTTGGTCTAAGCTTAGGTATGAACTAGAAGCTTTAAAAGATGAATTGGTGCGTGATAGTTTAAGTAACGATTCAACACAAGTACCTACAAAGGCGCCGTCTAAGTTGAATTAGTGTCATTTTTAATGGTTTTTTACATAAATTAAATTTTTTTTGAAAAAAAATGTAACTTTTAAGTTATTATATATAGGCTATATAGCAATTATAAGAAAGGTGAATTCTACACAGAATGTCTGAAAACAATTTTAATAATCCTGAATCAGCTCCGACAAATCGGACTGCTGAAAAAGCTGAAATTTCACAACCGGAAGCAAGTCAACAAGCTCCAGCAGCAAATTCAGGTCAAACTCGTAAACCAATGTTTACCGAAACCGAACTAGCAAATGGTGAAAAGCCATTAGTTTCTGGTTCAAAAATAATGGAAGTGGGCGGTCATATTGGATTTTCAAAACGAAGATGAAACCCAAAAATGAAACCTTACATTTACAGTAAGAAGCCAAGCGGAACCCAATATGATGTCTTGAATGTTCCATTAATGCAAGAAAAGTTACAAGCGGCATATGAATTTATTAAAGAAATCGCAACTAATAACGGTGTTGTTTTATTTGTTGGGACTAAAACTAAGCAAGTTCAAGAACTCATTAAAGAAATTGCAAAACGGATTGATATTAACTACATTTCCCAACGCTGATTAGGTGGTACTTTAACTAACTTCAAAACAATTAGCAATTCGATTAAGCAATTAAACAACTTGATTACTGAACGTGAAAAAGGTTTAGGCCAACACACCAAAAAAGAACAAATGTTAATTATCAAAAAGATTGATAAATTAGAAAAATTTTTCGGTGGGATTAAAACCATGCGTGGTTTGCCTAACGTTATTGTAGTTGATGATCCAATTCATGAAAAGAACGCAGTAACTGAAGCTAAAAAATTAAATATCCCTGTTGTCGCAATTGCCAACACTAATGCAGATCCAAATTTAATTGATTACTTAGTTCCAGGTAATAATGCTTCAATTCGTTCAGTAACTTTATTTATGAATTTATTTGCCGACGCAGTTGCTATTGCCCAAGGTAAACAACAATTGTTCGCATATAAACCAGATGAAGAAATTGTGATTGCCCAAGTGGTTCGTAAAGAACGTGATCCTCGCTTTGTTGTTAATCGTTCAAATAGTTATCACGGTTTCCAAAACCGCAGGTTCAACAATGATGGTAACAATCGTTATGGTAACAACAGTACTAACACAACAGTACGATCGTTTACTCCACCAAGTGCGGCAACTTCAGCAGCTTCTACAACAAGCAGTGAAAAACCAACAGCTAACGAATAAAACTCAAATAGATTTTTTGAAAAATGAAGGGAAACCTTCATTTTTTTTATTGCTTATTAGATGTTTATCCTAGCTTTATTAATAGCCTTTTAGTTTTATAAAATTTCAGCTTAAAATTTCTGGTTTCGAAAATTCTCATTGAAATTACAACACAAAAAATAATATTGGAATAACATATTACTAATCAAGTCAGATTAGAATACGAAAGGAATAAAAATATGAATGATCGTAAATTATGTCTTCATATGTGTTCAATGGTCCACATCATGATAGTGGCTTTTGAATGTAGCTCCCCCGTATCTATCTGCTTAAGCCTAGACACAAAACGGCAGTGTTAATTTTCATTTTTAGTCAACTATTTTAAAAAATATTTAAAACAAAATTCGGAGAATAAAAATGAATACGAAATCAATATTATTAAAAGTTCAAGATATGACTTGTGTCTCTTGTGCTGCTGCAATTACTATGAAATTAGAAAAAATGCAATTAGTGAACTTTAGCGTCGATGTTGTTTCACAAGAAATTGAAGTTGAATATGATGAAAACGTTGCTTCTCGTGAAGCAATCTTAGATGCTATCAAAAAAGCCGGATATAAAAGCGAAGTTATCGAAGAATAATTAAAATTATTTTTTCTTTTTTTAACTTATAAGTTTTTTTAGATTTTTTATCTAAAAACACTTTCAATACTATTTTTATGGAGCAGTTATGACAATAACTTATAAAATCTTGAACAATCAAGGTTTGGTTAGAAATTTAAGTGTCTTAATTAATAATCATTTAATTAAGATAATCTTAATTTCGCTTTTCCTGAATGATTGTGCACACAATACTGGTGACAACAATGAAAAAAATTAAAACATCTTATAAAAAATACGGATACTTTGTGGAGTTATCTCTAGCCATTATTTTTGATGCAATTTTAATTGCTGGTCATGGTTTAATGGCTACTTTTCCAAATTCTGTAAGTAGTCACGCTTTGAATAATCCTTATATGGGGCTAGTATTCGCAACAATTGTCCAATTTATTATTGGTCGTAATTTCTATATCTTAATGTACAAAGAAATAATCAAATGACACCGTTTGGGAATGAATACTTTAATTGGTTTGTCTAGTTTGTTAGCTTATGCTTGATCACTTTATATTCTTATAAGTAGCGAATTAGGAGTCCAAGGTTTAGGACACGAAAATGGGTTTTCTTATTTCTTTGAAGTGGGAACTTCAATAATTACATTTTTATTGATAGGTGAATCGATTAGTAAATTTTTGAGAAAAAGAGTTAATAAAGATGTTACTAGCGTCTTAGAACTTCAATCCCCACATGCCTTAAAATACGATGATCAAACCAAACAAACAACTTTGATTAGAACCCGTTCTTTAAAAATTGGTGACTTAGTTTTTGTTCAGCCCCAAGCTAAGATTCCAACAGATTGCTTGTTAGTTTCTGAACACGCCTATGTTGATGAAAGCATTATGACAGGAGAAAGCATTCCAGTATACCATCAACTGAATTCAAAATTAATTGGAGGTTCATTTAATGTTGGTGACTCATTTATTGCTAAAGTAGAAAAATTACCCACCCAAACGATTGCTTCATTAATTACCAAAAGAATTAAACAATTGCAAACAGCGAAACCCGAAATTCAAAAAGTTGCTGATAAAATTGCCACTTGATTTGTACCTACTATTTTGGTTTTGGGAATTGCTAGTTTTTTAGTCCATTTCTTTTTAGGTTATCAAATTCAACAAGCCATCGGATTAGATACGAATTTAATTCCTAAATTTACGAATCCACAAATCGTTGGATCTCAATCTCATAATGCTCAAGTTGCAATTTATTTTGCCATTGCGTTAATTGTGATTTCGTGTCCGTGTGCTTTAGGGTTAGCAACTCCATTAGCAGTGGCGGTTGGAGTTGGCAAAGCAGGTAGAAGAGGGATTTCGTTTAATAACATTGATATTTTCGAAAAAACCCGCAAAATCAAAGCAATTGCTTTTGATAAAACCGGGACTTTAACAAAAGGCCATTTAGAAGTAAAAACCTTTTTGGGTGATCAATCTTTGCTTGGGTTAATTAAACAATTAACAAAAAATTCTTCCCACCCATTGTCACGAACGTTATATCAAAAATTGCAGTTAATTAATCTTGATGAATTTCACGGTGTAACACAAATCAAAGAACTGGCTGGTATTGGAATTCAAGCTAGTGTGGATAACGATGTTTATATGTTAGCCTCATATCAGTATTTTCATAAGAATAATTATTCATTTGATTCTTCATTATCAAATGATGAAAATTTTGAATCTTTAGATGAAAACACAAATATTTGTCTTGCCAAAAATCAGGATGTTTTCTTTGGAGCGATTTTAACTGACGAATTAAGAGAATCAGCAATTAAAACGATTCAAAAATTTCGCAAGGCTCAAATTAAAACCTATTTATTGAGTGGTGATAATGGCAAAATCGTGAAAGCTATTGGAAAGCAATTAAGAATTGATGAAGCAATTGGACAAGCTTCGCCTTTTGACAAGGAAAATTTGATTACGAAGTTACAAGCTAACGGCCATCAAGTTGCTTTTGCTGGAGATGGAGTTAATGATTTGATCGCCTTTCAAAAAGCCGATTTGGCAATTAATATGTCACTTACAAACGAATCTGCAAACGCATTAGCGGACGCTAGTGTAGTTAATCAAGATGTTGAAAATATCTATCAAGTTATTGATATTTCTAAAAAAACCAGAAAATTAATTTTATGAAACTTTTTGTGGGCTTTTATTTACAATGTAGTTACTATTCCCCTTGCTTTTATCGGAATTATCCCATCAATCATTGCAGCTGTTTTAATGGGATTTAGTAATTTTGCAATTGTTATCAATACACTATTATTTAGTTTAATCAGCTTCCATAAAAACCGTAAATTAAAAGTTCAAAAGACAGATAACATCAATCCTGGTTTGTTAAATACGCAAGGGCAATAAAAAACATCTTTAAGGACGATATTTATTTGTTTTTATGATTTCCGTTAACAAAAATGTTTATGCTATTGTTTTAGCTGCTGGAAGCAGTCTTCGGATGACAGGGACCAGTGTTCCTAAACAATTTATGCTGATTGATGACCATCCCGTTCTATATCACACACTTAAGGCTTTTTTTGATACAGACTTAATAACGCATTTAATCGTAGTTGTGAAACCTGAATATAATGATTTAACAGCTAAGATATGCCGCGAATTATGACGCGTTTTTCCCCATCGGAAAAATTTCTTAAAAGTTATTCTGGTGCCAGGAGGAGAAGATCGTAACGGTTCAATTCTTAGCGCCTACGTGGCAATTCATTCAAGTTATAAACCTGATGCTAAAGCTGTAGTTCTTACTCATGATGCAGCTCGACCTTTTGTTACTAAAGAACTATTAAAAAAGTGTATCGAAGTAACAACTTCAAAAGGTGCATGCAGTGTGATTTATAATACAGATGACACAATTGCTTTGGTTGATAAAGATGAATTTACAAAAACATTAGATCGAACAAAAACTAAAATTGTTCAAACCCCACAATGTTTTTGATTTAAATACGGATTGAATATGTTTGATTTAGGAAAAAACAACTCCTGACCAAAAACAACTGATTTAAGTAGTTTGTTAACCAAAATTGGTGTTAAAGTAATGGCTGTTGAAGGATTCCGAGACAATTTGAAAATTACCAATAATACGGATTTGAAACTAGCCCGAGTGATTTTAAGCAATCGTGCTAAAAACAAAAACTTTTCTTAAGCAAAACAAGAATCTGTAAAATACTTTAGTATAAAAAACAGTGATCAAACGAAACCTTTAAACTTTTGTTAGTGCGATTTCGGTATTTTAGCACCATTTTTGGGTAATTACTTTTATAAAAAATAGATTATATAGTGTATAATTTATGTGCATAATTGCACTATGCATTATTATTGAGATTACTTTTCTCAAATTAATTAAGTTCGGTGCACGGTTTTCTTATTATATATCAGTGACCGTTGACCGCAAGGAGTTTTAAAAAATGGCAAAAGAAAAATTTGACCGATCTAAACCCCATGTCAACATTGGGACAATCGGTCACATCGACCACGGGAAAACAACGCTAACAGCAGCGATTTGTACCGTTTTGGCGAAAAAAGGAACTGCTCAAGCGATGAAATATGATCAAATTGACGCAGCTCCTGAAGAAAAAGCGCGGGGAATTACTATTAATACTGCGCACGTTGAATATGCTACTGACAACCGGCACTACGCACACGTTGACTGTCCCGGACACGCTGACTATGTTAAGAACATGATTACAGGTGCTGCCCAAATGGATGGTGCAATTCTAGTCGTATCTGCAACTGATGGACCGATGCCTCAAACTCGTGAACACATTTTGTTAGCACGACAAGTAGGTGTTCCAAAAATGGTTGTCTTCTTAAACAAATGTGATGTTGCTAATGATCCTGAAATGCAAGATTTAGTTTCTGAAGAAATTAAAGACTTACTTAAATCATACGGATTCGATGGCGACAACACTCCAATCATTAAAGGTTCAGCTTTAGAAGCTTTAAATGGAAAACCTGAATGAGAAGAAAAAATTATGGAATTGATGAAGGCTGTTGATGACAACATTCCGACACCAACTCGTGATACTGATAAACCATTCTTATTACCAATCGAAGACGTTATGACAATTACAGGTCGTGGAACAGTAGTTACTGGCCGGGTTGAACGTGGCGCAATCAAAGTTGGTGATGAAATTGAAATAGTTGGTTTAATGCCTACTAAAAAAGCAGTCGTTACTGGTATTGAAATGTTCCGTAAGGAATTAGATTCAGCAATGGCTGGAGATAACGCGGGTGTGTTATTACGTGGTATTGAACGTAAACAAGTACAACGTGGTCAAGTATTAGCAAAACCAGGTTCGATTACTCCTCACACTAAATTTAAAGCCGAAATTTACGCTTTGAAAAAAGAAGAAGGTGGTCGTCACACTGCGTTCTTAAACGGTTACCGTCCACAATTCTACTTCCGTACAACTGACGTAACTGGATCAATTCACATTAAAGAAGGAACTGAAATGGTAATGCCTGGTGATAACACTGAAATTACTGTTGAACTAATTTCGCCAATTGCTTGTGAAAAAGGTAGTAAGTTCTCAATTCGTGAAGGTGGCCACACAGTTGGTGCTGGAACAGTAGTTGAAGTATTAGGATAGTTTTTCTAAGACTTTAATTTTAAATATCAAAATGCGCTTCACGGCGCATTTTTTTTATGTTTTATTTAGCAGTTATTGGCAAGTGAATTTAATTTTCTTTTGTAAAGATTTGGTTAATTGCGTACAATGGAAAATCAGTAATTTTTCCTTGTTTTTGAAAATCATGTAAAGATGTTCGAAAAATTTTTTCAGGATTGAAAATCTGGTCAAAACTTTTCAGACTTTTCGATTTTGTATTTAAAGATGATTTAACTTCTAACGGGAAAACAGTGTTATCATGTTGAATGATAAAATCAATTTCTAAAGTATTTTTTTTATTACTGTAGTAGCAAAAATTTAGGTTTTCATTACAAGCTAACTGCTGGCATACGTATTGTTCTGTCAAAGCACCGTTAAAGATTGAAAATAATTTATTGTCTTCAAAAATAAGGGATTGATTGATATTGGCTTTGCAGCATAACAGTCCAATATCACTCATATATAATTTGAAACTTTTGTAGTCTTCATAAGCTTTTAAAGGAAGTAAATTAGGTGCATTAGAACGATTTACTTTATGAATGATTCCATAATCGCTTAATCACATTATTGCATTTTCATATTCACTTGCTCTTGCTCCGCTTTTTAATAATTTGTAAACAAATTTCTTATTTTCTTTTGCTAATTGTGAAATTATGCTGCTTCATACAAGGCGTAATTTAGGAACAGAATAATTTAACGAATGCTTTGAAAAATCACTTTCATAAGAAGTCAAAATGTTACTTTGAATTTTTTTTACTTTTTCATAATCGTTATTTGTGATATATGAACTAACAGCTTCTGGCATCCCGCCAACTAAAAAATATTGTTTAAGTAAATTAAAATAATTGTTTTTTAAAGATGAAACGATGTCGAATTTTTTTTCTTCTAGAAATTTAAAAAGCTTGTCATTTTTTGTGGCTAGCAAAAACTCAGCAAAAGTTAAGGGATTAAGTTTTAAAAAATCTACTTTTCCAACAGGAAATGAGGCATTTTTCATAAGAGATATTCCCAAAAGAGAACCTGAAACGATAATATGATAATTGTTTGCCTGTTCATAAAAATACTTCAAACTTGTTAATGCTCTAGGGACTGCTTGGATTTCGTCAAAAATTATAAGCGTTTTGTCAGGTTTAACTTTGACTTTTTTTAACGCTTCAATGGCCGAAATCAAATCTTTGGCATTTAAATTTTTTGAAAATAAGTTGTCCAGATTTAAGTCGGCTTCAAAATCTATATAAACCGTATTTTCATAATATAAACTACCAAACTCTTGCATTAGTCAAGTTTTTCCAACTTGTCTTGGTCCTTGAATGATTAAAGGTTTTCTGTCATTACTTTCTTTTCATTTTAATAAATTAGATATTTCTTTTCGCTTCATATTTTTTTGAATTAGCAATTACATCCTTCTTGTAAAAAGTAAATTTTTAAATTTGATTAAATTATACACTTTTTCCTAGGAATATATGTTATTATTTACACTTTTTCCTAGGAATAAATGTTTTTATTTGTATTTTATCGGATGAATAATTTTATTTTTTGAATATTCTTTTTTAAGTATTTCCTCTAATTTTTTTATTTAGCTAATCAAGCATAATAGATGCTTGGGACATTTGATTACTTGTTTTTGGTTGTCTGTGCTGTTATTTACATCCCAAATTATATGGCGTTCAATATTTGATTTTATTTATATTTTGTCTTTATAATGCTTTATCTATTTAAAATAATCTATTGTTTATTTTTTTGTATGCGAGGGTGTAAAATTATGTCTAAAAATCAAATATTATTTGAAACGGTGTTTGCTGAATCGGCGGATCGTTTAGATCTTTTTAAAGAAGGAATTAATGATTGAGTGAAATGCGCTTTGAAGAATATTAAATTAGTAGAAGAAATTAGACTAAAGCCAAGTAAACAATTGCCTATGATGCGAGTTGGCGTAGAAGAAAAAATTATGTTTACAATGTATTTTCTTTTAGACATTAAACTTGCTAATAACGAAAGTAAAAACCTAATTCAAAAAAGTAGTTTTTTGTCTACAATGATTTCTAAAAAAAGCGAAGCCGATTTATTACAAGGAACGATTGAATTAGAATCAGATTTGGATACATTCTTAGACAAAGAATTTCAAAAGCTTGAAACTGAAATAAAAACGTTGTTATCTAAAGAAGATATAAACAAGAAAGTTAATTAGTTTTTGCAATATTTATTTTTTATTTTAGGTTTTATAGTTTAATACATTATGTCCAAATCGACTTGCAAGAAAACGCAATCATCTAATATCTTTGAGCCAAAAAAAGATAATATTTTTCGTGTCACTTCACGTGATAAGAAAAATATTTTCTTGCAAAGCTATAAAGTTAATCGCAAGAAAAAACTTTTAATCACTTATCTTAGCGCTAGTACTTCTTTTCTTGCTGCCATAATCATAATCGTTCCATCTGTGGTTGTTTCAGTACAAAGATCTAACAACCAAAAAATATCTTCTGCTGAAGCTTCTTCTGATTTACCAAATAAAAATCTAGACCCAATTCAACCCAATACGCCTTTAAGCAAACCATCTAATCCGTTCATTTCTCCTGTAAAACCTTCTCAACCTACAAAACCAGAAACTCCTGTAAAACCATTAAATCCTACGGTAACAAAACCAGAGCCCGTAACGCCTTCTCAACCAGTAAAACCGGTTGCTCCAGCTAATCCACCACAGCGCCAAACTCCTGCTTTTGATGCTAACTTGGTTCGCCATCCGACAAATTTTACTGACTTCAATAATCCTGTTTCTACTGCTATAAATCCTTATGCAACGCCTAAAGAACATTATCAATTAGCAAATCAACAAGCTATCGAAATTGAAAAAAATACTTCCTTTAGCAAAACTAATGCCGCTTTTAAAACTGGTGATAATTATCAATCTAATGATTTAACTAGATCAAACCAAGGTCTTTTTTATGATGCAAGAAAGATTGCAAATAATAATTCCGATGATGAAGTAACTAATGCTTTATTAAGAAACCAGACAAACATTCCACCAAAACCGCTAAAACCACTTAGTGAATTAGTTGAATTAGCAAATTCAAATAACACCCCTATTAGTTTTAATCGTGTTGTTTTAGACTATTTGATAACTCATAATGAATTTGGTCAAAGCCCTTCGATGTTTGCTTGAAAATTATTAACGTTATCTGATGAGTTTCGGAATAATCTACTATCAGTTAATGGTCAAGTTTTATTTAAGGTTTCTGGTAATCAAACGATCTCTAATGTTTTATTTTACGCCGATGATATTAATGATCACACCGGGGTGTTAGATCTTTATATTTCTTATGATTTAAACAAAATTCATCAAGCCAGTCGTATTCAACTAAACCAAACCAATAGTGCACTTAAAAAAGATGGTGATTATTTAAAATACATTAACGAGCGTTCTTTTTTAATAACATACGATTTCGTAGGATGAAACCAAAATACAGATAATCACTTTAATCAAACTGGATCGATAAATTACGATAATCGAAAAAGTGCTACCGGAACGGGTTGGATAGTTGATGAAATTAATGATTCAAGTTTAGAAGCTGGAAAAGTTGCTTTTGTTGTTGCCACTAATAAACATGTTTTAGATTTTACATTGCCAACACTGGCTGATCAAAATAGTGCAAATACAGAAACCGGTTTGTCATCACAGCAGTTGCAACAGCAAGAGTTTTTCAACAGCCATCAAGGCTTTTTAAATTTTAGTTGAACTCATCACGACTTTGATAATTATGATAATTTAGCAAACATTACAGCCACTAATACAAGTCGTAAACCATCTTTTGCACAACAGGAGTTTAATCAGTATACAGCTCATCCTGTTGTCAATATAGCTGATAATTCTTCATCTCTAGCATCATTGCCTCCTGCTCAATTTAGTCAAGCAGTTACTAAAACAAAACAAAACTTCTTGAATTCATTCTTATATGTTCCTGATTTTAGTTTACAAAACACGTCTGCTACACTTGGGATGAATGCAACCGCTAATATTCAAAAAAATTTTATTAAAGATAATGTTACTTATAATGCTGGACCCGATTTAGTTTTAATGCGAATGGAATTTAATTTAAAGGACTTAAAACAAAGTTGACCTTCGTTGTATGCGGTAGTAAGTTCTAATGATCAGACACTTAAAACTAACTGATTCCCAGGATTAGGAACTAATGATGCTGTTACTGATAATCGAGTGATATCTTATGTACTAGGTTACCCACTAGCACCTTACAATAGAGATGAAAATGTTTTGTCATACCGGATTATCCAAAATAGTTTATCTTTTGGTTCAAGACGTAAATATACCGTAGGTGAAAACGATATTGATAATACATTGCAAACCATTTTAAGAAATTATGATTCGAAATTCGTAAGTAACTTTAATTTAAAGCGTTCGGAAAATACTAACAAATATCCATATGATGATGTTTTTAGTAGTCCCATGAACGGTTTGCGTTATCAAACTTTAAATATCGGGTCAACCATGTTATTTACTGGACCGCATTTGTTATCAGGCAATAGTGGCGCAATGGTAATCGATTCCAATTTTAATCCCATAGGAATTGCTTACCAATTTCAAACTTATCAAGATTTTAATAATGGTCAAACTTCTTCTGTTGCGATGTTTGTCCAACAAGATCAAAACGCTATTAGTAACGTAACTAATACAGTAGGTGTTTCAGTTAATAATGATTTCCAACAAATTCTCAAAAATCATCAGATTGCAACATTTAGATTGAATCCTAAAAAATAAAACGATGTTCTTTTTAAAAGATCATTTGTTGGGCATTTTTAAGAATTTAATTCAGTTTTTAATGTCTTTAGTTTTTCTTCGATAATGCTAATCAGGTTTTTTGTCGTTTGCATTTGCTGATTTAAGTTTTGAATTTTTTGTTGTGGCGTTTCACTAGAAAACATTCGACTAATAACCATCCCAATTCTGGCGTTATTTGAATGATTGTTGATTTCATTCATTTGTCCAGTTAAAAGATTAATATCAGTTTGAATTGCTTTTTGTTTTTGAAATAGTGAAAGCAAACGTTGATTTAGTTCATTAATTTTTTGTTCTATTATTTCTTTATTAAAATTCTTGTTAGGTTGTATTGTTTTTTTAAACATGATTTCGTTACTTAACAATTAGTTTGACATAGGTTCGATCATCATATGATTTAAGTTCATTTGATCAACCTTTTGTAGCCATAAATTCTTGATAACATAGGCGATCTTTTTTTAAAGTTTGTTTTAAATATGTTTCTGTTTTAGAAAACGATTGATAAAGTTTGATATAACCATCTGATGCCATTACAATCTGATCTTGAGCTTTTACTTTGTGAACTATTTTAAGCTTTAAATTTAATTTAAGACCATTGATGACCGGAAACCCAAACCGGCCATTCAAATTAGAAAAAAACGATTGGTAGTGTAAAATATCTTGGATTTTAGAACGACCAAAAGCATTACTATCATCTGGTTTTGGAACAATTACCTTTAAATCGTTTAAATGTAAATAAAAACTTCTTAAACCCGTCGATAATGTGTCGATGAATTTTTCGTGCGAATAATAAGTATTGTTAATTAAACATGGACAATCTCCATAGCTGACGATTTCTTGACGTAAATCGTTATAAAAAATGATTCCTGCCTGCAATTGATCTTCAGCATGTTCATAAAAATAATGATCGTTGTTTTCATATGCTTTATTGACATAACTGTTGATATATTCGATTATTCTATTATTTGATCAATTGGGGTCAACTGTTTTAAATGCCTGTAAAATTAATTCTTTACAATATCACCCGCTAGTAACTTTATTGGCTGTTCATTTTCTGTCGCTTTTTGGTGATCCGCCATCAACAACAGCTACAAGATGTTTTCCTACAAAGTATCCGTCTTCGTTTTTCTTTTGGGATATCTTGCCAATTGTGCTTTGAAATTTTAATTCGAACATTTTTATCACGACCTTAAATTAATACATAAATTATAAGTTTTTCTAATAATCTTTGGCGTGTTTTATTTTTGATAAATACGTAACTTATACTTATATTTTTATTATTTAATAGTTGCTACTTATAATAATGATGAATATTACTATGGTTTGAAATAATCCTTAATGTTGATACGCAATAGACTGTTTATGTAAAGGTTTCCACAAAAATTAAGTAAACCTTTCCATATTCTGGTAACAAGATTCTTTTTTTCAAGTGTTAAATATATTTGTTTTATTTCTTTTTTTTGATAATATCTTTATTACCACTTCAGGAAGGTAGTTTAAAACTTTTGAATTCAATAAATAACTTTTCTAGTGTAATATCTCATGCTGTTTCAGCTGCTGATATTGCCGCAGGTAAACAATTAGGTGAAATCATTATTTACACATTAGGAGCAATTTTTATTGTCATTGCTATTGTGTCTTTTGTTTTCAGTTACATTTTTTACAAAAAGAAAAGTGCCGATAGAAACGATTTAAATCCAATTTGATCCAAATCAAAATCATTTTGAGTTAAATATCGAGCTAACGGTTTTTTGGTTCTTGGTGTTTTATTTACTTTATTAGCTGTTGGTGGTTTTAGTTCTGCAGGATCAATTATTAACTCTTTTGGGAGGTAACAATTGGTTCTGTTTTTTTTATTTAAATAGAAACGAGATATTATGGCTCAACAAGAAATAAGTTTCAAGCAGAAACTTGTTACCCGTTGAAAAAACCGTAAGCGACGTGGTGGTGGCGGAGGTCGTGAATTCATCGGAAAATTATCCGGTGGAATCATGATGCCGATTGCTGTCTTGCCGATTGCTGGTTTGCTATTAGGGATAGGTTCAGCGATTTTGAACAACATTCCTTCTAGCGTTGACGGATGGTCCGGAAGCCCGCAAGCATTCTTTGCTTTATTTGGATTTGCTAGTTTTATTACAAATTCAGGAAACTTTATTTTTGGTAACCTAGCAGTCTTATTTGCCATTGCTATCGCAATTGCATTTACTGCGGATGCGGGCGTGGCTGGACTTGCTGCTTTCATTGCATGAGTATCCTTTAATGGGATGCAATCTGCAATGATCTTCCCAGTTGCTCCAACAACTGGTGCATTTACATTCAGCACTGACTTTTTAGCTGCTAATGCTACTACTACTGCTGCAGGTGTAACAACTGGCGCTTCACCTAATATTAATCAAGTAATTTCAGATATTCAAAGAATTACTGGCAGTTCTCCTACTGGTTCACAAACTGTAGCTGAATGATTGAAAAATATCCCTGTTGCAGATTGATCAAAAATTTCTCTAGCTGCTGCTGGATCTGGCGCAGATGCTACAACTGCTGCGCAAATTCTTCGCGATGGTACATTTACTACAACTCCAACTGGACTAAGTAATATGCTTTATTGGAAGGATTTGAAATCTGAAGTATTTACTGCAAACACTGGAATTAACTCTTTACAATCTAGTGTCTTTGGTGGTGCATTAATTGGTGCATTAGTTGCTGTTATTTACAACAAAACATACCAAATTCAAATGCCTAAAATTTTAGGATTCTTTTCTGGTACACGTTTTGTCCCAATTGCTAGTTTATTAGCAATGATGCCAGCCTCTGTTATTTTCTCAATGATTTGACCAGGGATTGGTATTTTGTTGGGGATCATCGGTGTTGGTTTAGGAACACTAGCTGCTAACGGTGGTGCTAATGCTTTAATTTTTGGATTTATAGAAAGATCTTTAGTTCCTACTGGATTACACCATGCGTTCTATTCACCGTTGTGATATACAGCTGCAGGTGGTTCAATGCAAAACGCAGGATCTGTTGTTCCTTTGATTCGTGAAGGTGACAAAGTTTTTGCAATTATGCAAAACCCACAACTTGCTGCTACCAGTTGAGAACAAGTTATTCAAAACTTGAATCCCGGGTATGTCTTTTCTAGTGATACAGGAAGTTGAGCAGGTGACCAAAGACTGTGGTTTGCCTTAAACCGATTCTTAATGGGTAAAGAGGTGTTACTATCGAATGGCGATATGTATCGACTCACCTATCAAACCTTTGCTCAGAACACTTTAAATACGGCTTTACCAGCAGTTACATTTACCGGAACAGGAAATGCATTAACAAATGAAATCAATAGCATTGTTGCAGCCGGAAATAACGGTGTTGCATACGACGCTAGTAAATTCCCTGTAGCTTTTGCTGGAGTTAACCCTGGACAATATGAACAAGGTAAATACCCGTTCATGATCTTTGGCTTACCAGCTGCATCTGCTGCTATGGTAATGGCAGCACCTAAGCAAAACCGCAAGACTGCTTTATCAATCGTTGGTTCAGCTGCATTAACTTCGTTCTTGACTGGAATTACCGAACCAATTGAATTTACATTCTTGTTCTTAGCTCCATGATTGTTCTGAGGTGTGCACACTGTTTATGCGGCCATTAGCTTCTGATTAATGTCCTTACTAGGTGCTAACGTTGGTCAAACCTTCTCTGGAGGTATTATCGACTTAGGTATTTACGGATTCTTGCCAGATGGTTTAGGTTACCACGTAAATAGCTTCTGAGCAATTGTTATTGGTGTTCCAATGATTCCGATTTACTACTTCACATTCTATTTTGCAATTACTAAACGTAACTTGCAAACTCCAGGACGTGGTGGTGCGTTGAAGACTAAGAAAGATTACTTGGCTCAACAAGCAAACAAGAAGAATCAAAACCTTAACGTTAACGCTGGATTCACTCCATTACAACTTAAGGCATACGAACTTATTAATGCTTATGGTGGTGAAGATAACATCACTGTTGTAAATGCTTGTATTACTAAATTACGTGTTTCTATTAAAGATCAATCAAAAGTTGACAAAGAAACAATTAAAGATTTAGGTGCGGCTGGAGTTATGGACATGTCTCCAACTCTAAGTCACGCAATCTTTGGGGTTGAAGCTGAAGCAATCAAAACGCAAATGAACGCGATTATGCAAAACCAACTAGATAAGACGAAATTGAAACAAGCGGTTGAAGGATTTGATCAGCAAGCACCAGCACCTGCTGCGCCCGCACCTGAAAAAACTGAAAACCTACCTAAAGAAATAACCATCTTATCACCAATTAGTGGGATTGCAAAACCATTAAGTGAAGTTCCTGATGTTGTCTTCAAAGACAAGATCATGGGTGACGGATTCGCGTTTGAACCAAACCAAGGAATGATTAAAGTTCCAAGCGATAAAGACGTTAAAGTCGAAGTCGCTTTCCCTACTGGACATGCGTACATTGTTGATGTTGACGGGGCTAAAGTTTTAATCCATATTGGAATTGAAACTGTTAGTCTAAATAATGGTGTCAGTGATCCAAGTAAATTAGTTGGTTTTAAACCAATTGCTAAACAAGGAGAACTTGCGAGTCAAGATTTAACCGATGTTGACTTTGACTTCATCCGTTCTAAGAATTTGAAAACAATTACACCAGTAGTTGTATTAACGGAAACTTTAGCTAAATACAATTTAGAAGTATTAGTTAAAGCAAATGATGTTGTTACTTATAAACAACCAATCTACAAATTGACTTTAAAAAATTCTTAGTTTTTAAAGTTTAATAAAAAATTAATTAGCCATCTCATTCGAGGTGGCTTTTTAATTGTTGACGACCATTTTTAAAATCATTTTTTTTGATTTTATGGATTATGTTTTTCAAGCTTTAAATTCACTTTGAAAAAATTTGATTAGTGAATGGGATTTGGTTTAAGGCTATAAAATCAACGGTTTTATTGTTTACTTCTTTTGCGATTTTTTCAACGAGAATGCTAAAATAGAATACTTAATTAAAACTAATTGAATTAATGAAGAAAGAAGTATCTTATGATATTTGACAGAATCGCAAATTTATCACGATATAAGGGAATTCATCCTAACCTAGATAAAGCTATTGCTTATTTACAACAACATAATTGACGCTATTTACCAAAAGGTAAATTTCATATTGATGGTGATAACGTTTTTGGTGTTCATGAAGAATTTGATGGGTATGATGATGAACATGTAATGTATGAAACCCATCAAAAATATGCAGACTTACATATATTAGTAGATAAAAACGAAAAATACTTTTACGAACAAGGCGATGTTATTAAAAATGTAATTGAACCTTATAATGATCAAAATGATGTCGCGTTTTTTAAAGTTGATGCAAAACGAACATTATTAAAGCCAGTTCGTGGAGAATTTGTGTTCTTTTTTCCCGGTGAAGCTCATGGCCCAAAATACATAGGAATTCAAGGCAAACTTAAAAAAATTATCATTAAAATGAAATTCAATTAAAAACATCATTTTGATTTTAGATCTTATATAAAAAGCAACCAGTCCCACTTAAATTTTGATCAAAATCATCTTTTTATTAATATAATTGTCAAAATAATCTACAAGTTTATTAAAATCAATAGATAATTATATAGTTTCAAGATTAAATTATTGTTATAAAAAGGTCTATTTAAATGAACAGAAAATATAAAAAATTACTATACCTTTGAATCCGTTTGGACGAAGCTTTCAAAATCTATGAAGTTCCTACTGAACTCGTTTATTCTTGAAAAGATGAAATGGCAGCTTTAATTAAAAAGCTTATTTCCAAGTCTGAAGGATCAAGCGATTTAGAAGCAAAATTACGAAAGAAAGCATTTAAAGAGTTTGTCTTGAGTCCTTTAGATTCTGAAAAATATGGTGTCCTTTTTAGATTACTGAAAAAGTCACAAGTCTTAACAGATATCATTCATGATAAAGAAATCACTGAATTGACCAATTATATTGCTTCAACCTTCCAGGAATCCTTTCAATAAATTTAATTTAAGCTAACAGTTTATATACCGTTATTAAACTTAATATTTTTTCCATTCAAAACTTAGTTCGAATCGTATGATTCGCGGTTTTTTTATTACTTTGTAACTGTTTGTTAATCCAACGTTTTTTAACTCAATCATTTATGATACTTACAAAAATAATCATTGGTCGTAATTAGAAATGAGTTTTCTAGTTGTGCTTAAGAAATGAATAAGCACCTTTTTTGTTAGTACAGCTGATTTAATAAAGTTTTTTAGTCATAGATCTTGTGTTGGTTTTTGCTATTTATTTTTTGATCATGTCTTTTTAATTATTTTCAAAATCGTCGGGATTTTCAAAATTTTTTAATGAAGGTGAAAGTGTTTTCCTACCGTTAAATTGTTTTTTTCATACTAATTAATTTTCAATAAAGATTGTTTTTTTTAAAAAAATTTTTGAAATATTTTTCTTAAATTTTAGACCTTTTCGACATTATATTTAATAGGAGAATAAAAATGAAACAAAAAACTATAATTCAAGCCTATTCAAAATTAATTTCACAAGTTAAAGCTGATGCTTGTTTGCATGAAAATTTTGAATATACACACGTTCTTGATGAAAATAACCATTTGAAAATTATAATTGAATCATTAAAAGTCAAAGAAATTAACGAGGACCCTGTGATTACTTTAGAACAATTAATGCGTATGATAGTTCAATTGACCAAAAAAGTAGATGTTGGTTTTGAAGAAGCCAAAAAAGAAAGAATGATTATAAAGCAAGATCTAACCGAAACAAAAAATGAAGTTTTAAAAATTAAAAAACGACTTGATAAACACGAAACTATCTTAAAAGAACATTCAGCTATCTTAAAAGAACATTCAGCTATCTTAAAAGAACATTCAGCTATCTTAAAAGAACATTCAGCTATCTTAAATGAACATTCAGCTATTTTAAAAAAGCATGATGGAATATTTAAAAGAAATAATTTAAAGTAATTTTTACAATAGAAAATTAACGAGGACCCTGTGATTACTTTAGAACAATTAATGCGTATGATAGTTCAATTGACCAAAAAAGTAGATGCCGATTACGAGCAGACCAAAATGCCAAAACTGTTTTAGAATATGGATTTTTTTAATAGTCAAGCAAGTTGTTAATAATGATTTTAAGGTGAGTTTTGAACATAAAGCCTAAGACAATTTCGTATTTCTTTTAGATAGAAATTTTTGGTCCGTTCATTGTCGCAATCTAGATTAATTTACTATTTACTTGATTATGCGTGGTCAAAAACTATATAAAAAACAGTAATAAGCTGCCCTGTTGGTGGGAAAGTCTTTATTACTGCTTTTGATGTAAAATTAATTATTTTATTTAGCTTTAGTTTTCTTTTCTAAGTGATGCATTTTTTTGACTTTAATATCCGTATAGTTTTTGGCTGCAATGGATAAATTTTCATCATTTGTTCAAGCACTTACTAAATGGGTTTTAATTCCCCGGTATAAAAAGGGATAGATTTTGGCCGGATTATTTGTTTTCAAATTTACTTCTTTAATTCCTAAATCGTAGGCAATTTCAGCTGGGGCATCAAATAGTCGATTTTCGTTGAATCCAACTGTGTTCATCATTGCTTCGACAGTGTCTTCGCCAAATTCTGCAGTTCGAATATAGGCGTTAATCTTATTTTCTAAACCAATGCCTCGCCCTTCTTCTTTAGCGTAAATAAATAAGAATGGTTCACCTTTCAATAAGTATTTTTTGATTGCCATATTCAAAAACTCTTCTTTTTGGAATAAGCAATCGCAATGTTGTGAGTGTAAAATTTCTGAAGTTTCGCACATATGATGAACCCTTAAATTAACAGGTTTGGTTAAATCACCAGCATATAATAGCGTAAAATCAACAACTTTGTTTTTTTCGCAACCACTTTTTAAACGGGTTTGGGCAATTCTTAAATTAACATAGAGTGGTTTATTTTTGAGAATCTTTTTATATTCGTCTTTAGCTCCAAAATCTAATTGGAAATGTTTCATTTCCTGACCAAAACGAATTCTAGCATAAGACCGGAACGAAAATCACAATTGCCCATCATATTTACCAATCGTTTTTTGATCAACGGAAGAAAGATTTTCTAATGCTTTTTTCATTTTTGGAGTTGCATTAAATATTTTGACCATTACTTCAGGGGTTGGTTTTAATCATTTATTTCCTTCGTGTAATAAATCTTTCTTGTCAGTTGATAAAATTAAATATGTGTGGGAATCAACATAGTAGTTATAAATTCGATTTTTATCACTCAGATACTGGATGGTGTTAAATAGCTTTACCAAGGGATCAAATTTCACTTTATCTTGGCATTCAAAAACTTTGTCAGGAATTTCGTTATAGTCAATGCTCACAACATTTGGCTCTGGTTCTAGTTGATAAGTGAAAGTTGATAATCGTTTAGGGACATGACCAGCATGATCGGCAAGTTTTTCATTAAGTAAATTTTCATTGGGGTAATTAACAAAGCGTAAATAGTATTTCATTTTAATCCTTCATAAAATGTCATTCTTCATATAAATAATAAAAATCGTGATGAGCAAAAAACCATTTCATGCACGAGTTTTATTAATTAAATCATTATTATTATACGCTTGTTGCTTATTAAAGGGGCTTGTTTACAAGAACATCACCAATTTTGAATTATTTCTTTTTTTAAGATTTAGCGCTTTTTATCGCCTTTATTAGATTTTTAAAAGATTGAATTAATCCATAAATAAAAACGGATGGGGTCGAAGATAAGCTGCTTTTTCGATTTTTTCAAAAATTAGATTTTATTTTTGGAAAGGTATTTCTTATGAAAATTTTGGCAATAGTTTTTTTGTCAAAACTGATGACTTTAAATTTTTCTTTGCAAGTAGATTTAGATCTTGCATTTTTTCTTTAAATTTATTAAATTTAATTACAAAATCAAGTGTTATACTAAGGCGATCTGTTTAATTGGGATATTTTGATATAATTTTAAAGTCTATAGACGGCAAAAGTGATTTTGCATAGGAATTCAATGTTTAAGAAAAAACCCTCATTTGACCTGCTTTTAAAAAGTGGTTTTATCTTTATTTTGATGATACTAAGTTTGCTTGGTATCATTTTTGGAGCATTACGAATTTCGTCTGTTACGTCCCGTGGTTCGACATACGATGGAGCGGTTTCGACTACAGTATTTTTCTCGCCATATAAAGAAAATGAACAAACCGCATCAACCCAACAGCCAATTCAAGATACGTTTGCTTCAGCTCGCAACCCTAATGACACAACTTTAATGAGTGATCAAGAGATTCAAGCGATGTTAACTAACGCAGCAAACACTTATGCTAATCGTTTGTTTTTGCAAGGTTTTAATCAAGTTACAATCACCCAAAATTTAAATAATCAGCAAGCTGCTAATTTTACGGATGATACTGATCCAGATATTGCTTCAATTGTTAATTCTTCATGACTTATCAATAACGGTTTACCGTCTTTAACCATTACGGTTAATAAAAATATAGTTCAAGGCGCTAACGTTACAGATCGCGATTACGATCAACAAGTTTTGAGATCAGCACTATTTAATGTTTCCCGAAATTATGACCTCTCATTGCAAACGACTGATGGCCACGTTATTTTTGATTCTAATTCACCAGAATTTATTGCTAATTCATTGCAAGCAGTTCAACCCCCAACAGGTTCAACTTCTAGTGCATTAACTTTTGAATTAAACATCCCGGGATCAACAATAAATAACGATCCTAACGGAATTACAAGTTACATTAATAGTAAATTAACAGGAATCACTACTGATTATAATAGTGGTAATGGTCAATCGAGTGTTAATGCACCCGGATTTGGTTCAAATCGGGGGCGGGTTTTATTTCCACCTGCTGCATCTTCGACAGATATTCGAGGGAACCAAGATATTGTTTTATGAAACGATAAACCAGCCGCTTTACAATTTGTCAGAAATATCTTTGCAACACCAGAAGGATCAGCTGCATATTTTAGCTTTTCAACTCAAGAACGAGCTTTATACGACTTTTTACACCGTAATGGTACTTATGCTTCAAATGACCCTTCACATTTAATCGAAGGTGTTTATAATACGGCAGCTGATATTCACTTGAATGATTTGTATTATTTATATGCAATTCCTAAAGCATATACGGTTGCTGCAGCTAATACAAATGCAAATAACAACACTTCTAGTGCTGATGTCACTACTCCTAGTGATATTCGTACTAGTCGCGGTGGATCAACTGATTTTTCAAGTTTATTTAGTCCTTATATTTTATATGAAGGTCGAGTTATTACAAATAGTGAATCCGCAACTATAAATCCGACTGTTCAATCATTATTTCCCACTAACCAACAATTAAACTTTGGCGGAAATACCAAAGTAGTTTTATCGCAAATTTTACAAGGTACAGGAACTTATGGTTCACTCAATTTTGGTGAAGCAACCCGATTAAAATCACTATTAGAAAGTGGCCAATTACCGCAAGATGCTATTATTGTTGGTGCACTACCAACCCTTCAAAATGCAGCAATTAGTTCAACTTTAACAACAGTCAACGGAATTGGTCGAATTGATGCCTTTGGTTCTTCTTTAATTGCTTTAGGTGTTGTTTTATTAGCAGTTGGAATTATCGTTAGTATCTTATATAAGGTGCCAGGGATATTTAATTTATTATCAATTATTTTAGGATCTGTTTTAACTGTTCTCTTATATGATCGTTTCGGCGGACAAATTGATTTATATACATTTATTGGTTTGTTTATTAGTATGGCAGTTGGAGTTGGTACTTTAATTTACATTAATGAGGTCTTCAGGCGGCACGTTCGGAATAGTACTTCGCTTGGCGAGGCCGCCCGTTTAACTTATAAGAGTACATTTATGAAAGTGGTTGATGCCCACTTAATTACTTTAGTTCTAGGATTGTTGTTAATGTACGTTGGTCGTTATCAAGAACAGTCCATTGGCGTTATTTTTGTTGTTGGTTCATTTACTTCATTCTTCATTGTTTATGGTTTATCTGTTCTTTTAAATAAAGTCTTTTTTGCCATTAACAATTGAACGAATTATCGTTGATTTGTTTATAAACGAGATGCTAAATGATTGAACGAAATAACTGGGCAATTAGAATTAAAGAGTCATGATCATTTACAATTGAATGAAGTTGTGAATTCTGCGGATTCAGATATTCATAATTTGTTTAAACAAAAAACCCGCTTTGATTTCTTGTCAAAGACCGGGATTGGCTTATTAGCCTTTTGGCTAATAGCACTTGGTGCTGGAATTGCTGCAATTGTTTTATTTAGTGAAAATAAAATCTTTTCGTTAACCGCAATTACACAAAATTCGGCAACAATCGTTTTGATGGCGGCAATGATTACATTTGCCATTGGTTTAGTTTACTTTATGTTGCGTTACCGCTGGTTGATTAGCATCCCTTATCTTGCGGTGGGATTGATTAACTTCTTTGGGATCTTAGTTGCTCCATTGGCTTTAGGAACAATCTTAGATATTCGCTTCCAATTTGAGGGGATTCTGATTTTACTTGGCACATGAACAATTAGCCACGTAATGATTGTTTATGGAATTGGGTGGAATTACCAATACTGGTATAGTTATGCAATTTACAAAAAGCAAACAATCCACCAAATTATTTCTAACAATATAGCTAGCATGAGCCGGTTCAGTGTTTTTAATTACTTTGTCTTACCGTTCGCTTTAATCGTCTTTAGTGCATTTAATTATGGTGGTTTTTTAGGAACAAGTTTTAATCTTTACTTATTCGTTTTATTTGGCTTTGGTGCGATTGGCAATTTAGTTGGCAATCTTAGCAGTTGGGTATTATTACCGCAATTATTAGGTTTGATGATGCGTGTGCGTCAAAAGGTGATGATTAAGCAAGAAATCCACCAAACCGGAAAGGTCAAAAAACAACAAAAATCATATGACAAAGTGGATGAACAAATTATTCCTGGAATTAATCAGAGATTGAGTGAAAGGCGGTACTAACAATGAATAAATTAGTTGTACAAAAAATTGATAAGAAAATCAAACGGGTTGAAGACTTCCCAATTAAAGGGGTATTGTTTTATGACATTACTCCAGTCTTACAAGATGGTGAATTATTTGCGAAAATAATTGCCAATATGAAAGCTTTTGCAAAAAAAGTCGGAGCGCAAGCAATTGCGGTTCCAGAATCGCGGGGTTTTATTTTTGGTGGAGCATTAGCTTATGCAACAAAATTACCTTTAATTTTAGTTCGGAAACCAAAAAAATTGCCCCGGCAAACATTTCATGAAAAATATTCGTTGGAATACAACGATAATGCTTCATTAGAAATGCATATCGATGCCATTAAACCAAAACAAAAAATTTTGATAGTGGATGACTTACTAGCAACTGCTGGAACTGTTCAAGCGATTTCTCGCTTGATTAAAAAAGCTAAGGGCCAATTAGTTGGATATAGTTTTTTAATTGAATTATTAGGTTTAGGTGGAACTGAATTACTAGATAAAAACTTACCAGTTAACGTAATTTTAAAATACTAGAATTTAAGACCCATAAGACATTGAGAAGTAAGGCTGCAAGGCCTTACTTTTTTTATTATGTTCTTGTTGGTTTTTAAGCTATAAATTTAGACATATTTTTTTGAAGCTATAGCAATATTTATGCAGATTGAAAATATTATAGCTTTTACTTGAATCTAATTAACTTTTCGTTTTCACCAAAAAAATGATTTAAAAAAGATGTTCGTCCGTTTGTTTTATTTAGATATTTACAAATTTTAAGTTGATTAGTTTAGATTTTAAATTAATAAAATTTTGATTGAGTTTAGTATAACTATATAACTTCGTTTTCTTTAAATCAAATGAAAGAATGGATTTTTGATCAAATATGTCTAGATTTCAATTTACTAAAAAAATAAATTATTTATTTTGTTATTGTGAAAAATGCGGGAATTTTAGAAAATTTGTTCTCCTTGGAGATTTAGATATTTTTAGTCCTGAGTTTAAACAAGATCTTGTTGTAATGAAATGTAGCCTATGTAATTCAGAATTAAAGATTGACACCCAAAAAATAAGAGACTATTACGGTAGTCTGTGTTCTTGCGAGTAGATATTATGAGTTTACCTAATTGAGCCGTTACTTTAATTGCTATTGTCGCAATAATTATTGTTGCCGGAATTATTCTTTATTTATATATCAAGCGGAAGAAAAACGAAAAGATTAGTAATTCTGAAAATCATTTTTTGTCTAATTATTTTAAAAAAGAAGTTAAACTCCCTACTGGAAAAAAGTTTTGAAATCTTTTTAGCACTTTTAATAACAACGAAAAAAATGATGAATCAGAAGTTGATAATTTATATTTCGTAATTCCGAAAATTGCTCCTTGTAGATTATGCCGAAAATGAGAAGGTAGAGTTTTATCTCTTGTTAAATCTAAAAATTTTGAAACTATGGAAAAAGCCATTGAAGAAGGATACCATCACTTAGGATGTACATGTATTGATTTACCTTTAAAAAAGATGACATACGACTTTGATCGCCCATTTCCTATCCAAAAGCAATCACGTGCTTTTCAAGATAAAATCACTCAATATAATTTTGAAAAAGCGTTTCGCGATCTTAACAAAAAAATTAAAGAAAATAATGAAAATAAAGAATTGAAGGAAATTTATTTAAAATTAGAACAGGATTATTTAATTTTTTTGCAAGGTAAAATCCACTTGTCAAGAGATGAGAAATATGAAAATCCAGATTTGGATTTTCTTGAAACTTTGCATTAAATAATTTTTTTAAGGAACAAGTAAATATTTATGAATTCAAATAAAATTAAAATTAACAACTTTCTTACTCATAAAACTGAATGATGAAAAAATAATATAGTAAAGTTGGAAATTATCCAAAAATTTGTCCAAGAGTCTAAATACAATACTTACAAAATTAATAGCGACGGACTTATTAGAAAAATTAATTCGTTTATTGATTATTTAATTGTTAGAGCATATTTTCCTTTTCGTTATGAATTTTTAAAATTAAATAAAAAATCAAAAGATTGAAGAATTAAAATAAAAAAATTTTATACAAGGTTATCTCAACAAGCAATTCAAGAGAATTATTTTCATATTGATTTATTAAAGAAAAATGTTGCTTTAGTTTTAGCATCTGGAATTTGAAAAAATACATATCTTGATTTTGAAAACGTAAAAACAGACTATGACAATTACGTTCAAAAGTTCAATTTTTCGATCATTGACTCTTCAAATTTTTCTATAGAAGATTTAAAACGGTGTATCAGCTTAAATAAATCTGAATACAAATTAGAAGTAAAAAACGATGTTTTGATTATGAAATTAAAATTTAAAAATAATTTTTTACAATTGTGTAAATTGTTGGGCAAATCTATCTAAGAGTTAGTTCTTTAAAGTTTATATATTGTTTTTTGCAGGTAATTAAGGGTTGAAAATTCTTGATTACCTGTTTTTTTTTGTATAGATTTATATGAAAACGTTTACAAGAGATTTTATTTTCTTGTATGTAAACGTTTACAAAAATCGTACTACCGAGTTCAATTATTTATGGTTTTATAGATTCAATATGATAATATAACCGCGTCCGAGCAAAAAGAGAATTATTTTTCTGCGTCGAATTAAATTGTTAGTTTATTGAATTATTTAGATATTAACTAACTTTTTATTTATGCCCATGCTTGGAAAAAAACGATGTTTTAAAAACATCAATAAGGAGAAGCTTTTATTTCACTTTCAAAAGATTCACAACGTCTTGGAAAATTTAAGACGAGCATGAAGAAATGATCACGAATTATATGCGAATGCTTTTTAATAGCAGTTATCGTTGGCATTTATTTCGTTCAATCAGAACAATTTGCTCCAGTCTCACCAACGACGCAAAGTACGGATGTGTTTAGAAACCCAAATCCGGTATTGGATATTTTGGTTGTGTCAATGCCACGACAAATTAATTGAGCTGCATTAGTTTTATTTGCACTTGGTTGAATTTTGTGGGAAATTGCATGATCAAGATATGGCAATAGAAAAATAGCAATCGCATCAATGGTATTAGTTTTCTGTTCCTTGTTCTTAACAATGAACTTGATTTCTTATGTTTTTGGTGTTTGTTCTATTCTGTTAATGACGTATTTTTCAATAAAAATTCCTTGGTCTCAATCAAAGGATGCTAAGGTAGATGCTTTTGTCAAAAACAAAGAAGCTTTTTCATCATCGGTTAAACGATGAAAATTATCTTCGATTTTCAAAAAGAAATAAATTTATTAATTTAAAGAAGAAAAACCAAAAATTATGAAATTACGAACAATCTACGCTGCTGGAAAAAATGAAACGAAGGGATTTGATACTGAAAAATTAAGAAATAATTTTTTAGTTTCTGATTTATTTCAAAATGGAGAAATCTCGCTTGTATATTTGCATTACGATAGATTAATTGTTGGTGGTGTGGTTCCCACAACTAAGAAATTAGACCTTAAATTGTCATCAGAAATTGGCTCAAGTTTTTTTCTGGAACATCGCGAATTAGGAATTATAAATATCGGTGGTGCTGGAACCATTGAACACGATGGTGGTAAAGAAACTTTGGAAAATAAAGATGGGCTTTATTTACCGGTCGGAAATAAAAAAATTATTTTTAGTTCTAAGAATGCCAAAAAACCAGCTAATTTTTATTTGGTGTCCACTTTTGGAACTTCAGTTTACCCGGTAGTAAAAGTTGACCTTAAGAAGGCCAAACCAAACAAAATGGGTTCAATTGAAGAAAGCAATACACGCACCATTTATCAATATTTTCACCCAGCAGTATGCAAAACCAATTCTTTGTTAATGGGTTTGACTATATTAGAAAAAGGCAATATGTGAAATACTATGCCTTGCCATACTCACGAACGTAGAACAGAATGCTATTTATATTTAGATGTTAATTCTGAAGATCGAGTATTCCACTTTATGGGTGAACCATCTGAAACAAGACACTTAGTATTAAAAAATCAAGATTTCGTAATTTCCCCTCCATGGAGTATTCATACAGGGGTTGGGACTTCTAACTATGCTTTTATTTGAGCAATGGGTGGTGAAAACCTAGATTATAAAGACATGCAATTTGTTAAAAAAAGTGACTTGAAATAATTATGTTTAAAAATGAACCAGAAAAAATTATTAATAAAAATTTTCTAACTGATAGTGATTTGTTAACAAAAGATGATGTTAAAAAAATATTATCTGACTTGCACAAACAAACGCTGAAAAATTTAGAGTTTTTTGATGGTAAATTTCCAACTCCAAACACAACGAATAATATCTACCAAATGATTTCATCAAAAGAATGAGACAATTCTGAATGAACGAGTGGGTTTTGGATTGGAATCATGTGAGCTTTATGAGAATTCTCTCACGATGATGTCCTTAAAAATAAAGCGTTATCGACAATTCCTGAATGACAATGAAGAATCGAAAATCATATAGGCGTAGACCACCATGACATGGGATTCTTATTCATTCCAAGTTGTGTTGCTGCATATAAGCTAACTAGTAATTCTCAAGCTCAAAAAGCTGCTTTACTAGCTGCAGATAACTTAGTCAGTCGTTATGTTAAAAATGCTAAATTTATTCAGGCTTGAGGAAAAAAAGGTTCTGATGATGAATCACGATTAATCATTGATTGTTTGCTGAATATTCCAATCCTTTATTGAGCTAGCGAAAATGGTGGCCCTAGTGAATATGCTGAAATCGCAAATAATCATTTTTGAACTTCGATGCAAACTGTTATTAGAAGTGATGGAACAACTTATCATACGTATTACATTAATAATAAAACAGGGGAACATTTGTATGGCAAAACTCGACAAGGGTATAGTGATACATCTTGTTGAGCTAGAGGGCAAGCGTGAGGAATTTACGGAATTGCTTTAAACTTAAAACATCTTCCTAAAAATTCAAAAAAGTTTGATGATTTGCTACAACTCTTTTATAAAGTTAGTAATCAATTTTTAAATAATTTAGGTACAGATGATGATGTTCCTTACTGGGATTTAATCTTTAATGATGATCCTTCTCAAGTTCGCGATACATCAGCTGGAGCCATTGCAGTATGTGGTTTCTTAGAAGCGCTAAAATATTTGCCAGTAGATAAAAAAACTTTTTACCAAAAGGCCGCTCACATCATCTTGCGTTCATTAATTAATAAGTATAGTAGATTGTCTGATGTTGCTGGTTCTCCTTTTTTATGACATGGTGTTTATTCATGACACTCTAAAAAGGGGTTGGACGAAGGTAATATCTGGGGAGACTACTTTTTTGTGGAAAGTCTAATGAGAGTTTTTGATGAAAATTGAAAACCTTATTGATAGATTAATTGGAGGTTGAAATGGCTAAAATAATTCAAATTCGGGTTGATGAACGTTTAATGCATGGGCAAGCATCTGTTTGAATGCAAACTAACGGATGTAACTCGGTTATTGTTGCAAACGATGGATCTGCTGAAGATAAAATGCAGCAAGAATTAATGCTTGTTACTGTTCCTAAGGGAGTAAGATGTCGTTTTTATGGAATCAATCAGTTGATTGAGATTTGACCAAAGGCTGCAGATTGACAAGTGTTCTATATCGTTGTTAAAAGTGTTGATGATGTTTATAAATTAGTGATGGGTGGATTGCCCATTACTGAAATTAATTTAGGTAACATTCACTTAAGCCCTGAACGCAAACGTATTACAGGATCAATTAACTTAAGTGATCACGAAAAACAATTAATTCGTGAAATGTTGGATAAAGGTGTTAAATTCAATACTATGTCTTTACCAGGTGTTACTAAAGGTCTTGTTGATATTTCAAATTTTTGTTAATGACTTATTTCTATAATGAAAGGTATATATAATGTTTAATAACGTTCCTAATCCGGACTTTATGATATCGACGGGTCAAGCCATTATCATTGGTATTTGAGCCGCTATCGCTATCGCTGGATCATTGCTAGGAAACTATACCGCAACTCCGTTAATTTATGCGGCAGGTGTTGGGATTATTCTTGGTGACGTTCAAAACGCAGTCATTATTGGTGCTGCTGGCCAATTAGTATGACTTGGTTTTGGAATCGGTCAAGGAGGTGTTCGTCCTCCAGATCCAATTGCACCCGGGATTTTTGCTACAGTCCTTGGTGTTCAACAAGCACAAGTTACAGGTGTTCCTGTAACAATCGCTGATGCTGGTCAATGAATTGGGATTTCAATCCCTATTGGAATCTTGTTCCAATTTATCTTTAATGCTGTTTACACTTTGATGAGTCCTTTAGTTGGTCTGTCTCGCAAGGCAGTTGAGAAAGACCGCTACATGCTATTTTACTTGTATTCCAACTTAACTATTTTCATTTTCATGATTATTGCATTTATTGTTGGTATTGCAATTGGATTTAGTGCTAACGTCGTTGGTCAAGCCGCTCAACAATTCCCAAATTGATTATCTCAAGGGTTAAAAGTTGTTGGTGGATTGTTACCGGCATTAGGATTTGCGTTGATCTTGAAAGTAATGATGAAACGTGAGTACATCGGATTCGCGTTACTAGGATATTTCCTAGAACTGGTGTTTGAAGCAATAGCTACAGGAACTGGAGCATCGATAAGTGTATTTGCTCTTGCAGTAACTGCATTAGGTGTTGCTTTAATTATCTTAGCTGTTCCTAAATTAGCTAATTTAACTGCTGCAAATGGTCCAAGCAATGCTAATGTATCAGTTGCAAGTTCGAAAGGAGAAGACGATGGAATTTAAACAATCCTCACCCGAAATTAGTACTGATTCTAGTTCGTTTGTTGCAACAAATAATGCAACAAGTGTAACCAAATCTGATGATGATTCTGGCTTTGTTTCCGTAGCCAGTCCTGCTGCTCCGCAAAGAAAAAAATTGGGTCTATTTATTTATATATGAGTAGCATTCCGATCATACATTTTGCAAAATGCGTTTAACTTGGCCAACTTTCAAGGTATTGGTTATGCTAATGCAATTTATCCTGGATTGAAACGTATTTATGGTCGAAAAACACTTGCTCTACGTGAAGCTGTAATTAGTAACATTGAATTTTTCAATAGTAACCCGCAGTTTGTTCCCTTGATATTTTCGCTCCATTTAACCTTATTAGATAATGGGGTAAGTGTTGCAAACGCGCGTACTATTAAAATTTCGTTGATGGGTCCTTTATCTGGTATCGGTGACACTATTAGTCAATTTGCATTATTTCCTTTATTCAGTTCAATAGGTGCTGCTTTATCTGCAACTAACGGAAGTATCATTGGACCAGTAATTTTCTTAGTTGGAATCAACATTGTTTTAATTGCAATTAAGGTTATTATGGGTTACTTAGGATGAAAACTTGGTGAATCAGTTATTTCCAAAATTTCAGATAAGTTGCAATCGATTATTAAAATTGCATCCATGATCGGTGTTACTGTAATTTCATCATTAGCAGTTCGTTTGACTAAAGTTAACTTTAATTTAGTTCAATCGCAGGTTGAAGCTACGGGTCACGTTCAAACTGTTTCTGCACAAGTTATTTTAAACAACATCGCACCTTATTTAGTTTCGGGATTATGAATTATCTTCATTTACTTGATGGTTTCTAAATTCAACTGAAACGCTTACCGGGTAATCGTTGTTACTGTATTAGTTGGATTAACTTTATCAGTATTCGGGATTCTTCAATAATATGAGTTATAAAATTATCATCGCTGGTCACGCAGAATATCCGTCTGGAATCAAGAGTTTTCTTGAATTAGTAAGTGGAGTAGAAGCTCCTATTATAACCCACAATATTAATGAAACAATTTTGATCGATCAATTTGAAAAAAATCTGACTCAAACTTTAAGCGACGGCCAGGATGCTGTGATTATTTGTGATTTAGCTGGTGGTGCGCCGCATCAAACATCTGTTAAAGTAGTTAATCAAAATCAACGAAAAAACGTTGTAGTTGTGGCTGGGCTTAATATGGCATTGATTATGGATCTCGTGTTAAAAGTAACCATTATTGGTGTTGAATCTACTAGTGAGCTAGCAAATTACTTGAAAGAAAAAGTTCAAGGAATGGGCTCGACTGCTCATATTTTTGCGAATTAAAAATGTCTGTTAGTGAAATTGTCATTTATGTCCTATTGGCATTAATAATTCTCCAAATTGTTTTATCTGCTACACTTTTTCCTTTTTTAAGTAAAAAGAAAATGAAAAAAGAAGCTGAGATTCAAAGAAAGATGCTTCGCGAAATAAAAAATGGGCATGAAGTCTTATTGGTTAGTGGGATTTTTGGGAAAGTTGTTAATAAAAAAGACAATGATCTTTGAATTGAAATTTCACCTAATGTTGTTGTCAAGGTTTCAAGAAGTGCAGTTGCTGGATTTTTTGATGCTGATTTAAAGAAAAAACAAATTGCTGAACAAGCCGAAAAGAAGAAAGTCAAAAGGTGAAAAAGATAAATATGGAATTTAATATTAATTATTTTAGTTTAAAAGATAAAGTTGCAATCATTACAGGAGCAAATATGGGATTAGGTTTAGCTTATGCTGAAGCGTTTGCTAGTCTAGGTGCAAAATTAGTTGTTACTTACTATGCTCCTGAATTGGATGACATCAAAAAAGTTGCAGCAAAATATAATGTTCCTTTGTTATTAATCAAAGCGGATTTAACAAAAGAAGCAGATGCTGAAAATTTAGTACAACAAACTTTAAAAGAATTCAAACGAATCGATATTTTAGTTAACAACGCTGGAACTATTTTGCGAAGCCCGTTATTAGAATATCCAAACGATTACTGAAACAAAGTGATGAACATTAACATTAATGCTGTTTGAGTACTTTCACAAAAAGTTGCTCGTGTAATGGTAGAACAACGCAGTGGAAAGATTATTAACATCGCTAGTATGTTATCTTATCAAGGTGGTAAGTTTGTTCCAGCTTATACGGCATCTAAGCACGCTGTAGCAGGGTTAACAAAAGCATTTGCAAATGAACTTGCTCAATATAACGTTCAATGTAATGCAATTGCTCCAGGGTATATTGTTACTGCTAATACAAAAGACATTCGAGCTGATGAAGCCCGCAACAAGGAAATTTTATCACGCATCCCAGCTGGTCACTGAGGTGAAACACACGAACTTATGGGTGTTGTAGCATTCTTAGCATCTAAGGCTAGTGATTACGTAAATGGTAGCATTATTCCTGTTGATGGTGGATGATTAGCTCGCTAATTAAAATTCATTAAATTTAAGGAGCTCATACATCATATGAAGCTTAAAAAAACAAAGTTGAAGTTTCTTGGCTTATTTGGTGCAGTTGCAGTTGTTTCATCAATTGCTGCAAGTTGTGCACCAACTGGTAATAATGAGGTTGTTGCTACTGATGGAAAAACCGGAATTGATAAGACACAAAAAACAATGTCAAATCAGGATTTTACTTCAGTACTAGACAACATTAGTGATTCGTATAACATGAATTATTTTCATGTTAAAAATTTACAAGACTTGAATAGTTCTCAGAAAAAAAGTTTTTCTGATGCCGTTCGATGAACGCAAGGAAATCTTATTCCTACTTACTTAGCTTTTCAAGATTTAGCAAACGCTGTTAAAGCGGGTGATATAAATAAAATCACAGAAATTTTAAAAGCCACTAAAATTATTACTCCAATCAAAAATAACAATAATCCTGCTCTTAATGATCCAGACCCAAAGGCAGATCCAGATCTTTGAAAAAAACTGAAAACTGATATGGACAATTTGTACCCAAATGCTTCGTGAGAGGTTGATGCAACAGCGCGAATGTATTTTGCCGGAAACTTTAATAGCGGATGGGGTAGTACTAATGAAACTCATCAATCTGCAGCTGTTAAAGCATTTTCGAGTGCATTTGAATTAATGTATCGAAAAGAAGAACAGGCTTCATTTGATAGTGCGAATAATGTAATTCCAAATTCGGGATTTCAAAATTCTTCATTAGTTCGAATATCTATCCAAAAAGCAGTTTATTTAGCTACTGCAGTTGGTGCAAATTATCCACAATACTATCAAAACGGTAATATTCCAGGAAACAGATTGGTTACTAATCCCTATTACCAAGATTCTGCTGAAGGAGCCAAAGCAAATGAAGCTAAGCAGCAAGTAATTAAAGTATTGGAAGATTTTTTAGATAATGTTACTTCTAAGTATTACTATCCCAACCAGATCCAATACGTTAACTGGTGGTTTTATGAAATTGGCATCCCAAAGGATTTAACAAAACTTTTGGTTGCTGCAAGTTACTCTGTTCCTTCTGCTAAAATCGCTCAATGAGCTAATAGTATTAATTACTTTTTGCCAGACGTTAGATATGGAGGTGCTTCGCCAACTGCAATTTTGGCTTACCGTCCTGTTACATCTAGACGGTTGCAAACTGGCGCTAACTTAGTTGATAATGCGAATATTTTGTTGCAAACTGCAATCCTTGAAAGAAATTCAGAAAGCGTTAACAACATCTTTACAGTGCTAGCTGATAATTTGTTTAATAGTTTTGTTACTTCTAGTGATGGTTTTTATGCAGATGGATCATTTATTCAGCATAGTAATCTAGCTTATATTGGATCGTATGGTGTTGACTTATTTAAAGCTTTTTCTAGTATTGTTTTGTACTTTGATGGCTCAGATTTCAATATTCAACATGATCCAAGATTTTTAAATGTTTACAAATTTATTGAAACAAGTATTATGCCTTATATGTTCAATGGTTCAATTGCTGATAATCTTAGCGGTCGGGCTGTAGTTCGTGACGATTTTTCTTCACAAAAACAAGGCTTAACAATTCTTGCTTCATTAACAGTGCTGTTGGATAATGCTCCAGCTCAATATGGACCAGTTTTACATAACTTCATCTTGAATCAAGTTAAAGGAATTACAAATTTAAGTTCATTAATTTCAACTTATAATATTTCTGCAGTGTTAGGTGCCCGTCTTTTAGCAATCCAAACTGAAAATAAGGAATTACCTACTACTCCAAGAACTGATATTGATTGGCAATACTATGAAACTAATTCAAATGCTGATTCAGTAGAATGATTGAATTTGAATCAAGAACAACGAGACCGATTAAATGCTTCTACTGGAAATAAAAACTTTTCTTTAGGTGGATATGATTTACTTCAAAAAAATAATGGTTTAGTATTTTCGAAAAATCAAAATCGTTATGCTTGAAACCAAGATGGTTTTGGATTCTACATTAGTTTGCATGATCAAAAAAATGGAATGTTTGAATCTACCTTAGGTGAAAACGAAAGCGCATTCTATCAATCAGATGGTGCAACTGCTTTATATACGACAGCAAATTCAAATCCTTACGGTAATGGTTATTGGCAATTAATTAATCCTTATTACGTTCCCGGAACTTCTGCAATTGATTTAGGTTCTCCTGATGTTCAAAAAGACGCTTTCTTAACATCTTTAAAAGCTCAATTTGCTTCAAATCCTAGTAGTGTAGATGCAAAATATTTGACTGCTTCAAAACAACTCAAGAACGATTTTCAACTAACACAATTGTTTATGACAGATCGGGCAACTGAGTCAGAAAAATTGAATCAACAACTTAACTATTCATACAATAACGGTTTAATTTTTGATCAAACTGGAATGGTGCAAGCGAAAGTTGATAATTACCAACGCAAAATTAATGAATATGGTGAAGTTGGGGTAACAACCAATAAGGCTTATTTTATGATTAATGGTTCAATTATTGTTGTTGGTAATACACATGCACATAATAAATCAGACTCGTCAAAAGTAGTGACGACTATCGAAAATCTTTTAGATAACGCCAGCACAAAAATTACCAAAGGTACTGTTAGCCTTAATGGAACAGCGCATGATCAATATAAAATTGGAACAAATGATTACACTATTTTGCAAAACCAAAATAATGTGAAATCAGGTTCTGCTGCAAAAGTTTCTACTGCAGTATATGCAGACACAGCGTTAATGACAAGTGCGAATGCCATTAAAGCTAAGTATATGAATAGCACCGGATTTGTTACTCCTGCTAATAATACATTCAATACGTTGTGATTTGATAATTCAACTGATAATACTTTTGCGTACGCAATTACACCTAATGCAAATGATAATTTAGCTGCAACTTTAAGTAATATCCAAATAATTGCTAACGATGAAAATTATGTGGCAATCAAATACACTGATCCGACAACTAAAGCTGAGTACTATTACGTTAGTACATTTGCAGACGCAAGTTTAAAAATTAAACAAGCACAATCTAAGAATATTAGTTTCGATAGTCGAACCTTTGACCCTCCGTATTTAAAATTAGATGGGATAAATACGGAATTGAAATCTGTCCAACCAACGTCACTAATCCTTAAAAAAGACGCAAATAACAAAATCTCAGGAATGGTTTCGGCCAGTCTTCCTGAAACAAGTTATTCTGTTGAATTTAGAGGAGCTAAATTTAATTCTATTAATTCTAGAGATTTTTCAGGAAATAAAGAAGTTGTTTTGTCTCCAAGTAGTGATGGTTCAAGTTTGCTGCTTGTAAATAACCAATTGGGGAAATTTAATGACTATTTGCATAATGCGTGATTTGAAATTAATTAGAGGTTAAAAAAATGAAAAAAAGAAAAATTTGAAAATTAAGTTTAATTCCTTTTTTAGGAGTTGTTGGAGTATCAGGTATTGTTGCTGCTGCATGTTCTAATGTTACAAATTTGAAAAATCAAGCTATTGTCCCTCTTCAAGATGGCTACCAAGCAAACGTTACTTATGATGGCGCAGTTAATGAACTTCATGCATCAACAGATTCTTCTAAACCAGGTTCTGGACCTGTATCTGTTGAAACCCTATCGAAGTATGTTACTTTAGCAGCAAATTTGCAAACATCTAGCACTGCAAACGATCCAAACACGTCATTTTCTTATTCGGTTAAAGATTCTGTTGCTAATCCTGCAGATAAGTCAATTGAATATACAATCGTTGTACACCGAAGAACAAATGGTTCTGCATCTGGTGTAACTAATCAAGATGTTGAAATTGTCGGTAATAAATTAGTCATTGACACGTTTCCTGGTACTGAGCAATTTAATTTCACACCAAAAACTAGTGACGAATTAAAAGACTTCTCATACGATGCTGCGACAAAAGAATTAGTAAATGATGCAACAACTAAGTACTTTTCTATTGGTACCTTATTAAAATATGCCAATTTAACAGATACCACAAATATAGTTAATGCAAATCGTTATAGAATTGCTATTGTTCCAAATCCAACTAATTTGAACATAAACGTTACTTTAACTGTTTTGAAAGAAAATTTTGTTGCTAAACAATTTACTTTTACCCTAGTATTGGGAAGAGAATAATTTAATTGAAAATGAAGAAAATTATTTCTTCTTTATTTTCATATAAAGACTTTGAAACAGTTTTTAATCAATTTCTAAAACCGTATTTAAGTTACTGGAATCATTCTTCAACCCGGATGAAGCTTGCTACGTCGGGAGTTATTTACGGACAAGACATCGCTGAAATTGAAGGTGCATTACGAATTTTGTGAGGGCTTGGGCCGTTAGTTCATAGTGCAAGTCCAAACAATAAATACGCATCTTACATTAAACGAATTAGAAATCTGCTTCGTACAGGAACTAATCCTAATAGTAAGAATTACTTTGGCAAATTGACTAATTACAATCAAATTACTGTTGAGATGGCTCCAGTAGCTTTACTACTGGCCCTGAATCCATGAATTATTAAAGATTTTTCAGCGATATCTAAAAACAATTTGAACAAGTGATTGCTTCAAATCAATGATTTTAATTTTAGTAAAAACAATTGACAGTTTTTTAAGGTAATTGTCAATTTGTCATTAAGGTTGAATAATTTACAGTATTCGCAAAAGGCAATCGAAGATGCCTTTGAAAATATCGAAAAATGTTATTTAAAAGATGGTTGATATTTTGACGGTCGAGAACCACAAAGAGATTATTACATCGCGTTTGGATATCATTTTTATGGACTTGTCTATGCAAAATTTGCAGAAAGTTTTGATCCAAAAAGAGCAGCCGAACTGAAAAAAAGAGCTTTACTTTTTTATAAAACATATGTGCAATTATTTAGCGAAGATGGTTCAAGTGTTCCATTTGGTAGATCTTTAACGTACCGTTTTGCTCATACAAGTTTTTTTAGTGCTTTAGTTTTTGCTTTCAAACCACATGAAATTAATTTAAGTGAATTAAAATGATTAATTTCTCAAAACTTAAAATGATGAATGAAACAGGATATTTTTGATCCATCTGGGGTTTTAAATGTAGGGTATGCTTATCAAAATTTAATCATGGCTGAAGAGTACAATTCACCAACTAGCCCTTTATGAAGTTTTAAAACTTTTTTGATTTTAGCAGTTAAAAAAGATCATCCGTTTTGAAGTGTGCAACCTAAAATGCCCAAGTTCAAAAACCTTTGTCTATCTAAGCAAAGTAATCAAGTATTATTACATCCACGTAAAAACTTTACCATGATTTTAAACGGCGGTCAATTTGCCAAGTTTGAGCCCACACATGTTGAAGAAAAATATGCAAAATTTATCTACTCTAATTATTTCGGATTTAATGTTTCTGTAAGCAACAAAAACATGAAAGAACTAGCTGCAGATAATATGTTAGCTGTGTTTGATAATAAACGTTATTACGTTCGCTCCTCTACAAACGTAATTAATGTTTTAGACAAACAAATTGAAGTAACTTGATCACCATTCGAAGGTGTTGAAATTATCACGAAAATTATTCCAAAAGATGATGGTGTGATTCGTGAACACGTAATTAAATCTAATATTGAAACTCACGCTTATGAATCAGGTTTTGCTATTCCAGAAAACAAAGTGTACCCATATACTAATCACAAAAACACTTCATCTATTTCTTATGAAAATAATTTGGCATATAGTTCAATTACTGCCTTAACTAAAAATTTTGATTTTGCTGAAGTCATTAACTGTCATCCCAATGTAAATGTAAATTTTAAACGTGTTTTTTTGCCGACTATTAAATTCAAAATTAAAAAAGGTTTAACAAAAATAAAAGTTTTTGTTGCCGGATATCCGAAAATATAGAATTAATAAAATGAAATTAATGTGTGCTTAAATGCACACATTTTTTTATAGCTAAACTCATTTGTGGAAAGTAAGACTATAAGATTGTCTAAACAAAAATATGTTCTAGCTTATTTTTTTTACTTTTTGTTAAAAGTTAAACATGAGAAAATAAAAAATAAAATTCTGTTCGCAGTGTATTATTACGACCGCAATAACTTGTATAGCAGATTGTGCTAATAACGAAAATGATTCTAATCATCAGGTAGAGACAAAGCAGGTGATTCTAATATTTAAGTGCAATGGATTTTGAATCTAATTTTGCTAACTTAAATTCATTTATCACGCAAAATGATATTACAGTCCTTAGATTAACACTCAGAATTTGATTCAGTTTAAACTTATGCAAATACATTACCTAGTGATATCGATAGTACAATGTAAACTTTATTATATGATATTGGTATTAGATTTAAACGGAATATACAAGTTCAAATTGAATCAGAGAATTTTGTGAATCAACAACCACAAGATATTTATAATCCGGCAACTATTGTTATTAAAGTAAAGTTGTAAAATAATAAAGAAATAACTACTTATTCCCTTTAGAACATGATAATAATGTGGTGTAGTTGTACCGTTTCGTAATGCCAGAAAATAATTTTAAACAAATAATGGCGGAAAAATCGCCAGTATTACTGGAGGAATTTCCTCCATTATATTAATTTTTTATGTTAATTTGATGTAAAATATCTGTAAGGGTTTATTTTTTTATGATTACTAGAACAATAATTAAACAAATTTTAAAAAAAATTGAAACATATCCTGTTACGTTGGTAACAGGAGCACGTCAGATTGGTAAAACTACAGCATGCTTAGAGATTAAAAAACAGGGTACTTGAAAATATGTAACACTTGAAAATAATGATTTTCGCTTGTTAGCCAATACTGATCCTAAGCGTTTTCTTGAGGTTTATTCGCCACCAGTAATTATTGATGAGATTCAATATGCACCAATTTTGTTTGAGTACATTAATACGCTAGTTAATCAGACTCGAATAGAAAATAAAAATGCTAACGGAATGTTTCTATTGACAGGATCACAACAGTATGGACTGATGCGTAATGTTACGCAATCACTTGCGGGTCGAGTCGGAATTATCGATATGTTGCCTTTAAGTCAAAGTGAAATTATGGATCGTGATGAAATTCCGTTCTTAGTAAATAAACAAATTTTAAATTCGCGTTGCGAGCCTTTAAATACTAAAGAAACAATTTTAGAAAAAATTACTAGAGGTTCATTTCCAGAACTTCACAAATCTGTTAATCTAGAAACAAAAAGTTTTTATCAGGATTATTTACGGACTTATCTAGAACGGGACGTTAGAGAATTAACAAATCTAAAAGATTGAAAATCGTTTAATATCTTTTTAAAGTTATTAGCCGCTAACTGCGGTGGGACTTTATCTTATGAAATTTTATCACGAGATGTCGGAGTTAACCAAAAAACAATTCGAAATTGAATTAATATTTTAGAAACAACAAATTTAATTTATCAACTGCATCCTTATTATGAATATTCTTTTGTGAAACAACTTGTAAAACGACCTAAAATCTATTTCTTTGATACAGGATTATTGTGTTATTTAAATGGTTTATCAGATCCTTTGAATTTGGAACAATCCATTCTATTAGGACGTATTCTTGAAAATTATGTCATTAATGAAATTATCAAAAGTTATATTAACAACGGTGCAGATGCTAATTTTTATTATTATCGTGATAAAAACCAAGCTGAAATTGATTTCATAATCCAAACTGGTGGTAAAAACACTTTAATTGAAATTAAAACTTCGTCTGCATTTTCTTCGTGCCAAATTAAACATTTTAAAGTTATGGATAATTCTAAATATCCGCTTGCTAATTCAGCTTTAATCTGCTTAGTTAATTCAGTCTATCAAATTAATGAAAAAGTTTACGCAGTTCCAATAAGTGCAATATAAACTATAAACTTCAAACAAAACTTATGATTTTAAAGTTACTTGCATTAAGTTTTTTAAAAGTTATTAATTGCACTTGCAAAAATAAAACGGATACTCCCATTTTTCAATAGGCGTATCCGTCCTGATAATTATCTGAACCATTTTTTAAATATTTTGAATTTCTGTGATTGTATTTTTAAAAAAATAAAGTCTTAAAAACTTTTTTGGGTTTGTTAATTTCAACTATATTGTTGATACTGGAACTAGATAAATACCTTTTTATATGGGCTTTTCCATATTAAGAAATCTTTTAAAGTCTTTACGTTTAGTCATTCATGAATAATAAAATTATTTATCTTTATAATAAAAGTTATGCAAAACATATATTTTAAGTTATGCAAAACATATATTTTTGTATAATATTATTAAATTTATAGCAAATTATAGCAAATAAACAGGCAATTTTATGAAAGCATATCGTCCAAGACTTATTGAAGATATTATCCGAAGAAGATTAGATATTATTGGAACAATTCTGATTACTGGCCCTAAATATTGTGGAAAAACCACTACAAGCATGCAATTTCAAAAAAGTCTAATTAATCTATCAGATGATAAACAATTACAAAAAGCTTCGTACAATTTGGACAATATTTTAGAAGGTAATTATCCAATACTAATCGACGAATGACAACGCTTACCTCAAATTTGAGATAAAATTAGAAATCTAGTTGATCAAAAACCAAAAAAAGGAATGTTTATTCTTAGCGGTAGTTCTACCCCTACTGATCCTTCTAAAATTTTCCATTCAGGTGCTGGAAGAATATCTAGAATTGTAATGCGTCCAATGTCTTTATGAGAATCTCAAGAATCGTTTGGCTATGTTTCATTAATGGATTTATTTGACAACAAACCTGTTTTAGAAAATTATTTTGAAAATGAAAATTATTCGATTTACAACACATTGTTTTATATGTGCCGAGGCGGATGGCCTGAAGCAGCTTTAGAAAAAGATAAAAAAAAGAGCATGGAATTAACCGATATTTACATTGATAATATTTTAAATTTTGGTTTAGAACAAAATAAATCAAGCTATAAAATAACAAAACAAATTCTTAAAGATATAGTTTCGAGTTATGCTCGAAATATTTCGTCTGAAGCTGCTATTACAACTATCACCAATGATGTCATTTACAAAGACGAAAATGGAATAAATCACCAAACAATTAGAAACTATTTAGAAACATTATACAACCTATTTATTTTAGAAGAATTACAAGCGTGAAGTCCAAATTTTCGGTCTTCAATTAGAATGCGCACAAAAGCAACGCATCATTTCGTAGATACCTCAGTTGCTTGTAATATTCTTAAAGCTACTCCAGAATTATTAGCTTATGATAAAAATACAACTGGATTGTTGTTTGAAGACTTTGTAATTCGAGATTTACGAATTTACGCCGAATCAATTGGTGCTGAAGTTAGCAAATATAAAGAAAGTAATGGTTTAGAATGTGATGCAATTATTACACTAAGAGATGGCCGAGTTGGCTTAGTTGAAATTAAGTTAGGTGATCCTTCTAACATTGAAGTAGCTGCTAAAAGTTTAAATAAAGTATATCAACGTTTTGTGGATCAAAAAGATTTAACTCCTTTATTTCGTCCGCCTGTTTTTAAAATGATAGTCACAGCATACGGAGCTGGATATAAAAGAAATGATGGAATTTATGTTGTTCCAATTAATATCTTAAAAAACTAGTATTTCGAAAAAAAAGATTATTTATATTCTTTTCAATTGTCCAAAATTTTGTAATTTTCTTCCATGTATTTATCATTAGATTCGTGTAAATAATAAAGTTCTCGAAAAATGGCATCGCTAACGATGATTTGAGCCGATTTAGAAAAGATAGCAACTAATCTTTCTTTATTTGAAATGTTCTTAGTTATCAAATGATAAGTAAATCTTTTATCGGGATTAGGATTTGAAGTAATGATAATCGTTTTTATTTTTAAACGAACGCATTCGGTTAAAAGAAACAAGATTTCTTTTGTAACTGCTGATTCTGAAAAGAAAATTACCACATCATTTTGTTTAAAACTAGCGATTTCTAAAATTGAGTTATGAATATCTTGATAAGCAAAGGCTTGTTTTCTAATTCTTTGTAAATTTATTGCTAAATCACTGGCTGCTAAGAATGAAGAACGAATGCCAAATGATAAGACTCTTCCGGCTTTATTAAGAACATTACAAACTTTTAAAAAACATTCTTGATCTAAACTATCAATAGTTTCATTAATGGCGTATAAATAATAAGCTTTGAGGTTATTTAATCGGCTTTTAAACGTTTTTTCTTGATTGATCAGAAAAAACTTTTGTTTGGTTCATTCTTTTTGAACGTATAAACGCATTTCTAAATAATTATGAAATTGGAGTTTTTGAGCTAATCTAAATAATGAAGACTTAGTCGTTAAATAATAAGAGGCTGCAGCTTCGATTTTTTCAACTAATAATGGTTCTGGATTTTGGTTTATCAGTTCGATCGTTTTTAATTCGACAGATGTTAATTTGCCTTTTGACATTTCTGATGACAAAACTTTTTTATCTTCGTTACTCATTAAATTTAACCCCTTGGTCTTTGCAAAACAATATTAAATATCTTTAAGTTAAATATCAACTATTTAACCAACCCTCCTATTGTGTTTATATCGTTTATGTAGTTATATTACATATTTTATGACATTATTAATTGGGTGGTTTAATTTTCTAATTAGGAGTATTAATTGGGAACACTTCCCAATTGGAACTTGTTGGTATATTTTCACATAAAAGGGTAATAAAATTTAAGCATGGGCAATTCATTAACTGAGAAGAAAGTTATTAGTGCGTGAGGGGAACTCACACGCGTTCAAAGACTAATAATTACAATAGGAACTCTTGTAGGAACAATTATTGCTGTAATTGGCGTTGTTTTAGCATCATTACGTTTTTTAGATGCTGGACTTCCGCTAGCTGTAATTGGTGCAGCAGTCTTATTGCTTGTTACGTTTTTCTGATTAATTTGTCCATCAATCAATAAAAGAAGAAAATAAAATCTGCGTCCTTAAAATTTCTTTTATTTGATTTTACGAATCCATCGAGGTCAAAAATGGCTAAACCAAAAGATATTGCCGCATCATTAAACCAGTGTATTGATGCACATAACATCAACAGCATCACTCATTGTATGACGCGTCTACGGATCAAATTTAAAGATCCAAATGCTGTTGATACTGAAACAATAAAAAAAGTTGATGGTGTTCTAGGGCTTGTTAAAGCTAATGAAGAATACCAAATAGTAATCGGACCTGCAGTTCGGAAAGTATTTGAAGAATTTTCAGCTGGTGTGAAAAAGATGGGAATTGATGTCAATACTTCAGACACTCCAATAGAAGAAAATCTAGATCCTGAATTAGCTGCTAAAGCAAAAGAAAAAGAAGCTTTAAACCTATCGGTTGCAGGACAAGATTTACAAGCTGTTTCAACTGGCAATAAAAGCGCAATTCGAAATCGTTTTGTAGGTAAAAAAATCCAAGAAGGCTTAGCTAAATTTGCAAAAGTCTTTGCTCCTTTAATTCCAGCTTTTATTGCTGCCGGGATTTTGTCTGGGATTGCTGGAATTATTCAGACTGTTGTTGCATCAACAGGTCCAAACCCAACCGCAACTGGTTGGCAAAACTTCTTTGATACGTACTTATCTGTATGAAGAAGTGCTTTCTTAGTTGTGGTGGGTTGAAGATTTGCTGAAATTTTCGGAGGTAAAGGTTGACTTGGAGGTATTATTGGAGCTGCATATACTTCTTTAAGTGCGCCTTTATATGGGGCTATGTGAGTTCCTCCTGCAGGAACTATTAGTGCTAGTTCTGTAGGTCATTTTTTAGGAATTCCGGTTAGTGTTGGTGATTTAGATAAATTTTGATTGACATCAGGTCTTGTAACTCTTGGATCGAACGGAATTCCTAATGGTGTTGGAACACCACACGGATCGATTTTTGGAGTCTTTTTGGCTGCTACAGCATCAATTTATATTGAACGTTATATTGGAAAAGTTATTCCTGGTTTAATTGACGCTGTAGTCACTCCATTTTTATCTTTATTAGTAATTTTGTTTGTTAATTTTTTCATAATTATTCCAATATCTGGATATTTGTTCTTAGGGGTAACTTGATTATTTAGATTATTGACTAATAGTCCATTTGGAACAATGGTTTTATCTGGAATCTTTATTATTGCTGTAACGTTTGGAATTCACCAAGGATTTGTCCCAATTTATGTTGCATTAGTGGCTGACACTGGAATCAATGCTTTATTTCCAGTTCTGGCAATGGGGGGTGCTTCCCAAGTGGGTACTGCCATTGCTTTATGGTTTGTAGCTAAAAAAGGTTCGGCCCTTCGCAAGCAAATTCAAGGGGCCATTATTCCTGGGATTCTTGGAATTGGTGAACCTTTAATTTATGGGGTTACTTTACCAAGATTAGCTCCGTATATCACAAGTTGTTTAGGGGCTGTTATTCCCGGATTCTTTATTGGTGCAATTAATGTCTGAGGTGGGGCTAATATGGGATTAAACTCGGTCTTTGGCCCTAGTGGAGTTTTAGCTATTCCATTAATTACTTCAACAACTAATGGTCAAAGTATTGGGATTGGCATCTATGTAGCAGCGTTAATTATTGCTTATATTTTTGGTGCTTTATTTACTTTTGGTGGGTACTTTTTAACAAGAAAGAGTAAGAAATTCGATTGGAAACTTAATTCGTAAAATGGAGCGTGATGACAATGCAAAATAAAATTCTTAAAAATCTTACTACAGAACAAGAAAATAAAAACTCTTTGAACATCGATAAAGCCAATAGTCTAGAAATTGTGGAAATCATCAATAACGAAGATGCAAAAATTGCTAAAGCAATTAAATCCCAATCTAAGCAAATCGCCAAAGCGATTGATATCATTGTTCAAACCATCCAAAACAAAGGGCGTTTAGTTTATATTGGTTCTGGTACTAGTGGAAGACTAGGAGTTCTTGATGCTTCAGAAATGTTACCAACATTCCACGTTGGCAGTGAAACCGTTTTAGGAATTATTGCTGGTGGACAAAAAGCATTAACTACTCCGGTTGAAGCTGCTGAAGATGATGCAGATCAATCCATTAAAGATTTACAAGAAATAAATTTTTCAAAAAAGGATATTTTAGTAGGAATCAGTGCTTCAGGTCGCACTCCTTATGTTGTGAGTGCATTAAAATATGCCAAATCATTAGGCGCAAAAACGGTTTCGTTATCGACTAGTTTCCATGCTGAAATTAGTCAGCTTGTTGATTTTCCAATCGAACCAGTAACTGGTCCTGAAGTGGTTGCTGGTTCAACGCGAATGAAATCAGGAACCTGCCAAAAAATGGTACTTAATATGTTATCTACTGGAACTATGATTCGTTTAGGTAAGGTTTATCATAACCTAATGATTGATGTGATGGCAACTAATGAAAAACTAATTGAACGATCACACCAAATTGTTTCACGTATTACTAAAGCTCCAGACAATGTTGTTGATTTGGCATTAAAAAAATCGCATAATAATGTTAAACAATCTTGTGTGATGATTTTAAAGAATGTTAATTTATCAAAAGCTAAAGAACTGCTTAAAAATGCCAATGATATTTTAGCTAATGTAATTAATTAAAAAGTAATTTTTTAGGATTGATAAAACTAAATTTTTGTAACCCATTTAAATTTTTCAGTAAACCTAAATAGTTAAAGTCTACTCGTCCTATCACATTTACTTTTGAATTTGCACAATAAGAACTTTTACAAATTTGTAATTCCCCAGAATAACGCAAGTATTTTGCGTTATTTTGCGTTATTGTCCCAATTGGCCTTGCTTTATTAGCGTTGTATGGTTTTATTAATTCACCTTGCTCTGAATAAACACGTGATTCAATAATTCTTACTAGTGAATTAGGAACGTCTTGACGACAAGTAAAGGATTTATCATAAAGTGAATTAAAATTAGGATTATTGAAAATAGCAGGGATTTGAATAATTGAGTTTTTAATGTAATCTTTGATTAGATTGTATTGAGTGTTAGAGATATTAGAATCTCCAATAATTACGTTTTTGATATGACATTCATTAACCATTCTTATAAACGAGACATAAGGGGGTTGGCAACGGTTTTCTTCTAATGTACATAAGCCTTCAAAAAGTGGGCCTCTTAAGTCATTATCTCCAGGTATAAATGCATAAATTTTGTTTATTCCATATTTAGTCAAGATATCATTTGTATTTAAAAGATATGATTGATCTAATCCTGTTTGTGGACTTGGATAAAAATTATGAATAGCAAAAACATGCTGCTGCAGTTTGTGCTTTTTTATTAGCTTTAGTAAATTTAAATTTGGTGTTGATGCGTTTATGGCTATTTTGTTTTTTCTTAATACTTTTAACTGTTCTGTATTTGAATACCCAAAATCAAAACGAACAACATCAATTTTGTATTTTTTAATTAATTCATCAATTGTTTTACATTCGAATTTATCTAAAGTTTTTTTAGATACATCTGCGATAATTTCATAATGATTTATTTTGAAAAAATGAATAAATTCTTCAAATTTCTTTTTCGAAAATTTTTGTAATTCTTCAGACACGTGCAAAGAGATAAAAACAGTTTGCTTTGCTTTATTTGTTGTTAATTCTTTTTTTAAGGTTTCATATTGTGATAAGTATACCGATCTAATTAGTTTCATTAATTCACCATCTTTTTATTCATTAATCAATTGAATATTAACATTTTGATTTTTGGATTAAAGACAACTTTGGTGTTAAAAGTGTTTTTGGAATAGACTCCCAATTTTAGATTGAAATAAAAATTGATCAAATTGATTCTGGGTAGTAATGAAATAAGTGTGTTAAATTGGCATCGTGTTAAAATTCAAATAATTAATTAAGGATGATTAACAAGATGGCAAAGAAAATAACTCCAAAACCACCTAAATCTGAAAATTATCGAAAAGTAATGGACCAATTTAACCAATTGGTACTAGAAAACCCAGATATTTTTGATGCTAGCAGTGCCAATAGTTTAATTAAATCAATGACAGAAGTATTTTCTGAACCACTGAATGCACTTCTTAAAGCCGAAATGGATGAACATTTAGGAAGAAGCGAATACGAGCGTTCTGAAAACTCCAATCGCCGGAATGGT
>NZ_JHXT01000005.1 GCF_000687795.1 Mycoplasma testudinis ATCC 43263
AAACCATTCCGGCGATTGGAGTTTTCAGAACGCTCGTATTCGCTTCTTCCTAAATGTTCATCCATTTCGGCTTTAAGAAGTGCATTCAGTGGTTCAGAAAATACTTCTGTCATTGATTTAATTAAACTATTGGCACTGCTAGCATCAAAAATATCTGGGTTTCCTAGTACCAATTGGTTAAATTGGTCCATTACTTTTCGATAATTTTCAGATTTAGGTGGTTTTGGAGTTATTTTCTTTGCCATCTTGTTAATCATCCTTAATTAATTATTTGAATTTTAACACGATGCCAATTTAACACACTTATTTCATTACTACCTAAATCTGAATCATCTTATTTATGAAAATCTAATGTTATTAATTTATTAGCGCTAACTAGTTCTAGATTTCACAAATCTTGTTTTTTTAAGAAAACTAACTATTAAAAATAAGGTTCACTTATTAAAATAAAAATTTTTGAATATAGATTTTTCGTCACTTCCGTAAACAAACTATTCATTGACTTTACAAGATTCAAAAACCTCCAGTTGGGATTTTTGGTGTTTAATGATTTAATTTTACTAAGAAAGCTAAACAAAAAAACCTATTAATATTTCAAACCACAAGTGCTTTAAACTAACACACTAAAATCTATTAGTACTGAATAAAAGGTAAATTTTCTTAATCTGAAAATAGCATCTTTTCAAGAAAAATGGTTTTTAAGATTAAAAGAATTTGAAAATCTAGGTATAATATAATACGCTTTTAACTGGAGGTACCTCATGGCACGACGTGACGATTTAACAAACAAGGGACCACTAGGCGGAAATAATCGTTCGCACGCAATGAACATTACCAAACGCCGGTGAAACCTTAATTTACAACAAGCCAATGTTAAAACAGATGATGGCAAAGTTGTTAAAGTTAAAGTGACTGCAAGAACAATGCGCACTTTAAAAAAACAAAAACGTTTAGCACCTAGTACAACTACTGCTAGCAAATAAGAAATTGACCATAGGAAAAAATCCTATGGTTTTTTATTTTAACAGTTAATGACAAAGATAATTGAATGCTCTAAAAGATCTCTTCTCATTATTAGCATATGAATAATTTCAAAGCATCCAGCTAATCAACAATATAAAGATATAATCATTTACGTAATCAACTATTACAATTTAAACTTAAATCTAGTCAATTCTTCTAAAATATTTTTTGAATAAACTTAAATAAATTCCCTTAATACTAAACTTATTCAAAAGCTGATTTATTTTTAACGATAACCGAAGGAGTAATAAAAATGGAACATTTTGACATTTACTCTTTAAAAGAATTTTTACACGAAGACAGTCGTGATAAAAAATTGATATATCTCAGTTCATTTTTTTGAACATATTTTATTTTAACGATGGTTTATGATTTAGCTATTATTATAGCGTCAATAATTCTAATTTCAGTGCATAGTTCAAGCGGAGTTTATGGCGTACCATATGGCTTCTTGATACCAATTTTCATTGGTATATTATCAATTATTTTAATTATTATTATGCCTTATTTTATGCTCTTGGTACTACCAAGACTTTATGGTAGAGATATTATTAAAAAAATGAATGTAACAAACCCAAAATGAAACCAAAAGTGATATTCTAAAAAATTAGGGCGTTACAGTTTTTATTTGAGAGCACTTTGCATCCATTATTTAAAACAAAACAATTTAAAGAATATTTCAACTGCTACGTTATTATTTGAAGTATATCAAAATAAGGAATTTCTATTAGGCGAAATAAACTTCATCACCCACTACGAAAAAATAACAGGTAAGCAAGCTAAGTTTTATGATGGGTGACCATTATTCATAAATCCATTACCAATGGCTTAACTAATAATAACGAGGGTGTTTACTTCAATATCAGATAGCAAAATTTTTTGTTGCTTCTATTAACGCTGCTTTAATACCAGGTTCATTAGCAGCATGTGCAGCATAGGGAATTACTTGTAAAGATGCATTGGGTAAAACACTTTTTAATTCATAAGCCATATCAATCGGGCAAATTAAATCTTCTTTACCATGAATAATCCAAACAGGAAGATGAGATATTTTAGCTGCATTATTGACCAAATAATTGTCAGGCATAAATGAATCGTTGACAGCATAATGTGTTTCCATTAATGCAGTTTGGTAATCAGTCCGTTCATCATAACCAACTTCGCGGCCATCTGCGTATAACAGTGAAGCTTCTCATCTAGTTCATCTATGAGCTGCATCTTTTCTAAATTCCGAAGGATTTTCTTTTAAAACTTGATAATATCAAGATGTCGGAAACTTACGATATTCATACGGAACTATCCGTGCTAGTTCTTGATAACCTAAGGGACGAATTCTAGCAGCACCATCAGGATTTGACAACCAATCTCAATCTCTTCTGCGACCTAAAAAAGTTGCTCTCAAGATAATGCCAAGAACACTAGTTGGATAGGTTTCACTATAATATAAAGCCAAAGTTGTGCCCCAACTTCCTCCAAATACCAACCATATTATTAATTCTCAAGTGAATACGTAATTTTTCAATATCACTAGCAAGATATTGGGTTGTGTTGTTAATTAAACTAAATTGAGGCACAGACCGACCACAACCGCGTTGCTCAAAAGCAATAACTTTATAAACATTAAGGTCAAAGTACTGAAAACTTTGCTCGTTAAATTCACCACCAGGACCTCCATGTAAAAATACTACAGGGATTCCGGCAGGGTTTCCTCTAACTTCATAATATATTTGAGCATTATTATCGACAGGTAAATATCCAGCTATGTTTTGTATGTTCATGTTCATTTCTCAATTTTTCATTTTTCCATATTATAATAATTCCTAATGAAATTGAATAAATTAAGGATAAATTTATGTTAAAAACTTACAATACTGAAGCTGTTTTAAATGAAGATGGCAGCATCAACGCTACTGCTCGCGGATTTAACATCACAATAGATGCAAAATCTAATAGTGGTAAGGGTGGTCAAGGAATGAGCCCAATTGACGCATGACTAAATGGGGTTGCGGCTTGTGAACTTTCCACAATTAAAGCTCATGCTGCAATTGAAGGATTTGAATTTTCTAATGCCAAAATTGTAATGGAATCACAACGTGATTCATTAGGTGGAGATGACCACTATTTTGGCTTGACAGAAATAACAGAACACATTTATATTCAAACTCAAGAAAGCAATGAAGCAGTAAGCAAAATTATTAAAAGTGCAAAAGAACGCTGCCCATTAGCAGCTACAGTAAAAAGAGTACAAGGTTTAAAAATACAAACTGTTATTCATATTGTTCGATAATTTACCCTTTATATCAACTTTTACACAAAGAACGAAAATTATTTCGTTCTTTTTTTGTTTTGTTAATCTGATCTCGTAAGCAACATACTAGATTAGATTAAAAATAGAAAAAACCCAGCAAACGGCCGGGTTATTTCTAATTAAGGCTTCACAGATTAACTATAAAGCAAAAACGGTATTACTACTAAATAGATCTAGTCGAACTCACAAACAAAGGTTATCAAAATTTAGTTTTTAAATACATAACAACTATTTTCACAAACTTTTCTAAATTATTCTGTTTTTAGTTTAATTAGATTTGCCTGTAAAAATCTTTACGATTTAAGTGTTCAATCAAGTAACGATTCCATTAGCCTTGTAACGTAAGCGTTAAACTAAACCTAGTTCTAGCTTAAAGACGAATGCACTTGCTTGCTTTTCTTCTAGTTATCTTTCGTAAGATGTGGATCACTCCACATTTTTAATTATACAAAATTCAAATTTTGTTGGTTTTTTAAAGAGGTCTGATAATTATTAATAAAACGTTTTTTCAAATAATAAATCTTGTGTTTAGGAACATGGTGATTTTTAACTATTTCTTTAAAACTTAAAGCGCCTGTCATCGACTTCAAAATCCTTTGATCTTTTGTTTTAAACTTTTTAATTAATCCATTAACAAAATCATTTGTTTCGACGTCGTGAGCAATGTCTGATGGTGTCTTTGGACGATTACAAAGCGTAGTATTTTCGTAATCTTGAATCGCAGATAAACGTTCTGGAGGAACATAGATTTCGCGATGGATTAACAGGTGTTTAAAATAATTACGAATATAATTTTTAGTAAACATTTTAACAAAGCTGAAAAATTTCATTTTCTTAGTTACATCGTATGTTTTTCAAGCTAGTTTCATACAAACATATACTAATGAATCCATTTCAGATATTTCTAAATGATCTTGAATATTTGTATAACTTGAGTAAATGTTTCTTACAGTAACTAACAAATATCAGCGATATTTTTGAAATGCTTGATTAAAGGTTTTTGGATCTGTATTGTCAATTTCAACTTGGATTTTATTTAATTTTGTTTTCATTGGTTTTCCTCCAAGGAAAATTATCCTGCAATATGTTAAAAAGTTTGTCTCTTGTTTCGATACAAAAAAAGAAACAAAAACAGTCACTTCTGTAACTTTATTTTGCTTCTTTTTTTAAATTCTTAATAAACTAAAATTAAACAGTTTTATAACTAAACTATTCGGCTTTTTTTATTTTTAGCTTGAGCTGTTAATAAATCTAAAACCTCGGTTTCAGTAACTGGTAAGTCACTTAAAACTTTAGTAATAATTCCAATTGCTTTATCAATTTGTTCTTTAGTATGTTCTGCTTGGTAACTAGTTCGTAGTAAGCATTCGTTTTCGGATGTTGCGGGCGGAATCACTGGATTAACATATACGCCTTGTTCAAACAAAATTTTAGCTGCTAAAAGCGTACGCATCTTACCATATGAATAAATAGGAATAATAGGAATATCAGTATGTCCTCCAATCTTTAAATTGTTTTGAAGCATTTTAGTTCTCGCATAATTTGAAATATCATTAACTTTTTTAACAAGTGCAGGGTTTTTAATTAATAACCCTAATGCACAACGGGCCGCTTCAATAGCGCTTGGAGGTAATGCTGCACTAAAAATAAACGGGCGAGACTGATGCATAATAAATTCAATAACTTCTTTAGAACCACAAACATAACCACCAATACTTGCCAAAGTTTTACTAAATGTTCCCATAATCAGATCGACGTCATCTTCAAGACCAAAATGTTCGGCTGTACCACGACCATTTTTGCCTAAAACACCTAAACCGTGAGCGTCATCTACCATAACTTTGGCACCATACTTTTTAGCAAGTGCAACAATTTCGGGAAGTTTACAGATTTCACCAGACATACTGAATACACCATCTGTAATAATTAATGCTCCACTAGTTTCTGGGATTTCTTTTAAGCGCATTTCTAAATCTTCCATATCACTATGATAATAGCGAACAAATTTGGCATTTCCCAATTTAATTCCATCATAAATAGAAGCATGATTTTCACGATCACATAAAATTACATCACTACGCGAAGCAATACATGACAAAACCCCTAGATTTGTTGTGTAGCCTGAAGAAAAAATTAAGCACCTTGGTTTTTTTAGAAATGATGCTAAGTCTTGCTCAAGATTAATATGAAGATCAGTAGTTCCATTTAAAAACCTTGATCCAGAAACCCCTGAACCATAATTTTTAAAAGCGTTAATTCCAGCTTCAATCACTTCAGAATGACTAGTTAAACTTAAATAATTATTTGATCCGAGCATGATCACTTCATGGCCTTGCATTTTCACAATGGTATCTTGTTTTGATTCTAGTTGATGAAAATATGGATAAATATCAAGGGATTTGGCAAGTTTTGCGTCACTTATTTGATAACATTTATCGAATATGTCTTTCATAAGACTCCTATCTATGGGCTAAATAAAAAATAACAAATTTTATCTAATCTAAATTTAGATTAATTCGGTTTAGATTAAATCTAAGTTCTTAAATTTTAACAAATACGAGAAGATAAAAATATATTTCCGAGTCAAAATTAAAATAAGCAAATCCTAAGAACTTGTGAAAAATAAGATTTGATTAAGATTAATATGTTTTAAAGAAAAAAAACTTCACCGAAGAATTATGAATAAGTGTTCTAACTTCTTGATAATAAAGACTATAGCAATATTTACAAAAGTGGATGGTAGATATTCATAAAAGCCATTTTCCATTTAATAATACGTTTTTGATGTTTGCTAAATGTCTTGGGGGTAATCTTTGTACTTTGGGAAATTAAATTATTAAAAATGTTTGTGTAATTTTTGACAGTTTCACTATCTTTAACAATTAACGCACTTTCATAGTTAATAAATAATGATCGGAAATCTAAATTAAAAGTACTCACAACAGTCACGTCATCATCAATCATGATTGTTTTAGAATGGATAAAGCCTTGGTATTCGTAGATCCGAATATCAGCATCGATTAATTTCTCATATTGAAAGCGGTTCATTGTCAAAATATAAGCCTTATCATCAGGCATACCTGGTAAAATGATTTGAACATCGATCCCTGATAAAGAAGCGGTTCTTAAGGCCGTTAATACTCCTTCAGTAGGAACAAAATAAGGGGTAATAATTTTGATTTTACTTTTAGCTTTAGCAAAAAGTGAGATTAGCATATCATGTAATGTTTTTTCGTTATAGCCAGGTGATGATTCGACAATTTGGGCAATTACCTTTCGTTCAGTAGATACCAATTCAGGTTTTTTTAAGGATAAATAAAAATCCCGGTTTTCTAATAAATCATCCTGGTTTCTTTGATCTTTGGATAAACCACAATAACTTAACCAATCTAAACAAAAAATAATGTTTAAAGTATTAACAATGTGGCCACTAATAATGACATTACTGTCTTCCCAGTTATTAAACCATTTTTCATAGCGAATATATTCGTCGGCAAGATTAGATCCGCCATAAAGAGCATAAACGTTATCGACTATTAAACATTTTCGGTGACAACGAAAATTCGTTTTTGATGTATATCTAGTAAACGTAGCTGGATTAAATTCACCAATTAAAACCCCTGCTTCTTTCAACTCTTTTAAGATTGCAGCAGCCCCCCGTTTATAAGTACCAACTCAATCATAAATAAAACGAACTTTAACCCCTTGTTTAACTTTTTCAATTAAAGCGTTAGCAATACTGCGTAATCACACACCATCCGAAATGATATAGTATTGTAAATGAATAAAGTGTTTAGCTTTTTCAATCAATTTTAATGATTCGTGATAAAGGTTCTTTTGGTTTTGAACAACGAAAACTTCGTTGTTACAATACACTGGGCGGCGTTGGGAATTAACGCCAAAATAAAATATTTGTTTTAGTAAATCATTTTTTTCAGATTCCTCATTTAAAAATTCATTAGTAAAGTCAAAATCCTCATGTCTAATGAACGAGGCTTGACGTGACAAATAATCTTTTCTTTTAAAGCGCAATAACGGGTTAATCCCAAAAATTACAAACAAGAAGAAACCAAAAACCGGTAGTCCTAATATTACAAAAATCCAGCACATCTTGACATTTACAATCCGGCGGGAATTAAGTAAGTAAAAAGATAATAATACTTGTAGAACATAAAAACAAACAATAACAACAACAAGATAAAAGAAAGATTGAAAAACAATAACTGTAACGACAAGAGCAATAATTGCAAGAATGGAAAAGTTTCCGGCAATTAATATCAGTATTTCTTTCTTTTTGTTCATGTGCGATTAATTATGTTTTTATAAGTTAAAAATTGATTTTGTGTTTTTTCAAAAAGTTTTCAACTAAAGCACCAACTGCTTCAGCTGTTCCTAAACGAATTGCTTGTTCGGCTAGTTTTTGACAATCAGGATAATTTAATTTGGAAATAATGTATTTTGCTTTAAGCATTGAAGGAGCACTCATTGAAAATTCTTTCAAGCCAAGACCCAAAAGCAAAGGAACAGCTAATGGTTCTCCGGCCATTTCTCCACACATCCCTGTTCAAATTCCATTAAGATTTGCACCATCAATAGTGTTTTTAATTAAACGCAATAAGGACGGATTCAATGGTTGGTATAAATAACTTACCGATTTAGACATTCGGTCAGCGGCGAACGAATATTGGATTAAATCATTGGTTCCAATTGAAAAGAAGTCACAATGTTTTCCTAAAACATCTGCTAGAACTGCAGCTGAAGGAATTTCCACCATGATTCCAACTAGTGGTTTACCAAATTTAACTTTTTGGGCTGTTAATTCTTCGCGACAAACTTGCAATAACGCTTTTGCTTTTTTAAGTTCATCAACGGTAGCAACCATGGGAAACATAATTCCCAACTTTCCAAATGCAGATGCTCGAAGTAAAGCTTTTAATTGTGTTTTAAAAATTTCTGGTTGGTCTAAAGTTAAACGAATCGCCCGATATCCTAAGAATGGATTCATTTCTTTAGGGAATGTATAATAATTTAAAGTTTTATCCCCACCAATATCTAAAGTACGCATTACTACTAATTCATTATTAGCTTGTTCTAACACACTTTTATATGCTTCAAATTGAACTTCTTCATTTGGTCATTCACTTGCATGCATGTATAAAAATTCTGTTCTAAACAAACCAACACCTTTAGCGCCATATTGTTTTGCTCCAGCCATATCATCTGGAGTACCAATGTTAACAGCAACAGAAACTTCGTGTCCGTCTTTTGTGATAGCAACTGGCTTAACAAATTGTAATAAAACTTCTTTTTCTTCAAGAAATTTGGCTTGCTTTTGTAGGTATTCTTTTTTGTCAGATTCGCTTAAATCCCAACCGACAACTCCACCATGTCCATCGATTACAATTTCTTGGTTTTGGGCAACATCTTTAGTAATTGTTTTTAGACCTACAACAGATGGAATTTCAAGAGTCCTTGAAATAATCGCAACGTGGCTTGTCCGACCACCGATATTAGTAGCAAAACCTTTAATGTATTTTTTATCTAGTAAAGATGTTTGCGAAGGTGATAAATCTTCTGCAATGATAATTACATCAGAATTAATAGTCAATAAATCTGGTAATTCAGTATCGGTCATAATTGCCAATACGCGAGTTTTAATATCTTTAATATCGGCCGCTCTTTCACGGAAGTATTGATCTGATAAAGACAAAAATAATTCGTGCGTTTTTTCGAATGCTTCATCTGTTGCTAAAACAGCATTTTTTAAATTATTTTCTATCGCTTCTGTAATTTGGGCCATTAAAGTAGGGTCATTAATCATTTCGATATGAGCTTGAAAAATATTGCCTTGTTCTTCACCCAATTTTTTTGTAGCAATTTCTTTAACTTCTTTTAATTGCTCTGCTGCTTTAGCAAAAGCTGATTGCACTTTTTGGATTTCTTGTTTTACTTGGCTTTTTTTAATTTTAGCTTGGCTAATTTCAAAAACCGGTGTTTCTAACTTATATGCTTTAGCAATGGCGATCCCGTCTGATGCGCCAATCCCTTGTTTAGTTTGCATTTTTTTACCTCGTTTAATATCCCATTTATATGAATAACAATAATCTATTTTAAATTTCAATATCTAGAATTTAAATAAAACAATACAAAAAATTATTCAGATTGAAACCAAAAGTAAGTGATGTTTTTAAAAATATTTAAAAATTTTTTTCTCACTTTTTGCTTGTTTTCGACATTTATATTATGTAGGAGAACAAAAATGAAAAAACACATTCGCTGATTAATTCCCTTTTTAACAACAGCATTTTCAATTCCGGTTATCTTTTCATATACTAAAAATGATTTACCAAATTCTCATAATGAAATGCAGATTGTTAATCACAACTCTACAACACAACAGAAGCAAGAAGATTTATTTTTAAAGAAAATTCAATCCAATCAAGTTACCAAGCAAAAAGATAAAATATTCGAAAATTTTTTAGTTCACGATGCTAACTCAATACAAAGTGAAAAAGTTGAATTTCAAAATAATAGTTATATTTACAAACCAGATGATTTCACCAATCTCCAGACACAAACTAGTAATGCATTAAATTCAGTAAACAATAAACTTGTGAACGATTTTGAAAAAAAGGTAAATGATAATTTAGCTCAAATAAACAATTATGTAAAAATTACAAGAATCAAACCCATCGCCCAAGCTACAGGAACATCTGTCTATGATTCTATGAAACCTAGAGAATCATTCGCTAATGATCTTGCTTATGAAAGACACTCATATTATATGGTGACTGGATCATCTGGTTATTTACCGACCGGAAAATCAATTATGATTGGTCCGTCAAATTGGCTTAACCAAAATACTTATGAGGCACAGATTAAGTTCAAATCATTAGACGGAAACCAATGAACAAATTATCAAGATATCAACCAAGACTTTTCATTTGATCTTTCTGGAAAATCATATAAAGAAGGAAAAATAAAATTTAAATTTAATGGAACAGAATTTGATTTTAAAATTCCCCAAATAAATGACTTATTAGATCTACCTGAACGAAGTTATGGCGGCAGTAATGAATTTGCATTCATAATAAGTTTAACTAATGATGGCAGAGCACCTTATGTTGAAAATAGTTCAACATCTTGAAGATCTTTTTATCGATTCGGGTTAGAAGTAAAAGGTGAAGTAGTACCTAATGTATCATTAGATACAACAAACTACCAACTACAAAATAAGGATCTAAAAGCAACCGAATCAAACTCAGTGTATTATCTTCCTTTTGTTTCTTCCAGCAGTCAAACTATTGTGGGGGAAAATACTTACTTTAGCAAAAGGAGAGCTGTCTTTGAACAAATTAAAAATTTGCAAGAAAACGAATCTTATAAAAATGCAACAACTGCAAAATCAAAAAACGTTGAAAATATAACCTCTAATGCTTTAAAGTTACAAAAAATACCTGTCAATCCTAATTACGAAATTTATCAATATAACTATGTGGTTCCAGAAAGGCTTTCGACAAATGTTCAAAATTACTTAACAACAGAAGTTTTATCCAATTCGTTTCGTCAATATGAAGGAATTGAAAATTTAATTGCGGAGAAAATTCGTATTTTAAAAAATTCCGGTGTTACAAAAAAAGCTAAACCAGTTACTAATGTATATACCCAAAGTGACGAAGATCAAATAAACCTACAATTTGGATTAGATCAAAATTTTTCATCAGTGTTAAATGCAATCGATAACATTAATTTACTAATTAAAAAAATTCAATCATTTCAAGAATCACAGGATAAATCGAAGGCCTTAGAGAAACTAAGAAATTTTGAAATTAATATGACGGATCTAAACCAGGCTGTCCAATTATTAGACAATCAAGAAGAATTAATCAAAATTATTGTAAAAAGTGTTTGCAACGAAAGCAACTGTATTTTTGATTTAATTCAGAACAATCTTAATTTAAATGGGGCCTTCAAAACATTTGAAAAGTTAAATTACTATCATGACTTGCCAGAATTGATAAATGAGTTTTTGAACAAAACAACAATAGATGCTCAAGTCGATTATGGAGATAATAAACCAACAACATTAAATGTCTTTAGTAAAAATAGTTTTAACAAATTAGAAGTTAGACAAGCTAATGCAATAAACCCATTGAGTAACATCGCTAGCAACATAATTCAAATTAAATTATCAAATATGATAATCAATTATCAGGATGAAAAATTCCCCAAAAGAAAGCTTATAAATTTAAGAAATTTATTGAATAATTATTTACCAAACAATACTTTTGTAGTCAACCAAAATTTACTAGTTTATGAAATTAATTATCGATCGGATTTTAAAGATTTAAAAATATTGAACGAGCAAGACGATGCCTTTAAAATCTTAAAGTCAAATGATCCAATCGGTTTGATTGCTTCAGGCTACTTGAATGAAAAAAATGCTAGCATTGCGAGACAAAACGTGGCTGTAACAGTTCAAAATTACATTAACTCAGACAGCACTATTCCTCAAATCAATGCAGCAGATATTGAAATCATAAACAAACAAAAATTAGCTGCCAGTGAATACCAAGAAAATTTAAAACAATTAATTAATTCCAAAAACATTAATGTTGATATTAATGATCAGTTAGGATATTTTTACGCAGTTGTTGGGATTAAAAACTCAAATGATTTAAGGAAAATTGGTTCAATTTTAAACCCAGAAGTAAGCACACAAAAAATGTGGTTAATTATGCAAAGTAAAACTCAGCCTAACCTGCGTTATTATCTTATGCGGCTAAAAGCTGCAAAAATTAAAATTAAATGAGATCAAATCCATTTTGCGCCTGATTCCAAAAATAAGCGGATAAATTTGCAAATCGATAATTTTCAACTAAACAAAAATAAATATTTTGATTTTCGTTATGATGCAAATAATTTAATTAATCAAAAACAAGAATGAAAACTACCAGATACGAATGATTACCAATTACAATGAACACAAACACAAGAAGAAAAAATGCAATTGTGATTTAATTTGGAAATGAGTTTGAACGATTTTGGAATTGGCATTAATAATGCTCAATCATCAATAGATATGAGCGAACACGTTTTCAACATTCAATTAATGAAGCTTCAAGACCAAGATCAAAATATGAAATACGGCTTTATAAAATCCGAAATCAACTACATTAAAATCAATCCTTCATCAGTAAATAATATTTATTGGTTAACCTATCAAATAGATGAACAAAAACTGGAAAAAATTCCTTTAGAAATTCAATTAAAAGAGCCAGCTGATTCGTCAAAAACCCCAGAACTAATTGTTAAACCATTACAAAATTTAACAAAATCAACTAATGACATATACATTAAACCATTTCAAAAAAAGATTGAACAAGATCTCATTAAATTAAGCCAAGAAAAATTTTCAAAGACACCTTGAAAACTAACGGATTTAAAAATTGATTTTCAAGACAGCAAAAACACAAAAATGAAAATTGATCATGTTTCACAAAAACCTTCTCAACAAAGAAGCAGTCTATCGAAAGCATTAATAATTGCACTAGGAGTTATCGGCTCAATATCAGGATTAGGATTAATAATCGGAGCAGGATTAATCATTTATAAAAAACACTATAATCGTTGACCGTGAAACCGACCAAATTAAAAGTTCTTAATTAAAAAAATGAAAAAAGTCTGGGCAAACCCAGACCTTTAAATTTTAATGGCGTCACCGACAGGAGTTGAACCTGCAACCCTCAGCTCCGCAAGCTGATGCTCTATCCAATTGAGCTACGGCGACAAAATACAGTTGATATTATAGCATATTGATAATTACTAAAACGGTTAAATAAAACACATTAACCATTCAATTTTGGGCTTTTTGTGGCATTAACAATTTACCTTAAAAAGATTAAAAATAGTTATCCTTAATAGTAAGCGATCATTTTCCATCAAAAAAACAATTGAAATATTTTTCCATAATCTCCCGTTTTATAAAACCAGAGGGTAAATATGATAAAATTGTACACGCCATTAAGAAATTTAAAATGCCATCATTCAGTATCATCATCCCCACATATAATTGTGCTCCATATTTAAAAACCGCATTAGAATCAATATCCAATCAAAAATATGATTTGGACAAAATTGAGATTTTAGTTATTGATGATGGATCAATTGATAACACTCCACAGATTGTCAACCAATTTAAAGAAACCCATCCAGAGCTAAACTTGCAATATTTTTATAAAGACAACCAAAATTGGGGGTCTGTTTTAAATTTTGTTAAACACCAAAAACTTGCAACTAAAGACTATATTACTGTTCTTGATGCTGATGATACTTTAAATAAAAATATCTTTAAAAATTTAAAGAAAATTAACATCAATAACTACGATTTAGTGATATCAGATTTTCATAAAAAAAGAAGTCATTATGTTTTTCATGTTTTTACATATGATTACTTTTTAAAACATCCAAAAAATAAGAATCAAGCACAAACTCCTTTTTGTGTTCCTTTGGGAAAATTCGCCAAAAAAGAATTATTTTATGATTTGCCAGATTTTAAAGAAAAAACACCGTATCAAGACGCTTATTACTCATTGCAATTAATTAACCAAGCATCAAAAATACGTCATCTTAATAAGAGTGCGGGAAACTATTACTATAAGCGTATAGGCAACTCAATGTCATTACCATGGCAAGGTTCGAGATATCTTACTGAGGTTCAAATTTGTTTAGATTTTTTAAAAAATGATAGTCAAGAACTTGTTGCCTTTCATTTGTTACGCCGCAGCTTCCGAAAATTAGTTAAAGAAAACTTATACCGATTTCCAATCAAGCGCAGTTTCAAGTTTCAAAACATCCCTTGGTATGCTCGTTGAACAATGCGCTTAATTTATTTTTTCTTTTTAAAAAGTTGTTTTAGAAAAGTTTAATTTTTTATTCTTCATGATAACGCTTCAAAGATTTTAACCATGCTGTTAATTTAGCTTCATTAGCACTATGCTTAGGCGGATTATAATAATCTGCGTCCAAAAGTTTATCTGGAAGGTATTGTTGCTCTACTCAAGCATTGGGATAATCATGTGGATATTTGTATCCGACAACACCCAATTTCGTTGCAGATTTATAGTTGTTATCTTGCAAATGTTTTGGAATTGGATATGCTTTCCCATTAGAAGCATCTGTCATGGCTGCTGCAATCGCACTATAAGCAGCATTTGATTTTGGTGATAACGCCATCTCAATAACAAGATTACCCAAAATAGTGGTTGCTTCTGGAAACCCAACCTCTTTAGCAGCTTGTAACCCTAAATAAACACGAATACATAAATTAGGGTTTGCTAAACCAATATCTTCATATGCTACCATTTGCAAGCGTCTAGAAATTGCAACCAAATCTCCACCCATAATTAGTCGAGCTAAATAGTGTAACGACGCATCCACATCACTACCTCGTAATGATTTATGCAATGCTGATTTCAAATTATGATGTTCATCATCATAGTTAGAGTTTGTAACGTAAGCTTGATTCATAATGCTATTTAATAAAGTATTATCTATCTTGACATCTTGATAAAGTTGTTTAATTAAATCAACCACATTGATTGCAGCTCGTACATCACCCAAAGTTTTGTCGGCAATCACTTTTAATAATTTATCGCTAATATTATTGATCTCTAATTTTTTGACGATAGTTTTTAATCCCTCATAAACATCTTCAGCATTTAAAGGCAATAATTGCAAAATCTGACAACGACTGCGAATGGCAGGATTAATTACAAAAAAGGGATTTTCCGTAGTTGTAGCAAACAAAACAAAAGTACCACCTTCTAGTCCAGACAATAAGATATCTTGCTTGTCCCGATTTAATCGATGAATTTCTTCTAAAATTAAAATATAACCAGTTGATATTTGAGCTGTTTTAATGATTTCAACTAGTTTTTCTTTGTTATCTGTAGTTGCGTTAAAAATTTGGTGTGGAATTTTTAAATCGTTTGCTAAAGCAGTTGCCATTGAGGTTTTGCCAATACCTGGTTTACCATAAAAAATTAACGAAAAGGCTTTTTTAGTTTGAGCCATTCGAGATACAATTCCATCGTTGTTTAATAAATGTTTTTGACCAAATACTTCTTTAATTGTTTTTGGTCTTAATTCAATGGCAAGAGGTTTAGTTTTCATTTTTGTCTAGTTGTTCTTGGAGTAATAAATTATACAAATTAGAACTTTCTAATTTAAAAACTTTAGCAGCATATTTACATGCGTCTTTTAAGCGCATTTTATACTGAACTAGATTTTTAATTAGAATAATTGCATCATTTAAATTGTTGTGTTCAAACGGCGTTATTGATGCATCGTTATTATCAATAAGAATCACAAATTCACCTTTTAAAGTTAACTGTTCACAAATGGATTTTGCGGTCCCAAAATAATAACATTCATTTAATTTGGTCAGCTCACGAGCCACACAGACTTTTAGATTCTTAAAAACTTCATCAACAATTAACAAACTATTTTTAATTCTGTGAACAGCTTCATAAAAGATGAGCGTGGCTGGTATTTTTTTTGCTGCATTTAATTGTTCGTGTAACTCTTTAATATTCCGTTCAAAAAACCCACCAAAATAGAAATGTTCACTTGGAAAACCACTTCCAGCCAATGCACATAAAATAGCATTTGATCCATTTATGACCTCAACTTTGACTTGGGGTAATTTTGTTCTAATCTCATTAATTAGAATTTGCCCTGGATCACTAATGGTTGGATATCCAGCATCACTCATTAAAGCACAATTATACTTTTTAACATAATCTAAAAATTCAGACGTTCTCTGCACTTCATTAAATTTATGATAGCTAATCATTTTTAAATGATTGAAGTCAATTTTCAATAATGACAATAATTTTTTGGTAGTTCGGGTGTCTTCACAAAATAAATATTGAATATCTGCCATAGAGTCTACAGCTCTTGCACTAAATTCATTTAAATTACCTATCGGGCTAGCGATGACATAAAATGTTGTTGATTGGTTTTTAATGCTCATAATTTATTACTATTTTACAACACTAAAACCTACCCAGCATATTAACACTCAATTAAAATTGAGTAAAAAGATCAAAGGACATAGCTGCAGTATAAAAATTTTATAAATTTAGTTCATAGAGATTTCAAACATAATTACAATTTTCTAATACTGACCTAGAATCAACTTTTAAAAAATGTTTTATAATACTAATCATTAAAGTTGACTGTTTAGGTAGAAACAACAATGGTTTCAAAAGCTCACTACAGCATTGATAGAAAGTCATTTGATTTAAAAAATTATCAAGCCTTCTTTGAAAAATCGTCACAGTTAAAAAATTATTTAACCAAACCGGCTATTTTAATACCTTTACTATATAGTATCGCTTACTTTATACTAGTCATTGCCTATGCAATCACGCAAGGAATTTATTCAACTAGTAACTTCACCCCGAAATTTTCAGTCAACATAAACAACGGAATAGTTGTCGTTTCACAAATACCGCACCAAACAACTATTGCCGAAACATTTGTAAACGACATGCGCATTATTTGACCTATTGGAATAATCTTCTTGATTTTTTCCTCCATCTGAATAACTTTAAAGGCGACTAACCCACTGCTGGTTTACCACTATATTAAAAAGTTAAACAAAACTACTAAAAATCATTCAACCAATTGGTACGAACAACAACTTAAAAAATATTTACAACTATTAAGTTATTCCATTCGACAATATGAAGGAAAAATAGTTTTTCTTAATCCCACAGATGCATTAAATCAAATAATTAACAATAGTGAAATAATTTTTGGCAAAGACAATTTTGTTCAAAAGTATTTGGAAAGAATTAAAACTAAATAAGTTTTTTATTTTCATGAAGCTTTAGCAAAATTGTTTGAACTTCTTCAAGGTTGATTTGCAACATATTTAATTGTTTATATAACTGCTTATGGTTAAAATATCCAATCTTCAAAACATCACATAGCTGCGCTCTTATTTGTTTTGAATTTAATTTTAAGTCCAAATACTCATTTCAAGAAATGGATTCAACTCTTTTATCGAATTTTTTGACATGTTTTGAAAAAGCGTTCAATATAGCTTCATCGTTAGCTTCAGCAATGCCAATTTTTTTAGATCCAGTGACCATATCCGACGTTTTAATAAAACATTCTTTAAAAGATTTCAAATGACGAATAATAGTGTTACGTATTTTTCGTCCTTGATAATCAGGGTCTAAAAAAAGGATTACTCCTGTGCTTTCAGCAGCCTTTTTAATTAGGTTAATTGTGTTTTTGTCTAAAGCAGACCCATTAGTTTCAATGGTGTTAACGTGAAACAACTTTTTTAATTTTTCAGTATCAGTTTTGCCTTCTACAACTACCGATTCTTGGATAAATCCGCGACAATCTTTTTTAGATTTGGCGATTTGATTCATTTATCATATTCTCCGTAAATCGCTGAAATTGATGCACCATGAATATAACTGTGCAAAATCTTGGCATAAAAAATATCCAAGGAAACAATTTCCAAATTTGAAATTTGTTTAAGTTCTAAACGTGGAGCAATGGTGTCAGTTACATAAAGTTTATCAATCATTTTTTTGGCTGCTGCTTCTTTAAAGTTAGCGATTGCATTCCCGTTAAATAATCCGTGTGTCGCAACAATAGCTACCTTTTTTGCGCCCTTCTTTTTTAGTAACTTAGAAGCTGATAAGATTGTCCCACCAGTATCAATCATGTCATCAACAATAACGCATGTTTGATCTTTTACAGTCCCTAAAACATTGATTGATTCGGCAACATTTGGTTTTGGACGACGCTTATCAATAATTGCTAACGGAAGATTTAAATCTTCTGCAATTCGGCGTGCTCTTTTTACACCACCATAATCTGGTGAAACAATTGTTAAATCCTTTGGTTCATAATCTAAAAGCAAATGGCATAGCAAAACTTGTGTTGCTCTTAATGTGTCTACTGGAACACTAAAAAAGCCTTGTGCTTGTTCACTATGAATATCAGTTAAAGCAATTCTTGATGCTCCAGCTGTCATTAGTAAATCTGCAACTAATTTTGCACTAATGGGTTCACGTCCACGAGCCTTTCGGTCTTGCCGAGCATAGCCATAATAGGGCATTAAAACTGTAATTGATTTAGCAGAAGCCCGTTTAAAAGAATCAATTGCAATTAGTAACTCCATCAAATTATCATTAACAGGGTTTGAAGTTGATTGAATTACAATCACATCTTTATTGCGAATGGAAATATCCGAACGGACATATATTTCCCCATCCGCAAATCGATTAACACAAATATCGCCTGGAGAAACTTTAAGTAATTTACAAGTTTTTTCTGTTAAATCTTTAGACGCTGATAAACCAAAAATAATATGATTATTTAAAAAGTGAGTATGGTGTTGTTTGCAGTACTCAGCAGGATATTTACAAAAAAGTTGCGGCATAGCGAATCCTTGAACTAGTTAAGAAGTATTTAAATTATAATTTAAAGTAACATGGTTTTTTAGTGATTATTTTTAAAATATATTAAAAAACAAAGAAAAGAACATCAGCGTAAAATGATGTTCTTAATAAATTTAATATGTCATCTTACACACAAGCACAATCTTGAAGAAAATCCATTGTCTTGTCATTTCATTCAGCTATTAATTTTTTAGCATTCTTGAAGATGATTTCGATATCACTAGTACTTAAATTTAATAATTCCCGAAGGTCATGCAAAGATAAATAAGAACCTTTATGAACAATTTTGTTGTCAATTAAAAAAACAGGAAGATTAGTGGGCTCTTTAAAAAGATTCGCAATAACAGAATTTTTTTCAAATTCTTCTGGGTTATTACCTAAGTTAAAACGAGTTGCACTTCATTTTTGAGAATTCTCTTTTAAAAAAGCAAATAAGGCAAAATAAATTGCTTTTTGGTTTTCTTCTAAAGCTGTAACTCCAGCATTTGTTCTTGCTAACATTGGTTCGTACAAAGAAACGATCATAATAACTCCTAACATCAATGTTCTTATTGTATAGCAGATTTCAATAATTAGGAACAGATTTACTCAGCCCACTACATAAATCTGTTATAAATGAAAAAAGATAAACCAGTACAGGTTTATCTTTTGGCATTAAAATAAGTTAAAACTTAAGCCACTATTTTAACTTTAATACTTGGTCCCATCGTAGAAGTTAATACAATGTTTTGGATGTATGTCCCTTTTACTGTAGCGGGCTTGCGTGATTTAATTAAATCTAGCAATGTATTAACATTGGCTTCAATTTGTTCAGTCGGAGTAGATGTTTTACCAACCGACATATGAATATTGCCAAATGTGTCTGTCCGATATTCTTTTTTACCTTTTTTGAATTCCTTAACAGTTGCAGGTACATCCACACTTACGGTTCCTGTTTTTGGGTTAGGCATTAAGCCACGCGGACCCAAAACCTTACCGAGCTTACCTAATTCCACCATGAATTTAGGCATCGTAATAATTACATCAAAGTCCATTCAACCCGATTTAATATCATTAATTTTGTCAGTATCACCTGCAAAATCTGCACCCGCGGCAATAGCAGCTTGTGGGTTGTCTGTTAAAGCTAATACTCGAATTGGCTTACCAGTGTAATAAGGTAAAGCGATTGCCCCTCTTAATTGTTGTTCAGACTTAGTTGTATCTAAATTAAGTTTAACTGCGATATCAATTGAAGCATCAAATTTTGTTAATGAAGGATCTTTAATCAATTGAATTGCTTGAGTTAAATCATAAACTTGCTTTTTGTCAATTTTAGCACGTGCTAATTTTAATTTCTTACCAGCCATGACTATTTCCCCTTCTTCGACTTAATCGGATCTACGCCTTCAATTTCAAGACCCATTTGTTTTGCTGTGCCGGCAACTAATCTTAGTGCTGCATCAATATCGTTAGCATTTAAATCAGGCATCTTGTATTCGGCGATTTTTAATGCAGCTTCTTTTGAAATCTTACCAACCTTTTCGGTTTTTGGATTTTTAGCTCCAGATTCAATTTTTGCAGCTTCTTTCAACATAACAGTAGTTGGGGTGGTTTTAGTTACAAAATCAAATGATTTATCATTGTAAGCAGTAATTACGACTGGAACAACTTTTCCCATTCGATCTTTTGTCTTATCATTAAATTGTTTCGTAAATTCACCCATGTTAATACCAACTGAAGCTAATGCTGGTCCAGGTTTAGCTTGACCACCTAATAGTTCTAATTTGGCAATTCTTGTGACTTCTTTTTTAGCCATAAAGCAACACCTCCGTGTTCGTTAGCGCAGTTTAGTTGAGCAAAGTGCTCTCCTGCTTGCTAATTTAAAGTTACGCATTATTCACATAATGTGCCTATATATTATATAACCAAAACCAATAAAAGCAAAAAAGATTAAAAACATTAATGCATCAAAAATAAGAATTCCAAAATTTGTCTAAAAGTCAGTAATAGCAAATTCACTAAAATAATGATTGATTGCAATTTGAAGCATAAAAACTTACCAAAATTTATATTTAATAAAAATCCTTAGAAAATCCATAAGATACGTCATGTTTGGTTCCAGGATCAAAAATAGATTCTTTTCTAGTGGTTACTGCATATGAGCGCATGCATCGCGAATTAATTTTTTGCATAAATGAAGGCAATAAAAAAGTTGTTAACAAAATAAGAATAAAGCCAATACAAAACGAAAAAATAGAGTAACCATATCAGGCTGGATTTGGGCCTAATTCCGGAGAAACTTCAACATAAGTAATAATCATTATGCAGCCAATAATAATGGCACCAATTCCTATCGCAATAAGCGAATAAAAAACAAGAAGAAAATTACCATAAACTCGTTTCAAAGCTTCTTTAGTTAACTTAATTTTTTTTAAAAATCTTTTGTATTGAACAAGATAATAAAAGGTTGTTTTATATCACTTAAATTCATTGGTGTAATAGTCGTCTTGCAATTGTGAAAAAACTTCAGACTCTTTGACCAAATTTTTTAAGCGCTTTTGGTGTTCGTCAGACCGATCAACAAAAGGCGGGGGACTATTATAAGCACCTGGAACTGAAAAAAATGGCATATTCTTGAAACCTACTAATAGAAACCAGATGGAGTTCTTACTGGTGGTGTAGAAGATCGATAAATGCTGGAAGCTTTTCAAGTAATTAACGCAAAATAAACACCTCCAACTAGGCCAATAAAAGGAAGAAAAAATGCAAATGGATAAATGCGATAAATCATTTTTCATCCTGTATTTCTAAAGACAAACAAAACTACAATCAGATAAAAGATTTTTATGACCGTAATAAAACACCCAAATGCAAAAGCAATTAAGGCGTTCGTGTTATCAAAATCATCATTACTGCCATTAAACAAATAATTAAAAGTCATCGGGTGATGATTTACAGGCAAATAAATCAGTGCATAAAGAAAAGCACAAATTCCTGCTAAGTCAACAATACCAACTAGTCCATAATAAACATAAATACGTCTTTGCGAGAAGGGCGATAACTGTCCAAATCCAAGATACAAATCTGTTGCTTTATCTTTAGTCATTTTAACTCCTTTACGTATAAAAAAATCGACTACACTAAAACAATGACAGTTAATTCATACTAAGAATTATTAGTTAATTATAAGGCGGCAACTTGACAATTTCAAAAAAAAAAAAAAAAAACATATTTTTGGTATCAAAAATACAAAAAAATATTGGCTTTTGAATATTGTCTATGGGTATAAACTTTTTTATAATATTTGCTAAATATTTAGGTTTATTTAGTCAGCAAATTAGTTACATACGAGAAATACAATAATAAAAAAATGTAAATAAAAATCTAAACATAGGAAATGAAATCATCCAAACAGGATAAATAGAAAATTTTAAATAGTAAACGGAATGATTTAATAATGAGAAATTATTATTTGCCAATAAAAATATTCAAGATTTAAAACTAGTGATATCTATAAACAATTAAGAATTAACAAGAACTAACAATTCTAATGTTCCGCTTATCTTTAATTCTGTATGGTTTGTAGAAACAATTGCTCCATCACCAAATTTAAAGTCAAGACTATTGACTTTCCCCGAACCACTAATGGCAATAATTTCACATCAATTGGTTTTCTCTAAATTCAATGATTGATTATTTTGGGATAATTTAATCAATTTAAAAAAATCGTTATCTATTAAATAATTATTATGATGCTTAGCCAATGCTTGTGAATTTTCAAAATTTTGAGGAACGGTAATCACTTCTAAACTATCTTCAATATGCAACTGACGTGGTTTCTTATCTAAACCCAAACGATCATAATCATATAACCGATAAGTAATATCGCTTGATTGTTGGATTTCACAAACAAAATTGCCTTTCTTTAAAGCATGTACTGTACCAGTTGGGACATAGATGAAATCATCTTTTTTGATGGGTTTTTGAACTAATAAATCATTCCATTTTTTATTCAAAACTAAATGTTCTAATTCGCGTTTTGACTGTGCATTATGACCATACAAAATGGAGTCATCTTTTAAATCGCTCAAAACATATCATGCTTCATTTTTTCCAAAGCAATGATGTTTTTTTAAAGCAACTTTATCATCTGGATGAACTTGAACGCTTAAGTCATTATGAGCATCAATAAACTTAATTAAATGCGGATAAGGACTTTTTGGACAATTAAATAACTTAGGATATTTCTTATATATTTCAAATAAAGAAATACCAGAATATGGGCTTGGGCCAATACAAACAGATTGATGTTTAATATCTTCAAATCCGCTAATTACTCAAGCTTCACCAACTGGTTCTTGATCATCTAAATGTGATTGAAAAAGATCTTTTAAACGGTTACCGCCTCAGACATGATTTAATAATGCTGGTCGAAACTTTAAAATTATCGGGTGCATGTTATCCATATTAGAATCCTTGTTGTTTTTTTATTTCATATATAAGAATACCAGCAGCTACTGATACATTAAGTGATTGCATTTGATCTGACATTGGAATTTTAACTTTAAAGTCAGCTTCTTTAGCTAGTAATGGGCTAACTCCTGCGTCTTCATTGCCTAGTACTAAAAGAACTTTTTCAGCATCGAGTTTAGTATAGTTGATCGATGATTCATCAAGACTAGAAATTACGGTTCAAAATCCGGATGATTTAAATTTTTCCATCACATATCTTAAATTAGCTACATTAACTAAATTTAAGGAAAATACCGCTCCTAAACTTGTCTTAATTACTGTGTTATTAATTGGTGCTTGATTTTCGGTTTTAAAAATAACACCATCGACTCCTGCAGCCAAACAAGTTCGCAGAATTGCACCAAAATTACCTGGATCCATAATTTTATCTAAAACAACGATTAAACTTTTTTGTTTAGTTTTCGTTTTAGCTAACAAAGCCTCAGGACTAATAAAAATATTATCAACATCAACTAAAGCCACAGTTCCTTGGTGATTAAAATTCTTATTGATTTGTGTATCAAACCATTTCAGCGAATGCATTTCGATTTCAATATCATGATCTTTTGCTAAACCCACTATTAAATTGTCAGGTTTAAACAACATAATTTTTTTAATTGGCAATTTATTAGCAAAGCCATCTAAAACGCTTTTCCGACCAATTAAATACGTTGGAGATCTGTGTGGTTTTTTTGAAAACGAACGATTCATTTATATATCCTTACATTAATTTCTTATTTTGAATGCGGGTGCGTAATTCATCAGCTTCAATATATTCTTTATTTTGAACTTTTGCATTTCATTGTTTAATTAAATCAATATTAGGCTTAGTATGAATGTTACTTGGCTCAATTCCATAAATGTCTAAACACCACAATAACTGTTCACATGCAAAAGTTAATTCTTCAAAATTTTTGTGCATTGTAAATTCATTCATTTTGCTAACAATTTCTCAAATTACTTTTGTTGCATTAGCAAAATTTAAGTCGTCTTCTAGTGCTTCTAAAAAACTGTGATTTACTTCATGCTTACTAGGTAACGTTTTATTATTTAAAGTCAGAAATGTTCTTGCTTTATTTATAGTTAATGTGATTTTTTCAATATCTTTAATTGCTGTTTGCAAAACTGCATTTGAAAAATTTAAGGGAGACTGATAATGATTTTGATAAAAAAATCAACGAATTACTCGGAAATCATATTTTTCCAATAGCTGCTTAACATAAATAAAATTATTTAATGACTTAGACATTTTTTGGTTATCTATATTCAAATGACCTACATGCATTCAATATTTAGATATGGGTTCACCCGTTAAAGCTAAATGTTGACTTAATTCATTTTCATGGTGTGGAAAACGCAAATCAATCCCACCACCATGAATAGTAATTTGTTTTCCAAAATGGTTTCTAATCAAATAAGCACACTCTGTGTGTCATCCGGGACGACCAGCACACCAAGGGCTTTCTCACTTTATTCCTTCTTGCGTATTTTTTCATAAAACAAAATCTAACGGATCTTCTTTTTTAAGATCAACATCAACCCGATCGCCAGCACGTAATTCTTCTTTATTTATTTTTGCTAAACTCCCATAATTGGGAATTGAATTAATTCGAAAATAGACATCTCCATCAACCACATAAGCCGCTTTTTTACTAATCAATTGTTCGATGTAATTAATAATTCCAGGAATATTTTCTGAGACTTTGGGATTTTCCATTTGAATTACGTTTAACTTGCTCATAACTTCAAAATAAGCATTTGCATAATTGTTAGACAAAACCAATTCAGATAAATTTTCTAAAACAGCTTGTTTAATAATTTTGTCATCAATATCAGTAATGTTGTGTAACATGTTAACTTTAACTTTTTTGTGACGTAAAACACGATTTAAAACGTCAAAAGTTATTAATGGCCGGACATTACCGATGTGAACGTGATTGTATACAGTTGGTCCGCATAAATAGATATTTATAGGGTCATCATCTAATAGATGAATTTTTTGGGAAAGGGTATCAAATATTTTCATAAAGTGAAGATAGCAAGACAAATTATATTAATTAATTATTAATCTGGATATTAAATTGAAAAGAGATTATGCAAATTTATAAACCATTAATTTATAAGGCTGCAGATTCAAATCCAAAAAAGGTTCTTGTTGAAGATTAAAAACAACACGTTCAGCAATTTTATGATACCCTTGATATTCATAAAATTTTCAATTGCAATTAGAATCAGTTAAAAGTCAAAACTGGTTCTTTCAAGATTGAAAATTTTGTTTAAAGAGTTGCAACAATTTTTTGCCAATATTCAAGCCTTGATAATTTCAATCAACACAAAAAAATAAAATCTCAATAGATTTATTTAAACAATAAGTTTTATCAACTTCTTGCACAAATATGGGAATCATTTCAAGAACTGCTAGTTGAGTTAGTATTCCATTCATTTGTTTTGGGGAATAAGCATTCTTGTCACGAATTGATTGTTTTAGTGTTGTAATCTTATTTTGAGCATTAAGAAAATTTTGCTTTGTTTGCACACGATATAAAGCCTTGTCCAGTGGATTAACGGCCATTAAAATACCTACTAGATGATTATTAACCGTACAGACTTTAATTCATGTAGCTTGCTGTAAGTACTTATAGATATGAAAATCTATTAGTGCTTTTTTAGCTTGAATAGGAACATGATTTTTCTCTAATTGTAAAACGACATTAATCAGTTGCGCAAAACGATCGTAATCAGTTAATTCATAATTCCGAATAATCAAATTATCGTTTTGTTTCATTATTAAATCATTCCTTTGTTTTTTCGATGTCTTTTTTAATTGCGTTTTTTAATTCAAGGACCGATTCAAATTTTGAAGGAGTACGCAGATACTGGTGAAATACAACTTTAATAGTTTTGCCATACAATGAACCCGTGAAATTAATTGCATGAGTCTCGATTGAGTAATTTTTTTGATCCATTGTTTTGCTTTTACCAACAAAACTAACGCTATGATACATTTGGTTATCAAAACTAATTGTAGTTGAATATGAACCTAAAGCCATAGGCACCAGGGTTTTATCAACTGTTAAATTGGCAGTTGGAAAACCTAATCAGTGGCCTTGTTGCTGACCTTTAATAACCATTCCAGTTCGATAGTACGGATAAACTAATTCTTGGTTCGCTTTTTTTAAATTTCCCAGACGGATGTTTTCACGAATGGTTCGCGATGCATCAAGAGTCCGTTTTAAAAAAATCGAAGAAGGATAATGTTTTTTTAATAAATCAATTCCGCAATGGTCATTCCCAAATTTAAAATCTTCGCCGACAATCACTCCCTTAATTGCTAGTTTATCCAAAACATTAAAAACAAATTCTTCGCCAGACATATTGTGCTTTTGAATATCAAGTCAATAAATTTTATGAGCATTTGTGTTTTGTAATTGTTTAACCCGTTCGTTAAAAGGATACAAAAAGTCGTGGTTTTTATTGGGTAAATTTTTTAGGGTTAAAATCGAAAAATCATTTACAGCTGTTTTAAACAATTGTAAATGACCTTGATGAATACCATCAAAAAATCCGATAACTAAAAAATTATTATTAAGCATATTCATTCCCTGTTTTGAAATCTTTAAAACTTAGAGCCTGGTTGATGTTATGATCACCACAAGCGATACGAACAAGACTTTGCATAGTTGCGACAGTATTTAATTTTTTTGCCAAATCAATAATAAAAGAACGAACATAAAATCCTTTCGAAACTTTTATTTCAAGCGATACATTAGGTAAATCAAATTTTAACAGACGACATCAATAAACTTGTACAAGACGTTTGGACAAATTCACAGGAATATTTTGACGTGCTAACTTGTATGCACGAACTCCATTAACTTTCAGCGCGGAGAATTGCGGTGGTTGTTGCCAATACGGATTTTTAGTAAAATCATCAATTGTTTGCAGCAAGTTTATTTGATTTGGAAAACAATAATTTAATCTGACAACTTCACCAGTAATATCGTGAGTATTTGTTTCAATTCCAAATAAAATATTAACCTGATAAATCTTGTCCAAACTTGTCAACTGATGTAACTGTTTAGTGGCTTTATTTATGCCAACTAATAAAACTCCACTCGCTAAAGGGTCTAGAGTTCCAGCATAACCAATTTTTTTGACATTTAAACTTTTTTTAATTCGAGCAATTGTGGCTGCTGAACTCATACCACGAGGCTTGTTAAAACAAATAATTTTGTCAAATGACATACCAAACTAACTCAAGTTGCGAACTAAATTGTAACCGTCTAGGCCATAGTAACCAACAATCAACAAAATACAAACAACGATCACAAAAAGCATATTTACAATGAGTGTAAATCAAATGATGTAATGAACGGATTTAGATTTGTGAATTTGATTAATCCCTGAGAAAAAAGCTGCCATTACATAAAAATAAGGAACAATTAATAATACGAAACAGAAGATGCTAATAATTCGCATAACATGATTGTAAGATTGGGCATTCGCAACGGCTGGATAACGTGGCGCAGAAAGACCAATAAAACGTTGCATAATTCCTAAAATTGTACCAAAGAAGGCAATTAATATAAGTGAAATTAAACCGATTAAGATCCATTCAATTCGTAATTTCTTTTTTTGGTTTAATGTGTTGGTAACATACCGGTTAAAAACGGAAATTTTTGAAGGCTTAGTGTTTTCTAAACGTTTTTGTTTTTTTGATTGGATTCACTGCTTGAATTTGTTTTTGTTATATTTTTTTTCTTTTGCAGGTTTTTGGTTTTTAGGTTTTTTAAATTTAACCGGTTTAGGTTTGCGAGCGAGTGTTTTGGGTTGCTCAGATACTGGCATAACCGCAGGTTGGGTAATAACCTTAGCATTGTGATTATTAGTATGTGAAGTCATAGATTCTGGTTTTTGAAGGTTTTGAGAATCGTTCGAATTTTCTGATGAATCAGCTGGGGCTGTAAAAATCCGAATTGCTGGAACAATCTTTAAATTTTCTTCTGGCTTTGATTGACTTGAATCTGGTAAATTAATATTTTTAGTATGGTGGATTACAGGGGGGCGAATTTGCTTAGTAACACCTTTTAAATTCTCTTGGCCATTTTTGGCATTTGTATTTTTTAAATTGTCATTCATGCTAGTACACCTTCTAAGCTTTATTTTCCTGTTTAATTTCCCGCAAGATATTTTCAATTTCAAGCGATTTATCAATAGCAACATCGGCCACAAAATGCAAGTGGGGAATTCGGCGAATTGTTAAAACTTTACTTAATGCAGTTTTGAAAACGCCACTAGCACTAATAAAAGCTGCTACTACCTTATCAATCTCGTTCCGGTTTAAACAATCCAAATAAACTTTAGCAACCGAAAAATCTGGAGATAGTTTAACATAAGTAACACTACCTAACTTAACAATTGGATTTTCAATTTCAACTAGGATGGTACTATTCAAGATGCTGCTAATTTGGTTTTCAAGACGTTCTTTCTTATAGCTTGGCATAATTTATTGTTCCTGTACAATTGTTTCAAATACTTGAATGACATCACCAGCTTTAAGATCATTAAAATTAGTAATCGTAACCCCACATTCATGGCCTTGGTCTAATTCTGAAACAAATTCTTTGAAACTTTTTAATGAATCTATTTTTGATCGATAAATAACAGCTCCATCGCGAATAATGCGACAATTCGCATTGCGTTTAACTTTACCTGATGTAATATAACACCCAGCTATTGTCCCAATTTTACTATGTTTTCAAATTTCACGGACAGTTAATTCACCAAGCTCAATATCTTCATAAACTGGGTCTAATTGTCCCTTTAATAAATCTTGAACGTCGCGTAACATATTGTAAATAATGTCATAAGAACGAATGATAACGCCAACACTATCAGCCATTTCTTTAATGGCTTTAGGAATTGCCATATTAAATCCAAAAATAATTGCTTTGGAAGCTTGTGCTAGTTTAACATCGGTTTCACTAATAGCACCAGTACCAGCCCGAATAACATTCGTACAAGCGCCTTCAACTTCAATCAAACCAACCGCTTGTTTAATTGCTTCCAAAGAGCCTTGTGCATCCGTTTTTAAAATCATATCAAGACTTTTAACTTCGTTATTTTCAACCCGTTCTCTTAATTGGATTGTCGCTGACAAACTTTCGTGCTTTTGACGTTGCATTTTTTGTTTGTATGATGCTGCAATATTTTTAATTTCACTTTCGTTTGCAGACCCGATAAACTTTTCGCCAACTTCTGGAACAATATCAAAACCTGAAATTTTAACAGGTTTAGCTGGTGTGGCTTCAATGACGTCTTTACCGTTTTCATCTTGCATTGTTCGAACCCGTCCGCAGGCTGCACCTAAAGCAATATAATCGCCGACTTTTAAAGTACCTCGATTAATAATAACTGAAGCCAAAGGACCTAATCCTGGCGCCAAATTAGCTTCAATTACAACACCATAAGGTTGACAATTATAATTGGCTTCGTATTTGTTAATTTCAGCTAATAATAAAATGCTATGTAATAATTCTGTAATACCTTCTTTAGTAAAAGCGCTTCCCGAGACAACAATTGTGTCACCACCTCAGGCTTCTGGTACTAAATCATATTTACTCATTTGCTGCATGACACGATCAGCATTGGCTTCTGGCTTATCTATTTTGTTAATAAAAACAATAATTGGAACATTGGCATTTTTAGCGTGATCGATTGCTTCCTCAGTTTGGGGTTTAATTCCGTCATCTGCAGCCACAACTAAGACGACAATATCAGTGACATCAGCACCTCGGGCTCGCATGCTCGTAAATGCTTCATGTCCGGGAGTATCAATAAATGTAATTGGCTTTCCATCTAAAGCTACTTGATAAGCACCAATATGCTGAGTAATTCCGCCATGCTCACCGCTAACAACATTGGTTTTTCGAATTGCATCTAATAAACTTGTTTTACCATGATCAACGTGTCCCATGATGGTAACAATCGGAGGGCGTGCCATTAATTTACTAGGATCATCATCAAATTTAATGGCATCTAAAATGTTTTCTTCATTAATTTCGGTTTCCATGCGGAAATCCATATTGTATTCTAAACACAATTCACCAATTTGTTCAATTGACAGCATCGTGTTTAGGTTAACTATTTTTCCTTTCAGAAAAAAATGTTTAATAAGGCCTGATGAAGGCTGTCCAATTTTTTCACTAAAAGCACTTAATGATAAAGGCCCTGTATAAACAAAGACACCATTTTGGACACCAGTTGTTACTTTTTTAAAGTGACTTTGTAAAGAAATCCCATCCCGTTTATCATTCCGTTGATTGGGGCGTTTATTCCGTTGTTTTTGGTGATTTCCGGTTTTTGCCATAAGTAATACACTCCTTAAAAAATTATTACTGTTTAATGTTGTCTAATTGTGCAGCTAACTGTTCGTATCATTCTGGTTGAACACTAACTTTTAAGATTTTATTGATAAGATTTTTTTGTTTCAATTTAAGGGCTGCGTTGGGAATATTGGAAAAATACATTCCCCGCCCTTGATAAGTTTGTTTTAGATCAAGAACAACCGATTGACTATCAATTCGACAAATCCGAATAAGATTTTTTTTAGGATGAACAGTTCTGGTGAGAACGCACATTCTCTCATTATTCTTTGGTTTTAGAGTCTTGACCTTGGTCATCGTTTGACGCCTCATCCGTAGAAGGTAAAGCGTCAAGATCTAATAAAGCAAAATCATCCAGCGATTTTCGTTGACTCTTCTTAGATTTATTATCTTTATCTTTTTTCTTTTTATCTGAAGTCTGTGTTTTAACTTCTTTCATTGCCCGTTTAGGTTCGGCTTTCATATCGATTTCACTAATTAAAGTAGTGATAGAATTCGGATTAACAGTTGGAGTTTCAGCAATTTCTGGTTCAACTGGTTTTTGTGCAGTGGGTTCAGATTCAGTTTGATCTTGTAATCCAAAATCCTCAGATAAATCAACTAAAGTAGCACCTTCATTTACTTTAGACGGTTCATATACATCATATTGTTTACTCACTGGTTCAGGAACATCCATGTCGACTTCTATTAAGTTGTCGTCATCTTCTTTAGTTGTATATGAAACCGGTTTAGCGCTAAGTTTATCAGAAATTCGAGTTCGTGATCCAAAACGTGAACCAGAATCATCGCGCTTGATGAATTTAGTGCGGCGCGCAAAATTATTAAAGCCTTCAGCAATTAAATCATTTCTAGCATATTCTATGTTGTCTTCAAGAGCTTGGGTTTCAGATTTAATGTCAATATTCCAACCAGTTAAGCGTGCTAATAATTTAACATTAATACCCGCTCGACCAATTACATTGGGTAAAAAATCATCTCCAACAATAACTTCCATGCTGCGATCTTTTTCGCTGTCTTCAACAATGTTTATTCCTAATACATTTACTGGGGCAATGGCATTGACAACAATTTGCTGAGGATTTTCGTTTCAAATCAAAATATCAATTAGCTCGTTATGCAATTCTTTTGAAATTTGTTTAATTTTTTCGCCTTCTTTACCAATAATTGCACCAATTGGATCAAAATCTTTATTATGCGAAATTACTGCTACTTTAGATTTTTGACCACTCATTCTTGCAATATTTTTAATTTCAATTGTACCGTCAGCGATTTCTGGAATATTAGTTTCTAACATGTGTTTTAAAATAGCGCCATCAGTTCTTGATAAAATTACAGGCCAACCATGAGATTGTTGAGTGACCGCTTTAATTGCAAATCAATACTTTTTACCTGGTTGAAGAACTTCTCCTTTAACTACACCTTTACGATCTAAAAATCCTTTGGTGGTTCCAAGATCAACAATTCCACCGCCCTTTTCTTCTTGTTTTTCATATTCAGCAAAAATGACTTCACCTAATCTTGGTGACCATTCTTCAACTATTTTTTTATTCGATAATTCTGCAATTCGTTGCTTAAATATTTGCAAAATATAACGAGCTAAATCAGGTTTAGCATCGCTAAACTTTAATTCACTTTTAATATCGTCGCCTATTTTAACATCTGCCTTTGTTTTTAAAGCATCAGCTAAAATTATTTCATGAATGTCATCGAAATCATCAGTTTCTTCTAAAACTACTTTTAAAAGATGGAAGATACTTAATTCTCCACGTTTTAAATCAACATCGACTTCAATCCGAAAGTCGGGATCATCTTTAGTATAAGCTTTTGCAATTGATTCTTTTAAAACCTCAGCGATTTCTTCAGAAGTTATTTTTTTCTCACTTGCTAAAGTTTCCATTGCCTTCAAAAAGCTTTCAGTTTTGTTTGCCATTAGAGATGCGTTCTTAGTCCTTTTTTGCTAGTTAACACTTAAACAGGAGCACCCGAAGGTGCTCCTTTTAGTGCATATTTACTATATTAGTATATCACAACTATAAGAAAGTTATTAAATGATTTATAAATTGTATTAGCATTTAACAAACATTGCAAACTAGATTCAACCGTGTTCTTTAAATAATGTTTCATGAAAATCTAACTTTTTGTTAAGCCGATTTTCTGTCTCTTCAATCTTTGTGTTAAGCCGATTTTCTGTCTCTTCAATCTTTGTGTTAAGTCGACTTTCTGTTTCTTCGATTTTAGTATTAAGTCGATTTTCTGTCTCTTCAATCTTAGTGTTTGTTTCTTCAATTTTTTTCTTAAGCCGATTTTCTGTCTCTTCAATCTTGCTATCTAATTTGTTAAATCCAGCTTGCATTAACTTCGCTAAATCTTCTAATGTCATATTAATTTCTCCGTTAATTAAACCGTCTTGAAAGATCATATAATCTGAAGTTATTGTAACTTTTAGTTTTTCTTTTTCATTAAAAATTACATCACAATTAAATTTCTCATACATTGATAAGACATTTTTAATTTGCTTTTGAATGATGTCTGCATTTTTCGCTTTAAAGTGAATATTTTCCATAGTTTACCTCTTTAAAAATTTCTAATGTGAATAAGCATACTAAAATTATCACTGATTAAAAAGAAAACGATATATCGTGTTTGTGTCTATTTTCAGAATTAAATTATCAACAAAAATTAAACTTTTTATCAACAGTTTTTTTAACCTAATATATCTTTTAAATTACATTTAGGCAGATCTAGTAAAAAAACAGACTCTAGATTTATTCGATTTGAATAAGCCGATTAGGAATAATTTCGGCTCAATATCCATCAGGATCTTCAATAAAATAAATTCCTAAATCTTGATTAACAAGAACAACAACACCAGCTGCTTGATGGTTTTTTAGCGAGGTTTCATAATCATCCACCATTAATGCAAAATGAGATTCGTTATCTCCCAAATCATAAGGTTCTAAACGGTCGTGTAAATACGTTAATTCCAATAGAAAAGTTTTACTTTCATCAGACAAATAGACTAATGTAAAATTTTCTTTTTCATTACGACGAACCTCAGTTAAACTCAAATGAGTTTTATAAAAGTCAATTGATTTTTGTAAATCTAAAACATTAATATTAAAGTGATTGATGGTGTATCTCATAAATTAATTAATATTTGAGTCCTGTATAAATCGGAAAGCGCTTAAGTAAAACCCTTACTTTAGATTTAATGTCTTTAATAGTTTTCAAATCACCTTTTGAGTTAATAATATCAACAATTCATTGACCTACTTGCACAAACTCTTTACACTTAAATTTTCGAGTAGTCATTGCTGGTGATCCAAGTCTAATGCCGGACGGTTTTTGTGGGGAATTAGGTTCGTTGGGAACCGTATTTTTATTAACAACAATCCCTGCATCATACAATCATTTTTCAACTAAATCTCCAGTTACTTGAACCTTTTTAAAAACATTGACAGACAACAAATGGTTATCAGTTCCATTAGAGGTAACATGAAAACCATTTTCTTGAAAAACCTTAGCAAGAGCTTTTGCATTGGCTAAAACCTGTTTTTGATATGTAACAAATGAGGGTTTAAGAGCCTCTTCAAAGGCGACGTATTTTGCGGCAATAATATGTTCTAAAGGTCCACCCTGAGAACCCGGAAAAGTGGCGCTGTTCAATTTTTTAAATAAGTCAGGATTATTACTCATAATAATTCCACTGCGAGGCCCCCGCAAGGTCTTATGGGTTGTTGAAGTCACAACATCACAATAAGGTAAAGCATCAGGATGAAGTTTAGTAGCGATTAAACCTGCAATGTGAGCAATGTCGGCCATTAAATATGCACCGCATTTTTTAGCAATTTTTTGGAATTTAGAAAAATCAATAAACCGCGAATAATTTGAAGCGCCGCAAACAATTAATTTCGGTTTTATTTGTAGTGCTTGTTTTTCAATTGCAGCATAATCTAGAAGTTCGGTTTCAGGGTTTAATCCGTAACTATGAAATTCGTAAGTTTTCCCTGAAAAATTAACTTTTGAACCGTGGGTTAAATGTCCACCTGCATTTAAATCCATTGCTAAAACCTTATCACCTGGATTTAATAAAGCTAAATACACAATAGCGTTTGCAGTTGAGCCAGAATGGGGCTGAACATTTGCATATTGGGCATTAAATAATTTTTTTAAAGAATCAATGGCAAGTTGTTCAATTTCATCAACGTATTTACATCCACCATAATAACGCTTCCCAGGAAAACCTTCGGCGTATTTATTAGTTAGGATACTACCTGCTGCTTCCAATACGTCACTAGAAGCATAATTTTCTGAGGCAATCAATTCAATATAATCTTGCTGGCGTTGTAATTCTTTATTTAGCAGCTTTCTTAGCTTTAGATTTTGCATGTGCGATTTGTTCTTCTCCATATTTGGCAAGTTTCTTTGCAGGAACATTAACATATGATAACATTTGGAACGTACCAACAAAAATAAATACGACACCGATAAATAAACTTAAAGCACCTAAAAACGATAATGCAATACGTCCACCATAGTTTAATACAATAGGAGTAAATTCAATTCGAACAGTTTCTCCTGCTGCTGTAACATGACTAGAAGGCAACAACCCAAATTGAACAACACCATCGACGATATTACCTGGACCATATAACGCTAGACCACGATTGCTAACTTCGCCAGCATCGGTTACGTTTACAGTATATCCTGCAAGACCAAAAAATCCCATAATAATTCCAACGATAATTAAAACCGACGCAAAAACTCAAGATGAAATAAAAGTAATCTTTTTGAAAGAACGATTTTTTTGTTCTAAAGTTAATCCTGGTTTTTTAACTAAAGCATTGACTCAATAATCTTTAGTTAAAAATACAGGTTTTGTTTTATTTTTTTTATTTGAAACTTGCGACTGAATATTCATAATTTATAAACCTGTCTTTTCTTCTTGTTTAATGATTTGATTAACCCTTCGTGAGTGTCGCCCTTTTTCGAATTTACTATTCAAAAAAATTGTAATAATTGATTGCATTTTCTTCAGGGACGTTTGGCGAGCAGCTAAGCTTAAAATGTTTGCATTATCATGGCGTACAGCTAAATCTGCTATTTTTGGATCATAAACTAAAGCAGCGCGAGCTCCTTTAATTTTATTTGCGGCTATACAAATTCCCACGCCAGTTCCACAAATTGTAATTCCAACGGCATTTTGATGACTTGCTACGGCTTTAGCAACCGCAAAACCATACAACGGATAATCATCTGCTGGATCTTCAACATTGTTACCTAAATCTTCAACTTGGTAACCTTTTTTTTGTAATCATGTTATTAAACTGTTTTTAACAGTAAAACCGGTATGATCAGCTCCAAAATAAATAACTGGTAATGATGGTTTTTTAGAAGTCATATTTCACCTGATGGGAATTTAAAAATGTACAAAGTTCATCAAATAACAAACCTTTGCGTAATATTTTACCACTATCTAAATTAAATACAGTAGAAGGCATCACAGAATTTTGCTTTCCGCTCACCAAAAATAATTGATCGTCATAATTTTGGAAGTGCTCAATGCTTTGATAATCAAGTACATTAACAAAAGGTTGTTCATTATGCAAGTTAGCACTAGTGGAATAAATAGGACCAGTGCGGCTTAAAATTTTCAATAATTTCTCATTGTTTGGAATCCGGTAAGAAACTGAATTAATAACTAACGTCAATGCTCCAGGTCAAAAATTTTCCGCTAATAAATTGTATAAGGGGTTATTAACTTGGATAAAATTAGCACGTGGTAAAAAAGTTACTAATTTCTTCGAACGGGGCCGTTTTTTTATTTCATAAATTAAACGGCCGTTATAACAAATTAATCCTAATTGTGTATCTGTTTCGATAATGCACGCACGGCCGTTTTTTAATTCGAAGACGATTTCATCGACTTCATCAAAATCATAGATTTGCATAAATAACTACTTTAGTATTAATTTAATCACGCGAAGATCATTATTTAAATCGCGAACTAGATTTATATTATAGTTTTTTCTTAAAGGAAAAGCCAACGAATGAATGGCATGAGCCATTGTATGATTTAATTCACAAATTACAACTTTTGGTTTAAATTGGTGATTAGTTAGCATTTCATTGAAAAGAACCTGATAAAAATGCAATCCAGCAAAGGGCGCATATAGAGCCATTGAAGGCTCAAAATTGGATACACTTTTTTGAATTAAAGGATCGTCATAATCAAGATATGGGGGATTACAAATTACAAACTTTACAGGATTGGGAATCTGCTGCAAAACATCTAAAAAATTAGCGTGAATTAATTCCAAATTTTTAATATTATGAATTTCAATATTTTTTAAAGCAACATTCAAAGCGTCCTGACTAAAGTCACTTGCATAAACTGGATTTGTATTAAATTCTTTAGCTATGCTAATTGCTAAGCATCCGCTTCCAGTACATAAGTCCAGAATCGCATCATTAGGCTTAATAATCGATTTAGTGTCATTGATAAATGTATCAAGCACGGTTTGAGTTTCATCACGTGGAATTAAAACTCGATTATCGACATAAAATTCTAAGCCATGAAAAATTTTTTTATGAATGATATATTCAAGAGGTTGGAATTCTTGAAAATAATTTTGCAGTGATTTTTCAAGTTTTTGATGATCAAAATCAATTTTTTCATTTCGCAAAGATATTAAATTTTCTGGAGATTTAACTTTTTGTGAATAAAAAAATATTAATTCATTAAAAATGCTTTTATTTTGATCAAATTTTTCTAAATATAAATCTTTTAAATAATTACATAATTCATTAAAAGTGAACATAAATTACATATTCGTAACTTGGGTCATTTTTTGAGCTTGCTCATTGGCACGTAAGGCTTCAATTAATTCGTCAAGATCTCCCATCATGACACGATCTAAATTGTTTAAACTCAAACCAATTCGGTGATCTGTCACACGATTTTGCGGATAATTATATGTCCTAATTTTTTCCGCACGATCACCCGAACCTACTTGTGACTTACGCAAAGAAGACAAATCAGCATCTTGCTGGGCTTGAGCTGCCTCCCATAATTTTGAACGCAACATTCGCATTGCAGTTTCTCGATTCATAATCTGAGATTTACCTTCTTGGCATGCTGCTACGATTCCAGTTGGCAAGTGGGTAATTCGAACTGCGGATTCGGTTCGATTAACGTGTTGACCGCCAGCACCACCTGAACGATATGTATCAATCCTTAAATCTGCAGGATTGATTTGTACTTCAACTTCATCTAATTGAGGTAAAACAGCAACAGTAATTGTTGATGTATGAACTCGGCCTTTGGCTTCTGTTGCTGGTACTCTTTGAACCCGATGCACACCTGATTCAAATTTCATTTTGGCATAGATATCATCTCCATTAATTTCAAAGGATAAAAAACTATAACCAACACTACTTGCAGAACTTTCCAACAATTTAAGTTCTCATTTTTGGGCATCACAATAAGATTTGTACATATCATAAACATTACCAACAAAAATACTAGATTCATCTCCTCCAGCCGCTGCTCGAATTTCCACAATTACTGATTTATCATCATTAGGGTCTACAGGTAATAGCAATACTTTTAATTCTTCTTCAAGTCTAGGAACTTCCCGAATAGCAGCAGATAATTCTTCTTGAGCTAAATCATGTAAATCTTTTTGAGCAGAATCATTTAAGATGTTTTCAGCTTCTTCGGCTTGTTTTAAATATGATTGGTATTGATTAAAAACATTTAAAACCGCTTTTTTGTGTTTTAATTCTCGGTTGATGTCTCGCATTCTTTTCAGATCATTACCAACCGTTGTTAGTTCTTCTTCTAAACTTTTGGCATTGGATGCGATTTTATTTAAGGCTTCATAAAGTTGTTTGTTATATTGCATAAGTTTTCCTTAATGTAAAAATGGCTATTAACATAAAAAAAACGATGATTTGACGCACAGAAAATCCCGCCAAGGATTTTCCTGTCAGATCATCGTTTTACAAAAATCTAAAGATCAGCTAAAGACTTCGCTTTATGATTATCTTTTGGACTTTGTTTAACTACAGGCTTAGTAGGTTTTGTAGCTGCTGTGTGTTTCCCAGCTTCAAATTTAGACGAAAGTTTTTCAGCCCGACCTTTAACAACTTGTTGACCACCAGATCCAATATAAAATGGATGACAGTTACTGCAAATATCTAAGCCAGTTTCTGTGGTTTTTAAAGTTGAGGTAATTTTGTAATTTGCATTACAAGAAGCACAAGTAAAAGATACTTCGTGCATGGCTGGATGTCCTTGTTTTTTGGTTGTTGGTTTTTCCATAATATTGCTCACTATCTATAAAATCGGGTTAAAAATACGTATATTATTATATCGCATAAATGGTTTTAATTAATATTGTTTGTAAAGAAAAAATGATTTTTAACAAAAACACCTAAAACAAATCTTTAAAAAACACCATTGAAAATTAAGAAAGAAATCGTTTTATGAAAGCCATTCATATTGTTTTTTTAAATGTTTCTTTTGTATAAAACACAAAAAAACAAAACTAAAAATTTACTGTTTAGGTTGTACGAACGGATTATTCGAATCTACTGTTTTAAATGCTGATAAACTCAACAAATTAGTTAATTCTTTTCGCAATCCAGCAACATTATTGTTTGGATCAATTTTGGATCTTCCATTCATACCATTATTAGGATCAGAAGTATTTCAAGAACGACCGCCAGCAACAAGACTATCTCCAGTTGCAGAGTATGGAGCTTGATTGGGGATACTGTTTGATCTATCTAAAGGGTTAAACGAAACCATATAAACATCATTAGTAAATGAACGTCCATTAGTGAATAATTGGACGATTTGATTAATAAATTCATTTTGTTTATTAGTTGCAACAATGGCTTGTAAATACCATAATGCTTGTTGTTTGGTTGTAATTCCCTGAATATAAATTGTTCAACGAGATCAATTATCTCCAGCCATTCTGACCATAACTGGATCTAAGGTTGCTTGTAATTGATTAAATCCGGTTTTTAATCCAGCAAGAGTTATCTTAGGACCTTTAAAACTGTTATCAGTTGATGTGATTTCGGTTGTTCCGTCTGGTTTTATTATTTGGTTTGCACCATTCACGATTTGTAAATTAAACGAAACAGTACCAGTAGTATAATTTGGTGAAATATCAGTTATTGATAACTTATATCCGTTTGCTGTGAATGGAGGAATAAAAGTTCTAATTTTCTTATCATCTGGTAAGTAATTATTAATCGTAGTTAATATCTTATCTCCTGAAGTGGTTAATAAATTATTAGCTGCAACTTGTGCACTATCAGTTGTTGTACTAAGAACTGAAATGTTTCCACCATTAGCAAGAACATTAAGCGAATCATAAAATTGCTTAGTAATAGTTGGGAAAGCTTTATAACCAGTTAAAGTTAATTCTTTACCTGCATTTGCAGTGTTAGTTATGCCACCATTAGTTGCATATAAGTTCCCACTAGCATCAGCGATCATAATACGAAGTTTTAAAGTACCAGCGTTATTATCAAATGACCCTGGAACAAATTTTAATTCATAACCTTCTAAGGCAGAAGCGAGATCTGGTATTTTCTGTAAATTTAATGCATTATTGACGTTAGTTAAAGTACTTTGGTTGGTAATCCCAGATTGCTGTGGTAATTTATCTGATTCACCACCTGGGTTTGGATTAAGGGCATAACTATCCGCAAGATTTTTGTAATAATCAATAATCCTTGATTCATTACTAATAGTTGGATTTGATTGATGGGGATTATCACGACTCATAGTTTGAAATGAGCTCAATGATAACAAATTACGTAGTTCAGTTTGAACCCCGGAGATGCCATTAAGTTTTCAAGATCCATTCATTCCGTTGTTAGAACTAGACGGAGCATTTGCTGTTCCGTTTGGACCATGGCCTCCTGCTACTAGTGAAGAACCATCACTTGAGTATGCGAGATTAGTAGGTAAAGGGTTTGATGGATCAAAAGTTATTATGTAACCATTGGTATGATTTGTTAACTCACTAGTCTCGTTTAATTTAGCTATAACCTGATTTATAAATTGGTCGGTAAATCCGTAATGCACAACAGCCTGCAAGTATCACAAAGCTTGAGCCTTAGTACTAACTCCAGGAACTGCAAATTGTCAATTAATACTATTACCTGTAGTAAATGTAGTAAAGGTTAAATTGTCAGCCAATGCAAAAGAAACACCAGTTTTAATACCTGAAAGTTTTAAATCTAATCCATTAGCAATAGTTTCTTGATTCATAACCACACTAAGAGGCTGCTCATTTGAATTCACAATGGCTAAATTAAAAGATAAAGTTCCATCGTCCTGGTTAGCGGTGATATTGGCTAAATGTGGCTTATAACCTCGTGAAGTTAAATCACTTGGGAATGCAGCAATTTTATTATCTAAATAATTGTTAATTACATTAACCGGATCTGATGAACTATTCATCAGTTCTGCATTCAATTGCAAAAGTAATACTTGAGTTGTAATATTTTTTCCGTGAGCATTAATTTCAGAAGTATTATTAGCAAAAACTTGTTTCAGTTGAGAATATCAAGAAGTAGCAACAGCATTCACATTTTTAAAACCAGAAATAGAAATAATTCTACCAGAGTTATTAGGTGTTCCAAGTTCACCATTCATTTGGTAAGGAAGTTGACTAAAACTAGATTGTTGAACTAAAACTCGAACTGACATCGACCCAGAATTATCGTTCGGGGCAAGTAAAACGATTTGCAAATTATTGTCTGCACTAATGCTATCTGGTAAATCAGGGATCTGACTATCCTCAGCTAAAATAGAATTCAATTTTTCGTAAGTATTTATTTCACGAAAAGAGTTATCTGAAGGAAAAAGGTTTTGATTAGCGTTATTTTTTAAATGTAAATTTGCTGGAAGTTTAGCATAGTAGTCAGCAATTTGAGCGCTTTGAGATTGATTATCTTGGTTACCTGAAGCAGTGTTCAAAACTTCATTATTAATCAAAATTGAATTAGGATTAAATCGAGAATCTACAACCATGACAGCTGGAACAATGATTCCAATCGCTCCTAGTGTACTCCAAGTCCCAATTCAGGCTTTCATATTAAAATGCTTTTTTCTCATATCGTCTTCCTTTAGAAAGATTTAAATAGTTCTGTAATTCATTTAACAGGATTTATTTGTTGTATTAAATTTTAGCAAAACTAGCCAATAAATTAGAAAAAACAGAAGCTTAAATCCTAGTTAAAACTAATATTTGAAAACTTCAAAAAATGCTAATTTGTTCAATTGTTTGTTTTTCTGAGTCAATCGACTAAATCAATTATTTTAATTCCTTCATAAGTGGCCGTCTCATGAAAAGTTCGAGCAATTAAAATCTTTGGAAAGCCATCTTTAATTTGCAACAAGGAGTTGACTTCTCTATTAAAAACTTCTTCATTGGAAATATTATCTGCTACTTGAATGTAAAATTTTTCATTTCGGGATTCAGCTACAAAATCAATTTCCTTTTTATAAAGTTTACCAACATAAACTTTATAACCAAGACGCATTAATTCAATTGCGACAATATTCTCATACATCCTATCAAAATTAAGGTTTTTAAATCCGTGTTTTGCATATCTAACTCCATGATCAGATAAATAGAATTTTTCTCCAGATTTTAAATATTCCTTCCCTACTAGATCATATCTTTTGCATGAATAAAATACAAATGCTTGACATAAATAATTAACATATGAAGATAAGGTCTTGTAATTAATTGGGGTTTTTTCTTGAGCTAAAGTTTGCGCGATGTTGTGAATTGAAGTGATATTAGAGATATTATTAATCAAAAAATCTGAGACCTTTTCCAAGACAGATATATTTCTAATTTTATACTTTTGAATAATATCTTTTAAAATTGCCACTTGAAAAACATTTTCAATATAATCTGATTTTTCACGATCATTTTCAAATTGATAAACGCCTGGAAGACTACCAATACGAGCGTACTCATCAAAAGCTTGTTGATAATTTTCTTTAATCTCAAAAATATCTAAATACTCTTGAAAAGAGAATGGAAAAATATTAATGCTCATGTAACGACCAGTAAATAAAGTAGCAAGATCACTACTCAATAAAAAAGCATTTGACCCGGTTAAGTAAATGTCATATTTATTCGAAGAAAATAAGTCATTAACAGCAATTTCAAAATTTTTACACATCTGTACTTCATCAATAAGAACGTAATTATTTTTATTTGGTTTTCAGTTCTCAGAAATAAATTTAAGTAATTGGTGATACTCTAACAAATTTTCAAATTCGACTTTCGTGAAGTCAATAAAAATGATATTAGCCTTAGAATCGTTAGCCTTTAAATAATCAATATACGATAGTAATAAGAAGGATTTCCCACAACGTCTTACGCCTGTAATGATTTTGATTAACGATTAGTTTTTGAGAGAAATAAGTTGATCTAAATAAACCTGTCGGATTAGTGTTTTCATAATATAAAAAGTATATTTAAAAATTTGTATCGTATTACAAATATTTAAAAATTTTTCATTTTTTTGTATTACACTAATAAATTTGAAAAATATTCATTTTCTTAGCTTTGATAAAAAACCGTTAGCTTTAGATAAATATTTTGATCTACAAACCCAAAAATATTTATTAAAAGTGATGCCTTAATAGTTCTATTTTCAAATCTAAACTTTCAGGATTTGTATTAATAAACTATTGTGGTAATTTTAAAAACAAAAATATTCCTCATCATCTAATCAAAAAGTTTGACCAGAATTAGAAGAATATTTAATTAATAACTATTAAACGCGAGCGATTAAGCGGGTTTGCTAGGTGCTTTTGGAGCGGCTGGTTTAGTTGGAGCTGTTGGAGCTGTTGGTTTCTTAACTGGAGCACCAACAGGTTTAGCAGGTGCACTTGGCTTAGCTACTGGAGCAGATGGTTTAGCAGTAGGAGCGGCTGGTTTTGCACTTGGTGCGGTCGGTTTTCCTGCAGGAGCAGTAGGTTTACCTGTTTTCAATAATTGTGGTTTCTTCTTAACAGAAGCAGTTTCAGTAATAATCTTCTTGTATACACTACCAACCGCTGATGTCAAGGTATCAACTTTCTTGAAGGTACTTGTAAAGCCCTTGTCTTGTAACTTACGGGCTTTACGCATTGGAATTCCTATACCTAATCCCACTGCTGCAATAATTACTGCTAATGGAATCGTAACACCGACAGCTGTTGGTACAACCCAATAAGGCAAGCTAGCTAATCCATCAACTGGATTACTTGGGAAAGCTAAATTAGCATCTTGGAACGATTGGTTATTATACATGTGACCATTATAGTATTCAACATTAATGGTGATCGGTAAAGATCTGTTATTAGATGTAGAACCGGCTGTTACGTTAATTCTTTGACCATCTCACGCTGGTGAGTATTCAACTAAATTTTGTAAACGGTTATTATCACCTGCAAGTTCTGATGATGTTAATGATAAGTATCCATTGTTGCTTAAATAAGATGGATCACTAACATCACGACGAACAATGTTACCCCAAATAGGACTATTGTCAGTGTAAGATGGTACTTGTCCGTTAAATTGGTCAAATGCTGCTAAGCGATCAAATGTTCCATCAACGGTTTTTTGTTCATTCAATCGAACCCGAGTATCTTGTCCACTTGCATTACTATCTAATGAATAAACAAATTGATTAGCTAAAGGTAACAAGGCGTGAATGATTCTTTGAGAACCAGCACTAATACCAGAATTATTTATATTAATGTTATCACTGTTAAATAATGGATCAGTTGTAGCGGGAGCAGATAAGTTTCCACTACGAGACAATGTTGCAGCATAGACTTGAGATGTGGTTCCATTATTGAATAATAAGAACCAAGTATTATTACTTACCATAATTTGTGATAAATTACGTTGATTAAATCCGGGAGCTGGGTTAAGTTGATCTGCAACTAATGTAGTCGCATTGATTCCAGCATTTGATGTATTTCTTACTGAAGCAGGGAAAGCTGTTTGCGAAACATATGATGAACGAAGAATTTGATCGCGAGTTAAGTACATTGCATTAATTGAAGATAATGTTTGGCCATTGACTAAATCTGGTCCAGATACTTGAGCATCATAAGCATATAGTATATTTACATTGTGTTCAGTTAAACCGTCTGCAGCTGTACCGTTAATACTTGAAACAACTGCTCGAGAACTACTTTGTTGGAAAATCGAAGTAGATGAAGAAGTAGTTGAAGTATCTGAAATTCCTGCAACAGCAGAAACAGAAGAAACTAAACCATCACCTGAAATAACTGGCAAGATTCCGTTAGGTAAAGTAACTGCGGCGTCTGAACCATTAGTTGAACTAAAGTAAGCAGTGTTTCTAAAAGCTACACTGTTGGTAGTACCATTTGTTACAGTATATCCTGCATTTGTCGCACCAACGTGAACTGTTGCATTTGGAGTTGAATTCGGTGATAAATTTCCGTTACTTAAGAATGTTTGTTGAACTGTAGTTGTTGCACCAGCAATTAAATATGCTGGATAGTAAGAACGGTTTCCACCAGTAGTAGTTAACCCAGTAGGCATTGGAATATTAGTTGCTGCAGTTTGTGGATTATTTGATGAAGGAATGAATCCAGCGTTATTTGTGGCATTTAAACTATTATTTCAATTGTATTGAGCATATAATCGACCTCGTGTTGAAGTCACATTTGTATCAGGCGTATTATCTTGAGTGTTAAATACATTAACTGCATAGAACCAGAATGCAGGTAAAATATTACCACCGTAGATAGCAATTGCGCCATCAGCATAAACCATATTCTTTAAGTTTTGTAAATACAAGTTGCTGACAACGTTTTTAGTTGTATCAATTCCTTGGTAAGCAAAACTATTATTAGCATCTCACGATTGTGTAAATGTTTTAGGATCTTGGTTAGAAATCATTGCACCATCTGAATCATTAGTTAAGAACGGACGATTCACTTGCACAGAAGAGAAGAAAGTTAACAATTCACCAGTAGGAATGTTTGGTAATCCTAAAATGATTGGAGAACCAACTTGACTAAAGGAGTTAGTAGCTGTGTCATCTTTGAATGTCAAGATAACACCAGGGTTTGAAACTGTTAAATTATCTGTGGTTGCACTTAACGTCCCAGATACAGTTGCAGTTGGATTAACAGCCAAAACATAGAACAAGCTAGGATCTTGGTAATTTTGAACAACTTGTCGTGCTTGGTAACCAGATAATGTTTGATTAGTAAAAGTTACACCTGTTGAAGCAGTTGGTACTGCTTCAGATGTGAAATCAAATCCGTATAGGATTCCACCGAATGGACTAATTTTTACTATTCCGCTTTGGCCATTATTAGTTGCTTGGGCAAATGTTGTAATATATGATCCATCATTAGCAGTTACGATTGGCTTATTAGCTAAACTACCAGTAGTTTGGTTTCCTAAATTCAATGAGTCTAATGAAATTTGACTATTTGTCAAAGCAGCTTGATTACTTAATGCAACATTAGATGAATTGAAATTATTAACTTGTTGAACATTTGAAATCAACGAGTAAGATACTCCGGCAACAACAGTCCCTGCACTAACACTAGCAAGAGTTCAAATAAGCTTTTTAGCTAATCTTGTTTTCTTATTCATTTTCATATTATTTACCCCCTGCAGTAGCACTGGCCGTCGGCGCTGATGGCTTAGTCGGACTTACTGGTTTAGCTGGAGCACTTGGTGCACTTGGCTTAGCGGTTGGAGCGACTGGCTTATGAGCAGGCGCAGCTGGTTTAGCACTTGGAGCAGCAGGTTTAGCACCTGGTGCGGCTGGCTTAGCGGCTGGACTTGGAGAAGCTTTCTTTAACAATTGAGGTGACTTCTTAATGTTACCAATTTGGGTACGATTAATAATTTGTTTAAACACACTACCAACAGCGGTTGTCAATGTGTCAACTTTCTTGTTGGAAATTTCAAATCCTTGTTTCAAGGCTTTCTTGTTTTTTTGCATTGGAATTCCAATACCTAATCCAAGACCTAAAGCGATTGCAACAATTACAATCGGAACAGCAACGGCTACTGGAATTACGTAAGTTGGTAATTGACCAAATCCAGAAATGGATGTTGATGCAGCAATATTAGCATCTGATTGAGGAATTGATACATAATCACCAGTTGCGGGATTTTTAACTTGAGCAGTTAATGTTGCAGTTTGGGCAACTGGGTCAACATTAGTTGCTAAAATTCGTCAATCATCAGGATTGAAATTACCACGAGTTGGAAGAGTATAATCAAATACATCTCCTCTAAACCCAACTTGTAAAATGGTACTTCCATCGTTAGCATCACGAGTTAAAACATCAGTTAATGAATTAGTAAAGAAGCTTTGACTAATTTCATCCCTAGTTTTAAATCGTCCAAAACCTAATTCAGCATTTCTCAAAGCTACTGGAGAAATAGCTGTTGATAATGCAAGACCACTGTTAGTGAAATCACTAATCTTTAAACTTACATCACTATCAGTGTAATAAGTTTGGGCTATCCCTGTTGATGAGAAAATTGAACTTAAATTAGGAGCTTGCAAGGTTTGCAATCCAGTGTTAATAGTGATACCTGCAATTTGTTGGGCAGGAGTTGTAATTGTACTAGGAACAGTTTGTGCTCCATTAATTACGTTTGTATTATTAATTACTGTTGCTGAATTACCGTTAAAGTTACTGTAATAAATTCCACCGGCTGAAGTGTTAGATCAACCTGATCCAATGACAGTCCCTTGTCCAGCTGTATTTCCAGAATTTGCATCAGATTTAGTGTTATTATCTGCACCAATTGCAAATGATCCTTTAAAGTCAGCTCATTTGTAATTAGCAGAACCATTACCGGCAGCTGATGTAGTTGCAAAATCTGAGTTGGCAATTGAAGGAATTGAAGTCATTACATTTCGATTAGTCACATTAGGTTGATACATCTTCATTAAGTATGAACCTAATTGGAAATAATAAGAACGGCGTAAACTTGATTGTTCACGAGTAGTATAAGGAATTAAGTTACCAACATCACGAGGTGAGAAACCACCAACGTTAGTTAATAAGTACAAGTATTGACTACTAAATACAGAATCCGCAGTTGTTGATCCTGCTGTCGCCGGCATTCATGAACCTGCATATGTACCTGTGCTAAATCAAGTAGGAGATAACATTAATTGAGCATATTCTTGTGCAGTAATTCCGTTACCAGTAGTGTTAAAACCAGATTGAATATTTTCAAATGACGGAATACTAATGTAGGTTTCAAATAAAGTTTGAGCAGTATAACTGTTACCAGCAGCAGCACTTGCAGATAAAGCAGTGTTAGTAACTGCGTTGGATCCTAAATCACTAGTTGCAACAGCACCTGTAATTCCGCTTCTAGTAGCGGAAAAAGAATCTGCCCCTTGGTCAGCGTTTGTCCCAATAGTAATTGTTCCAACTAAACTTAAGCTACTTACTGCACCAGTATTAGGATCAGTAGCAGGCACTAAACCTGACACGGCCATTCTTGGTACATATTGGAAATTTTGATCTTGACCAATTGGTAAATTAGTTAAAGTTGTGTTACCAAATGGACTTACAATTCCAGAAAGAATTAAAGCGTATGGGAAACCATCAGCCGTTACATGCAAACTAGCATTTGATGGGTTCGAACTAATGGTGGCGAAATTAAAGTTCACACGGAACATCCCCATTGATAAAACATCTTGATCGTTCGCTGCATCAAAAATAGTTCCGTTTCCGCCAGCCATAATTACTTGCCCATTATTAGCGTACATGTTACCAACAGAAGCTAAATAAATTTTTCAAGGTAATGAAATATCATTTGATGTTCCATCGAAATAGTTTGGGTGATTAGTTAAACTGAAATAAGATTTAGATGTGTTTTGTGTTCAAGCAGAAGGATAATTTTTAATCATATCACTTGGTTTGATATTACTTGCAGCTACAACTCCGAACGGAATGTTTGGGTTTGATAAATCTTCACTTAAAACTAAAACAGTTGCTTGCATATTAACAGCACTATCAATTTGATCAATAGTGGTTGATTCAGCATTTACTGTTTCATAATTACTTGGAATTAATAACAAATAGAAAATGTTGGGTAAAGAAGCATCTTGTCTTGCTTCGACCACCATTTTCCCTTGGATATCACTTCTAAAGTTTGCTACACCATTAGGTGAAACTAATGCACCACGATCACCTCGTTGTAATGATCCGTTTGGATTAATTGCACCAGCTGCTGCATCATCTGCAACAGATGGACTAAACCGTCATAAAACGTTTCCGTAATAATCTGTTCGTGTAATAGCATCAGTTCCAGTTAATACTAAAGCACCAGGATTAGTTCCCTTAACAGGAATTCCACTAAAGCTTGTATTTTTGAAAACCCGAGTCGCACCCAAAGCCGGATTGTCAGTAACACCAGCTTGGTTGACAATACTAGATTGAGTATTTTGGTTTAAGGCTGGTTTACTATTTGATGTTGCTAGTGAACCAAACCCAGCGCCAAAAGCAGCACCGGCGAGAATGGCACCGCCACTGATGGCAAGGATTTTATATTTGTTTTTTCTATTTGATTTAGGCATTTTCTATCTCCTGAACGGTAATCGCAGCTTAGGCTGGTTTAGCTGGAGCAGTTGGCTTCGCAGGGCTAGTTGGAGCCACTGGTTTTTTAGGTGCTGCTGTTGGTGCTTTAGGGGCGGCTGGTTTTGTTGGGCTAGCTACAGGTTTTGTTGGGTTAGCAGTTGGAGCAGTTGGTTTTGCTGCTGGTGTTGTTGGCTTAGCAACTGGTGCTACAGGCTTACCCGCAGGAACAGTTGGTTTCTTCCCAGTTTTCAATAATTGTGGTTTCTTCTTAACAGAAGCAGTTTCGGTAATGATCTTCTTGTATACACTACCAACCGCAGATGTCAAAGTGTCAACTTTTTTGAATGTTGAAATGAATCCCTTGTCTTGGATTTTTCTGGCTTTACGCATTGGAATACCAATACCAAGACCAAGACCAACGATTGCTGCTGCTAATAAAATTGGGATTGCTACAGCAACTGGAATTACCCAACTTGGTTGAGCACTAAAGCCACTGTAAACCATTACTAACGGATTAGTTACCCCTTGGTTAACACTAACGATTTGATCTGGATTAAAGAATTCGCCATTGTAGTATTGCAAGCGAACTTCTAATTGCAAATCATTTCCATTAACAACTTTAGCGATAACTTGATAATCTTGGTTTTGACGGTTAGGTGATGGTTTGTAATCAACTAAAGTTTTTAAAACAGCTTGGGATTGACTAGCTAATTGTGAAGCTGGGTTTTGGAAGAATCCGGCTTTTTCCAAATATTCTTTTGGTTTAAATCCTTCCACAGTTCCCCAAATTTCTTGTTGGTCAACTGTATGAGTTCCATCTGGATTTGCATAGGTTGGTACTCCAGCAACTGAAGTCCCTTGACCATTACGAACGGCATTTTGGAACGCAGTATCTGGAACATAATTACCAGTTGATCCTTGCTGTCTTCACAAATTAACTTGGTTTTGGTTATTAGCTTGATTTCGAGTAATAACATAAACAAAATTATTTGTTAATGGAACGATTCCAACAATTTGTGATCCATCAGTTGTTCCGAATGTAGAACCATTAGCTGAACCTAAGTTAGTTGGGTTTAAAGATGTTCGATTTAAAATCGGATCATAACTTAAAATGTAAGTTGCTGAACCTTGTTGAGTTCGATAAGTTAAAAATCATGAATCATTACTATATGAAACACCAGTTAAATTAGTGAAACGAGCATTTTTATCTAATGCTGGTGGAGTGGTTGAGTCACTAACAGTTGGTTGTCCACCACCTGAACGAGTTACTGTGAAATCAGTTCTTGTATAACTGAATGATAATGTGAAGTTATTAGAACCTACACGAGTGTCATAAACTAAATACTTATTAGATTGAGTCGAATCTCAACCGTCATTATTAGATGGAGTCACATTGTATGTTGAATATTTTACAAATGAACGTTCAACAGTAGCAAGTGCAGTATTAGATTGAAGAGCGGAAGAATTGTTTCCAGCGATTTGAATTGCTTGGTCAACTGACATTGATAAATCTAATGAAGGGCTAACAAATGAATTAACTTGTCTATCGGTTTTACCTGTTACCACATTATAGTTAGTAGTTCGAATTGTAAATGATCCACTAGATGTTGCACCATTATTATTAACATTAGGAACAATAAGTTCTAATTTAATAGATGTTGTCCCATTAACAGTTACAGTTCTTGCGCCAGCTACTTGATATGCTGGAAAAGAAGCATTTTGAGGGAAGGATCTAATATTTTCTCTTAAATAGTCAGTATACGATGTAGATGAAAGGCTTCGAGCATTTGCAACAAGAGTTCTGTTAGAAGCGGTTACCAAAGGAACTGTAAAAGGCAAACTATATTGCGCGTATAATTTAGCACTAACAGGAGTTTTTGGAATTGTATTTTCATTATTAGTTGATTGATCTACATCAAATGCATAGAATCAAAGGTTTGATAAATCAGAACCTCCAAAAATGTAAATAGCATCTTTATTTGTTCGATCATCCCGAATAAATGTCATGTTGTTTAAATTGTTTAAATACAAGTGGGTTGCAACGTTTTTACTATAAGAGTAAGCGCTTCCACTTTGTGTACCTGCGACAACTGAATTTCTATCATTTTGACCAGGAGTTCCAGCATTTGGACTAACTTTAGCTCCTGGTTGTCAAGTACCGGTTAAATTTACCGCAGTAGCAGCACCATTTGCACCTAATAAATTAGGAGTGAAACTTGCTGGTTCATTTTGAATTTTAGGATCTCATGGCGCATCAAATTGCAAATTCTTGTAAGTATCAGTCAAACTAGAATCAATCACGGGACCATTTAATGTATAAGCACGAGTAACACCAAAAGCCGTTCCGTTATCCATAACTTGTAAAACTTCAGCATGGCCTGCGGTCACTGTAAATGCTCCGTTTGCATAATTAACATTCACTGTTCTTTCGTTAACCACTAAAACAAAGTATTGGTTTTTATTATTGTAGTTTTGGACAACTTGGCGAATTGTATATCCAGTGTATCCACTAAAATCAATTCCGTAAATTCTTTGACCAAATGAATTTAATTTAATTAACCCCGGAACTGTTTCAGCGGATAATTGAGAATTAAAGTCATTTAATGTTCCATTAGTATCGAAGTCACTAGAATTTTGTGTAGTAATACTTTGATGAGTTTGTGTTGACAAAACAAAGTTATTGTTTGGATCAGTTAAATGTTGGTTAGCTCCTGTAGAGACATGAGTAAACCGATTATTAGTTGGAGCTAAATAAATGTCATTAACAGTTGGTTGAGATTCTGAAGTAAAGTCTTGGTTATTTAAAGAAATGCTATCTTGATTTGAAACAAATGGACTAGCTGAAGTGTGAGTAGTTTGATTAACTATTCCATATACTGATCCGGCTGCAAGTAAACTTGAGAAGCTAGCAACTGCAACTAATTTAAAGATTCATTTCTTTTGTTTAAATTTCTTAGTCATAATTATGCATTAACTCCTGGATTAGCTGGTTTGCTCGGGGCCGTCGGCTTAGTCGGACTTGCTGGTTTAGTTGGAGCACTTGGTGCGGCTGGCTTAGCAGTTGGAACAACTGGCTTGTGAGCAGGCGCAGCTGGTTTAGCACTTGGAGCAACAGGTTTAGCACCTGGTGCGGCTGGCTTGGCAGCTGGACTTGGAGAAGCTTTCTTTAATAATTGAGGCGACTTCTTAATGTTACCAATTTGGGTACGATTAATAATTTGTTTAAATACACTACCAACAGCGGTTGTCAATGTGTCAACTTTCTTGTTGGAAATTTCAAATCCTTGTTTCAAGGCTTTCTTGTTTTTTTGCATTGGAATTCCAATACCCAAACCAAGACCAATAATGATGGCTACAGCAATAATTGGAACAGCAACAGCAACAGCGATTACATAACTTGGTTGACGGTTAAATGAACCTGGTTGAGCTGGGAAATTTTGATTAGAAACTCCATTTGAAGATGGAATTATATCTCATTGTTCAGGGTTCAATGGGTTTTGAACTTGAGCAGTGAAAGTAGCTGATTGATCTACTGGATTAATGTTAGTAACTACAATCCGAATTTTTAAGCCTTCACCATTATTAGTGGCAGCTGCTTGATTTTGAAGAGTTGGTTTATGGTAAGTGAAGAACGAACTAATTAAATTAGATTTTAATAAATTAAGTGTTACTCCATTTTCAGTTACAGTATCAAAAATGTTATTAACATTTAAAGTTGTAAATGATTCGGGAGGATTAGCATTAAATTCTCCTGATCCTAGTGATGCTGTAATATCAGATGCAGCATTTGTAAATGAACCAGTTTCTCTTAAAGTAGTTGGACTAAAACTTAAGATTGATAAACCAGAATTACCTTTTTGAGCAAAGACTGAAGTTGGAACAGATGATTGTAAAACGGTTGTTGGAGCATTATTAGTAGTTGCTGCGGTACCGGTATTTACAGTAACTGCAAAATTACCAGAACTGTTACCATTTACACGCATACTTCCGTTTCTGAAGTTTTGGTATTGGGTTCTTGGAATATTTGCACTACCTGAGAAGTTATTAATTAAAGTTGTACTGCCAACACTTGCACCACCTCAGAATGAAGTAGCAGAAGCTAATGTTCCATTAGTTGTTGCTGTACCTACAAAATTAATTCATAAAGGATTATTTCCAATTGCTGGAGTAGCATCTTGAACAAATGTTACCCGAGTTTGTTTAGAAACCGCAATGTTATAACTGTATGCACTTTGAGGCATCATTTGTAATGTTCATCATTTGTTAGCGTTATCACTTCCAATTTGGGCTGAATCAGTTCCTGTAGTTGGATCAGTCGGGAGCGCTTGGGGCGTAGTATCAACCACCGGAGTCATTCCTTGATTTTGAACATAACCATCTGATCCGCTTAAACTAAAGTAATAAGTGAATGCGCCAATTTGCATCACATAACCATCTTGTGCTCCATTTGAAGAATAAGAAGCAAGATTACCTACATCTTTAGGAGAATATCCAAATAATGAGGTAAACATTCCTAAACCAGAATCTCATAATTGTTGGGGACGAGCCACAATAGAACCACGAGATACTCGGTCATAGTCTTCTGAATGGTTTAAAGTTCCAAAGTCGCTATTTTGCGATAAGAATGCTGATGCAAATCCAGGATTAACACCTAAACTGTATGAAGAACTATTTAATAATGAATAAAGTCAAGAATTATCCCCACTTACCAAAGTGTCGATTTCAGCTGATGGAGTATTAGCTGGTTGAGTTGTTGATGCAGTTGAGCGAATGTTCAATAATGAAGCAATATTCAATTGTGTCCCAAACACAGATAATGGGTTTACAGAATTTCCAGTTGTAGCGTTAGCTAATTGTGGAAGCGAAGGAATATTGTTTGATTTAACATCATTTAGACGTCTAAAGAATCGAGTTCTTGGACTACCATTTTCTCCGGCAGGATCATATGAACCACCGCCATCGTCTGCTTGATTTGTAGCAGTAGTATTATTAAAGAAGTTAGGGTCATTTAAACTTCCTAATCCTCGTGCAGTATCTAATGATGTAGGAGTAGTGAGACTACCTGCATTATTTGTTCCACTACCCATACTACTGGATTCGACTGCTGCCCCAACAATGGTTGAATTTAATCCGCCTTCAAATTTTTGAACTGTAATATCTTGACCAACTGTAATTGATCCAGCTATATAAATGTAATTACCTGTTTGGATATTGCCAACGGCACCTTGTACACCGCCAACAGCCATTCTAGGAACGTATGAGAAAGTAGCGTCTTGTCCTAATGGAGCATTTGTAAATGCAAAGTTTGAATCCGAATTAGGTCCTGAAGTAATTCCGGCTAATATATAAGCATAAGGAATACCAGTTAATTTAGGAATAACCCGTGTTGAGTTATTGTTTCGAATAACGTTAGTATCAAAATTTATTCGGAACATTCCGATTGATAAAGCAGCAGGTTCATTGAAAACGGTTCCGTTACCACCAAACATTAAAACAGTTCCGTTTGTAGCAAACATATTACCTAAATTAGTAATATACATTTCTCACGGAAGAACCATTGTAGAACTAGCATTATTATCGAACCATAACGGGTGTTGATCTTTTGAGAACGAACTCATTCCATTCGGAGTTTTCCATTGGCTTGGATAATTATCTACCATTGCTGAAGGAGGAATCGAAGCAACATTGGTAATCATGTACGGATTTTCTTGTCCTGGTGTTTCCATAATTTGAACAACTGTGGCTTGCAAATTAACATTGCTATTAATATCTGCGTAAGTATGTCCAGATGTAGGGGTTGTTAATTCCGTGTTAGCATCAGTTTGAATTGCTTGGGTTGGAACTAACAAGACATAGAACACATTAGATAATTGTGAGTCTTGGCGAATTTCAATCGCACCTTTACCAGTGTCAGCACCATTCGCAACAATCCCTTGTTGATTGTAAACTGCTTGAACACCTGGTGCAAACGAAGTTTGAGCAGCTTGTGGATTAAAACTCCACAAAACACCACCGAATGAATTGGTGCGGGTTGCTGAATAACCTTGGTCGGCACTTGTACCCGTTAAAACGGCAAATCCGCTATCAGCTAACTGAGTTCCAGAGAAATTGTTATTAGCTGAATGACGGATTTGCCCGATTGTTGAATTGATTGCTGGGGTGACAGCAGCTTGATTGGACAAGCTTAAAGAAGAACTTTGCGGCGCTAATTGCGGCTGATTGTGCGAAGTTGAACCATTATTAGGTAATCCTAAAAATGACAACCCGATTCCTGCAGCTAATCCAGCACTTCCTAGGAACGCAAATGTATATCGGATTCTTTTTTTCATATAGTAAAAATGTCCTTATTATGTATGGATAAAAACCCAAAGTAAAAGAGTTTGAATCGGTTTTACAAGGTGTAAAGCCAAAACAAGTCGGTTACTATTTGTTGACAAACGCTACGTCTATCGGGTTAAAGTATAACATAAATAAAATGTGGAAAACTCTTTAAGGGTGTGGAAAATTGGCCTTTTTTACATATTATTTATTATTAAATAATTATATGCAACAAACCAATTGAAACTAAAGAATGGTTTAAATAGGCGGCCTTCTTTTCAAAATCTAGCTCTTAAAATAAAAACAAAAAGCTTTTTTAGGGAAAAATTCCTAAAAATATGAACACTAATTTAGTCATAATTATCTTATAAAATCATGATTCAATTTCACTCATAGTTAATTGTAGTGGCTAATCAAGATTTAACTAAGGCGCTTGATATAAATTAAATTTCACAGAATTTATCAGCTTTCTATTTTCTCTCAAAAATCTCAAAAATTATATTGTGTTAGGTTTCTATGAATCTATAGAAATAACAATATTAGTTTAACCCAAATAATAAAAAAATATGGAACTAAAAGATCAATTCAAAAATCTTTAAATTACACCCAACCATGTGCTTTAAACAATTTGTCATGGGTTTGAATTTTTTGCTTTATGTCTTTAACTTCTGTATCTAGTTTATCGACTTTTTGGTTGACCTCATCTATCTTTTTATTGAGGTGTTCTTCAACATCATCAACCTTCTGATCTAGTTTGTCAACTTTTTGGTTAACATCATCTATCTTCTTGTTTGTTTGCGTGAATCCTTCGCGAACGATTGCAGCTAATTCTTCAATTGTCATCTTATTTCCTCCACAACCGGTTGTATCAATGAATGTCATTTGGTTTGATATTATTTTAACTTGTAGTTTGTCTTTTTCGTTAAAGCTAATTTGAACTAGCTTATACTTATTGTCTAGTTTTAAAATAAACTAAAATTATATCCAACCATGTGCTTTAAACAATTTGTCGTGGTTTTGAATTTTTTGCTTTATGTCTTTAACTTCTGTATCTAGTTTGTCGACTCTTTGCTTTATGTCTTTAACTTCTGTATCTAGTTTATCGACTTTTTGATCTATGTCTTTAACTTTGGCATCTAGTTTGTCAACTTTATGTTCGACATCATCAATTCTCTTGTTGGTTTGCGCGAATCCTTCGCGAACGATTGCAGCTAATTCTTCAATTGTCATCTTATTTCCTCCGCAACCGGTTGTATCAACGAATGTCATTTGGTTTGATATTATTTTAACTTGTAGTTTGTCTTTTTCGTTAAAAACTATCGTACAGTTAAAGTCTTCGTAGATTGACAAGACCTTTTTTAATTTTTTTAATAATGTTTCACTATTCTTAGCATCGAATGAAATGTTTTCCATTTTAAAATCCCTTCTTTATTAGAAAAATGTTTTTGGAAAGCCACGTTTAACACGACTAATTAGGTTGCTTTTTTGCTTTCTAAAATTAATGGTTTTGGTTTCCCAATAAATAAAATGCAAAAAATGGTCTAAAAGTAAGAAAAAATTTTTAAAAATTTTAAAAAAGATGTTTCAAATAAACACCAGAATACTGTCGATTTATATTTAAATTATCTAAGATAAATAAACTTTAAAACTAAGCAAAAGTAACTTTTGTTTAACAATTATTTTTAGTGGATTTTTTGTTAGATATCTTTTCGCGCCAGTGGTCTTTATAGCGATAATGCTTATATAAAATGATTGGAAAGAAAAATGCTCCGACAACGGTTGGTAAATAATATAAGAAAGATCTTCAAACGAAAATCGCAACGTTTAGTTGATTTAAAATCGCCGAATCAGAAACTGATCCAGCAGCTGAAAAATTTGAATCAAATGCTGTAATGAAGCGTTGTAAAACAATTTGCATTGTTCCTTCACCACCAGGAATAGGAACAAAATTATTTGCGGCAATAGCAACAATTGTAATGTTATAAATAGCCGAAGGATTGTAGTTAGAAATTACCGTCGTATTCAATAGTTGTAAAACAAAATAAACTGAAAAAGCCCGAAACAAAAACCAAATAGTAACACCTGAAATTTGAATTAAAAAATTTTTTCAGTTTTTTAAAAGTTTTAAATAGGATCGTTGAAACGAAGCATTCACATGATATTCTTCAATAATTTGGGATTTTGTCTTGTAAGGCTTCTTTAATATTTTTAATACTCAATTTCAAATTCGACCGACTAAAACATGAAATCAACAACTATAAGAAAGTAAAAACAAGACTAAAAAAACAACCATATACAACATTAATCCAACAAAACCAAACCAATATGCAGTTAATCCTTGTGCCGAACTAGTAATTTCACCATACTTTGTTGAAACAATAATAAAAGAAGGTCACGTTACAATGACACTCATCATTGGAGTATATAAAGCTGTAGCAGTCGCCACAACTAAAGCTTCTTTCACTTTTAAGCCATGACGGGTCAACCAATAAAAACGGTAAGGATCAGATCCCAATTGTAAGGGACTAATTCCTGCAATAAAAACATTAGTAATTCCAAAAACCATTCAGTCCCAAAAATTTGCCTTGATATTGAAGTGCCGGGCGTTTAATCAAACAGTAAATGAATTCCAAAACCAATAGTATAAAAACATGATAATTAAGCCTATTAAAAAAGGAACTTTATCGGGTGCAAGAGTCCTCTGGGCTAAAGTATCTAAAGTATTAAAATCAATTCCTAAAAAGAAAACAGAGGTAAAGACCCCAATTAAAATCACGACTATCAAAAATATCAATAAAAAAATCAAGTTCTTTTTGGAAAAGAACTGATTTCCTGTTTTGGGAACGCTATTTTCTAAAATAGGATATGGGTAATTGTCGGTAATGGTTGTCATTTACTTTTTTAATTAGTGAAAGCACAAAGTGCTGACTGGTTGGTAATTATACAAATTTGAAACGTTACAACAAAAACTTGTTTTTATAAACAAGACAAAACAATTGGTTTAATATTATGTTAATGCTAACTATAAAGTTATATCTTGATTTTTTAAAATGTCTTTTTAGAAAATAAAAATTTACTTGTTGGGTCAAACAAACTATCTTAAATATTTATAAAAAAACGTTAGTTTAGGCCCAATAATTTGAAAAATTTAGGATGGCTTAAACGTAACAAGTATGATGTTCATTTAACTTTATAAATAATCTTTGTATTGTATTTTTGAATGATCTCTTTTAAAAAGTTCATTCTTTGGTAGAAAGAATCAAGCTTTTTATTTTTTTTCATTGTGGGATAAACAAGACAAAAAATTGAGAAATAATCTGTGAATTTCGAATCTAACATGGTTCGTTTAAATCGTGGATCTTGAATTGAATTTTGGATAATATCAAACAATTTGGGCATCACGACACTAAAAGCATCAAGATTAGCTTCAACACTACTAACAGATGCATATGAAGATAAACTGCCGGGTCGTCTTAAATATCGAATTGAATAGATGTTACAAAAAGCAATTGTTTTAGCGTTGGCAAAAATTTCACTAAAAGTAAAGATATCTTCATAGATTCGTAAATCTGATCAAATGTGTTCATTCAAAGAACGAATAAAAGTTGTCCGAAAGATGGTGCCTCATAAATAACTTCCTTTATGACAATACCAATCCATTGGTGAAGCCGGAGTCCTATAGTCCTGAGCCACCATTGGGACTGTAAAACGCATCTTGTGAATAATTTTAGATACTTTAAATTTGGATACAACTAAATCTGTTTGATCAGAAGCTAGAGCCATCATTTTTTGAAATACTTTTGGATATAAATGATCATCGTCATCAATAAAAAAGAAGAACGGAGTAGTTACTTTTGATACTAAAATTTTCCGGACAGCTCCGATTCCTAGATTTTGATCATTAGTAAAAATCTTAACCCGTGAGTCATTTTTTGTATATTGTTTGACAACATCTAAGGTGTTGTCAGAAGAACAATCATCAACAATAATCACTTCAAAATTTCGATAGGATTGAGACAAAACTGACTCTAAAGTTTTGCACACTCATTTAGCACAATTATAGACAGGAATTAGAACAGTTAATAAGGGTTTTACAGGAGTAGATATCATATACAAATCCTATTTTTTATTCACTTGAAGAATTTTTAAAAATGAAACATTTATAGAAATCAAGAACGTTCATTATACTCAAAAAATGATCTTGAAAAATGTCTAAAATGTTAAATAATTGTAGGCCTCAATTGTATTATAAAAATTACAACGAATTAAAATTACTAGAAAACAACTATTTGATTATTTTTATGAAACAAATTCTGACATAATGACTTTTAGCGATTGTAGTTCATCAAGTTTGAAAATAACACTTCTTTGAGCTTTATTGTCTTTTTTGATGACTTGATTTAATTTACTTGCCAGCTTCATCGTTCCCAAATAAGTGGTTTTAAAAACATCATTAGACCTTACAAATAAATGAAACATAGTTCTTGGATCATTTAAGAAAAAACACAACTTTTTCATTTTAATTGAGGTGGTGGTTTTAAAATCAAGTACTCATTTAAAAAAATAACCATTTTTTACTTATCAAAAAAGAAGTCATTAGAGTCAATGCCATTTAATTTTCATCTGCTCACAGAAATAGGGAAATTTCATTTTATATTATCTTCTTGATCAGATCATCCTGCAACAACATATCCAGATCAAAGATAGCCAGGAAATGAAAAATATGTAGCGAATTCTTTTTTGGTATAGGCTGAACCTATATCTAAATGAATCCCACCAGTTCTTGCTTTTTGTACATGTTGTCATTGTCTAATTGCAATCTCATGATTTTTATTATGATCAATTAAAGTACTTTTAACTTTAATTCCTGAATCTTTTATCTTTTTCAAATGTCAATTCTCAAATTCGAGCTGGTATTGATTTACAGAATCTTGATTAAGATTTTGTTCGATTATTGTCCATAAATCATCAAATTTTAATAAAGTTTCTTTTACTAAATTCCAATCAAATGAACTTACGTTTAGTTCGCTAGAACTACATAAAGCAGATTGGGATAAATTTGAACTAATAACTAAGATATGTCTAGATTTATCCTTTTGAAATATGTAAGCTTTAGCATGTAAAGGTGTATCTTCTTTACCATTACTTTTGCAAATTTTTATTTTTAAGTCAGGATATGCTCTTGTAAGATCTAATAATTCTTTTAATGCTTGAGGTTCAGTATTATATAGATAATCTGATTGTAATGATTCTACATTCAGATTTATTGTTTTCAAGGCATTTTTCAAGGCATTTTTCAATGCTCTTTTTAATCAAAGACAAATCCCGACTTTGAATAAAAGCAACACAAAAATTAAATGATGTGCAAGTATTTAAAGACTTTCTTAAATAATTCAAAACAGTATTGTTAGGTTCTGAATTATCAATCAATTTGTTTAAAATAAATGGTTGATTATTTTTCAAGTTATTAAGGTTCCTTGACAGTTAAGAAATCAGAATAATTTTATAATCTCATTCTATTTATGTGGATGCTTTTTTCTTCAAAAGAAATATGAACCGCCTGCTAATCCGCCAATTGCTGGAATCAATAGCAATAATCATAAATATTCTAATTGAGTGGAGTTTGTAGGAATGGAACCATCAGAAGTTGGATTATTGGATCCTGGGTTTTGATTAGAAGGAGTTAAATTAGGGTCAAAATCTACTGGAACACTTTGACTTTGGATAAATTGTTCAGATGATGGTTGGGAAGAATAGTCTTCAAATTTACCTAAATCTCTAAAAACTGCATAGATATTATCTATTCTTGTTCGATTGGATTCTAATTGTTGTTGTAAATTTGTATTTGCGCCAAAAGTTAAAATATCAAAAGTCATAGGGATAGGTCAATTTTCAAATGAAACTGATTTAAAAGCGTTTGATAATGACATTCCATAATTATTAGTTAAATAAAACAAAGTTGCAGGGATTGCCGTTGTTGTATATTGGATACCAACTAAAGTAGTTTTGGGAATTACATCGTTATTAGTATTTGTGCTAAAGAAAAAATCCTGACGATTTGGATCTGCAGCCAAAAGAGAACTATCTTTAGCTAATAATACTTCTCACGGAATAGCAGTGCTAATTGTCAACGGTTTTACCTCTGGAGTTTTAGCAGTATAAAAAGCAATTAATTCATCTGAAACTTGTTGACTAAAGCGCGGATGCATCTTGAAGAAATAGTTGAACTCTTTAGGAGGATATTTTTTAGTTAGTGCTTCGAAGGTATCTTGTAGTTCTTCACGACTTGCTTGATTAACATTGTTAACATTACTAATTAAAGCATCTCCTAATCAAACAATATTCTTCTTGCTTGGATCATAGTTCTCTTTTCCAGAAACAATCATATCAGCAACTGAATTTATTTGATCAACACCAAATAACGATTCATACTCTCTAATAAATTTTTCTTTTAGTACGGTTTGGTCTGGTGTAAATAGTTGATTAGAAACAACGATATGATCTAAGTTCAAGGGATAAGTTTTATACATATCAGCTGCTGGAATTCCATAAATATCTGTATCAGTATAATCAGTAATATGGAAGGTTTTAAAAACGTCATCTAGTCTTAAAAAATCAAATATTGATGAATTATTAAACACGTTTACGCTATCGGCATCATTAGCTACAATGGCATTCCAATTGGATCTAGCTTGATCAATTGTAAGGTTTGTTTCTTTAAAACGTCTTACATAATCAAATACAAAACTATTTGTTTGAAGGTTACCATCAGACATTAGATAGATCTTATCTACTTTTGAGAAAAAATCCAAAAGTTGAATAGGATGTGCTGATCAAAGTTGATTTAAAATATGTTCTGTTACTCATAAATCATATTTTGCGTCAGGGAAAGTTGCACTATAGAAACGATTTAAATAATCTAGAGAGTTAACTGTAAACCCTATGCCATTGAAATTAAATGATTCGTTTTTTTGCTCATCAGTTAAAGTAGAACTTTCATTCACTCCAGGGATTTTATTTAAATTATTAACATAAAGTAATTTTGCATCTGTTGATTTATTTTGGTTTGTAATTTCCCCGTATTGATCAAGTAAAGCGTGATATTTAACATTCGTTTCATTTTGAAAAATACGTCGTGAAATAATAACTGAGTCAGTTCACTGTTGAGCACTGGGAGCAGGTGAATTCAAAGCAGCAAGCATTGATAAATAAATTTGTTGATCAGGTAAAGCTGCGCCTCAATTTAAATATATCTTGACATTTGGTGAATCTGATTCATCTTTAATAGAATTAATAAAAGTATTATAGCTTTTTTCGGTTGTTAACGACTCATGATTCAAAATTTGTAAAGTTTTGCTAGCAGTTGGAGTTATAGCAATTGAACTGATAAGAGACAGCGGTATGACCAAGGATAGTAGTTTAAACATTTATACACCAAATTTACCTTGAATTTAATTTTAGAATTAATCTTAAATTAAAAAATTACAAATATTTGAAAAATATAAAAAAGACATTATTTGAAAAATAAAAAGAGTTGCTAAATTAGTATTAAGATTTTTTATTTTTTAACTGAGATCACATAAATTTAAATTTATTAACAAACAGTTTTCGAAAATCTTCTTTCAAAAAAACAAGAACGAATAAAATAATTACTATTAAAAACAATGCTATTAAACCCACTAAAAATAAAGTTAATATTCCAGACCCTGTAAATCGCAAAGAAACTGTATCAAAAGGAATTAAAGATATCACTCCTCCTGTATAAACCAAACCTATTATAATAGGGAGAAATGCATGAAAGAAAACCTTTCTTATACTAATCGAAAATATATCACTTTCGTATAGAGATTTAATTGAAGATAGTTTAACAGATATATACCGAAATCCAGTAGACAAAAGTACTGCTAAAATAAGTGAAGCGATGATGCCTAAACCATTTAATCACGGGAAGTAATATGAGATAATAACACCAACTATCGTTATAATTATGTTAATTGTTGCTTCGATACTTGCAAATTTTACTTTTCATCCATAATGACCTTGTATATTTTTTAAGTTTTCTGCCGGCAAGCGTGCTACTTCAATGAAAATAGCTAAACCCATCAAAAACCCTAATCACTGATTGAAACCATGAAGAGAAGATAAGGAATTTGCGACTCCAAAGGAATTTTGTGTAGTGTTTAAAGAAGAAAAAAACGGGGAAATAATGAGAATAGTAGTAAAACTAAAAACAGCCCCCATAAAAGAAACATAATCATAAGAATCATAAACCTTAATCAAGTATTTTTTTTCTGAAGTGTGATAGACCCTAGCCAATGAATTAATAACTGTATTCAAAATAGTGGTCATAATTAATGATAAAGCGCTTTTTGCTAAAAGATAATTTCCATAAATTCCAGCAAGAACAGAAGAATCACTAGAAAAATTGTTATAAATGGCAAATGTCAAAAAGCTTGTGTTGAGTATTAATTGAGAAATAAAAGCATCAAGAGTTAATTGTCTTCTAATTTTAGCGTCCTCAATATAATTTTTATTCATTTTATTCTTAAATCAAGGAGCTATTTTTTTTCTTAAAACAAAAGCCAAAAAAACACTAAAAGAAACTGTAAAATTCGATACAAACGTTGAAAAAACTATCAATCATTTATTATTTCCTAAATATTGAAAACGAAAATTTGTAAAAATAATTGCCACAAAAATAGAATTAAAAATAATACGACCAATTAAATCAAATATTTGTAATAAATATCCCTTTCTTTCCACGACTAAAATTTTTTGGTAAATTGGAGAAATTAAAAATGCAAATAGACTAGAAACCCCTCCGGCTAAAATTGTCAAACCATTTAGAACCCCATCAAAGACAGAATCTGATCCAAATATAATAGGAAACAAAACAGACATCAGAAGTAGACCGAAAAATGAAAACATACCACGTGTTCGGTATTCATACAAAGAACGTGACATAAGAGTTTGCGCAGCAACATAGTTTTTTTGTGCAAGAGGCTTATATAGACGATACACAGTTAAAGTATCAATTGAACTAAGAACTAAAGTTGCATACGGGATTAACGAAATTGCTATGCTATAGATTCCAAAATTAGACGTTCCAGCAAATTGGTTTAGCAAGAATGTAATTATGATAGTAATTATTAAAGAAACCAAATTAGCACCAAAACTAATATAAATATTTTTTAAAGCTATTTTGTATTCTGACTGTGCCATATTTGTATTACGTTATAAATTAATAAATGTATAAAATTAAAAAATTTAATAATTAATTATACAAAGCGATAAATATTTTACTTAATGAACTCTTTTATAAACTTAATTTTTATCACATAATTTGTAGTCCATTTAATCAGATATTGCTTAGATAGGAATAAAAATTTAGTTCAAATGCCGTATATAATTTTAAAAAAACTACGTGGTTATTTACCATTGGTTTAGATGCATTACTTCGTCTAAGAATTTATAATTCCAGACAAAATTAATCCCTTACCCAAAAAATATTTTTCATCACCTGTAATCATCCTAAAAATCATTCATTTTATAGAAGTCATACTACATAACTATTTAAGTAATGTAAAAACAACTTCAACGCGCAAAACTCTATTTAATTAGCAGTCACTTAAATCTTAATTATTTTTATTAAATACCAACCTTTTTATAAACAAAAAAACTAAGATTAGAACTTTCGCTTTGTTTCTCAAAATTAAAAGAAATTAGTTTTTGAATAACATCAGAAATATAATCAGTATTTTTCCAAAAAATAGCATAATTTCCATTCACTAAACCTTTTGTTACAAAGGAGTCTATCATGGACGACACATTAGGTGAATTTTCGAAATATTCAACATATTCAGATGAGAGCAGATTTGTATTTTTTTGATAAGTAAAATAATCTATACCGTGAGAAATAACTAATCATATCCGAACATCTGCTAATACAATATCATTTGTCTTGATAGAATTATTAAAATTTGAAAGAAAATTTATATCTGCAGGCGTAAATTCAAGATTTGGTTTATCTCTAAACTTGTAAATCTTTTCGCGTTGGTAATCTGTGGTGTACATTCTCGGAGTAAAATGTTTTGTAATATGAGAATAACTGTAATAAGAAGGCAATACTAAAAGTACTAAATTAGGAATTGCTATCAAAACTTTTTTAGTCCATCCCCCATATTTCATTCTTATTCTTTTAGAAAATACAAAATTCGCTTTATTTCTAATATAAGTTCATATTCAAATAAAATTAATATCAGACAACAGACAAAACATAACTATAAAAAATGTGTATGAAAAAGTATTAACAGCTGGTAGCAAAGGACTTATGTATCCTATGCGTCACAAAGATGGCTGGCTAGACAGCAAACCAGAAATATTTAAACCAAAATACGCAACTAATCCGACCAAACTTGTAATAAAAATAAAAAGAAAATTCTTACTAAATTTATTTCTCCAAATTGACCACGAAACTAAGAAAAATGCTAATACCGATGAAGATGCTGTTCATACTAAACTGGATAGGTAAGGCCCATATAATCCAAATCCAAATACATTCATAATGCAAACAATCGCAAATAGTAATCATGCAAGAATTTTGTAATGAAGTTTAATTTTAATTTTTTGTAGAGATAGTAAATCTATTTTTTTATATAAACTTGTGTTTATTCAAATGTTTTGAACTTTAGTCTTTAAAATATAAAATCCGATAAAAGGTAAAATCGATAAAATTGAAAGAACCCCATTAGCAATAATGTTATCTAAAAGGAAAATAATAGCTGAACAGATAAGATAAAACAAAAAAACGATGTTTCTATAAAATTTTTTAGCAAAAAAAGATCGAAAATTTATTAAAGAATAAATAATGAATATAGGAATACCAATAACTAATCCAGTTGATGAAAAAAAAGAAAAAAACGAAACATAGACAAATGCTTGCAAAATTTTATCCTTTTGATTTATAGTTAAAAAAACTGCGGGCAAAATAAACATTATTTCTAGATTCCCACCACCTATTGACGCCAAATTAGAAAACAAAAAATACGTAAGTAGAGCGATTGCAAAAAAGACCAAAAATCTACAAACAGAATTAGTTATAATTTTTGGAAAAATTCTTTCTGAAAAAGCATAAAAAGTTCAAAAAAGAAACGCGAAAAAAATTAAACGATTTCAAAAATATACCCCATTCGCAGGATCAGAATAAAAAAATACACTGTTAAAATAATATTGCTGAGGATATAAATATGTAACTGAGAAATTTTCAGTTGCATTATCACCGCCAGTAGCAAAGTTATATTGTCCGATTTTGAATCTGTTACTTAAAGAAACATAAGCTTCCGAATCAGTAAAATGCGGAGTAACTATTTGGAAAAAATCAATGAGCAAAAATATAGCAATAACCAAAAAACTTAAAAGAAAAAAAATACTTGCTTTAGAAAATAAAAGTTTGAGTGATTCTTTAAAACATGTTTTTATTTGTTGTTTAGGCAAATTAGTTTTTTTGAAAAATAATCACAGATTTACTAGTCAATACAGAATTCACGCGCATGTCGCAATAACTATAATTCAATAATAAGCATCAAAATTTGATAATTTAAGTGTTGTAAACCAATACATTCCAACTTGGATAAAAACAAAATAGGCAATAAATCAGAATATATGCATTGAATGAAACGAATAATTTTTTTTATCGAAAATATTTTTAAGTGAACAAGTATTAACTTTAAACAATAAAAAAAATTTCTCAAATATTGGGAAAAGAATTAAAAGAATGGTTAGTGCTATAATCATGTTGTGTCTATAAAAATTTACTGAATCACCAAGTATGAGGTAAAAGTAACTGTTCAATTATAATTATTTTTAATTATAGTTTATAAAAGTTTACATTTATCAATAACATTTTACAGAAACTCTTATGGGTTTTCTAATTTTTAGTGTTGCATTTATTATTACAATCTACCACCCTCTTTCGTTTTCTGCCAAATAAACATTTTTTATTTTGGCAGGCAATTTAGGCAACTTGATAAATTCTTTACGATTAAAAAAGGGGTTAAAAAGTTTTCTTTGGTTGACAATTAAAGGAATTTTTATATCATTTCTATGAATCATGTTGGTACCTTTTTCGTTTTCTTTTCACAAGAAAAAAATACCTCATGGTATGTACCCCAATTCCTGGACAAAACTAGGAAGGGGTATTTTTTATGAAATACACAGACAAATTTAAACTTAAATGCGTCTTAAACTATCAAAATGGAAAAAAGATCAAAGCACCTTGTAGTGTTGGCAAAAAAATTTTTATGACTTATGTGAAACGGTGAATAAAGTTATACAAAGATTTAGGTGAAGAAGGTCTTAAACATAATTCAAAAAATAAAAAATGGACAACTAAAGAACGGTTTAAACTGGTTTCAAAATATATAAAAGGGAAATCCATAAATTCTATTTCTTTAAAAAACCATATTAACCCAGGTCAATTGT
>NZ_JHXT01000006.1 GCF_000687795.1 Mycoplasma testudinis ATCC 43263
ATAAAATCATTGATTGAATGAAAACAATATTTTATGATTCAAAAGAAGATGAAACATCAAACGGGAGGTCATTCGCTTATAAGAATATTACAACACGCTCAACTTTCGTCTGCCAAAAAATTAGACCAAAACTATCAAGTTGTGTATAATTTTTCAAATCAAAAAAGTAATATTATAGAAACAGAAACTATAACTTATAAAAGTGGATCAAAGGGATTGCTAAAAACAAAAATGTTAGAGGGATATTTCATCAATTATTCCTTAGATAATACAATTCACTAACTGTTCTTCTACCACCTATTTATTTTATGAAACCTAACGTTAAGACTTCATAAAATTGAAGTTTTAACCTATTTTTTGAATATTTTTTAAAAAAAATGAACTTTTAGTATGGTTTTTGCTTCAACTTGAGAGTTCAGATTTTGCAAGATAGTTTTAAAAAAGAAGTTTCTTTTTTTAAAATACATTTGTTGACAATGAAAATTCTTTTTTCTTATTCAATTTTCAATTAAGGATCAAAATGCGCAATAAAAAGAAAATAGCCAAGATTTTGACCATTTCAGGTTCGGCGGCCGCAGCAGTTGCAGTAATTGCTGGCGGAATTGCTGGCTCGTTTGGTAATTTTGGATATACCAGTACTGTTCAGTTAATCGTATCTGATAATAGTTCAACTTTAGCTGACCAGTCTTTTAGTGAATCATCATGAGATGGGATTCGTAACTTCTATATTGATGATGTTAAATTAAATTCAAATTCTGTTCCTCAAGCTAACGATAATTCAGTTATTGATGGTAACGGAATTTGAAAACGCCCCGGAACTGATGACCAAAGTCGTGTTAACACGTATAATAATGCTCAAAATGATGGATCTAAAATTGCTGTAGCAACAGGATTTAATCAGCAAAATGCTTTAAATTTAGTTGTCGATCCACGAACAGATAACCAACAAGTTTTTTCTGATTTTGGATTTATTTTTGTTGACGGTGCAATGAGTACATCAGCTGCAGATGGGACCCCTTATAATGTTCGGAATATCTCAAGTATTACTTACCGAGCAGATCAGGGGTCATTTTTAGTGGGTGTAGCAACAGCAGCATACCTGAATTTAAATCATGATTACTTTCAAACGGTTGGGGAAATTAATCCTCAAGCTCCCGCAGCAAACCGAGACACTTATGGCGTAAGTAGCTTTGTGGGATTGGCTTTCCCATCTACATTGAACTACTTCATGGGATTTAGACAAGGAATTGCTTATTGAAACGAAGTTATGCAACCCCATTTAATGATTGACCAAAATACACCAACTAAGAAAATCTCTTGGATCTCTCCAGATAATAGTTTCACAATGGCTTCTTTTTTGAGCGGTAGTTTTGCAGCTAACGAACAACGGGTTAATACGTTAACCCCTGCGATGTTAAATAATGGTGCATCTGTTATTTTCCCAATTGCTGGACCGCAAACAGCTCAAGTAGTAGCGAACGTCCAACAACAAGTTAATCGTCGTGCAGTTGTTCTTGGAGTAGATACCGCCCAAGAAAATATTACTGATTTACAATTCCCACTTAACGGAAATATCCCTTCAGATTTTAAAGGTTTAAAACAACTAATTCCTTTTTCTTCACTTAAAGATTTGACGCTTTCTGTTAAGGATACATTAGAAGCCATTCGTACCGGAAAAACTGTTAATGGTTTTAATGGATTTGGGTTTAATAATGTTGGTAACATTGATAATCGAGCGGTTGGAATTTCTCCGGCCGGTGATCAATTCTTAGTTGACCCGTTATTCTTTGTTTCTTCAGGAACAACGATTAGCGATGGGCAAACTTTAGACTCAACTGTCAATAGTATTCCTAAACAATTGTTAAGTAATGTGATTTTGGGAGATAATTCACAAGCACCTGATTACCAAACAAAGAAAAACGAAATTCTTGCTAACTATGGTCGAATTTTAACAGAAAACAATACCCGTGTAAAAGTTAAAAGTCCTAATGACGATGTTGGTGATTGAATGATTACAGGTGATAATCTAATTAAATCTTACGGGGCTGACCTTCCCGCAATTCAAAGTAGTGCACCAGCACCTAATGAAAATAACAAGTATCCGTTAATCGCTGTTGGTGGTGGACCTGACTTCCAATCAGACTTAAAACCTGAAAATCGTTTAGATGGAACAGGATTCTTTTATAACATTGGGAAATCTTAATTATGAAAAACATTATTAATTTAATTGTTTTGAATAATAAAAATAATCCAGGGAGAAGTTATGAGTAATAACCAATTTAGCGAATATCATATTGATCGTAACGTGGCTAAAGACGCTTATGCTTTGCAAATGTTGGATATTCACAAAAGCTTTAATAATGGTCAAATTAAAGCTAATGTTGGTATTAATTTATCTGTACTTAAAAATGAAGTTCATGCCATCATTGGTGAAAATGGTGCTGGAAAATCTACTTTGATGTCGATTTTATTTGGCTTATATGAACCAGATCGTGGGGAAATTTTTATTCGTGGTGAAAAAGTTGTTTTTGCATCATCAAAAGATGCTGCAAAATATAATATTGGAATGGTGCATCAACACTTTAAATTGATTGATAACTATAGTGTAATTGACAATATTATTTTAGGATCTGAAAAAACTGTTTTTGGATTAATGACTCGTGCAGAAAGCAGAAAGAAAATTCAAGCCATCATTGATCAATATCAATTCAATGTTGACTTGAGTGCGAAAGTATCTACTTTAACTGTTGGTCAACAACAAAAAGTGGAAATTTTAAAAGTTTTATTTAGAAACCCCGATATTTTGATTTTTGATGAACCGACCGCGGTTTTATCCGATTCTGAAATCAGTGGTTTTTTGGACATCTTAAAATTGTTCAAAAAAGAAGGTAAAACAATCATTATTATTACCCACAAGTTGTACGAAGTTAAAGAAGTGGCAGATGTTGCAACCGTGATCCGTAAAGGTGTGTATGTGGATACCGTTGATGTTAAAAGAGCACCAGTTTCAGCAATGGCTGAATTGATGGTTGGTCACAAACTAGTTGAATCAATTAACGACTTAAAAAATGAATACGATGATGTCATTTTAGAAGTTGATAAACTTGATTTGACTTTTGTTCCACCAATTGACTGGTATGTATCATTAGCAGAAAAGAAAGTTCGTCATTATTTTGATGAAGCTAAGAAGTTTTTAAGTTTCAAGAAATTGCATTCTAAAAATAAGAGCGAAACAACTTTACAAAACAAAAATGCATCTGTTGTGCCTAAAAGTGCAAGAACAGCTAAAGCTGAACCTGTAACAGTTAGTTTTAAAGTTAAAAAAGGTGAGATTTTTGCAATTGCTGGAGTGGAAGGTAATGGTCAATCTAAACTTGCAGAATATTTGTCAGGATTAAAATTAGCAAAACCAAAAACTATTTTCTTTTATGGTAAAGACATTTCCCGAGATTCCATTAATAAAAGAACAAAAGATGGGATTAGTCATGTTCCTGAAGATCGTCATAAATATGGTTTGGTGTTAGACCAAAGTTGCCGTCGTAATGCAGTCAACAATCTAATTAATCATCATCCGTTTAGTATTGGCGGAGTAATTGTTGAATATGAAATTGCTAAGTATGCTAATGAAATTATTGAAAAGTTTGATGTTCGAGGAACTGCTAATGGGACAGCTAATTCTCGAGCATTATCTGGAGGAAACCAACAAAAACTAATTGTGGGAAGAGAAATTACTAAACCACACAAGTTACTAATTATGGTTCAACCAACTCGAGGCTTAGATATTGGTGCTATTGAATATATTCACCAACGGGCTTTGGAAGAAAAAAAGCAAGGGAATACAATTATTTTGATTTCGTACGAATTAGATGAAATTTTGGCCTTAGCAGACACAATTGCCGTGATGAGTCGTAATACAATTGTTGGAATGGGAAACAAAGAGGTAATGACCCGGAAGAGAATTGGGGAATTATTAGCCGGGGAAGAGGTAAAACATGTCGAAGTTTAATGGTCCGTTTCTAAAAAGCTTGTTAAAAAATAATACAATCGGTTTTTATGATAAGTATTTTTATCGGGCGCCACAAAAATCGTTGCGTCGAAAATTCATTTCAGTTGTCTTCTTTATTTTAGTTGCTGTAATGCTGTCTTATTTTATTACTGTTTGATTGGGATCTAGACCAGCTTCTTTTGGCTTTATGTTTAGCCGCCTATTCGAAAGTGGTGCCGCTAATGTTCAAAACTTTATTTATCAGATTGCCATTTTTACAGTTGCTGGTTTAGCGTTTTCGTTTTGTATGAATGTAGGAATTTTTAACATCGGAATTTCTGGACAAATGATGGCTGGGGCTTCTACTGCATTCTTATTGATTAATGTTTTTCCTTCTGATTGAAAAACTATAGCTGGTGGTGGTCAAATTGTTACTTTAATTTTTTCTATTATTGGTGCAACTTTTGTAGCTACTTTAGTGGGTTTGTTTAAAGTTTATTTGAAGGTTAATGAAGTTGTAAGTGCAATCTTACTAAACTGAATTATTTTATTTATGGTTGCTTATTTAGTTCGAACTCCTGAAACTCAATTACTTGATAACGCAGCTAACAATAATGGGTTTTTCAGAGCCATTCAATTGCCTGCGGGATATACTTTCTTCCAACCCGGTTTAGGATTTAACAACAACAGTGGTTGAGTATGATCTATAGCTGTAACAGTTGTCTTAGTAATCATCATTTGAGCTGTAATGAAATTTACAGTTTTTGGGCACAAATTAAAAACAACTGGAACTTCGCCAACAGCTGCACAATACTTTGGCTATAACTACAAGAATCTACAATTGGCTTCATTTGCCATCTCTGGTATAATTGCAGGTGTGTTAGGTGTAATTGTTTACACTGGAACTTCTAATTCCTTAAATTTCGATGCCATTGGTGGGACACAACTAAATCAAGTGCCTGCAGAAGGATTTAACGGAATTGCCATTGGCTTGATTGCTTTAAATAATCCGATTGGAATTTTTGTAGTTTCAATCTTATTTGCTGCAGTTAATGCCGGCGCAGCTCAAGCTGGATTACCAGTTACTACCATTTCTTTAATCACTGGAATTATGATGTACATTATAGCGATTTATGGATTAGCTTCGTACTTGCGTCCATGACGGTGGTTTTACTTATTAAAATACCGTAAGGCTAACAGTGAGAATTATCTTAACTATGAAAATCATATGTCAGCAGCAGCAGAAAAAAGAACGTTTAAGATTGCTGATATGAGAGCTAGCTTAGTTCGTACAAAAACTGACATGATGTTAAAAAATCTTGATCCTAAATTCCGCAAATTTATAATTTCGTTCTTACTTACTCCAATTTACAAATTAGTTTTGATTCGTTTTAGCAAGCAATACCATTTATTAAAACATGCAATCAATGTTGAATATATGAAAGAACGTAATGAAATTCATGAAGAATTAAAGATGTCTTGTGCATATTCATTAGTCATTGACTGAGAGCAAAAAATTGAATTTTCACAAATCTCTAATGTAATGCCTCGCTTAAGTTTCTGAAAGAAAGATAAAGTCTTAGTAGAAAAATGAAAAATTGCTGCTCATGATGATGAAATTATTAAACAAATTGAAAAACATGTTAATCGTGTTGAACAATGATTTGTAACTAACACGCCAAAACTTCCGGGAGGTCTTATATAATGCAACTTATTAATATGTGATTTATATGAGGTCCTGCTTTAGCTTTAGGGGTATTAAGTGGATACTTATCAGAACGTGTTGGGATTGTTAACATCGGAATTAACGGAATGATGACATTTGGGGTTTTATTCTTTTACATTTTTTCAAATGTGTTTGCTAATAGTCCAGATTTTAGTGGAGCTAATTTAGATGCATTCAACTGAACTTTCTTATTAGCCTTTTTTATCTCAGCTTTCTTATCGATTCCTGTTGGTGCACTATTTGCGTTAGCCGCCATTAAATTAAAAGCTGACCATGTCATTGCGGGTACTGGAATTAACTTGTTAGCAACAGGAATTGGATTAGCAATTTCTGATCGTTCACAACGCTTTTTCGGACAAACTGCATTAGCTAACCGCTACGTTCCGTCAACTGTTATTGGTAATTCTGGAATTAACGCTGAATCCGTTGTTACTTTTGTAATAATAATGGTTATCATTCTTTTAGTTTATGTTGTGATGAATTTCTCTAAACTTGGTTTACGTTACCGGGCATGTGGTGAAAATCCGAACGCTGTTGATGCACAAGGAATCAACGTTCTAAAGTACCAATGATTAGGAATCTTATTTGCTAGTTTTATTGCCGGTCTTGGAGGAGCATTGTTTGGATTCGCTTCGGTACGAAGTTCTTTTAATGGTGACGTTAATGGATTAGGATTTATTGCTTTAGCTTTATTAATCGTTAGCTCATGAAAAATTTTGCCAGGAATTATTTTGGCTTTGCTGTTTGAATTCTTACTTACATTTACCCAATTGGCTTTACCTACAACAGTTGGTTCAATTGAAAATACTTTCTTATTAAGAATGACTCCGTTCTTATTAACTCTATTTGTAATGGTAGTGTTTGGAAGGTTTGTGGTGCCGCCGAAGTTCTCGGGTAAACACTTTGATAAAGGATTACGTTAATCTTTTTCAAAGTTTAAAAATCAAATCCGTAAAGTTGTTTTATTAAAACAATGTTTTACGGATTTTTTTTGCTTATAAGTAAAGTTTAAGGTGGTTCTGGTTATTTTTGGTGTTTCAAATTGTAATACATCACTAATAAAAAATATTTCGAGAAAATAATGCCGGTATATAATTTAGGTTATTTAAACAGATGTTCTGATTCAAGGTGTGTTGGTTATGAAAAATAATTTTAAAAAAATAGGTTTGTGTTCAGCTTTAGCCATTGGTTTTCCAATAATTTCTGGAAGTATTTTATCAGCATGTAGTAATCTAAGAGAACCTGATTTGCCACTTCAAAATCAAGATGAAATTACTGATCTTCAAAATTTTTATTCAGATAATGATAGTTATGTGTATCATCCAATCGTTGGTCAGAATTTAAAACCTAGTGAGATGTTTTTTCCAGATAATTTTGGTGTTAAGGAGCTTAACCAGAATATTTCAGCTGCCGATAAAAATGATTCAACAAAAGAAAAGAAATTAAACAACATTATAGATTACCTGAAAAATATCCATGCTGATGCATTTCTTAACATCAACGACTACAAAATGAAGTTTTCGGTTGCTAAAGTTGACGATGCTACAGGAATTATCATAATTAAGTATAGTGTTTACAAAATGTTTCAAGGCCAAACAATTTATTTTGAACAAACCGGAAAACAAACTAGATCAGATGTTGGCGGTTCGGCGTATTTTTATATTGCTGGATATAAAGCAAGCATTCAATCAGATTGAGTAAATTATTTGAATCAGATCCCTAGTGAAGTAAATAATAACGATAATTATTATGTTAACCTTGACAATCCAAATAATGTCAATACTTCATCTCACCCGGCTGGTTTATATGATTCAATAAGCGATTTTAATAATGCAATGAGTTCTCAAAGTAGTAAACTTCCACAATTACCTACCAGCCTTTCTCAAAGCAACTATAAATATTTTTTAGAAGCTCCTACTTTTAGCTTTTCATCTTTAAATGGATCTGAACCTTATGGGATTTATCTTGTTGTTGATTATAGACCAATTAGTGTTTGATTACAGCACGCTCGATTGTATATGTCGCTTGCTAAACAAGATAAACAAGTAAATAATCCCAAAACTTTGACTATTCAAAATACAAAAATAATCTACGCCTTAGATTCATTTGGTTATAATGATTTATTATCACAATCACCTGTGAGTCAAATGTCATTAACTGTATATGGTTATGAACAACTAGTCAATAAAGCCCAAGCCTTTATTGACACTTTAAAAGGAGGGGAATTTAAACTTAGTCCCAATATCTCCGATTCAATTAAAGATGCTTCATTCAAAATTAATAAGTTCTTTTCAAACGATGACTTCTTTTCTAATGAACAAATCGATGTTCTTAATTCTTATTTTGAACAACCAAAAGTATTTAATGCTGCAAATATCATATTTCCCACTAATTCACACGATAGAATTCAGTTAAAGCAAATAGTTCATCCTGATCCAAATGATCACTTTACACTGGATGTTAGTTTTAGATTTAGTTGACAACAAAAAACTTCACCACGCGAAACAGCAAAAACTGTTGATATTACCACCCCAATTTATAAAATTTCTGGTTTCGAGTCTTAAATAATTAGCGTCGTGAAATCAATTTGAGTAGTTGTTTTGTTAACTTAATTCAATTTTGGACGATACGATTTTAAAATCTTTTATTCAAACCATTTTTTATTTTATTTCTTGATTTGGTTTTAATAAAGCCAAATATGAAACTATTTTATAAGAGTGATTGTTTTGCAATGTTAACAACAATAATTTAATTAGTGGTTATTTATTCTGCTTTTTAGTATGTAAGGAGTAGAATAATGCCATATAAGCATCTTATGCATAGGAATATTGTTATGAAACAATCTAGATTAAAACGTTTTACTGGATTAGGTATCGCTTTTGGGGGTTTAGTTGTCGCTGTCCCCGCAATTGCATCAGCATGCGGAAATTCTCAGACAACTGATCCTTCAACTGTTAAACCTCAACCGCAAGATTCGACTGTTAATCAAACACAAAAAGCATATAAAGAAGATAACGCTGGAGCCGAAGGAATTCGCGCTGATTTACAAGCAAATTTTAGTACAAACTTATTATCAGAAACTTTAAAAGCTTATTTAGCAAATGCAAATAATATTGGTGACACCACTAAGGATTTCGCAGGTTCATTAAATGTAGCTCAAGCCATTAAGCCTTCTGTTACCTTTCATTATTTTCTAGATAACGTTAACTATAATGAATCTAAGCAAACTGCTACCTTCAAAATTTCTGTAAAATCTAACGTTAAAATTGATACCAAAATTGCAGACAAAGATTTTAATTTTTCAGCAGATTCAGAATTTATTTTAGAAGCCAAAGATGCTCCAGTAAATTTAGTAACAGGAATAATTTCTGACGTTAAACAATCTGTTAAAACAACTAATAATTTTGTTAATAATAACATCAATCTCCCGGACAACGTTAATATCCCAGACCAAAACCTCACAGTTAATTTAGATTTGACATCAATTTGGTTAGCATATCTTACTAGCGAGAACAAAATTGCTATTCCCCCCATGGTAGACGGATCTAAAGTTGTTTCAACTACTGAACCAGATGCAAAAATAGTTTCGGACATTAAAGCAAATTCAACTAATTTAAAAGATTATTTGTCTAGTAAATTAGTTTCTGACAGCGATTTAGTTCAAGCTTCTGTATTGGTGTATGTGAACATCCCTTCAGCGCAAATAAAAGAAAAGATAGCAACCCAACAAGCTCAAATGATCAAAACAAATCCTAGTTTAGCAACTACTTCGATAACACCGTCCATGTCTTGATTATTAGATAATTTCTCATATAACAAAGATAATCACACTGCATCATTTACTTTATTCACTAAGTTTACATTAAGTGTAAACTCTGATCCAAATAACAAAGTTAAAGTAAGCCAAAGCTCAGAAATTGTCGTTGAATCGTATGCTAATAACGCTTTAGTTGATGCTAAAACAAATACTATTAGTGGGTTGGTATCTAATGCTAGCATCGCACAGCACACTTTAGTTGATGGTAAAGAAAGTTCGTTATTTCCCAAAACTACTTTTGGACCTTTTTCAACCGATCCTATTGATGTAACGGCTGCTTGGAATGCCTTATTAACTGCTAACAAATAAAAAATTATAAAGACTTGGAAAAATTTCATTTAAGGATTTTTCAGAACAACCCTTTTGTGCTTGCTAAGTTTTTGTAACTGAAGCTATTCAACAATTGATTTTTAACTTCAATATTTCAACAAATTAACACCTAGACCAAATAATCTAGGTGTTCATTTGCTGTTTTTTTTCTTCTCGTACCTAATTTCATACCTTAATTCCTTGTCTTTTGTGTGCAAAAATTGAAGGATAGAGTATGAAGATGCTTTTTAAATTATATTTTCCCATCTTGAAATGAAATAACGTTTTTTTGTTTAATCTAATACTGAAAAATTAATATGCTGTGTATTCCATTTATTTTTATTGCTATTCATACTTGTGGATATACTTTACTTACATGCCTCATTCAGAATTCTTTGTAGATTCGATAATCTACAACGATCATTAATAAAGTACAAGGAAACGTTATTTTGGACTTTTGCTTTTTATCATAGACGCGATGACAAGAGAGGGTGCAAATTTTAAGATTTCACTATATTAACAAAAAATTGATAATTAAATATCAATACAATTAACCTAATGGCAATTGATTGATATATCTTATAAACTTCTAAATTACAAATTTAATTAACCATAAGAAAGGAATTTTGTTATGGCTTTATCCAAAAACAAAAGATTTTCAAAGCGCAGAAAATTTATTTCCTTTGTGCTTTCAGCAACTTATGTTAGTGATTTCTTAGGACAAGATCCTTATTCAAGATCAAATGTTTTGAGTTCTGGAAGAATGAACATTCGTCTTGAACTTGAAGAAGTACTAAAAAAATCTAAAACTCCAATCATAGCCTTAAATTTAAATTCATAATTTTTTTACCCTATCAGAAATTCTGTAAAACCAATCAATTTCCATCTGCCTAGCTTCCTCCTGGAATTAATTCTTTTTACGAGTTATTAGAAAAACACAAGTTTTCAGTTACGGATAGGTTCTAAGATGATAAAAAACGGTGCAAAAGAATTTGATTTTTCTTTTGCACCGTTTTAATATTTTTTTTAACTCGTCTTAGTTATGAAAAATTTGTTTTTTTTATTTAAATGTTCTTTCGATTTCTCTTAAGAATCAATTGAAACGGTCTTGAGCCCACTCTGGTTTTGCTTCAAGGGCAAATAAGTAAAACTTAATTTTTGCCTCAGTTCCACTTGGCCTTAATGCAATTCAGTCATAGCGCCCGTTTTCATTAAATTCAATTTTTAACATATCACTTGGAGCGCATTCGTTGATGCCGTTGCAAAAATCAACAACTTTACCTAGATGCATATTTAAATTTCGGAAACGATCCTTGATTTGATCTAGTTGATGCGGATTCTTAGGATCTAAATCGATCGTAATACTTTTTGAAGCAACATAGCCATATTTTTGATAAATTTTGTCTAATACTTCTAGTAAATTTGTTCCGGCTTTTTTATATTCACTTGCCATTTTTAATAAAATTACCATGCCTTGTAAAGCATCCTTATCAGCGGCCATGTGTTGGTTTATTAATGAACCATATGATTCTTCAAATGCGTACAGCATTCGGGATTTTTTATTTTTGTGGCTTATTCGGTTAACTAGTTCGCCAATTCATTTAAATCCGGTAGCTGTTTCATAAACTTTAACACCATTTTCTTTAGCCATTGTTGCTGGTAATGTGGATGATACAAATGAATGAACTAAATAACGATTTTCTAACTCCTTATTTTTCAATAAATAATCAAAAGTTAAAATGGCCGTTTCATTTCCATTTAGTCGGATATATTCTCCTGTATTTTTATCTTTCACTCCTAAACCGATACGATCAGCATCAGGATCAGTTACAATCAAAATATCTGTATTATTTTTTTTGGCGATTTCTAAAATTCGTTCGTATGCTAGATCTGATTCAGGATTTGGATTTTTAACGTATGTAAATTCTGGATCTTCTTTCATTGCTTTTTGATCATAAAAAACCTTTACTTTAAATTGTTCAAAAAGCTTTGCAGCAAACTTAGCTCCAGTACCATGCAATGGTGAGTAAGCAACTTTTAGGTTTGAAAAGTCACTTGATGCTCCAGCAATTCGAATTAGACCATTTAGATACTTATTAATCAAATCTTCTTTATCATCGTTTTCTGCATATTTAAATAATTTGTTGTTATGACTAAATTCGATATTTTTTGGATAATTTTCGTATGGTTCGAATTCTTTTAAAATGGCATTTACTTCTTCAGGGAGAATTTGGTACCCTCCCGGACTATATAATTTAATCCCATTATATTCTTTAGGATTATGAGATGCTGTAATGTTGATTCCACCTTGGGCGTTCTTATGCATAATTAAATATGAAACAAGTGGCGTTGGACTAATAGCCTTAGAATAATAAACGCTAATGCCGTATTTGACTAACATTGCTGCACATGCTTGCGCAAAGTTTTTGCTTTCTTTTCGATTGTCTCGACCTATCACAATTAATATTTTTTTCTTTTTCGGATATAGTTTTTTTAAATATTTTGCATATCCTTCAGTGACGCGTTGAACGTGATTGATGTTTAGTTGGTCTTCTTGTGGACCTAAAACACCACGCATTCCTGCTGTTCCAAATTCTAATTTACCCATCTGTAAAATTGAATCTCCTTATTTTCTTTTTAATAACTAATTTAATTTTAAATTTAAAGATTAAAAAACCTGTTTATCCACTTTGTTTTTAAGAATATCTTGACGCCACATTTTTTAATTAAAGCAATTAAAATTCATTTCAAAAATAAAAAAAGTGAATGGACTTTGTAACAAAAAAGTTTGAAAAAAATTATTGTTGCAGACTTTTTTTAAATTGCCAATTATATTTTCCATATTAATTTCTTATTGGTTTAGAATTTAAGTAAAGAGAAATAGAAAATTGAGGTGGTTGCAATGCGTATTTGGTACATATCAGCGGAGTGCTATCCGTTTATCAAAACAGGCGGCTTAGGAGATGTTAGTTATGCATTTCCAAGAGCATTGACAAAAATTGGAGTTGAAGTTAGTGTAATTTTGCCGTTCTTTTATTCAATTCCTGAGAAGTATACTTCTCAGATGACAGATTATTTGCAGTGGAGCGTTCAACTTGAGCATCAAGATTATCAAGTGATTGTCAAGAAACTTAGATACCACAGTGTTGACTATTATTTTGTCGCAACTAAAGAAAACCCGATAAACCAACTTACTAGTTCATATTCTAACTTTACAAATGCTTTTGATTTTGCCTTATTTTCAAAAGCAGTTGTTAAATTCTTAGAAGTTGAACAATCAAAACCTAACATTATTCATTTAAATGATTGACATACTGGATTGATTCCTTTGATGTTAAAGCTTTCTGGAAATGGTGAATTAAACAAAATTAAAACTGTTTTCACCATTCATAACTTGCAATATCAAGGCCAATTTGGAGCTGACCATGTTTTAAAATTATTTAATTGATCCAAAACAAAGTCAGTAATCCAAGAAGCAATTACAGCTGATGTCTTTTCGTTTATGCGTTCTGGTATTGTTTTTTCAGATGCAGTGACAACTGTTAGTCCAACTTATATGTTAGAAATTCAAAGTTGTGAATTAGGAATGGGGTTGGATACATTATTACTCAAAAACAGTAATAAATTAACAGGAATCTTAAATGGTTTAGATACAGAAATTTACAACCCTGAATCTGATGAATTAATCTTTACTAACTTTACTAAAGATAATTGAAAAATAAACAAAGCTGTTAACAAAAAGCATTTACAAGAAAAAACGGGTTTAGAAGTTAACCCCAATAAATTTTTAATCGGAATTGTTAGTCGTTTAGTAAATCAAAAAGGGTTTGATATATTTGATATGGCTTTACCAATCTTGCAAAAGCATAATCCTAATATTCAATTTGTTATTCTTGGTACAGGCGATAAATTATATGAAATGAATTTAAAACGCGTTTGTTCATATTTTGATAAACCATGTCGTTTTATTAATGAATTCAACGAAAAATATGCGCATGAAATTTATGCCGGCGCAGATGCTTTCTTAATCCCTTCGTATTTTGAACCATGTGGTTTAACTCAATTAATTGCTTTGGCATACGGAACGGTTCCAATTGTTCGCAAAACTGGTGGATTAGCAGATACGGTTTTTGATTACAAATTGCCAAACGGGAACGGTTTTTTGTTTGAAGACTTTAATGTTAATTCTTTAGTCGCTGCTGTTCAAGAAGCTCACAACGTATTTGATAACGACCGCCAAACTTGAGAACGCCTTGTTAACGAAGGAATGCAATCGAAATTTAGTTGGGTTGATATCGCTAAACAATACTTGGAATTGTATAAGAAAAATGTTGCCTAAAAAGATCGCTTTAAAAGCAGATTTATTAACAACGGCCCACCAGAAAGAAAAATCTATGAAAGTTTCCGTTTCCGCTGCTAAAACAAATTCCTTACGACATGTTTCCAAAATGATTGATTTACTCAAATTTACCGAAGGAACTCATACTCATTTGCATGATGAACTAGGTGCTCTTCAAGTTTCCAATAATATTGTTGATGGGTTTGTTTTTCGGGTTTGAGCTCCACACGCTAAAGCTGTTAATTTGATGATCGTGGCAAAAGATCAAATGGTTGCTCATGCAATGAAAAAAACAATGCATGGAATTTGGGAAGTACAAATTAACAAAATTAATTATGGTTGTAAGTATAAATATCAAATTATTACTGCTGACGATAAAGTTTTAATGAAAAGTGATCCGTTTGCTTTTTATGCCGAATTAGATCCGTACTTTAATAGTATTCTTTACAACCGAAGTGCCTATCAGTGGAAAGATCAAAAATATTTAAAACGTCGCGCCGTCGAAAAATATGAAAATTTACCAATGGCAATTTACGAAGTCCATTTGGGTTCTTGAAGAAAAACCCTTGATAACAAATTTTTGAATTATGAAGACTATGCGCATCAACTCATCGAATATGTGAAAAATATGGGTTATACACATATTGAATTTTTACCACTGGCAGAGCATCCTTTTTTAGGTTCATGAGGATATCAAATAACTGGTTACTTTGCAGCTACGAGTCGATACGGAAATCCTGACGAATTGAAATACTTAATTGATTTAGCCCACCAAAATAATATTAAAGTGATTATGGATTTTGTGCCGGTTCATTTTAATAAAGACGACCATGGTTTATATAACTTTGATGGTACTCATGAAGTTTTTTCAAGCCCGATCGAATTTGATCGAGAAAATTATTTATGAGGAACAGCTAATTTCAACCTCGGTAAAAATGAGGTTAAGAGTTTTCTCTTATCAGCTTTATACTATTGAATTGAAGATTTCCATATTGATGGATTTCGGTTTGATGCAGTTTCTTATATTTTGTATTACCAAGGAAATTCATCGGGTAAAGTTAATCCGGATGGAGTTGAATTTATCAAAAACACAATTTCTCACGTGAAAGAAAATCATCCAGATGTTTTGATGATCGCAGAAGATTCTTCAGCTTATGGGAGTGTTACTAAGTCATTATCTACTGGTGGATTGGGATTTGACTTAAAATGAGATCTTGGTTTCTCAAATGATTTTTTCAGATTTATGAAAAAACCTTTTGAAGCCCGTCGTGATGGTGGTGCATTTAATGATATTACCTTCAGCATTTCTTATAATTTTACCGAGAGATTTCTAGTTGCCTTTTCACATGATGAAGTTGTCCATTTAAAAAAATCAATTCTTTTAAAATCGCCTGGATTTTATGACCAACAAATGCGGCAATCTAAATTAATGATTGGCTATTTGTTTGGCCACCCTGGAAAAAAATTATTATTCATGGGAATTGATTTTGCGCAAGCAAATGAATGAAACGAAAAAACTTCGCTTGATTGGCATCTGTTATCTAATCACTTTAACCAAACCCACTCATTATTTGCGAAGGACTTATTACATCTTTATAAAGAACAAAAACCTTTATATGAACGTGAGTTTGATCCCTTAGCTTTTGAATGAGTTCTAGTTCACGAAAACAATAATATTTTTGCTTTCAACCGCAAAGGCTTAAAAGCTCACGATGAATTATTAATGGTTTATAACTTTTCTGATCAGTATTATGAAACATACACAATCGATCTTAAGGCCAAGCCTGATCATAAACATTTATTTGAATATGTAGAACTTTTAAATAGTGATGATTTAAAATACGGCGGAACTGGAGCAATTAATACCATGGATGAAAACCCTGGAAAAATTGTTATCCAACAAGATGAAAATCATTGTTGAGTAAACATTAAATTAGCTCCATTTGCGGCCATTTTTTTAAAGAAAAATAAAATTTAAGTGAAAGGTTATTTAACTTATGCGAACAATTCCAATAGCCTTTAAAGATGAAACGACTTCATGTATTGAATGTTTTTATGATAACTGAGATTTAATCACTGTAAATGCTCCAAAAAACCGCTACAAAAAAGAAGATAGTTTTTGACTTTTTGACGTTAATGAAAACTTGACTCATCAAGCTAATGTTTTAATGATTGAATCCCAAGAAACTGAGGATTTTGTTAAACTAAAGGTTCCGCGGAACGTTTTCTTTTTACGCCACCAATACTACATTATTGATAAGGAATTAACGCGGCTACCCGTGAAGATGGGGTCGCTTGTTTTTCGACCTGATTTTGATAGTAGTATTTATTATGGCAAAAACGATTTAGGTTATCATTATTCAAAAGAATCAACTTGCTTTAAAATTTATGCTCCCTTAGCTTTAGCGGTTGAATTATTAGTTTATGACCCTTATTCCAAAGAATTATTAGAAACCTTTCAGTTAATTGATAACGAAGAAGGCACGTTTAGTATTCGTTTAGATCGTGATTGTGAAGGAATGATGTATCGCTATGTTATTCATAGCAATCACACCACTCATGAAACAACTGATCCTTACGCTTTTTCTTCGAGTGCTAATAGTGAATTTTCATACGTTATTAATCTTGAAAAAACCCGAAGTGCGATGAAGTTTGATCGTCCAAAAAACCGAATTGTTGATTATCCTGATGCCGTTGTTTACGAATTAAATATCCGGGATTTTACTGATTCTGCTTTTTTTAAACACCGTGGAAAATTTTTGGGAATGACTGAAACCGGACTAACAGATCAAAACGGAAATAAAATTGGATTGGATTATTTAACTGATTTAAATGTAACGCATGTACAAATTTTGCCTTTTTATGATTTTAAAACGTTAGATGAATTGCATTATCCCAAAGGCCTTGAATATAATTGGGGCTATGACCCTATTCAATTTAACGTTCCTGAAGGAGCATACGCAAGCGATGCGAATGATCCATACAACCGGATTATTGAATTAAAGCGGATGATTTCAACATTACATGAAAAAAATATAGCGGTTGTTATGGACGTTGTTTATAACCACGTTTATGATGTTAATAGTTTTGCTTGACAAAAGATTTTGCCTGGTTATTTCTTTCGCTTTGATGGTCGTGGTTTTTTTAGTAACGCCACAGGAGTTGGCAACGATATTGCAAGTGAACGATTAATGGTCCGAAAATATATTGTGGACATGTGCCGCTACTGAATTGAAGAATTTAAACTTGATGGTTTTCGTTTTGATTTAATGGGTATTTTAGATGTTCAAACAATGAATGCCATTGTCGAAATGGCCCGTGCTATTAATCCTAGTTTTATTATTTATGGAGAAGGTTGAAACATGCCATCAGCAACTGACCAACCTTTAGCAAACATGCAAAACCACAACGAATTAAAGAAAATTGGTTTTTTTAACGATTATTTCCGTGATGCTATTCGCGGCAGCCAATGAGATAAAGCTCAGGGTGGTTTTGTGAGTGGTAATCTTGGTTTTTTTAATCAGGCCGCAAATGCTATGATGGCTTCGTTAGGGTTAAACATGTTTCATAACATATTTAACGAACCATGACAAAGCGTTAACTATATTGAAGCCCATGATAATCAAACTTTTTATGATTATTTAAAAGATCGGTTACCAACATTCAATCCTTCATCAATTCAAAAAATGGCTTTGTTGGGCTTGGGGATTGTAATGTTAAGTCAAGGAATCCCATTCATTCATGCTGGACAAGAAATCTATCGAACTAAATTTGGTGAAGACAATACTTACAACAAACCAATTTCTTATAACCGGTTTGATTGAAACCAGATTAACGAATATCAACGGGAAATTGAGTTTTTTAAGAAGTTAGTTGATATTCGTAAAGATAACTATTTATTTCGTTTAAGAACTAAAGAAGAAATTGCTAAATATACACATGTAATTCACGAAAAAAATTCTTTAGTGACTTATTGTTTGTCAGATGACAAAGATATTTTTCATGTGGTGATTAATACAAGTAGTACACCACAAACAACTGTTAAAGAATATCATGATTTTATTTGCGTTACTAATAACCACTTCCATAACCCTTCCATCGATGTCAATAAAAACGTGGAAATTTTAGCTTATGGATTTTACGTCTTTTATAAAAGGAATTAGATTATGAAAAAAGAAGTTATCGCCTTAATTCTTGCTGGCGGTCAAGGATCGCGCTTAAAACAATTAACCGCTAAAATAGCCAAACCAGCTGTTCCCTTTGGAGGGCGTTATCGCATAATTGATTTTGCGTTAAGTAACTGTACTAATAGTGGGATTGATACAGTTGGAGTTTTAACCCAGTATCAGCCACTTGCTTTAGCGCGTCATATTGGAATTGGTTTACCTTGAGATTTAGACCGCTCCGACGGAGGGGTCACGGTTCTTAGTCCACAAGTCCGAGGTAAAATCGGTTCATGGTATGAAGGTACTTCACATGCTGTTTTTGAAAATTTTGAATACATTGAAGAATACAACCCCGATTATCTGGTAGTTTTATCAGGCGATCACATTTATAAAATGGATTATTCCAAATTGATTGAGTATCATAAAGAACATGAAGCAGATGTTACTATTGCTGCAATGGAAGTTCCTTGAGAAGATGCTAGCCGATTCGGAATTTTAAATGTCGATAAACAAAAAAAGATTGTTGAATTTGATGAAAAACCAGCTAAACCTAAAAACAATTTAGCAAGCATGGGAATTTATGTTTTTAATTGGAATTTATTAAAACGAACAATGGAGTACTGTAATTCCAAAAAAATTCCCTTCAATGACTTTGGTCACGATTTACTACCTTATATGTTGGAGAAACAAAAAAACAAAATATACGCTTATTTATTTAAAGGGTATTGAAAAGATGTCGGAACAGTCAACAGTTATTGAGAAGCTAATTTAGATTTGATACATTTTCATAATGAATTGGATTTATCTGATCGCTCCTGGATAATTTATTCAAAAGCCAGTTCCTTACCACCGCAATTTTTAGGATCTGGTTCAAAAGTCAAACAATCATTTGTTGGTAATGGTTGTCATATTGATGGTACTGTAGAAAACTCAATGATTTTTCAAGGAGTAGATATCGAAGCTGGTGCGGTGGTTAAAGATTCAGTAATTATGAGCGATGTCAAAATCAGTAAAGGAGCAAGCGTGATCCGATCTGTGGTCATCGAAAAACAAGTAGTACCAGTAAATGCAAAAGTTGGTAGTGCTGATTCTAAAGATATTTATGTTTATGCAGGAGGCGAAAAGTAATGGCCTTAAATCGAAATATTTTGGCGATTGTTGATACAAATCAAAACGCTAGTCAAATTCGGGGAATTGGTATCAGCCACGCGATGCCAATTTTGCCTGTTTTAAGTCGTTACCGCTTAGTCGACTTTGCTTTTTCAAATTTAGTTAATGCTTCGATTTACCCTGTTTATTTATTGGTGGATAAGCCCAACCGGCATATTTTTAATTATATTGGAACAGGTTCAAACTGAAACTTACATCGCAAGAATGAAGGAATTAATTATTTGTTTACAACCAAGGATCAAATAGGTACAGGTTGTGATCTAGGTGCTTTATTTAAAAACCTAGCACATATAAATAGTGTCCAAAGGGATTATGTTTTATATACAAATGCTCGGACAATTAACCGGATTAATTATCTTGAAATGTATCATAAATTGATTGAGAGTGGAGCTGATATAGTTTGGGCTTATCGGAAAAGCTCGCATGCCAAAAAATATATTGGTATTAATATCTTAAATACAAACCCGCGAACCAAACGGATTTTGAATTTTGGCATCAACAATGCAGAAGCTGAAGAAAAAAATATTGATCTTGGGATCTTTATGATGTCTAAAAAATTGTATGTCAAAATGGTGAATGAAGCCGTAGAACAAAATATCAATACCCGGTTACAAACCTTTTTAGCTAGTAAAGTGGACGAATTAAAAATAATTGGTTATGAAGTACCTACATGGGTTGGGATTTTTACTTCGGTTGAAGATTATTTCTTGAATCAAATGTACGCTTTATTAGATATGAATATTACCCGAGAAGTATTTACCCAAGCTCCGCTTTATACAAGAGAGGTTGATCAGAATGCATCTTATTATGGCAAAAATGCCAACGTAGATCATTGCTTAGTTGGTAGCGGTTGTGAAATTGACGGTTCAGTGAGAAATTCAATTTTATTCCGCCGGGTTCACATTAAAAAGAATGCAAAAATTGAAAATTGTATTATTTTAACTGAAACGGTGATTAACGAAGGGGCCAAATTAAAAAATATTATTATTGATCAAAATTCAATAATCACCGAAAACAAAGTGTTGATGGCAAATGAATCAGCACCATTAGTAATTGTAAAAAATTCCAAAATTTAAGAGTTTAGTATTTAATAAAAACAGGATTTATATTTATTTATCTTAGCTATTTTAGAATGTAGTGAACAGTTTTTAATTGGATTCTTTTAGTTAATTTTATCAATTAATAGTTGCATTTGCTTTTTGGTTCTTTCAATGTCTTTTAATAAAACTTCATCTGGTTTTGCTGGTTGATTATTATTTCCTTTTATGTTTATTAAAATATAAATTAATCCACCGATTATTAGACCAATTATTGCTCAAAACGAAAACCAAAGAAAGACATAGGGTCCTCAAAAATAATTTTCAGCTGGTTCTTTAGGCGGTGCAATAATATTTAAATGTTTTTGGAGTGCATCATATTGTTTTTTTGACTGAACAAGCATTTCGTTTTGCGATCAATTATCTGGTTCTAAAAATAGATAAATATCATATCCTAGAACACTTTCTTCAGAGGCGTCTTTTAGAAATTTTAAGCCTAATTTTTCATAAGCTTTAATAACCCAACTTCCTTCTTGAATCTTATGATTAAAAAGTACTTCTACTGTTTTTTCTTGCATTTGTTTGTTCCGTATCTTTTTCAAAATTATTTTTACTTTTAGGAAAATTATAAATCTTCTTAAAAATGTTAAATTGTTTTCTTTATAATCTAATAATTATTACTGAGGTTTATATATGAAAAATGCAAAAGCCATAGATTCTAAAAAGTATTTAGATTTAATTAAAAAATTCAAACAAGAGGAAAGTTTTCAAATTGCACAAAACGCCTTATCACAAGCTACAATTAATGAAGTTATTGTTGATCCAGCAGCGCAGGAAAAACAACCATATCTTTTTTCAAACGACATTCGTATGGAAACTTTATCTGTAACAGATCAAGCTCGTTCAGGCCGTTGTTGATTATTTGCTACATTTAACGTTATGCGGGTGCATGTAGCTAAAAAATACAAAATTAAAAATTTTGAATTTTCGCAAAGTTATTCGGCCTTTTGAGATAAATTTGAAAGAGCTAATTATTTTCTAAATAATGTAATCAAAACTGCTTCACTTCCTTTAACAGATCGTGAAGTTGATCGTTTGATGGCGAATGGTTTTGGTGGTGATGGTGGATTTTTTGAGTTTGGTGTTTCGGTTATTAAAAAATATGGTGTAGTTCCAGTGGAAATTATGCCAGATTCAGCAACCGCAAAAGAAACTCGCGCAATTAATGTTTTTTTAGATCGACATTTAAAAGTGGCAGCCGAAAAAATTCGCAAAGCTGTAAATAATCCTGATAAACAAAATGAAATTAAAGAAATGGCTTTAAAAGACGCTTTAAAGATGCTGACCCGTTGTTATGGTCCAATTCCAGGAGCGTTTAGTTACTCATATCAAGTTCAAGAAAAGAAAAACAAATTAACTAAAACAGTTAGTTTTAAAAGCCCTTTGGAATTTTTTGAAAAATTTGTACAATACAAATTTGATAATTACATTGATATTATCAATTACAATGTGAAAAATAAAAAATTTAACCAAATGTACGAATTAGAAGATACAAAAACTATTATTGAAACTAATAATATTTTGGCCTTAAATGTTACTAAGCCAATTCTAAAATTAGCTTCTTTAGCAGCAATTCTAAATAATGAGCCAATTTGATTTGCCTGTCAATATGGAACGTGTGGGAATGCAAAAACTGGAATTTTTGATTTTAAAGTTTACGATTACGAAACACTATTTGACATTAAATTAAATAAAGATCAACCAGCGATGGAAAGCGTAGGTCAACTAGTAAGCAACCACGCTATGATTTTTTTAGGTTTTCATTACAATGAAACAGCTTCTAAACAAAAACAACAAAATTTAATTAAAGATTTTGCCAAGCTTTCAAAAAACCCTCAAGAACTATTTGAAAGACTTGCAGATGCAATTGTTATTGACCGTTGAAAAGTTGAAAATAGTCATAGTGAAAAATCAGGTAATAAAGGTTTTGTAGTAATTACTGATTCTTGATTCAATCAATTTGTTTCACAAGCAGTCATCACTAAAAAATCATTACAAAATTTCTTTGATAAATATCCACTAGTTGATAAAAAATTAGCTTTGTTATTGAAGAAATTAGATGGTTTTGAAACAACTTTTGGCAAAGGCCTTAAAACTAAACCTGAATTGCTGTCAAAATATGAACCTTTTGCTGTAAATGCAAATAATTTGTCTAAAGGATGTAAATAATTATGGCTACTAAATTAAATAATACCTTGAAAAATGAAGCGCTTAATCGTGACGTTTTGCAACAATGATTGAAAGAAGTCGAAAAATCAAAAAATCATAAATTAATCACAACAGCCATTTACCATTTAGGAATGATTAAAACTGCTAAAAAAGCGAATGCTGCTGCCTTTGCAAATTTTGATTTTAGTGTTAATTTAGCAACTCAAGGCGTAACTAACCAATTTAACTCTGGACGTTGCTGATTGTTTGCGGCTGTGAACATTATGCGTGAAGGTATTAGTAAAAAACTCAATCTTGATGGGTTTGAATTATCACAAAGTTATTTAGCTTTCTGAGATAAATTTGAACGTTGTAATTTTTACTTAGAATCGATTATTGCAACGATCGATAAACCATTAACTGACCGTTATGTTTATTTCTTTAACCAAGAACCTAATGCTGATGGTGGACAATGAGACATGGTTGCAAATGTTGTTGAAAAATATGGTGTCGTTCCAAAATCTGTTATGCCCGATTCATACGCAGCTGCTCATACTTCTGAAATCAATTTTTTAGTAAATTGAATGTTGCGCGATGGTTGTATACAATTACGTAATAGTAAATCCAAAGACGTAATCTCTTTACAAGCAATTAAAGAAGATGTATTAGCGCAAATCTTTAAGTTTTTAGTGATTGCTTATGGTGAACCACCACAAAAGTTTGACTTTATTTATTCAGCAAAACAACAGATTAAAAATTCTAAATATAAAACTGTTTATGACTATAAATTAGAAAAATTTGTTGAACCTAATTTAACACCTTTGCAATTTTATAAAAAGCACGTTAAACCACAATTGGGTGAATACGTTAGTTTAATTCATGCTCCGACTCCTTCAAAGCCAATGTATCGTAAGTTTACTTTTGAATTTTTAAACAATGTTGTTGGGGGTAAACCAATTATGCACCACAACGTTAGTATGCAACTACTAAAATACTTAGCATTAGAAACATTACTAGAAGACAAACCGCTGTGGTTTGGTTCAGACGTTAGTAACTATGGATCACGTGATACTGGTGTTTGAGACGATCAAGCCTTTGATTATGAACATTTGTTTGACACTACATTTACTCTTAATAAAGGTAGTGAATTAGATTTGCATGTTAGCGCCATGAATCATGCGATGGTTATCACTGGTGCAGATTTTGATATAAATGCATTTAAAAAAATTCAAGCCCAAGTTAAAAAACTTTCCGGCCAAAAAGCTCTTGATTATTTGAATGCTAACATGGATAAGATTGGTCTGACAAAATGAAAAATTGAAAATTCTTGAGGATCTGCAACTGGTAAAGATGGTTATTACATGATGAGTGATTCGTGATTCAATAAGTTCGTTTTTCAATTAGTAGTTGATAAAAAGAAATTTGAATTTTTGAAAAAACATTTGAATTTAAGCTCATTTGATATGAAACCAATTAACTTAGAACCTTGAGATCCAATTGGGACCCTTGCTAAATAAACTAAAGAGTTTTTCATTTGAAAAGAATAAACCGTGATGAAATCATTGAACATGCTAAAGTCATTAACCTATACATTAACCAATGAAAAGGTTTTTGATTCTTTTTAGTAGTTGGAATTTGCTTAGTTATCTTATTTTATGGGCTTTCTTTTACAAATCCCCAAAATACTAATTTTTTAACTATCGCTGGGGTTGCTGGTGCTTTAACAGTTTTGTTATGTTCATATTTGGGATATTCAAATGTCAAAAGTAAACCTAAAATTGAAGCAATCATCACCATTTTAATCGAAGATGAATGCGTTTTATATCCATTAATTTCAAGGAAAAACAAAATTCGTTATAAAGACATTGTTGCTGTTTTTAAAACACTTGTGAAACAATATAATATACCAGCCGAAACTTTTAAAATGGTTAATAAAAAAGCGAAAAATGAACCGCAAGATAAAAACCCGCCAACTGAAAATAAATAACTAGAATCAATTTTATTGACGAAACAAAAACCCCAAGCTCACATTTTTAAAATGAGATTTTGGGGCTTTATCTTTATTATCTAAGAAGTTTATTTGTTAATTTTAGAAATTGCTTTTTTTAACTGTTCAAGTAATGGAGTTAATCCATTTGCTAAAAATTCGTCAAACATCCCGCTTTCTTCTTCTCAATCAATATGGTCGACTTCTTCATTTAAGTAATTTAATGATGGAATAACACTTTGATCTCCACTCATTAGTTTTAGTAAGTTATCCATATGATTAGTTATTTTTATAAGCAGACTGTTTTTAATTTCAAGAGAAATTAATTTTTCTTTATCGTTTGAATTTTTATCTAACAGATTTCAAATTTCTTCTTTTAGAAATCATTCATCCCGATAGGCTTCAGCGATTTCTTGTAATTCTTCGTCTGTTTCTGCGTCCTGAGAACGAATGATTGTTGTCGTAAGATATTCAAAAAGTTGATTTAAATCAAATCAGTTGAGATTAATAGTCATTTAGTTTCCTATCGTATTAAGTAAATATATTTGATTGTATATTTTATTGCTTCTTTTTTATTTAAATTTTTGAGTAATCGGCTAATCGTTTGAAAATTATTATGCCAAGTTACTGTGCTATTTTTATGAAATTAAGCAAATATAAATTTGCTATGTTTTAATTTTTTAGATAAAATATATCATCATGATAAATTCATTTAAATATATTTTCATTTCTACCATCTGTTGAATCTGTTAAATTTTTTATTTTAATAGCATTTTGCTATCTGTTCAACAGTTATTACATACATACATTTTCTAATAAATAAGGATTTTATAAATGAAAAAGCAGCAAGGTCATAAGCTGTCTACTCGGCAGTTTTCGCTATTTGTAGTTAATTATATAATTGGGTTTGGTTTTATTGCCACTATTTCAGGGGTTATTAATTTAGGTCCCTTTGGATTGGTAGTTATTTTATTGACATCGGTGATTACTCTAGGTGTCGCATTTTCTTTTTCTCGTTTAGCAACAGAGTTCCCTGATAATTATGGTGGATCTTATTACTATGCTAAAAAAACGTTTGGTCGTAAAGCCTCTTTTTTTGTTGGCTGAAACCAATTTATTCAAGGTCCAATTTTAGCAGCGACCGCACCTTTGTTTTTGGCTAGTGCATTAATTACAATTCCGCAAATTGACGCGAGCAATGCAGCTCGAATTGGAGTTCAAGTCGGTTCTATTGTCTTCTTTGGAATTTTGGTGTTAATTTCGACATTAGGTTTAAAATTAAATAAATACTTGATTTTAGCTACTGCTATTGTTAAATGAATCATCTTATTAATGGGAATTGTTATCGCCTTGATTTTAGCCATTAGACAAGATGCTTATCAATTGAATTTTGCATCTACTAATCGAGTAACATCGATTATGATTTTTTCAAATGTAATTTCATTTATGTTTGCATTCGGCGGAATTGAAGACGTGTCTGCTATGTCGCCTGATGTAAAAACAAAGAGTTTTCGAAAAATTTTAATGTACGGATTTGCTTCCATTTTGATCTTTTATTTTATTGCTTACATTATTTTGAATGGTTTGAATATTGGTCCAAATATTTCAAATTATAGTCAGGTCTTTCAGGCATTAATTGGAGCAACCGGAGTAATCATTTTTGTTGTTGGTTTAGTTTTTAATGGAATTTCTTCACGTTTATCAATCAGCATTGCTGGAGCGCGAAAAATTGCGCCTTTAGCAGAAGATGGTTTTTTGCCATTAGTTTTAGCTAACAAAAATAAAAAAGGTGAGTTGCGAAATGCCATTTTATTTGCGGCTGGATTAACTTTGTTATCATTACTGATTTTTTGATTAATTCCTTTTTTACTTAATCTGGAAAATTTCTTTGAAGCTGTAATTCAGCTGGGAACTATCGCGTTTTTAATCCAGTATTTTTTCACGATGTTGAGCGCAATGGTTTTAGAAAAAGAAAAGAAAATAACAAAAATTCCATTCTATGAAAAAACTGTCTATGTTTTAGCCATGATTATTATTTTTATTGCGCTAATTGTTTTTTTATTTCCACCAATTGTTAACTCAGCATGACGAGTTGAAAATACTATTATCATTGTCGCTTATATCGTTTCTATTGGTTTTGGGTATTTGTTATACTTCTGGCGTTACCGCATTGAAAAAAAGCTAAACCAGTTACTAATGTATATACCAAAAGTGACGAAGATCAAATAAACCTACAATTTGGATTCGACCAAAATTTTTCATCAGTGTTAAATGCAATCGATAACATTAATTTACTAATTAAAAAAATTCAATCATTTCAAGAGTAAGCACAATTTTATTTTTAAGTCTTAGACCCTGCGTTTTTAATAAAAAATGTTAATATAATTTAGTTATTTAAATTAACTAATAAGAAGGACAGATATGGCTGCAAAAAAAGTTACAACAACTAAACCTGGAAAGAAAAAATCAAAGCGAGTTTTATCTACATATGATGGTGCTCCAATAGCGAATGATCTAGTTTCTAAAAGAGCTGGTAAGAATGGACCTACACTACTTGAAGATTCACATTTAATTGAAAAACTAGCTGCTTTTGATCGGGAACGTATTCCTGAACGAGTTGTTCATGCAAAAGGTGGAGGCGCTTATGGTGTTTTCACGTTAGATCCTGAATTTGATGTTAAAAAATATACCCGAGCGGCTTTTTTAAATGGGCCGAAAGGTAAAAAAACTGATTTGTTTATTCGCTTTTCTAGTGTTGGCGGAGAAAAAGGTAGTGCCGATACAGAACGTGATCCTCGTGGCTTTTCAATTAAATTTTATACAGAAGAAGGAAATTACGATCTAGTCGGTAATAACACTCCAATATTCTTTATTCGTGATGCTTTAAAATTTCCAGATTTTATTCACACACAAAAACGCAATCCTCAAACCAATTTAAAAGATCCAACAATGTTTTGAGATTTTTTATCTTTAACACCTGAATCTTATCACCAAGTGCTAATCTTATTTAGTGATCGTGGAACTCCTGAATCATGACGGCATATGCATGGTTATGGGTCACACACTTTTATGTGATACACTGATGAAAAACATTATTACTGAGTTAAGTACCACATCCGCAGCCGCTTGGGTTCAAAAGGATTATCACAAGAACAAGCTGATGAATTGAAAAAGATTAATCCGGATTTTCATACCGAAGATCTTTTCAAAGCAATTGAAAATAAAAAGTACCCAGTATGAGATGTCTATGTTCAAATTATGACACCTGAACAAGGTAAAAAATATAAATACAATATTTTTGATGTAACTAAGGTTGTTTCTCAAAAAGATTATCCTTTAAAAAAATTAGGAACAATTACATTAAACAGAAACCCGCAAAACTATTTTGCTGAAGTTGAACAAGCTAGTTTCTTACCAAGTAATTTCGTTCCTGGTATTGCTGCTTCGCCAGACCCAATGTTACAAGGACGTTTATTTAGTTACGCTGACACAGCCCGCCACCGATTAGGAGCTAATAGCCACTTAATTCCAGTAAATATGCCTAAAAACGCAAAAGTAACATACACAACTCAACGTGATGGTTATATGCGTGTTGATGATAATGGTGGAGCTGGAGCAAATTATTATCCTAATAGCACTGATGACTTTGATGTTATGCCAGAAGTTAAGGTTCCAAGCTTTTCTTTAGGCGAAGTTAGTGCTGATCATTATCCTGTTGAAATTGAACCGATAGATTTTGAACAACCGCGTGTATTATTTGAAAAAGTAATGGACAAAACTGCTCAAGAACATACTATTAATAATTTAGCAGGTCATATTAAGGGAGCGATTGTTCGCGTTCAAAAGCGAGCAGTTGCTTTATGAAATAAAGTTTCTCCTAAACTTGCAAAACCACTTGCACAAAAACTAGGTTTAGATTATACAGAAATTGATAAATTATCAAAGCTTTCCCAAAAAGAATTAGTAGCAGCAACAAAAAAATAGTTAGATATTAAATAGAACTAAAACCCTCAAGCATTAAAGCTGCCTTGAGGGTTTTTCTTTTTTTGTGTTTTAACAGTTTAATTAATCCTGATGCCATTTAATTCATTTGGCTTTTTAATCTTTTGTTGTCATATCAAAAAATTTTCTTTGAATTTTTTAATGCGGGGTTTAGCCATTTCAAAAATCTCGATTAATTCTTTGTCTTTAAGTTCTTGAACTTTATAATTAGCTTGTAATAACAAATTACATCCTTTGGCAATAATTGCTTCTTTGAAATCATAATAAAATAAGTCATGAATCAAGTTTTTGAAGTTCTTGTCATTTTCTTTATACCCATGAACACTTATGTAAAGTGGTAATAGATAATGCAATATGATTCATTCAAATATGCGAATTTCGCATTTTTTGGTTAATTCATGATTGTTCTCTTTGACAAAATTTTCTTCTCAGTTTTTGGCTAGTAACTCGTGAAACATAAAATGGTTTGCAATTCCTTTAAGGATATTGATTGTTTGAGTTGTAGCCTCTTGGTTGGAGTAATTTATTTTTGCTGACCGACACGACATATTATATTGAGACTCGAAACTTATCCCGGGATATGCAAATGATAAAGGAACAACGTTTTCAAATATTTTGATGGTTGTTTTTTGGGATGCAAAAAACCAAACAACGTATAAAAATACTTCTAATAAATCAAATTGTACTTCAATTACATACTTTACTTTTGTACGGGCTAACATTAATGCTTCATAAATTATTTCAAAGCAAAAATCTTTTAGATAAATCCAGTCTCTATGACGTTTTAGTTCAGCTAATTTTATTTGGTTTTCACTTAAAGTTAAATATAGTTTAGTTAATCCAGTTAGCTGGTTAATTAATCCTTTATATAATTGTTCATTGTTAATTAATTCATTGGCACGAGGATTAAAAAAGTTAATAATTTTAGATTCTTGATAGTCTAATTTCTTAGGTTCATATGGTTCTAATAATTTAACGGCCATTTTTCCAAAACTGTAAGCTAAATCTTTTTCATCATATTCTTTTGGCAAATTTCAACTTTTAATAAGGGTTTCTTTTTTCATTTTTTGTACCTCGTAAAAATTATCGCTTTTTGTGCCAGAAAAGATATGGCGTGATTCAACCCAATTTCGACCCATAAATAGGTCGTAATTTTAGTCAGATAGATAAATTACTTATTAACAAAAATATGAACAATTTTTAAACTTAAATTTTTACTAATTCTTGTTTTTTAATTTTGATTTTATTCAAGATAATTGAGGATTAGTTAAAAATATGATTGCTTGTCGAAGCAATTTTACTTTAGTAGATATGTTTTTTTAAAATGTTCCAATTCTTTTTTAAAAAATTCTTTTACCGAAAATTTACAATATATTAAAGCATTACTTGCAAATTTAGGTTTATGGCCTTTGTGTAAGTAATAAATCAGGAGTAACTAAATGGAAACAATAGACTTTAAAACTAAGTTATATTTTGGCAAGGATTCTCTTTCGGGATTAGAAGAGGTTTTTAAAGCCCACAAAATTAAAAAGGTAATGTTAACTTATGGTGGCGGATCAATTAAGAAAAACGGAATTTATGATCAAGTTATTAACATTTTAAAAAAGGCCAAAATTACGACTATAGAGTTTTCTGGGATTCAACCAAATCCTCGTGAAGACCATGTTTATCTTGGGGCTAAAACAGCTGCTAAAAATAAGGTTGATGCAATTTTGTCAGTTGGTGGCGGATCGGCAACCGATGCAGCAAAGGTGATGGGAATTTTAGCTACAAATCCGCAATATAAAGATTGTTGAAGTTATGTTCAAAACCAATCTTTAGTAACTAAACCTGCTTTGCCAATAATTGCGGTTGTAACACTTGCAGGAACTGCTAGTGAAAACAATGCAGGAAGTGTAATTACAAATCAAAAAACATTAGAAAAGCGAGGTGTTTTTACTCCTTCAGCAACCCCAATCGCTGCAATCTTAAACCCAGAATATACCTATACAGTTAATCCATGGCAAACCGCTTCTGGAATTTTTGATTGCTTTAGTCATTTACTAGAACAATTTTTTGGTGGGAAAACGTTCGAATGAACTAAACAATATATTTTCGCAAACTTAAGAACTCTGATTAAATATGCACCAATCGTGGTAAAAAATCCACGAAACTATGAAGCTAGAGCTAACGTTTTGTTTACAACTACAATGGCCTTAAATGATTTAGCTAGTTTTGAAAACCAAACTGATTGGAGTGTTCATCGGATAGAACATGCTATTTCAGCTATTTGAGATGTCACTCATGGTGCGGGTTTAGCACTAGTTACTCCAACATATATTAAACACCGTGCTTTAGTGGATAGTGCTTTCGCTAAAGAACTATTAGAAATCGGAGATGCCGTTTTTGGTACTAAAACTGTTGATGCTTTAATTAAAAAACTAAAAGCATTCATTAAGATTATTAATCTTCCAGCCAAGTTTAGTGATTTTGCAGAAATTAAAAAAATTACAGACGATGACCGTAAGAAAATTTATAAACATGTTGCTTCTGGAGATCCGATTCCACCCAAACATCTTGCATTATTACAAAAAGTGATAAATTTAATTCCGGCTTAGCTGTTGGGTTTTCAAATTAGGTATTTATATGAACGATAGTAATATTCGATCTTACGAACTAGCGTATACAAGAAATCCTTTAATTAGCATTTTGGTCCCAGTTTCAAATAATTCCAATATCATTTTTAAAACATTAGAGTCCTGCTTAGAACAAACTTACAAAAATCTTGAAGTTGTTTGTTGGTGTAATCAAACTGACCTAAAAGTTTTAAATATTGTTAAGCAGTTCGAAAGTCAAGATGGTCGTGTGCGAGTTTTCAGCAGCGATGAAAAATTGACATTAAAAGATGTTTGCAAAAATTTGATAGAAAGAAGTACTGGACAATATTTTTTATTTATTTCAGCACCAGATTATTTGAGTAAAAATTCAATTAGGAGAATGTCTGAAACGATCGAAAGATTTACCGAAGCTGTAGTCAGTGTTAAAGTTCCAACTTGAAAATCGTTATTTTATTGATGCTGTCCGAAAATGAAATTGTCAGCAGTTCAAAAATTTGACCGTTTATCAGAAAAGTTTTTATTTGAAAAGTCCTTTAATTGATCTAGTGTATTGCTTTCTAAGAATTTTTACGAATCCTTAAATTGTGAACTAGGTATTAATGGTTTTTTTGATTATGGTTTGCTTTTTCAAATCATTTTGAAAACAACATATTTCCGTTCTTCACCTGAATCAACTATAAAAAATTCTCCATTGCATCCGGATTTTATGAAAGGTGTATTTGAAGAAAAAATTTTATTTTACGAACACCTGATTAGATCCACAAGTATTTGATTGTCTCAACCTGAAAGTTTTGGTGTTGACAAATCAGATTATGGTAACTTGCGAATTTCTTTAATGAATAATTTATTAAGTGTATTAGTTGATTTTTGGTCAACTTTTAATGAAGACTATCAGCTGCAAATAATTTCGCATCTAAAACCGCTGTTAGTTAGCATTCTTAAAGAATACAACTGAACCGCTGAATCTTTTTCTGTTTCCAATAAAGGTTCTTTGCTAAAGTTTTTCAACTTCAAATAATTTAAATTTTTTACCTTGAAATAATTTAAAATTGCTTATGTTCAAATTTAACAAATCAAAACAAAAAACGGTAAATCAAGAAAATATTGATGATCAAGACTTAATCAATAATTTAAGATTTTTGTCGTTAAGCGCTATTAAATCTTCAAAACCTGGTAATTTTGCTAAAGCACTACAGGCGACTCCGATTTTTTACGCCTTATTTAAAGATCATTTTACGAGTGCTAACAGTGGCGCTGTACACTATTTAAATGATCTTCTTGTCGTGTCAAAAGATTATGGAAATAGTTTTCTTAAAACTATTTTATTGGCATCTAATATTAGTGAGAATACACTTACCGAAAAAACTAATTTTCCCAATATTAATTTGGGTTTACCTCATAATGTTTTTTCATACGAAAATTTCAAAAATGGTTATGCTTTGGATTTTGCAGTTGGGCTTGCTTTAAGTGATTTTTATTTATGCAAAAATCAAGGAACAGAATTAGCCCGAAAAAATATCTATTGTGTGATTGACCAAACCGATTTTACGACTGGAAATTTTTATGAGTCACTAGCAATTGCGGGTAAATTTTCCTTAGGAAATTTAATAGTTTTAGCAGATTTCTCTGGAGTAGAAAAACAAGGCTTGCTAAGCAATCACACGATAACAAACCAAAAACTACAAGTTCAATCTCACGGATGACACTATATTACAGTGGGAGATGGTTCTAATCCATTGCAAATTTCTAAAGCCATTAGTAAAGCTCAACTTTATAATCGACCAGTTTTTATTGAAATTAATACTGTTGCCGCTCACGGAAGTTCTTATGCTGGTACCAAATATGCGATGCAAATGAATTTATCAGATGATGAATACAAAACAATCGTTGAACGGTTTGATTACGAAGTTGAAGAAAACAAATTTATGGATGGTTTGGAGTTTGCTTTAGCAAATTCAATTAATAAAAGATTCCAAAAAAGAATTTCTCATTTTGAGAGCAATTTTGTCAATTTGCAAAATATCGAAAAAACTAAAGTTAATGAATTTTTGTTAGGGTGAATGAAATCCCACCCGATTGTTGCAAATGTCAATTTTCTTACAGCAAATTCTCCATTTGTTAATTATCTTCAAACTCACGAAAAAACTATAGGTTTTGTGATTTCAAACGATAAATTAGAAACTGGTGCTGATTTGACATCCCGCGTTTGTTTACTAAGTAATCGTTATTGTTGTGCAGATGGAATTGCTCAAGGATTTTTAAGTGCGGGTTTTTTTGATTTACTTTTGTATGCGAATAAATTTGTATCTTTTAATATGTTGATTAATCATCAAGATAATGCAAGAATCCCGCTAAATTATGTCATGATTTTTGAAGATTTGAATTATTCTGCAAAATATGAAACATGCACATTTATAGACTTTATAAAATCACAATCGTTTACTATTTCATCAAGTGAATCTCAAAATATTCTTCATGAAAAAAAATTAAATAATGATGTTCATCTTCAGGATTTGACACTTATTAGTAAACACGATGATTTAAAGCTAGCTAAAGAAATTCAAGAAGAATTAAACAACGACAAGGTTAACGCCACAATATTTTTAACAGATAATTTTTCTAGTTTTCTAAAACAAAATTCTCATGATTTAAAAAACATTTTAGGAACTAAACCATACTTTTTTGTTAATGGAAATATCATGGACGAAGTTGACAATAGTGTCTTATTATCACTAAACAAGCGAAATATTGTAGTAAAATCCAATAATGTTAATGTCAGTACAACTGCACACGAAATAATTGCTCAACTAAAAAATAATTAAGGAGAATAAGAAAATATATGGAGTTAGGTCTTGCATTAGGGTTAGGAATCCCATTAAGTTTAATTGTTGGTGCGATTGTAGGTTATTTTATTTCAATTAAAATTTTTAAAAAACAAATTAAAGATAATCCACCTGTAACCGAAGAACAAATCCGCAACATGTACACCAAAATGGGACGTAAGCCATCTGAAGCTCAAGTCCGCCAAATCATGCGTGAATTTAAACAGCAAGATAAGAAGTAAGGATTATTTTGATTGCAAAGTTTTTGAAAAGTGCATCAGCTCTAGATCAGTGCCCGCAAGATGATTGCCACGAAGTTTGTTTAATTGGTCGGAGTAATGTTGGTAAGTCTAGTTTTATTAACGCGCTTGTGAGTTTAAAAATTGCTAAAACATCTAATACCCCGGGAAGAACGCAAACATTAAATTTTTACGAATATAAAAATTGACGGATTGTCGATTTACCAGGGTATGGCTACGCAAAAATTAGTAAGCTTCAAAAAGACTTAATTTCGGATTTTATAAGTGATTATTTAAACTATCGTGCTAATCTTAAAGCGATTTTCCAAATCATTGATGCAGGAGTTATTACTCAGCAGGATGCTGACATGATAAAAATTATTTCCCAAACAGATTTACAACACTTTGTAGTTGCTAACAAAATTGACAAGTTAAATCAAAGTGAATTACATAATCTCAAACGTAAAATTGCAACATATTTAAAAATAAGCGAAACTAACATATTTTTAACAAGTACAAAAACTAAGAAAAATTTTCCTGAAATAATTAAACAAATGGAGGTTTGTTTAAAATAAGTTATGTCAATCAAAGCAAAGAAAAAAACTGATGAATCATTTTTATTTGAGGGATTATATGACCCACAAAAAATTGCTATCGGTTTGTATGATAAATGAATTAATGCGAACTTATTTAAACCTTCAACTAATAAAGAAAATTTTAGTATCGTTATGGCTCCGCCAAATTTGACTGGCGTTTTGCATCTTGGTCATTCTTGGGAATTGTCACTTAGCGATTTATTTTTGCGTTATAAACGTTTACAAGGGTTTAATGTAAGTTGGGTTCCAGGATATGACCACGCGGGAATAGCTACACAAACAAAATATGAAAAAATCTTGGATGCTAATTCTAAAAAAGATTACATGAAACTTGACCGCCGAACAAAAGTTGCTGCAATTATGAAATGAGCTCTTTCTCAAGGTGAGATTATTAATTCTCAAGTAAAGCTTTTAGGGGCTTCAGTAGACTGGTCAAATCATCATTTTACTTTAGATGATCATTCAAACAAAGCGGTTGTTTTTGCTTTTAAAAAACTTTATGATGCAAAATTGATTTATCAAGCGAAAGCATTAGTTAATTGAGATGTTAAATTACAAACAGCAATTTCTAATATTGAAGTTATCAATAAACCTGTTCAACAATATTTGTATTATGTGGCTTATTCTGTTGAAAATTCACAAGATAAATTAATTGTTGCTACATCACGGCCTGAAACAATTTTTGCTGACGCGGCTTTATTTGTTAATCCAAAGGACAAACGTTATAAAAAATTTGTTGGTAAAAATGTTTATAACCCATTAACGAATGTTCTGATGCCTGTAATGCAAGACAGTTATGTGGAACTAGATTTTGGTAGCGGCGTTTTAAAATGTACTCCAGCTCACGATTTTAATGACTATAAACTTGGAAAAAAATATCAACTTCCTGAATTTAGTTGTTTCAATTTAGATGGAACCCTTAATGAAATAGCCCAAGAATTTAAATCTTTAGACCGTTTAAGTGCAAGACCAAAAGTTGTTGAAAAATTGAAAGCTTCAGGTCATTTAATAAAGGTCGAAAACTTAACTAGTAATGTTGGATTTTCGGAACGTTCAGGCGCAGTTGTTGAGCCGATGCTTTCCACGCAATGATTTGTTGATCTGCCAAAAATCGTTCCGCAGTTAAAAAAAGCGATTCTTGATAAGAAAGAATTAAGTGTTTTTCCAAAACGTTTTATTAATTTATTAACCCATTGACTGGACGAAACTAATGAATGGTGTATTTCTCGACAATTAGTTTGAGGTCATCAAATTCCTGTTTGATATCATAAAAAAACAAAAGAAATTTATGTCGACGTTAATCCACCCAAAGATCTTGTTAATTATTATCAAGATCCGGACGTCTTGGATACGTGATTTTCTTCTTCACTGTGGCCTTTAATTTGTTTTGATTGGCCAAATCAAACAAAAGAATTCAAAAATGGTTACCCAAATAATTTAATGGTGATGGGATTTGACATTATTTTCTTTTGAGGAATTAGAATGTTGTTTCAAGGTTTTTTTCACACGAAACAATTGCCATTTAAACATTTGTTAGTCCACGGTTTAATTCGTGACGCAAAAGGTGTGAAAATGTCAAAATCAGTTGGTAATGTCATCGATCCAATTCCACTTATTGAAAAATACGGGTCAGATGCTTTAAGAATATGTTTAACAGCAAATACGACTCCTGGAGAAGATACTAACTTTCAAATGGAGCGTTTAAACGATGCAAGTAATTTTTTAAATAAATTATGAAATGCGAGTAAATATGTTCTTAGTTTAAATTGCGAATTTAATTCTTACCAAAGCAGCAGCAAGCATTCGTTAGCAGACACTTGAATTATTGAACGCTGTTTTGCAATTGCCAAAAAAGTTGCTTCTTTATTGGATCGTTACGATTTTACATTAGCTAATAAATATGTTTACGACTTTATATGGAACGATTTTTGCAATACTTATTTAGAACTGTCAAAACCGACATTAAAAACGCAACATGCGCCACATACAGTTAAAGTTTTACGAGACGTATTAGAACAGATTTGCATAATTTTACATCCTTTTGCACCTTTTTTGAGTGAACGGATTTTCCAAGCTTTAAGACAAAATGAAAATGTCTTTGTACTTCAACAAAAATGACCTAAAAAATCTAGAGGCAATTCGCAATCTCAAAAATTTGACACTGTAGTTGAACTTATTCAATTATTGCGGAAGTTCAAAGCTCAAGCAAATCTTTCTAATAAATACCTTTTAAAAATATCTTTGGTGAGTTCTAAAAAAGAAGTATTGCAAATTGTTAAACAAGCATCGCCTTATTTTGATGCCATAAATTGTCAATTTGTTTCATTTGTTTCAGAGCTTCCAAAAAATGCTAAACAAGTTTTAACGATTGGTGATGGATATCTTGTAATCCATGATGAAAAACTCAATCAAGCTGCCAATGCTTCATTGGAGAAAAAAATTGCCTTTTTAAAAGCTGAAGTGCAAAGGTCAAGAACCATTTTGAGTAATAATAATTTTATTAAGAATGCACCACCTCAAAAAGTTAAACAAGAACAAGAAAAATTAGCTAAATATGAGGCTGAGTTAGAAACTGCATTAAAAAATAAATAAAATTTTTTCTTAAATTTTACTACTTTTTCGCATTCTATTTATTGGGGCGAAAAAATGTATAAGAAATTTGATGAAAAATTTATTGTTTTTATTTTCTTGAGTTTTTGTGGAATTATTTTTCTATTGTTTAAAAGTTTAGTAATTTTAACAATAGCATTTGCTGTTATTGTTTTATTGAGTACATGCTGTATTTTTTCATATCAACAAATTAAATACATTCTGTTTTTTTTAATTTTGTTTTTACTATGGGGAGCAATTTTCTATTTTGCTTGTTGGCAAGATGTGTCAATCAAAAAAGGCTTAGCTTTAATTCCTGCACCTTTCAATCTCAGAAATATTGTCTTACAATTTCTAGAATCTAAAAAAACTTCAGTAACAGCAAGTTATTTGCAATTAATTATTTTTAATTCAAGGCCGCGAGATTTAAATCCTTTTTATTTTCAATTAATCGATTTAGGAATCGTTCATTTGATTTCTGTAAGTGGATTTCATCTGAGTATTTTAAGTGTTTTAATTAAAAAAGCATGTGGGCAAAAACATGCTCTAGGAAATTTTTTAAGTTTTTTAACTTGCTTGTTTTATGGTTATTTCTTAGGAATGGGATTTGCAATTTTACGAGTTGTAATTAGTAGTTTTTTGAGTATGTTTAAAAACAGCAAAACTCAAAACGACCCATTATACCGAACGGTTTTATCTGGATGTATTGTTTTGCTTATCAATCCATTTGCTGTTTATGACATTGGTTTCCAATTGACTTATTTTGGAACAATAGTTTTATGCTTTTTGTTATATCTTAAAAATCTACCAAAAATTATGCTTGCAATTCTAGCTTCTTTAATTATTAATTTTTTGTCGGCCCCAATAATTTTTAGTATTAATCACAAAATTAATTTGTTAATTATTTTTAATTCTTGAATTTTTACTCCCGTTATTAGTTTTTACTATTTATTTTCATTAGCTCTTTTACCTTTTTGATTTATTTGGGATTATTTTGATTGACTATATCTAGCCTTGGCGGCAACTTTAAATTATTTTCACGATATTAAATTTTATTGATACTTAAAATCTTTCCATGCAGATTACATTTATTTGTTGTACTATAGTGTATTCTTTATAATTGCTCTTATCTGATCTAATAAGATGCATCCTAAAAAAAGAAAGTTTTTAATTAATGACCATAATTCATTCATCGGACCAAGGCTTAATTCACCAAGAGTTACAAAAAATTCTTGATAAAGATTATTTTTCATATGAAAAAGTAGTTTACAATTCCATCGAACAACTTTCAGGAATGCTTCATTCGCAAAATTTATTTGAAGATACTGAAAAAAAGATTATCGTTTATGGATGTACTTTTTTAGCTAATGTAACTGAAGCAAACGCCTCAGAAGATTTATTCTCAATTTTGAAATTAAATACTAGTTTAAAAGTTTTTTTAACTGTGGAAAATGAAAAGTTAGCCAAAACTAAAGTTTTAACAGATTTTATTAAAAATGTGAATGTAATTAGTATCCCCAAATTAACAAGTTATTCGATGCAAGGCAATATCGTGACTTTATTGGCTAATGAAGGTATTAATCTCTCTTATGAGAACTTGGCTTTATTAGTGGCACGAGTTTTGCCTAATGCTTTAGTAATTCAGAACGAAATTGCTAAATTGAAACTTTTCAAACCTAAGGAGTTAACAAAAGAATTAATTGACGGGCTGACATTTGAATATAATAATGATTCCATTTTTAAATTAATGGAATACGTTCTTTTGCAAAAAACTGACGCCACTGCTAAACTTTATCACGCGTTAGTACCAGATCGTTATTCGCCAATTGATATTTTGCAAATTCTAGCAACACAAATAATTAAGCTAATTATGGTCTATCGAGCATTATCTCAGAAAATTAATGATACGATTATTACGAAAAGTTTAGGTTTAAGCATTTTCCAACTAAAAAACATGCGCAAGTTATGTATGAATACGTCTGCTGCAAAATTAGAAAAGTTTTTAAATGGTATAATTAGCACAGATATCAAAATAAAAAAATATTCTATTGAACAATATAATAGTGTTCGTTTCTTTTTATTAAAAGGCCTTTCTAACTAAAATGAACCAAGACTCCAAAAACCTTTTGCTACAATCTCGCCAACATTTAAGTACTATTTTTGGTAACACAATTTTAGTTGGTGAGTTTGTTAAGAATCCTGATTTTCAGTTAATAGTTGAAAAATTAATTAAGATTCACGATTATCTCGAAAAACAAAATACTCCTGAGTTATTGCTTACTGACAAGTATATTGGTAATTTTGAACGTTTATCAAATCGAAAAATTAATTTTTCTGAAGTTAAAATCTCAATTGATTTAGACGACTTAGCAGATGATATTAAATATACTGACGTTTTTTGTCGAAATATTTTCTCCAAACCTTTAAGTGATTTCACAATTGATTTAGCTAATGACGTTAATTTGGACGATGACAAACCACTAGCATCTGCGCCAACAATAGATGGTGTTATTCCGGTTGCTATTTCTGGTTTAGGAGCTGGCCCAACTGGTGACGCTGACAAACCTCCGCTTCAGGGTCAAAGAATCCCTTCAGACGAATTTAAAAAACAAAGCACTTTTGCGACCGAAAATGATCCTAAAGTTAAAAATGTTGGTTTTAATCCTGAATTATTTAATCAGCAAGCTCCTTCTGAAGCTGAAGGATTTGGGTCTTATAATCCAATGGCCCAACAACTTGCTAACCAAAGATTACAAATTGAACTTTTAATTGGAAAGGTTTATCGGTGAACCGAAAAGCCACGAGCAATTATATTGTTGCAATATATTGCTCTAGCCTTTTCAATTTTATTTTTTTTAACTAATGCAGCCACAATCGTTGCATGGATCGTTGCATCTGTAAATGGTCTTGTTGTTTCGGGAACTAATGCTGCAGGACAAGCCATCACAAGCCGTGTTCAAGGATCTGCTCTTTTCTCGTTTATCATTGGCCCAATAATTATGTTAATCTCTGGAATTGTCTTGACGTGAAGGTATTTCAATGATAGCCAAGGACGATTGTCTGGTGGAAAAATGCGACGCTATGCAAGTGCTGCTTCAGTAATTTTAAACAATCCTGAAATTCCTAAAGTTAATGATAATATGCGTTATCATTTGCAAATTTCTACGATTATTATTGTTGGTTTATTTTATATTCTGTTTAACTTTATTCCCTTTTCTGGAACTTTTACTCAAGTTACCTTTTTACAACAATCAAATATTTTCCAAACTGGATTACCTTCTCAACCTAATACTCCTGAAATATTAGGAATTTATTACACGATTATTATTAGTTTAGCTTCATTTGGACCCCTAGTTATTATCGTAATTGTTGCTTACTTATTGAATCCAAAGGTTGATATTGAAAGACTAACTCAATTAATTGAACAATATGCCAAGGAAGCTGAAAGCGCTTCTGGTGGAAATATGCCAGGTGCTGGCCCTAATGGTCCGTTCGGTGGTATGGGTGGTGGCCCTTTTGGTCGCCGTCGTGGTCCTTTCGGTGGAGGCGGTTTCTAAACCAGAATTATCAAGAGTATAAGGAGATAAGAAGATTATGATTTCAACCGAACTTCAAGGCCCTTATATTCAACATCAAGTGCATCAAAAAAAGAGCTTTAAGCTCCTTTTTTTAAAGTTTCTTTTTCCTTTTTATCCAATCAAAATTAGACATACAACTCACTTACTAGTTCTTTTAGCATTGATGATTGCATTCCGGATAGTTACTCAATTGTTTAGTATCCCTTTAGGTCCGACAATGCGAATTGGTGTGACCTGAATTCCCATCACAATAATGGGGTGAATTTTTGGTCCAATAATTGGAATTCCTTTAGGTTTTTTAACTGATACGATTACATGGGCGATGGGCGGAGGTGTTTGATTTTGAATGTATGCCATCCAAGAATCGTTAATTATGATTGTCGCTGGGATTGTTGCTGGAATTTATCATTTACGATTAAATGCAAAATCATGGATTTGGGATTTAATTTTTAACCAAATTGTTATTGTTGGCTTCTTGGGAATTGGAATTTTTAGTTTGATTTATTTTGGGAAAAACAATTTTATCGAAAACAACGGTAAAACAAATAATGCCGCAAATATTTTCGGACTAGGAATCGATTCTACACAAATTCTCACCGCAACTACTCTTGCAGTTTTTTTTGTTGTGATGGAAATCATTATGTTTTATTTTTTACGCCAGCACATTAAACATAAAAAAAATCCCCGTCTTTTTTTGTATGTGAGTTTACTTGTTCCGTTGCTTTCTATTTTATTTTCATTTGTAATGGGGACGATTTCGATAATTGAACTTTTAAACTTTTTAAGTAATGGCCGTCCAAATAATAACCTGATTAATTTTGGCGCTTATTATTATTTAGTGCCCCGGGTTTTAAAGGAAATTTTTCGTGATCCAATTTTAATTTTAGTAATTGTAGGTGTTTTAAGATTAGCTGAACCAAATCTCAAACAAATCCGAAATAAAATTAACAACCAATGATAAAAAAATCCTTGTTAGCCATTAAGCATTAACAAGGATTTTTTAGTATTTTATAAAAGGGAAACTATTTCTTATTTAAAGCTTTTGCATTACGTGACTTAAGCCGACGTGCGCGATTTTCTGAAATTGTTCCTTTACGTGCCAGTTTATCTGCTGTTCCATAAAGGTTATTTAAATCTTCTACCTTTTTAGTTTCTTTAACTGTTTTAATTTGATTTTTTAATTCAGTTTTTTGACCTTTGTGGTCAGCGCGACGCTTGACACTTTTTCGCAATGTTTTGTCATTTGCTTTGATATTTGCCATAAATTTTCCTTTTGATAAAGTTAATGTTTGATTTTCTAGTAAACAAAATTATAATATTAAGAAGTTTAAACTTATAATTAATTTGTATGATTAGTAAAAAAAATAATTTGATCTCAAGCAAAATTGATACGAAGGTACAAGAGCTTGACAATTCTGTGCGTAATAAAGTTAGCGAAGTAAAACGTGAATTACACGTTAAAGCCGTTAAAGAAAATACGCCACAACGTTTTAAAGCAAATCAAGATGTTTTTTTCGCTAATCTGAAAATAGCTTCTAGTGAACTTAAAAATTGAAACAAAGAAGTTGGATTCACCAAACAATTGCGAGATGTTTTAGATTTAGCGTTTAGTGGATTAAATGTTTTTTTGCAAACAGCATTTCAACCAAAGAAAGAAAAGGAACATAAATAATGGGCGGTAGTAGTGGTTTATTTGGACTGTTAATTTTCATTATCCCGATTGCTTTAATCTGGTATTTTGTATCAAAGCGCAAGAAAAAGAAAAATCAGCCAGCAAGCGTAACTGCTCAAAGTAAGTCTGAAAAAAAAGACGAAGTTTGACGAACTGTTAAACAATATCTTCAAGATCATAACGAACGTGGGAAAGAAGTCTCATATTCATTTGTTGCTAAGCGTAACAATCCCTTGCAAGATAAAAAGTTAAAAAAATCGTACCAGTTTGAAACTGAAGATTATATCCAAAAAAATAGTTTGTCTAAACTCGAAGCTAAAAAATACCGCGAAAAAAGACAAAAGCAAGCATCTAAAGAACTTTATTGTATTTACTTTATTTCTCGAGATGCTAAAACTCGACAAAATGATCCCGCGAGAATTATTGAAGCCGAAGTTGTTCAATCTCCAAATGCTAAAAAAGCTAAAGGTGAACCTTCAGTTAAACGCAATATCGTTGTTAATGGGTTAATGGATTTTGAAACCGAATTCAAATGAATTGAACCAATTAAAAAGCGGGAAGATGAAAAAATTGAAAAAATGGAAAAACAACGTCGTGCTAGAACCGCTAAGAAAAAAGCAGCTCAAGAAAAAAAACAATTGCGGAAGATGCAAAAACAAGGCACAACAGTTCAAACCCAATCCCACTAACAGGAGTACGATGTGATTTTAAATAAGACACGAATTGTTTTTTTTGGATCAACATCGCTTAGTGTTGCATGTTTGATTAGGCTTTATAATTCGAACGAATTCGAAATCGTGGCCATTGTTACTCAACCTGATAAACCTGTTGGCCGAAATCAAAAAATTATTATCAATCCGGTGAAGCAATTTGCCATTGATAATAATATTTTATGTTTCCAACCAATTAAACTAAATCAGGAAATAGATCAAATAATCGCCTTAGGATGTCCTTTGGGTGTTTGCGTGGCTTATGGACAACGCTTAAGCTTGAACCTACTCAATAGTTTTAAATATGGGGTAATTAATGTTCACCCTTCCTTGTTACCACAATACCGCGGTGCCGCACCAATTAATTATGCAATTTGGAACCAAGATAGCCAAACCGCTATTTCGATAATGAAGATGGAACAAACAATGGATACCGGACCAATTTGCTGTCAAAATATTATAGACATTCCTTCTGGGTTTACAAGCGGCGATTTACTGAACGTTGTGATTCAAAAAGCTCCTGGTTTGTTGTATCAATCACTTTTGGACATTATTAGTGAAAAGGTTATTTGAATTCAGCAAGATAAAACCAATCCGTATTTAGTTGCATCAATGCTAACAAAGCAACAAGAGAAAATAGATTGGTCACAACCTGCGATTAAAATCGTTGGTCACATTAATGCTTTTTCACCTATTCCTGGAACTTATACAAATTTTGCAGACCAAAAAATAATAAAGTTTTACCATGCCGAAGCAGTTCATCATAATTCTAACCAGTTACCTCCTGGAACAGTCCTTAAATTAGAACCAAACGTTTTTTTGATTGCTTGTGGTGAGTCTGATAAGGCTGTGCGTATTACGGAATTTTTATTACCAGGTAAAAAACGAACAAAAGTAATCAATTACCATGGTACGTATCCGTTTAAAATTGGAGATGTTTTCTTTTAATGGCAATTAAAAAACCACTTTATATTACAAAACAAGATTATTTAAATATGTTTGATCGCCCCGATAATCTTTGATTTTTAACCGACGAAGAAATTATGGGGATTATCAATAGTTATTTATATCCAGTTAAAACTGATTCTGCCACTGTTTCCCAAACCAACACTAACAAAAATTCAGTAATGAACGTCATAGATAACGATGACGAAGAATATGAAGCTGTTGAATTTGATGTCTTAGATTTTGTAAAAGACGAAGTTAATGAAATCAGCGTTTTAGACTCTAATGACCCCCGAGTAATTGAAGGACGAATCGTATCTGAGCAAGCGGTTGAATATTTAAAACGGGTTGCTTCGCAAACTTTAAAAGTTGTAAATATTGTGGACTTTGATACCTTATACAAAGGAATCAAGTCAAATATTAAAGAGCGCGCTTTATTAACTAAAAAAGTTATAGAAGAAACAAATGTTCCGACTTTATTTTTAAACCCAGTGTTTACATATCTCAATGCAGTCGCAATTCCTGATGCTATTGTGTTTGCTAATAATCATTACGAATTATATGAAGTTAAAGGAGTTACTTCGTCTAAACGTATTCACGTCCTTGAAATGTTCTATCAGGCTAAAATAATCAAACATACGATTGATCATTTGGATGACGCAACATTGTTTTTAATTGCTTATGAGTTAAATCAGAAAGGTCACGTTTCATTTACCCGAGTTCAACACCTGAATTGTGCTAAAACTGCACAAACATCTTTACCTAAGCCAAAGCATAAGGAAGATCAAAAACCATTTCCATATTACGGTGTTGAAACCATTAAATTAAAGCAAGAGTTGCGGAAGAATCCTTCTTCTGTAATTTCGTTACATGATTTAATGTCTCTAGATTTTGTAGCGATGAAAAAATCAGCTTCTAATCCACCTTCAAAAAAACCAGAAAATGATCTAACGCCAAGCGTTACCAAAAGAAGTTCACCAAAAGCAATTGAAGATTTAGTTGAGGAATTACTCTTCTTGAACGCTCGTTTTGAAGACGACTTAGCAAAACTTGCTAATCATGAAGTTGGTGCATCAATAAAAATTGAGTTGAGCGATAAATATCATACCTATTGAAGAATTTTTCGGTATCGTCCTTTAATTCAACATGTTTTTGAAAAACAGGGTTTCCCAATCTTTAGTTATTCAGGAAAACTTATTGATTGAACTAGTGTCTTTCAATTTATTTATGCCAATAAAGAAACAACTACCAACAATGCAAATAAATACGATCTTTCTAGTTTCTTAGCATGACATCAAAAAATTAAAAACACTCCAGATCCTTTTCATAAAACAAAAAAAATTAAAGAAATAAATGAGAGTATGAAGACTTATTTATTTACAAATAATCAAGCTCATGATCAAAGCGTTGATGGAATTTATTGTTTTTATAATGCTTATGATTTTTACCGTACTTTAAAATCTAAAAAAGTTTATTTTGATTTTGAAACTTTAAACCAAGCGATTCGAGTTATGGATAATTCTTTACCTTTTATGCAAGTTATTACCCAATGTTCAATTGTGAAAGATCACGGTGCTGGAATTGCCAACAGTGAGTGTAAAAATTTAATCGTTGACCCGATTAATATTACAAATGAATTCTTTAAACAAGTGGTTGATGAATTATATGAAGAGAACACAGATGAATATAGTTATATTGTTTATAATGCTTCCTTTGAAAAAAACCGGTTAATTGAATTGAAATCAATTTTAGAAGATAGTGATTACAGCTATAAAATTGATCGAATTATCCGGAACCTATATGATCTGGCTGATTTCTTTTCGCTAAATAAAAAGAATATCGTTTTAAGAGATTTAAAAGGCTATTATTCAATTAAAGTAGTTCTTCCAATCGTCCCTCAAAAATATTTAGACCAAACTCGAACCGTTAGTTATTCAACCTTAGAAGTTCGAAAGGGTGATAAAGCTCAGGCCTTAACCAGTTTAAGATTTTTTAACCGAATTGATGACGAAACTTGAAAAACCACTGAAGCAAACTTGCAAAAGTATTGTGAAAATGATGTTCGAGCAATGATTGCAGTCGAATATTATGTTGCTGAATTACTTCGACGATTCGAGCCGTATTTGACGCAACAAAATGATTTAGCCAAGTAATGGTTTATGCCTAATAATAAGTTTACCGTACTCCTATAAAGCTGTTTAATAAGTATAAATTTGTAAAAAATTTATAATCAAGTATCAATACAATTGATTTTATGTTAATTGATTGATTTCTTTTAAAAATTCCAAATTACAAATTTAATCGCCCATAAGAAAGGAATTTCATTATGGCTTTATCAAAAATCAAAAAATCTTCAAAGCACAAGAAGTTCATTTCTTTCGTGCTTTCAACTATTAGTTTTTCAGCGATTACGGTTTTAGGTGTAAGTTGTGCTAAACCTTCTACTGGCAGTGGTGTTATTCTCTCTAAGACTAAAGATCCTACTCCCTCTAATTCTAATACTAAAGATCCTAGTATAGAAAGTAAAGGCCCTGAAAAAAAGCAGGATACTCCAAATCCAGACAACCAAACCGCAACACAATTAGTCCACAATTCTATTGGTTACAACAATAGTGAATATACTAAAACTGCCAGTGGATTACCTAGTTCAACCGATTTTCTTTGAGATTCAAGTTGAAATACACTCCACCCAGAGAAATGAACGCCACAAAATGGTTCGATTGTAGGATCACTAAAGGCAACTGATTTTCTTTCTGCTGATGCGAACGCTAATCGTCCTGAGTTTAACCCAAATTCAAATACTTTCAAGACTGCTGTTGAACAACGCAACGAAATTTATACGGGTGACAAAACTTTAAATCCTAAATTATCATCTGAAGTTGAATTTAAGCAATCATATAATTTTTGATACAACTATAAAATTATCGCCAATCGGGACAGAGATCAAGCTAGCAATTCAAATTTAGATAAAACTGCTCAAGCACCGCAACCCATTGCGCCAACCCCAAGCATTATGAACGAAGCAGTGGCGATGCAAGAATCACCATTAAAATTTAATTTAAAATCATTAACTTATTTGGTTTCGCATAATGAAATGGGACAAAATCCAAAAATGTTCGCTTGGAAGTTGATAACATTAAGTGATGAAATTCGCGGTAATCAAGCTTCAGTTATGAGCGATAATAAGAAAACTACTGATATGAATGATTCCGAAAAAGGAATGTTGTTATTTGATCCTAACGGGATGCCAAGTGGTATTAAAAATGTTATGTTTTATGCTAATCCAAAAGATGTGAGCAATCAAAAAGGAACTTTGAAACTTTACGTCAGTTACGAGCAATCAGGGGCTACAAAGGCCTTTTATGTAACTTTGACTGGCGGCAATTCGACAAAAAATAATATCGGTTTGAAAAGTGATTTTGACTATATTAAAAAGATTGCTGACCGATCAATAGTATTAAGTTATACCTATGCCGGTTATCAAAGTGCAAACGATACACCAAATGACAACTTTGATCAAACTTATCGAGAGGCTAAAGATAGAAGACACAATAACCCAGCTGACCGTTTCTCTTTTCCCAGTTATGATCGCTCATACGGAGATGGTGGAACAGCTTGAATAGTTGATCGGATTTTTAAAGATCAACAAGAGAAAGATCACCCTGACACTCCGCAACAAAGTTATTCGTTTTTAATGGCGACTAATAAGCACGTTCTTGATATTGGGAAAATTGCCGGAACCGAACCAAGTTCTGCAAATCCTGGTTCTTTCGTGTTCTACAGTTTTTCGCCTGGAAAATTCGACTTCGATAGAGTTAGAGATCAACAAAAAGAAAATCTCCAAACTAGCTGACTTGCAAATTCAGGATTTGACAATTTCATGTGAGGGCATTTTAACCCAACTAATGGTTACGAAAATACTAACCCAATTAATTCAAAAGATGTTATTTCAGCTGATGGTAGTGCCACAAAAGCACAAGGTGCTAATTATGAATATAAAAATCAAATTGTAACCAAAAGTCACCCCGTAATCAATATTCAAGACAAAAATCCGAATAATTTGAATTGGGCAAGCATGGATACACCAGAATGATTAACCCAAAGTCGCCAAAATTTCATCGATAGTATTGTTTATGCACCAAGCGAAACAATCGGCCACATTCCAAGAAATGATGGCCAATTAAATTCTTACGTAGATGGTGGGAAACACCACGAAAGTGAGTTTAAAACTTATACTAACAACTTAATTGGCCCTGATGTTATTTTTATTAAAATGACATTTAATGCCAACGATATTAAAGAAAGCTGACCTGTTTTATGGAATGTTTTGCAAGAACCAGCGCCACAACAAAAAGAGTGATTTAGTGGTTCATTAAGTGCCAACCCACGCACTGATGATCGCACTAACACTTATTTAGCAGGTTATCCAGGAACAAATAGTCGCCAAAGTAGCAATCAAATTTTTTCTTGAAGAACTTCTGATCATAGCGTGACTTATTCGTTGAATCAATTTTATACAGATAGTGGCTCAGCGAATAACACCCAAAGTTTTTACACTTACTATAATGAAAACGACTATAAAAAATATTATGAACCATACAGTAAAGATGGAAAATATAATTCCAACCACATTAAAAAATATCCGAACGATCATGACATTTCAAATCAGACATTAGGCTTGTACCAACAAACATTTACAGTTGGAACAACTACAATCTTAGATGGCGACCAAGTTAGTCCAGGAAATTCAGGTTCAATGATTATTGACGCGAACTTCAACAATTTTGGGATTGTTTATTCATATGGACCCACAGCTGGTAATGTCAACAGAACTTTTGTTACCAATTTTGTTGGCCAAGACCCTTATTCGAAATCAAACGTTTTAGCTTCTGGAAGAATGAATGTTCGCCCAGAATTAGAGCAAAAGTTACAAGATCGTTCTTGATTGACTTTTAACTTGGGATTAAATTAAATAAATAACACCAATTTGTTATATTGAAAAAAATATCCTGAACGAATTTTCTATTATAGAAACCATCAATATACAATTAAATATAAAGATTTTTGCTAAAACACAATTGCCTGAATTTTCCAAAAACTTTACGTTGCTGGATTAATCGATCATGATTCAAGTTCTTATACTCTGAAGTTTTGGTGTAGCAAATTACTGCTGAACTAAGCGAATTATATAAACGAGCTTATGCAAATTTTGAAGAACATGGAATTACCATTAAAAGAACTAGAGCTAATAACGCTATGGAATTTAAAGAAACTAATTTTGTTAGCTACCACAGTTTTATGCTTTGTTAAGGTCGTTAAGAGTAGAACATCAATTAACTCCCTTAGGTGTTAGTGAAGTAAACAGACAAATAGATAACAATTTAAGTAAGTTTGATAAAGAATTGCTTCCATGAATTCGAGATGTTGCTGAGATGAAAGTTTTAAAAAGAAAGTCAAGCAATATGTTGCATATCATAATTTTTATCGCTATCACACCAAGATCATTAATAAATACGATGATCGTTTTCTAAAATACATCATCCAAATAAATTTTGTGAAGCGATTAAATGAAATTGATTTTAAAGCTAAAACTTATCTCCGATCTACAACTGGTCATTCTGAACATTTATCTTGAGAAAAAAATTATGGAAGTAAGGATTAGTTGTTAATTAAAAACAGCTATTCTCTGAAAAAACTAATAAAATGTAGTCTTAAAATCTGGATTAAATTTTATGTTTTCTTGATATCAAATAATCCCAATTTTAAGATAATAACTGAATAAAAATAAAACTGGAAGAAATCTCTACTATTTTATGTGTGATCTATCCTACTTCTATAAACCTGTTTAATAAGTACCAAATAATGGTTTGCTAAATCGCGCCTTTTTAATAAGTTCTTATTCAAATAAAAAATTCAGGCTTTGAACCTGAATTTTTGCTTTATAAAGTAATAATTTAATTACTTAATTTCGAGCAACCTTGCGGGTTGTTTTTTTAATTTTTACGTAAATTCAAATACTTGCTGAAATAAAAGTAAAGATTAACGCAAGCACGAATAATGCAATAACTGCTCCTTGAGCTACTCCTGCGATTGCAATAATTGAATCTAATATGAATCAAATAATTGCAATGACAAAAGATCAGAACATAATTATTTTTAATCATTCGTATTTTGTGTATTTAGCCATGTGGCCTCCATCTGTTGTGTGTTTAACGTGTAAAATTATAATTGTTTTTTTACTTTTATCAATTAAAATTATTTACCTTATGCATTATAGGAGTTCTTATGAATAACGTTGTTGTGCTTGGTGGTGGCTCTGGATTGAGCACCATCTTGAAGGGAATGAAGGAAATTCCTGACATTGATATATCGGCGATTGTTTCTGTATCTGATGATGGTGGATCAACTGCAACAGTTCGCCAAGAGTTTAAACTACCAGCAGTTGGAGATTTAAGAAGAGTAATTGTTGCTTTATCAAATAGTGAACATATTTTAAAAAAGTTAATGGATCATCGATTTGAATCCTCAGTTAAAGAAAATGCAGTTTTTGATAACCACTCGTTAGGTAATTTAATTATTACTGCCCTTGTTGAAATTAGTGGTGGGTTCTATGAAGGAATCCAAAATATCAGCGAGATCTTAAATGTGAAAGGTTCAATTTATCCGGTTGCTAGCAATCCAGATATTAGTATTAAAGCAACATACACGGATGGTACAGAAACTGTTGGAGAACATCATATCCCTAACATCAATAAAACAATTAAAAAAATTTCCTATATTAATCCTGATAAAATTAAAACCAATCCAGTAGTTATTGAAAAAATCAAAAAGGCTGATTACATTGTTTTTTCGGTTGGTTCACTGTATACTTCAATTATTCCCAATTTAATTGCTCCAGGAATTAAAAAGGCCATTATTCAAAACGAAAAAGCTAAAGTCATTTATGTTTCTAACATTATGACCCAACCCGGAGAAACTCACGATATGAATTTGTATCAACATATTAAAGCTATTGAAGATCATTTAGAGTATGGAGTTATTGATTACGCTTTAGTTCATAAGGGAAAAATTAATGATTCGATTATTAAACATTATGCGCTCGAAAATTCCCACCCTGTATTGATTAATCAAGAAGCATATGATTCACATGTTCAAATTATTGAGATGCCATTAATCAACAATAACGAAAAAATTTATGTGCGGCATGATGCGAAAAAGATTTTAAAAGCATTTTGTAACATTTTTGAAAGGGAGTAAATTAAATGCCACGTAAACACTTAGTTGCTAGTCAGACTAACAAAAAGCAACAAAACAATGCCAAGGTTTGACAAAAACTGGCAAAAGAAATTAAAGCGGCTGCAAAAGTAGGCGGCCCAAATATAGAAGCTAACCCGCGTTTGAAGGCCGCTGTAGATCGTGCTTTACAATTTAATTTATCTCGAGATTCAATCGAAAGAAATATCAACGGTTCAACTAAAGATAGCGCTGATATGGTTGAAGTCGAATACGAAATTTATGGTCCAAATGGTTTAGGAATTATTGTCCACGCACTGACTGATAATACGAACCGTACCATCAGTAATTTAAATGGACACATAAGTAAATTACATGGAAAATTAGCTAAACCAAATAGCGTGAAGATTAATTTTGAACAACGGGGAATAATTTTAACAAATTTAAATAATTACCAAGACGAGAAATTGTTGGAATTATTGATTGATTTTGACCTTATTGATTTGAATAGTGATGGTGAAGGTTTCGAAATCGTTTGTTCACCAAATTCGTATTATGAAATCAAAAACGTTTTATCCAAAAACGGTTTTGAGATTAGTCATAGCGAGTTAAAATTAGACCCTTTAGTTGAAGTTTCATTATCAGATAATGAAAACGAAATTTTCAATCGCTTTTTAGATGCGTGCGAAGATGATGACGATATTCAATGAGTCGTTTCAAATAAAGCTAATTAAATTAAAAGTTAACCAATTTTAATATCTTCGACTGGATACTTGTAAGTGTTTCCGGTCGGATTTTTTTTGACTGCAGCTAAAATGGTAGTGGATGGTCCTAATTGTCCAATAATCATTAATATAACTAGCAAGATTAATGGAATCGGAACAATCGTTGTGATAATATTTGAAACACCAGTACTCAAGCCAACTGTACCAAACGCTGAACTAAATTCGTATAAGATATCAATGTATGTAAGTTTTGAGTCAGGTACTTGCCCAGCTATAGTAGCAGCTGAAATAAATACGGATACGCCTAATCAAATGATCATTAGTAGTGTTACAACATAAGCGTTGGTAACAGTTTCTTTTGGAATTGTTCGTTTAAACATTCGGACTTCTTTGCGACCACGTAATTTGCTTCAGACAGCAACTAAAATTAGCGCTAGTGTAGTGGTTCTAATTCCTCCAGCTGTAGAGCTTGGAGCGGCTCCAATAAACATTAAGATTGTTAATACAATTTTGGTTGGGTCTGAATACAAGTTATTAGAGATTGTGCTATATCCAGCGCTGCGAGTTGAAAGAGTTTCAAATAAAGCGTTTCATACTTGATTAAAGACAACGTTGTTTCCGTATACCGCACGGTTGATTCCATTTATGTTGTTTTGCAAATTATTAACCACATTTATTGCCTGGTTGGGACTCGCATTGGCAATTTGATTCAAGATTTGAACAGATCCATCTGGATTTGTTAATTCTAATGAAACCACTAAAATAAATCCAATAATAGTAATTGTCAAACTTGTAATTAAAGATATTTTAGTAAATATGCTGTAACGGTACTTTTGGGTATTTAATTTGTTTCGTTTATGACGGATGTGTTCATACACTTCAAAAATCACTGGATATCCGATTCCACCAATGAAAAATTCTGATGCCACGATAGTCAAAAAGACCGCATTTGTATCGTTCCGATAAGCACTTAAACTTGCCGATCCTAAAATGTCAAAACCCGCATTATTCATTGCTGAAATAGAGTTAAAAATTCCTGCTCAAATTGCATATGGGCTGTTGTGAACATAAATTGGCGAGGTGCTATTAATAGTAATTAATGACGCTTTTGTTCCTAAATCATTTCCGGCGATTGAAGATGATGCTAATACCTGTTGTTCAAACGCAGGTGCAAAATTAAAGTATAAAGCATAAAAAATAGCGTATACAATTTCAGCGCAAAAAATAAAGATAACAGCAACAATAATCGTTTTTGTGGTTCCACCTAATTTTGAATTTCCCCGTTCTGCTTGCAGAACCAACGCTTTAGAAAAAGCTGAATGATCACGTTCCCGAGCCCGGAATATTTTTCATAACAAAAAAGCAATAACTACAAATCCGATTCCACCAATTTGAATTAATAAAGCTACTATAACTTGACCAAAAACAGTATATGTACTGCGCAATACAACTGTTGTTAACCCAGTATCACTAAATGCTGAAGCAGCAACAAAAATGGCATCTCAAAAAGTATATTGTTGGGTTTGGATAATTTTTGGCGCTCCAGAAATACTATCCATTATTAAGTAAGTATTAGTATTTCCAGAATTTTGTAACAAAAAGAAATGATCAGTTCCGTTGATTACTTGATTCCAAGCACTAGCTGGAACAACGCCGTGAATAGTGGCGTTTCAAGCTGAACCAATCGTTGCTGGATTCAAATAATCTTCAGAGATCGTTTTGCTGTAATGATCTGGAACCGAGGTCAAAGAAATTGGTAAATATAAAAGAATTGCACCAAGTAGTATTAAGTAAACATAAAAATGTGTTATCTTTTGGGCGACGGTATCGCCCCAAAGCAACACTTTTGTTATTTTGAGTAATTTTCGATGCTTATTTTTAAATTCTTGAAATTTTGAATTTCTATTATTTTTCATATACTGGAAAATATATTATATTATATTAACCAAAATAACTTATTCCATTCAATGGAAATTTAAGGTTTTAGGCACAATAATTTTATATGAGTAAAGCAGATATATGTATTATTGGATTGGGGCGCTTTGGCATGCAAGTTGCCAAATCACTTCAATCAAATAACAATAATCTTTTGCTGATTGACACTCGCGACGAACTAGTTCAATTGGCTTCAAAAGAATTTGAATATGTTGTTCGGGCAGATGCCACTGATTTAAATACGTTAGATGAATTAGGTCTGCGAACATTTAGTACTGTTATTGTTGGTGTTAGTAATATCGAAGCTTCAATTATGATTTGTGCAAACTTAAAAGAAGTAAAAGTGAAAAACATTATTGCTCGAGCAAAAAACGTCGTTCACAAGCGGGTTCTTAATACAATGGGTGTAAAAGATTCAGTCATCCCCGAAGAAATTGTTGGTCAAAACGTGGCTTTAAAAGTTATTCATAATTTAAGTGCTGATATTTCTTTATTAGGTGAAGGAATTAGTTTCGTTAAAACTGCAGTTACCAACCAAGAAATCTTTGAGCGTAAATTAGCTGATCTAAATTTACGCCGCTATGGTGGTGCTAACGTTATTTCAATACAACGGGATGGAGAATTGATTTTTCCTATTACAGCTACAACTATCTTAAAGCAAGGTGATCTTGTTTCAGCCGTATGTAAATCTGAAGATATAGATTCTTTTATTGAATATGTAACTCTTAAAAAAGACTAATAAATTAACTAAATTCACAAATCAGATGTTTCCAAAATAAACGCCTGTTTTGATGACTAGATTAGTTCACTTGCGATTAATATGTTATTATTCATGCCATAAGGAAATTAGCAACTAAAGAAATGACTATTTTATTAATCGTTGCTGGCGTAATTGGATTAGCCCTGTTGGTTTACTTGTTTTTCATGTTTTTTTTACAAAAACTTTAATTCTTAAGGTTTATTAAATATATAAAACTTCATCTTTATGCAACAAGACATAATTTTATCTTCGGTAACGATTGTAATTACCTTACTAATCGTTATTGGCTTGTCGTATTTTATTGGTAAATTTATCTATAAGATTTTTAACGGTCAAAAAATATTCTTTTTTAGTCGTTTTTTTGGACCTATTGAAAAACTCATTTTCAAAATGATGGGGGTTTCAATGGATGCGCAAATGAAACCGAAAACATATACCCTTCACGTATTGGCTTTTTCTTTCGTTGGTTTCATTTTTCTGTTCGGGTTATTAATGTTGCAAGGTTATTTTATTCTTAATCCTAATCACGTTCAAGGAATGAGTTGAGATCTTGCATTAAACACAGCCATTAGTTATATTACTAACACCAACTGACAAGCCTATGCCGGCGAAACCCAATTATCATATTTATCCCAAGTATTAGGTTTAACAGTTCAAAATTTTGTTTCAGGAGCTGTAGGGATTTGTGTCTTGTTTGTCTTGGTTCGTGGTTTGATTTTAAAAGAATCTAAAACTGTTGGTAATTTTTATGTTGATTTAATTCGCGTTGTTTTATATTTGTTATTACCTTTAGCTTTACTTAGTTCTATTTTGTTGATTTCACAAGGAGTTCCCCAATCATTTGCTGCTGGAAGTGTTAGCCAAACCTTAGATGGTGCTAACGCCAATACAGAACAAGCTAATATTTTTATGCCCTTAGGTCCAGCCGCAAGCCAAATTAGTATTAAGCAACTAGGAACTAATGGTGGTGGATTTTTTGGAGCGAATTCGGCACATCCGTTTGAAAACCCGACTGTATTTAGTAACTTAGTTCAAACCGGAAGCATTTTATTGATTCCCATTTCGTTATGTTTTACTTTTGGGTTTGCTGTAAATCAACGTAAACAAGGATCAATGATTTTAAAAGTAATGCTTTCAATTTTTGTTATTTGTCTTGTTCTTGGGGTGGCTGCTGAATATGTTGGTTCGTCAGTTTTAAAAACCCAAAATTTTGAAGGTAAAGAATCCCGATTTGGAGTTGGCTTGTCAGCTTTTTGGGCAGTGGCTACAACAGCAACTTCTAATGGATCTGTTAATTCGACCCTTGATAGTTTTACGCCAATGGGCGGATTAGTATTAATGTTTTTGATGCAGTTAGGGGAAATCGTTTTTGGAGGAATTGGTAGTGGTTTATATGGGATGATTGCTTTCGTTTTACTTTCAATTTTCATTGCTGGATTAATGATTGGTAGAACTCCAGAATATCTCAATAAGAAAATTGACAGCTTTGATATGAAGATGGTAAGTTCAATTATTTTACCGCCGGTTTTATTAGTTTTGTTGGGAACTGCATTTACAACATTTATTCCAAATATAAACGCATCATTAACAAATAAAGGTGTCCATGGATTTAGCGAAATCTTGTACGCATTTAGTTCGTTAGCTAATAATAATGGTAGCTCTTTTGCGGGATTTGATGCCAATAATTTATGGACGAATGTTTCGGGGGGTGTAATTATGCTAATTACCCGTTTTGTACCAATAATGGCAGTTATTTATCTGGGCAAGAATTTTGCCAAGAAAAAATATGTCGCAAGTTCAGCTGGAACTTTAAAAACAGATACCACAATGTTTTCAATTATGGTTTTTGGAGTAATTTTAATTATCGGTGCATTAAGCTTTTTCCCGGCTTGAGCTTTAGGTCCGATTGGCGAACAAGTTTCACAAAGACAAACTATGCCAAAAATTCAAATGAACAAACAAACATTGTTATCACTTAAGGTCTTGCCTTTAAGTTATTTACGTTAGTTTAAATAGGATTTATTTATGTCAGTTTCGAACTTGAAAAAGCAAAAAAACCAAGCTAGTTTTGGTAGTAAATGATCAAAAATTAAACCGATTTTAAAATCTGCAATAAAGGCAACTTTTGTTAAATTGAACCCTTGATTTCAGTTGAAAAACCCCGTAATGTTTATCGTTTATTTATCTGCGATTTTTACCACCATCTTATTTGGCTTAAGTTTTAGTACAGGATTAATTGTTTCTCAACCATGATATGTTGGAACAATTGCTTTAATATTGTGATTTACCGTTTTATTTGCTAATTTTGCTGAAGCAATTGCTGAAGGACGGGGAAAAGCTCAAGCAGATAGTTTAAAAAAAGCCAAAAAGAATGTGATGGCCAAACGGATTAAAGAAATCAATTATGAATCGCCTTATGAAGAAATTAATAGTCAACTTTTAAATATTGGTGACTTAGTTTTAATTAAAGCAGGAGATCAAGTGCCAACAGATGGCGAAGCCGTTTTAGGAATTGCTTCAGTTGACGAAAGTGCAATTACTGGAGAAAGTGCGCCTGTAATTCGAGAAGCTGGCGGGGACCGAAATGCTATTACTGGTGGTACGACTGTAATCTCGGATTGAATCATTATTAAAGTTACTGCAAAACCAGGTGAAACTTTTTTAGACAAAATGATTGCTATGGTTGAAGGTGCTGCCCGTAAAAAAACACCAAATGAAATTGCTTTACAAATTCTGTTAATCACTTTAACAATCATTTTTTTGGTTGTTTCTGCTACTTTGTTGCCTTTTTCTCAATATATTAGTACTGCGATTCAACCTGTTGTTTCACCAGATGCTGCGGTTGGTCGGGCTACTAGCTTGACTGATATCGTGGCTTTAACGATATGTTTAGCGCCTACCACTATAGGCGCGCTTTTGTCTTCAATTGGAATTGCGGGAATGGCTCGATTGAATAAAGTAAATGTCTTAGCAAAAACTGGTAGAGCTATTGAGGCTGCTGGAGATGTTGATATTTTATTATTAGATAAAACTGGAACAATTACTTATGGGAACCGTCAAGCTAGTGAATTTATTAACGTGAGTCAGTTAAGTGATAGCGATTTAGCAAAAATTGTTGTAATTTCTTCATTGTCAGACGATACAGCAGAAGGAAAGAGCATTTTGATTCATGCTGCTGAGAAATACCAAATTGATCGTTCTCAATTTGATAGCAAAGATTGAGCCTTTATTGAGTTTTCAGCAAAAACCAGGATGAGTGGTGTAGATATTAATGAAACTAGAAAAATTCGGAAGGGTGCAGCCGATGCAATTCGCAAATATGTTGAGTCTTTAGGTGGCGTTTATCCCCAAGCATGTGAACTTGCTGTAGATAAAATTGCTGGTACGGGTGGCACTCCTTTAGTGGTTTGTGAAAACAATAATGTTGTTGGTGTTATTCATTTAAAAGACACAATCAAAAGTGGAATTAAAGAGAAATTTGGTGAACTCCGCAAGAGTGGGATTAGAACCGTTATGATCACTGGTGACAACCCGATTACTGCCGCTTCAATTGCTCAGGAAGCAGGAGTTGATGATTTTATCGCCGAAGCTACTCCACAAAAGAAAATCGACTGAATTATGAAAATTCAAAAAGAAGGCCATTTGGTTGCAATGACTGGAGATGGTACAAATGATGCCCCAGCATTGGCACAAGCTGATGTAGCGGTGGCAATGAATTCTGGAACCCAAGCCGCAAAAGAAGCCGGAAATATGGTTGATCTTGATTCTTCGCCAACTAAGCTTGTTGAAATTGTTAGAATCGGTAAACAATTATTAATGACGCGTGGAGCATTGACAACTTTTAGTATCGCTAATGATTTAGCTAAATATTTTGCCGTTATTCCTCTTTTATTTATTCCATTGATTCCGGGATTAAACGTTCTCAATTTTTTAAACTTAACAAGCATTACCACAGCCATTCTATCAACAATTATTTATAACGCTTTGATTATTATTGCCTTAATTCCTTTGTCTTTAAAAGGAGTTCGCTATCGAGAACGTTCAGCTAATAAAACCCTTGGCTTTAACTTATTGATATATGGTTTAGGTGGAGTTATTACTCCGTTCATTTTTATCAAAATATTTGATCTAATTTTAAGTGCGATTATTCCCTTGTCAATGCAAGTTGGTGTCGTTTCACAAATTGTTACGGGATCGTAGTTGGTAATTTTATGAATGATAAAAAAACTAACATAGCAAATCAAACTGCCGAAATAATTGATTTATCTGAAACTAGTGATTTAGATTCTTTAGATACTGCAAATAAATTAAAAAATAAATCAGATGTACTAGAATCAAGTGATAAAAGTTCTTCTCAAAAAAATAATCTTGCTAACCAAATTATTTCAAATGAAACAACGCAGAATCAAAATAATTTAGAAAATAAAAAAACGGATTCTTTGCTAAGTGATCAATTCCCTGCCAGTTTAACTAATAAAGTAAATCTTCAGGGAGAAGAACTGAGCAAATTTAAAAAATCCTTACAAAAAAAAGATGATACCAAAGAGATTATTGACCTTTCATCTGATGATAAAATTGAACCTAAAAAAGAGATTAATCCGAATAAATATTTTTTTAAACGATTAAATCAACTAAAACTTTTGATAGCTAGACAAAAAACATTTTGATCTCACTATTGAAGTAATTTAAAAACTAAAAAATCAAAAACAAAGCCTGTCAGCATCGAGAACAAAACCTTAGCTGAAGCAAGTGCAGTACCTCTTGAAACGTCTACCAAAGAACATTCCAAGTTTGTCCGTTTTTTATTATTTTTCCGAGCTCCATTTATTGCTATTGCTTCACTTGGATTAATTACTGGAATTGTTTATCCCATTGTTGTAACCGTAATTGGACAAACTGTTTTTCCATCTCAGGCGAATGGATCACAACTTAAAGTGACAGTAAAAAACCCAGATGGTTCAACATCAGAAATGAATTTTGGAAGTGAATTATTGGGGCAACAATTTGTTAGCCCCCAATATTTAACTGGTCGTATCAATCTTGGAACAGCATCAAACATTGCTGTTAATAGTAGCGAATTCCAAAAAATTGTGGATCAACGGGTTAAGCAAATTCAACAAACGTATGATGCCACCCAAATAACACCACCAACCCAAGAACAGATTCCTGTTGAGTTATTAACTGCTAGCGGAAGCGGATTAGATCCAAATATTTCTGTGTCTGCAGCAGAATTTCAAATTGATCGAATCGTTGCCTATCGCAATAGTGCAACTTATGTGAATTCACCTGCTTTTAAAAATTCTCCTGCCAATAAGGTTGCTGCAACTGATCGCAAACCTTTAACAGCAGATGAATTAAAAGCAATTATTTCTCGGTTTAGTGACGGTCGTTTGCTAGGAGTAGCTGGTGAGCCGGTTGTTAATGTCCTTAAAGTTAACTTAACTTTAGATGGTTATGACGTTTTGTAAGGGAGACTATTATGGAAATTAAAAAAGGTAAATTAAAAATTTTCTTTGGTTATTCTGCTGGAGTTGGAAAAACCTATGCCATGCTTCAAGAAGCTCATGAACTTCGCAAGACAGGAGTTGATATAGTTGTTGGATATATCGAACCTCACGCCCGCCAGGAGACAACCGCTTTATTAACGGGTTTAGAAATTTTAACACCAAAAGAAGTGGATTACAAAGGGATTAAACTTAAAGAGTTTGATATAGATCAAGCAATTAAAAGAAAACCACAAATTATTTTAGTTGATGAATTAGCACATACTAATGTTAGTGGTAGTCGTAACCAAAAACGTTATCTTGATGTTCAGGAATTGTTAAATGCTGGAATTGATGTTTATACAACATTGAATGTTCAACACCTAGAGGGGATTAACGATTTAGTAAATGAGGCTACTCAAGTTACTACTTCAGAAACAATTCCTGACGCTATTTTTAATCTCGCATCTGAATTAGAATTAATTGATATTGAACCTCAAGATTTGATTTTACGACTTCGTCAAGGAAAAGTATACAAGAAAAATCAAGCTGATTTGGCTTTAGAAAATTTTTTCACAGTTGATAATCTTAATACCTTAAGAGAAATCGCAATGCGTCGCAGCGCAGATCGTATTATTCATAAAAAAGTTGTTGAACAAAAAAATAATGCTAAAGTTTTAGTTTTGATTACATCATCCATTTCATCACCAAAAAATATCCGCGTGGCCAGTCGCTTAGCAACTGCTAACCATACTACTTTTACCGCGTTGTATGTAGAAACTAGTAATGAAGCTTACGTCAATAATGAAGTTTTAAAAACTAATTTTGAACTTGTCCAAAAATTGGGTGGAGAAACTATCGTTTTGTATGGTGATGATGTTCCGGCGGTAGTATCTGAATACGTTAACTTACATGGTGTTACAAATATTATTTTAGGTAAGTCATGAAAAAAATATTATCGAAAAAATAGCTTTGAAAACCGGTTAATTAGTTTGTTGCCCACGACAGAAATTTTAATTGTTCCTTTTGGTTTTCAAAAATCAACACTTAAAAAACAAAATTGATTCTTTTTAAAGTTTGATCTTTTATCTGTTATTAAAGTTGTGTTAATTAATGCGATTTTAGTGGCGATTTTTTATGCAGCTAGAGATTTCCCTATTGTGTCTGTGGCTATTTTTGCAATAGCTTTAAGCATTGTTTCATTTACTTCTAAAACTTCAATTTATGGAATTTTTACGTCCTTGGTAGCAGCCTTTGCTTTTTTCTTTTTAGTCACTGATTCTGCTGTTAATGATACTTTAGCTTTAAAAATAGTTGATTTTTTCATCTTTTTAATAATTGGGATTGTTTACGAATTAGTAATCTTACATTTAAAAAAGAAAGTTGATCACAGTCATCACGCAAATCGCGTAATTGATGCAACAAATAATCTAACGGCGAATTTGTCAAATGCCCAAAATAATGAGGAAGTTTTGAAAAAAACAGTTATTAGTTTGTCTAAAATTTTTAATCGTTCTGTTTGAATTTATAATAATGATTTTCATCCAATCAAAATTTTCAGTGGTAAGAATAATGAAACTCCAGCATCTTTTTTCGAAGTTAACGAAACTGCCATTGCAACCTGAGTAATCAAAAACAATGCTGTGGCAGGTGTTGGGACAAATACTTTAACAAATGCTTTAGGATATTATTTTCCAATTTCAGTTAATGAAAAATTAACATATGCGGTTGGAATATCGTGTAACCGCGATAAGTCTCCACTGTCATTTCAAGAAATATTGCTATTAAAATCGCTTACAAATATTATTAAATTGGCTTTAGGTAGTCACCTTAATTAACTCCTATTTTTCAATTTTTCTATATTGTGAATAAAATGCTTAATTAGTCTGAGTGTTATTTTTGAAGTTTAATTAAATGTATAATAATTTAAATTTGAGTTTTATTGATTGTTGTCTTTTATCATTATTTGCAAGGATAAATTTATTATGATAACTATAAGAGATATAAACATAAGGTTAATTCTATAAAACCGGGTACGAGTAAAGTCGCAATGAGCAACAAGGCTAATAATAAAAAAATAAAAACCCATTGAACAATCGATAAATTAGGTGAGCATTTATTAAAATTGTCTGATGAAGTGTTTGGTCTTAAATCTGATGTTGGTTCATTAAAATCTGATGTCAGTACTTTAAAATCTGATGTCAGTACATTAAAGACTAACTTTAACGTTTTGAGAAGTGACGTGGATAAACTTCGAATCGATCAAGAAAATGGTTTTAAAGATGTTTATAATTTAATTAGTTATTATCATCCACCAAAATCTCCGGATAAAAAACAAAACTCATCTTTTACAGGAAGTAAAGTTCGTTATTTTAATGTTTTTAAACCATCCGATAGTCAAGAGGTAAGCCTAATTATAACTACCTTTAAAAAGGCTTACATTGAAAAGAAAGATCGTTTATTTGTTTTTCGCATTCCCGGCCGTGAATATACTCAGATTGTTTCCGTTTTAAATAAATCAGGTATTTATGCAAACAAAATAATTGAGTTTCAAAAAATTTAATTAAATTTTTGCGGTTAATAAAAATTAATAATCCCTTGGAATATTTATTTGCTTTTTACAGATATTTTTGAATTTTTCTTAAAGAATTCAAAATTGTAAGTTAACACTTTTTATTGAGATTTAACTAAGTTATTTATTGGTTGCTGCATTTCT
>NZ_JHXT01000007.1 GCF_000687795.1 Mycoplasma testudinis ATCC 43263
TTATTTAGGCATCATGAATTACGAACGCGACGATAGGCAAATGAAAGTTCGTAATTGGCAAAGTATAATTCAGCAACTCGAAATTCTATTTGATATAGATTTGCAACCAGAATAAATACAAACACTTAATTTATTGTTCAATCTTGACCAAGAGTCAAAGATTTGCGCGTTTAAATAATGATAAAAACGGAAAATTGCGAAAGCGTTTCCGTTTTTTAGTATACTTTTAATAACACGATGTCAATGGTTTCAAAGAAATCTAGACATTAACACACTTAAATCATTACTTCCCTTTTTTCTTGGAGTTGATGTTTTTTGTACATTTAATTGAACAAATATATATTTATTCAAAAATTTTAGATAAACAGAAATTTAAAGATATTCATAAAACTTTATCTTTTACATTATTATTTTGACAGATGTAGTTTTGAAGACTAAAACTTTTATGATTTCGTTTTTGCTTAGTTAAATAATTTTAATTACAATTTATTTAATCAAACTTGAAGAAGTTGATAAAAACGATTATGGAATTAAATATGAAATTTAGCAGCAACGACGCATGTGCATATCCTTTTTTATATGAGGATCAAAAAATAGTGGATTATGAAATAATTACAGATGAAATAGCATCCTTTATTGGTTTACTAAGAAGCTATGTTGAAAACTCAAAATTAAAAAGAGACTTAGAATGACTATGCACATTAACTTGGAATCTTAATGGATCCGTTCGTGGCAAGTGTTGTATCAACAAAGCGACAGTAACAGCACTTAATAAAAAACTTAAAAATTATAAATCCAAACTTACTTGTAATTTTAAGAATTTTATTCTTCCGGTTGGTTCTACGTCTGCTTGCGTTTCAGAAATTATTCGAAATAAATTTAAGCATGCAGTTCGAACCTTATTCTATGTCCAAAAAAATAATCCTGGTTCAAAAGTCAATATTTTAATTTTTGACTGCTTAAATATTTTATCTAATCTTTTTTATTTAATAGGTTTATACATTAGACAATTAAATAAAGAAGAACCAAAGATTTTTAAATCACAATCATATACAAATAAAGCAAAATAATTAAAGAATATAAAATTTGTTGTTTTCAAATTTTACTTGTTTTTCAACACCAAAATATTTTTTGATATTTGTAGATGTAATAACATTTTTTGGTTCACCAATTAATGATGTTTTTCCATCATAAAAAACAACAATTTGATCAGCAATATTTGCTGCAAGTTCTAGTTCATGGATTACAATAACAATCGTTTTTTGGTGGATTTTGCTAAACTGTGAAATTAAACCAATTATTTCTTCTTTGGACTTAAGATCTAAATAACTTAATGGCTCATCTAAGACGATGATTGGTGTTTGTTGTACTAAAGCATTTCCGATGATTATTTTCTGGCGTTCACCACCTGACAATTTTCCAATCGGCTGCGTAACGATTTTTTCAATTTTTAACTCGGTAATTACATCGTTAATAATTTTTCTGTCATTTTTATTTAAGATTCCTAAAAAGTTAGTATGTGGTAGCCTTCCCATACTCAAATAATCATATGCTGATATATCCTTGAAAATATCGTTTATTTGCGGAATGAATGCAATTTGTTTTGCAAGCATTTTATAAGAAATTTTAGTAATGTCATTTCCGTCGATTAAGATTTGATTTTTTTTGATTTTTTGATTTTTAACTAGACAATTTAATAGTGTCGTTTTTCCTGTGCCGTTATTTCCAACTAATGCTGTAACTTTTTTATCTGGTATCTCAAATTTGATATTAGATAAATTAAATCTATCACTAATTTTTAAGAATGGAATGTCAATTGAAATGGCCATATTTAATCCTTAATGATGACAAAAATTATAAATATCGGAAAACTAATAATAGAAATTATAACCGAAATTGACAATCCTGCAATTTGAGTAAAACCAATCTGAATAATTTGCGATATCAAAATGAAAATAATTGAAATTGTCATCGAACTAAAGACACGATTATTAAAGTTGTTGAAAAGACGATTAGAGATTAATGAAATCACAACTCCTACAAAAGCAACAAAACCAATATTGGCAAATATAATTGAACCCAATATACTAATTAAAATAACTAAACTGAATCGTATTTTCTGTGGTTTTAATCCTAATGTATTTTGTTTTTGAATGGCAGATGCTTGGGCAATAATTTTAATGCGAAGAATTAAAGTAGATACCAGGCAGACAAAAAGTAAAATGATTGAAAAAATAATTCCACTAAAGTCAAAACTAACTTGAATCCCTCCAAAAACTTTATTAAAATAATTTGCAAATCTAACATTTTGAAAGTTGATTCGTATTCCATCTGAAGATAAAATAAAAAATGCAAAGGCACTTAGAAAAACATTGAGAACAATTCCATAAATAATAACAGCTCTAGACGTCAAATGATTTTTATTTGAAATTAAATAAAACAAAATACCGCTAATTAAACCAATGCCTAGATATATAAAACCAAAAATATAAGTTTGTTCATTAGCAAGAAAGAAGTTAGCGCTTAATAATACGAATAAAGCAACGGCTATTTGCTGAAACGAATTGATTCCAAAAATTGATGTATCTGCTAGCTTATTCCGGGTTAAAAATTGCAATAAATAATTACTCAACCCAATTGCGATTCCACTAATTCAAGTTTTTAAAAGCGATTGAGATTTTAATTTTCAAATAAGATAATTGTTATTAAGGGGCAGCCTTAATCCAACGGGGTCAGTATAAAAAAACAAAAGAATTAAACTCAAAGTTAAAGTCAAAATAAGCAAAATTACTCATTTGAGACAATTTTGTTTATTTAAACTATTTTTTTTGAATATAAAAAAAGAATTATAGTTGGTATGCATATTCACGCTGTTTCCTTTTTGGTTTGTAATTGAACATCAGTAGCAACAAGAAAGGAAGCATAAAAATAATGAGTGTTACATTTGCATTAGAATGTAAGTAAGATATTGTGATAATGGTTAGAAGCGTTAAGCAAATACTAACTAAACTGCTAGGAATTAGTGAAACCCGAAAATCATAATGGTTTAAAACATAACGTTTCGTTAAATAGGGAATTGCAAAACCAAGTAAGGTAAATGGTGCATACGCTATAGAACCACCAATTGTTAACGTGGCCATCGCTCCATAACCTAAAAAATTAAGCAAAGGAAGATTAATTCCAACGCTAGCTGCTTTGAAATAATTATTTTCTAATAAATGAATTTTTTTAAGGATTGGTAAGGCAATAATAAGTCCAACCGCTATAAAAATAGATCCGACTATTAATTTATTCTTACTAAATGCTACTGATTCAATAACCAGCCATCCTACAAAATTGATGTTAGTCGGATTTTGTGAAAGGTTTATTGCGACAATAATAGAGCTTAACAACAGCGAGATAGCTAAGCCGAAATAAATCATTGTGTTCGTACTTTTAGCATAACGGCTAACTGATAAGATGTAAGTTGGAATTAGATTAAACCCAATGGTAAAAGCTAAAGCCATTAATGCAATAGCATATACTGGAATTGAACTCGGACTAGTGGCGCTTACTACGAATGCTAAACTAATTGATGACGTCATCCCTAAAGTGAAAGGAGAAGCAAGTTGATTTCGTGTTAAAGACTGTGATATCTCTCCACTTACGTTTAGTGAAAAAGCGACTAAAATGCCGGCAATTACAGCTATTCCCGTTACCAAAAATGCGATTTGATTAGAACCATTAACAGTCACTAAAAATATTATTTTTCCACTAGTATCAATTGAAAAAGCAATCAGTGCAATAGCAACTGATAAAATTAATAAAATGATGGTGGTTATAATTCACCTTTTCTTTAGGTGTGTCATTTTTTAATTATTTTAATTAAGCGCAACAAATACGTAGTCGCTTGATTTTTTGAACGCGGCTTGAACAGCATTTGGATTATAAGATCCGGTTGTGATTCATCCAGCACTATTAAATCCACCATTATCAAATACACCAAACTTGAAATTAGAATCTTCTGGAACAGCTAGTTTAAACCCTAATTCATTATCGGCGCTTCCATATAATCATGATGGGAAAAAACCAGCACTATATCCTGGACCATATTCATTATAAGATTCAGAATTGTTGACTGTATTAGGTCCGTATCCTTTTCCTCAAAAACTAACGGTTGGTGTAGCAATTTTTCGAGCATTCATTTCATCTTTGAATTCTTTTATTTTAGCGTCATAATTCTTTTGAATAGTAGTCAAAACGGCAGCAGGATTTGTCCCTGTAATTCCAAAAATGTTGCTACCGTCTTTGTTGGTAACAACGTTTGAAACCTCTTGGATCAAGGATTTTATCGCTGGCATTAAATCCCATAGTTTTGCAGTGTTAATTGCAGTTTGCCCTTCAGCTCGAATTTCTTTTGAGATATCTGCTCCGAAAGATGTTGGGTTTGCTAAAGAATTTTTAAATCCGTATTCATCTGGCTTTGATAATTTTGAAAAATCTAATATTGTATTTGGATTTCTGCTCACTCATTGTGCTTTACTTGTTGCTTCATTATTTCCGAATGTTGCAGGTCCTGTATTGAATTCTTCGTTTACTTTATTGTCGGTAATTATTTTTTGAATGTAACTTGGAACTGTTGTTTCCTTGTTAAAATTGATTACTGTTGTTGGCAGAAAGCCGATTGCCGCCAAATTACCCAAATATGGAGCGTAATTAGCCACAAAATCATAATTATTTGCTGTTCTTCTATCTTCGCCGCTGAAATTAAAATTGTTAGCGGAAAGTTTGCTTAAATGTGATAAATCAAAAATCGACATTTTACTAACTTTATTATCTGGACCTAAAATTCCATCAGCAATGGCATTTATTGCATAGTCTACGCCCAAAAAACTATCATTTCGCAATGTGAAATCATTATCGTTTAATAAAATCACATTACTTTTATTGTCGTTTTTTGTTATCGCTTGAAAATTATCTTTTGCTTTTTCTTGCTGTGGGTTCAAGTTTGAAGGAGTGGAACCTTGAGCGCAAGAAACTGCAATTCCAGCTGTAGTTGCAACGATAGAAAACAAACCGAAAAATATTGAAAATTTACTTTTCTTGTTCTTTTTAGTCATAAATAAATTGTTCCTTTAAAAAATTTTATTTCAAGATAAGGGAATGTTAATTAAAAAAGATTCACAATTTGTTTCACACTTTTTTAATCATAGTACTGTTATTTCTGATTAAGATGTGACCCAGCATCATTAGGTGATCGGACTTATCAGTTTGATAACTGAAATACCGTAGCTGGCACTGTCTCGGATTCGCACCGATGTTCCCCTTTGAAATTGAGTATATTTTATATTTTTTTATCTTTTTGAACCGGAGTTTTGAAAAAATTAATATTGGAATTAATTATTTTTGTTTTGAGAATTTAACTATTTTTTGAAGATAGTATAGTTTTGCTAAGTTCACTGAAAATTAATTGAAAATCGGTTTAATAAATTGATTTTCTTAAAGTGAAGTATTTCGATTTGTTTGTTTGCTGTAATTTATAGTTGAAATGATGGTTTATATTATCTTAAAGTATAGTTTCAATCCAAATGTTTAATCCCCTAATGTGAATGGTGCGACAGACTGAGATTGCGTGTCAGAGATTTTGCTGCCTCACCATTCATATTAAGAGACATTAAAACCATAAATACTTTGATATAAATCCGTTGTTCAAAAGACAATATATCTTAAATATAAAGATGTAATTTAAGATTCTGCTCATAAATTGTTTTTATGTATTTTTTGATTATTTTTTTATTTTCTGCATAAACTTCCCTAATAATTTTTCTTTATTCAATTAATAGGGATTAAAAAAAAGGTAATTCCTTTGGGCAAGAAACCACCTTTTAAACATTTATAAAGATAAAACTGTTTAAGATGTGGCCCAGCATCACGTGGTAATCGGACTTATCAGATAACTGAAATACCGTAGCTGGCACTGTCCCGGATTCGCACCGGAGTTCCCCTAATTGAATGCCTAAATTTTATAAAACTTATTTGATTTTTTTCAATTAATTTAAATTTTTGAAGATAATTCTGTAACATTTAGTGACAGATTGATCAGAAATAATTAAAATGTAGGTATACTATATATAAAAAACAGATATATTGGAATTTTAATCGTAAAATAACCTTGATAAACGCTTTCTAATTTAACTTAATTAATAATCATGATCGTTCCTAAAAAAATTAATCCTTTACAACTTGAAAAATTGCTTGAGCAATTAGATAATGCTGAAAATAAACGCGTTATTGCGATTGCAGGGAAAATTAACAATCGCAAAACTCGGATGCTTAATTCATTATATGAATTTAAATCATATAAACCCGGTGGTGAAAAAGAAGTTTTACCAGTTAAAAAAGATCAGTCTTTAAGAAAAAGTTCTGATGGTGAACCTTTTTGTTCTTATCAGCAAGTCGCTTCTTTAAGCCACCGGCGGGTGATTGCTGATATTACTAATAACTTGAAGGTTAATCTTAAAACTGAAAATTTTGTTTCTAATGATATTTCGAAAATTATCAAAAATCAAAAAGCTAAAAGCAAAAAGAAAAAGATCGTTAAAATGTTTGACGAATTTAATAATCTTGAATCAAACCAGTATTTAGCAACAAGAGCTCAATCGTTATTTCCTATTTTAACAACAGTTTCAACTTTAGGAACTTCAATTGGTGTACCTTTACTATCAATTACATTGTTACGGGTGGATCAATTGTTGCGCTTAATCGGTGAAGGCGGATTTGCAACATTAATTTCTTTTTGTATCGTTTTAATTGTTGTTGGAATCATCTCATTGATGTTTTATTTGTTTACAACAATCCGCTATAACAAATTATTAAGAATTTCTAAAAGCGCTGATGTGGTTTTCGAAAAGATAATTGATAAATACTTTATTTTGCCCGAAAACATTCCAAATGGGATTGTGCCAAAACATCAAAGAAATAAATTTAAAATTTCAACTAGTAGTAATTATTTTTATAACGAGATAACATTTTCTGATAAAGATTACGAAGAAATAGTTAAATTGTTTGTGGTCTTAAAGCATCTTAATAATAACGTTATATATACGGTAAATATTGCCAACGATTATGAAATAAAACAATTATACGATCCAAGTTGGGGTCGAGGGAATTTTTTGGTGGTAGATGTTAATGATTTTAAAACTCCTAAAAATTACCGTAAAATCCTACTATTTTTACTTTCGGAGTTTTCAAAAATTCTTAATTTGGATGCTCAACAGCTTTATTTCAAAAGCAAGAAATTTTCTCGGATTATTAATGCCTTTTTGACTGACGCTACATCGAATTATCAAGTTGTTGAAATTTTACGATTATCAAAAATTTTCTTAACAAATTTTTCGACAAAACTTGATCATCCGACATGTCGAACTTTTTTCTTTGATTTCTTTACAATTTTAGCTTTACGGGCTTTGAGCGAACAAAATTTCATAGATTTTGTTAGCGAACTTGAAAGTCATTTTATTGTTTCTAATGATTCATATGGTCCAGTTTACGAAGCGCTTGATATTACCGGAACATTAACCCGTAATTGACAAGAATATGGTCCTAATAGTATTTTATTTTCTTTAAGTGATATGTTTAGTAATCCATTTTGATTAAATGGAATTTTCAAGGCCTTAGAAGTTGCTGATGATAAACCATTTAAATTTGAACCCGAAAAATACCGACAAGAAACAATTAAATTTATTTTAAATGCTTCGTTTGTAAAAATTGAAGATCTTTTTGGGTTTGCTGCATTTAAAAATTCAAATGAAGAAAAAATGCTCTTAATTAATGTTCCAATAGATAATGAAAATGTTTTTGAATGGGCAAAAGCTAAATTTAATGAAGCGATGGAAAACGGAATTACATATATTACTTTGTTATTTAGAGCGTACAGATTCATATACAAAATCAATACCGGTCGGTTTGAATCGATTCCTGAAACAGTTTTATAAAATATTTAAGCATCGAGTTATTTTTTTCAGTCATCTTTTCGCTGTTGAGATCACTTTTTTGATTTCTTAATTATGTTATAATTTATTATCTTAAAGTACAAGTATTCCAAGGATAAACGATAGCAATGAATAACGATAACAAAAAAACCTTAAAATTTAAATCTTCTTCAAAAGATCTTGATCGTTTTGAACGAGTTAAATTGGAAGAAACCAAAGTAATGAATGTGGACGGCAAATTAAATGTTGATTCTATTCATTTGGAAGATTTGAAAATGCAATTAAAAAGCGCTAAAGATAAAAAAGTCATTGCCGATTTAAAAAGCGAAATCAAAGCTTTGGAGAAAAAAATTGCGAAAAGTGGAAAGTAATTTAACTTCTATATTTACTTTTTCGATAGTGAGATCGTATGTTCATTAATTTGAATGTTAGGTCTCATTATTCTTTGTTGTTATCAACATTGTCAATCGATGACATTGTTAACTTTGCGTTAAAGCATAAGCAAAAATACGTTTGCTTGACGGATTTTAATACTCTTTATGGAGCTGTTGAATTTTTTGATGCCGCTATTAAAAATGGTTTAGTACCAATTATTGGATTAGAAATTTTTCATCAAGAATCATCTAGTAACTTAGTTTTAATCGCAAAATCTAATTCAGGATATAAAAACTTGTTAAAGGTTTCAAGTTTCATTATGCTTGATCAACCATATAATTTAGAAGATTGATTAAATGATGTTTATGTAATTGTTAAAGAAGGCAGTTTTGTGCCTAAAAAGGCAGTATGGTATACAATTGCAAATAATCAAAAAAATAGTATTGCCATGAGTGAAGTTTCGTGTCATTCGAAAGATGACGCTTTTTTGTTAAATGTTTTGCAAGCAATCAAAAATGATAAAACGTTATCTGAAGAAGATAGTTTATACCAAGTAAGCGAAGAAACATGATATTTAAGTGAATCCCAAGCAAAGCAGGTTTTTTCTAAAATTCAGTTATCAAATTTAGAAAAATTATTAGAGTCATGTCATTGGGATTTAAACGAATTTCACACTAACCTAATTAAATATCCAACTCCCAAAAAAGTTACAAGCCAATTATATTTACAAGCTCTTTGTGTGGAAGGCCTTAAAAAACGTTTTGAAAAAACTAGAGTAATTCCTAAAATTTACGAGCAGCGTTTAAAACAAGAATTAGATATTATTAATCAAATGGGATATGACGATTATTTCTTAATTGTTTATGACTTTATTAATTTTGCCAAAAAGAATGAAATTATAGTCGGTCCCGGTCGTGGTTCTGCAGTAGGGTCTTTAGTGGCATATGTCTTACAAATAACTGATGTTGATCCCATTAAATACAATTTGATTTTCGAAAGATTTTTAAACCCAAAAAGACAAACCATGCCAGATATTGATACTGATATTATGGATACTAGACGCGATGAAGTTGTTAGTTATTTGTTCAATAAATATGGCAAAGACCACGTGGCTCATATTGTTACGTTTCAACGGATGAAAGCAAAAATGGCTTTACGTGATGTTGGCAGAGTTCTTGCAATCCCAATTAAAGAAATTGATGAAATTACTAAATTAATTGGCATGCAATACGATGAAGATTTAAATGGTGCCATTGCTAATTCTAAGAAGTTGAAAGAAAAAGTGTTGATTTACCCAACGTTATTTCAAATTGCCACCCAACTAATTAATATGCCTAGGCAGGTAGGGACTCATGCCGCGGGAATAGTTTTATCAAATGCTGTTTTAACAGACATTATTCCCGTGCAAACAGGAATGAATAATAATCCTTTGTCTCAATTTTCAATGGAATACTTAGAACGTTTTGGACTGCTTAAAATGGATTTGCTTGGTTTACGAAATTTATCCATCTTAGATGCTGTTGTTAAAACGATTAAAAAAACTAAAAACATCCATATAAATTTAAACGAAATACCTTTAGATGATACTAAAACTTTTAATCTTTTATGTGATGGTGATACAAACGGAATATTTCAGTTAGAATCTCCTGGGATGCGTAAAACTTTAATCAAGATGCAGCCCAAAACGATTGAAGATATTTCAATTACATCATCATTGTTTCGTCCAGGCCCACAAGAAAATATCCCAACTTTTATTGCTAGAAGAAATAAAAAAGAAAAAACAACTTTTGTAGCTGATCAATTAATCCCTATATTAAAAGATACAAATGGAATAATTGTGTATCAAGAACAAGTTATTCAAATTGCTCAATCGGTTGCGGGATTTTCAGTCGCCCAAGCAGATATTTTTAGAAGAGCTATTTCTAAAAAACATGAATCTGAATTAGGGGAACTGCGTAAAAGTTTTATTGATGGAGCAATTAGCAATAAATTAAAGCGAACTGATGCTGAACAAATTTTTGAGTATATCTATAATTTCGCTAATTATGGTTTTAATCATTCTCATGCCGTTGCTTATTCACTAATTGGTTATTGATTGGCATATTTAAAAGCAAATTATTTTTTAGAATTTGCGACTATTTTATTGAGCGCAAATTCTGGTAGTAATGAAAAAATTGGGATTTATGTTAACGAAGCTAAACAAAAAGGGGTCAAGGTTTTAGCACCAGACATTAATTTGTCCCAAGAATCTTTTACCATTCATAAAAATGCTATTTTGTTTGGTTTTGACGCTATTAAAAATATTGGGAACGAAGCCATTAAAAAAATTCTGAATGCCAGAACTGCTGCACTAAACCAAAAGTTTGAAAATTATTTAGAGGCTTTGCCTTTTTTATTGGAACATAAAGTGACATTGAAAATGATTGAATCTTTAATTTACGCAGGTGCTTTTGATAATTTTGGATTTAATCGTAAAACCTTGTTGCATAATTTAAAAAAAGCCAGTACATTAAATGATTTAAAACGTAGTAAGTTATTTGCTACAGGTATTGAAATTGAATTAGATGAATTAAATATGAGCCCTAGTGAAGTTATCGAATTTAATGAAATTCAAGCTAAGACAATTGGAATTTATCTTCAAGATCATCCGTTTAAAAAACTTAAATTAAAAGTTAAAGATGAAAAATTAATCGACTTGCGTGCAATGAAAGAATCGAACGAAAATGGTGATCCTAAATTTGGTCGGGTTTTTGTAAAAATTAATGGAATGCGTAAGACGACAACAAAAACAAATAAAGAAATGGCATTTTTAACGGTGAAAGACGATACTGATAAATCAAGCGTTACTGTTTGACCGCAATCGTTTGACAATATCAAAAACGTTTTAAAAACAGATTTGGTTTGTTTAATCAGTGTCAAGCACGATGGTCGGGGATTAGTACTTATGAAATTAGTTAAAATTTATAATGAAACCACACAACAGTTGGAAGAATTTGAAGGGGACAAATAATGAGAAATTGTGCAGTTGTAATTGATGGTCATTCCTTGACCTACCGGGCTTATTATGCGACTTTAAAACAAATGGAATATTATAAAGAAACAAATAAGCAACCAACCAATGCTATTAAGCTAATGCTATTAATTTCTCTAAAAATTTTAAATGAGCATAATCCTAAATATGCTTTAATTGCTTTTGATGCTGGGCAAAAAACCTTTCGTGATGATTTATTTGATGATTATAAAGCAGGAAGGCCACACTCACCAGACGAATTACGATCGCAACTTCAGTTGCTGCAAGAAGTATTAGTTTATGCTGGATATAACGTTCGCACACAAATTGGTGTGGAAGCGGATGATTTGATCGGAAGTTTTGTCAGCAAAACCACGGCTCATAAAATTGTTAATTATGTTTATACATCTGATAAGGATATGCTGCAATTAGTGAATGAATATACTAATGTTATGCAACCTAAAAAAGGTATTAGTGAAATGACTGTTTACACTAAAGAAAATTTTCCAAGTTTGTATTATGGACTTAATCCTGCACAAGTTATTGAATTTAAGTCAATAGTGGGAGATAGTTCAGATAAACTTCCCGGTGTTAAAGGTATTGGAATTAAAACCGGAATAGATTTATTATTAAAGTATGGTTCTTTGGACAACATCTACGAAAACTTAAGTGAGCTTAGACCAGCCCAACAAAAACTTTTTAACGAGCATAAAAAAACAGCTTATTTATGCAAAAAACTCGCCACCATTAAATGTGATTGTTATGATGCGATTAATCTAAATGAATTTTTAAGAAAAACTGCTGATCTTGAAAAGCTTACAGGATTTTTGCAAAAATACCAAATTCGGAATTTAGAAAATGAAATTTATCGCTCAGTCCAATTATTTGACGAAGGAGAATAATAAGTATGCCTGAATTGCCAGAAGTTCAAACGGTTGTTAATGAATTAAATTTATGCACATTAAATAAAAAGATTCTTGACATTAAGATTAATGCCGTAAAATTGTTAAAAAATTGTACTCCAGAACAATTTAAAAAATTTTTAATTGGCGAAAAAATAACGCATATTTCACGAATGGGAAAATATTTAATTTTTGAATTGACGCACCATAAAAAAATGGTTTCTCACTTACGAATGGAAGGCAAGTATTTTTTTGAAAATAAAAAAGATGATTATGATAAAAAACACGTTTTACTTCAATTTGTTTTTGCCAAGCAAGAATTACGTTATCACGACACGCGCCGGTTTGGAACCTTTAATATTTATTTAAATGATGATCATTTAAAATCTAAGGAATTAAGTAAATTGGCATTGGATCCAATTGATCCAAATTTTAATGGAAAGTATTTATACGAGAAAATTCATAAAATTCATCGCGCTATTAAAACCACAATTTTAGATCAAACAAATGTTGCTGGAATCGGAAATATTTATGCAGATGAAATCTTATTTGCATGCCATCTTAATCCTTTAACTCCAGCTAATCAAATAACTATTAAACAAGCAGACCTAATAGCTAAAAAAGCCCGTGATATTTTATTGTGGGCCATTGAATGTAATGGCACTACAATAGCCTCATATAAATTTAAAAAGGGTCACATCGGTTCATTTCAAGAAAAATTGCAAGTTCATACTAAAGTAAAATGACCATGTCCAACGTGTAAAACAATTATCTTAAAGGTGAAAGTAAATGGTCGTGGCACTTATTATTGCCCTAAATGTCAAAAAGGTAAGTAAACAATTATGTTAGTTTGTGTAACAGGATTAAGTGGTTCTGGTAAGTCCACAATTCTTAAAAGTTCTTTATTAAGTAAGTATTCAGTTTTTCATATGGATGAAATAATACATCAATTGTATCAACCAGATTACCCTGGATACAATATTATTAAAAAAACATTTGGTCCTGGATTTATTACAGAGCAAGGTGTCGATCGTAAAAAATTAGGTAAATTAGTTTTTAGCAATTCGGTTGAGTTAGCTAAGTTAAATCAGTGCTTGCAACCATTAATAAGTATGATTTTATGATCATTAAATGTTCAATCAAACAATAAAGTATATCTTGTTGAAATCGCTGCTTCTTCATTTAATCTTGAAAACTATCAACGTTTTTTTGATGCAAGTGTACTTATTAAATGTGATTTGAAAACAATTAAAAAAAGACTTACGCAACGTTTCTCTCATTTGTCAACTCAATCTCAAGAAAGCCTAATTTATAAATTTAAAGAAAAAGATTTTCAGTATGTTCTTTGCAATAATTATTCGATTGATACTGCTGCCAATGAACTTCTTTCTTATTTAAAAACAATAAAGGTTAAAAAAAGCGTCAAATTTATTGATAAATTAAAGGGATTTTCGTTTTAAAAAAAGCAAATCTCTTGTATGGGAAAGCTTTTCCCAAATATTGTGGAAAAGTCCTTATATATAATATAAAGCATTGAGATTGTGGATAACCTCTTTGATAATTAACTTTAATTGCTTGTTTTAAGTTTCTAACATTGAACAAAATTTTCAATAGTGATTTTGCTTATATACTTATATCGTGAACATAGCACCTATTCATCTGAAGGTGCGGACGATATTAATAATAAAAGGCGGTTATTTATGAACTCTTCAGAACTTGAAAAAATCACTTATATTATCTATCGTCCATTCGATTTTTCTTGCTCTCAAAAGCAATTAACATACATATATGCTCCGATTGTTGGTTCTGGAGCAATTGGCTTTTACCAATGATTGATTAATGAGTTTAACGTGCAAACCACTCTAAAAGGTATTAAAAGCCCATTATCGAGGATTTTTCACTGTTTAGGCTGTACGCAATCAGAGTTTGCTGAAATGCGTAGTCAATTAGAAGCAATTAATTTAATAACAACTCATACTCAAATCACTGCGACAGATAAAATTATGCACATTTCAGTAAATGAACCATTAAATTGAAAACGTTTTAACAGTAATCAAAAGTTTAAGCATTTATTAATTAATAAAATTGGGATTTCTGAATACGAAAGAATTAGTCTTGCTTTTACCAACCGTCGTATTCCTAATGATACCGTTAATATTTCTGCATCTTTTGAAGCAGTCTTTGGTTCAGAAAATATTAACGGGATTATGGAATTTAATTTCCAAAGCCTACACGAGTTACTAAGCGCTGATTTCAAGCAACCTGTCGTTCTTACAGAAAATGTAAAAATAATTATCGAAACTTACTTTAAATCCCATAACTTATCAGTCAACGAAATTAAAAAATGTGTTTATCAAGCTGCTTACCGAGAAAAAAATGGAACATTTATGATTGATGAAAATCTACTATTAGAAAACTTTCAAAATTTGACTGCTGCAGCTGTTAATTTAGAAATGAATGATAACATTGAAATTTATCGCAATCCAACAATTTTTTATGAATTAATTGATGATCAAAATGAAATTAATCACATCTTTAACGACTACCGTAACTTTAATGCAGAACGCTATTTGGCAAGTATCCAAAAAGAAGCATTAGATTTAGATCAAAAGAAAACTATTTCTTATTTAAGAAAAAGTTCGCACTTAACTGATAGCGTAATTAATTTACTTACTGATTTCATGATTTATCGAACTAATGGTAAATATAGTGTTAAGTATTTAAAAAAATTAGCTACAACAGTTAATCGTTTAGGCTTAACCCATTTAGATAAAATTTTAAACTATTTAAGGAGTGTTTGCGAAGGATTAAAAAACAAACGTTATTCAACTGATGAATATATTTCGTTTGAACAACAAACCCCAACCCAAATAACTTATACTAAAAAAGCTGATTCTAATAAAACTAGTTCATCTACAATTGATGACGATGAATTTGATTGGAGCACTGTCGAAGTACTATAACTATGATGGCTACTGATAAACTTTCAAAAAGAAATACTTTAAAAAACACCCAAACAAAGTCTAAAATAGATGAACTTTACGTTCATTCTAATTTGTATTTTCCGAATGCTGAACAACGGATTCAAATTTTAAAAAGTTCAAAAATTTTTAAAAGTTTAAATTTATCAGATGTTCAATATAGTCTATATCTACCAAAATTATGGAAGGTATATTTAGATAATGAAGCTTGCTTAAAAAGCTCAGAAAAGAAATGTTTAAATCCATCGGGATTTCATATGTGTGTGAAAATTCAAGGAGAGCGCTTTTTAATCGAGCAAGTGATTTGCAAAAAACAAAAAAAAGTTCTTGAACAAAATGCATTTAAGAGAAATTATTTGATTCGGGGATTTCCTGAAAGATTTTTGGATATTAAGTTTTGTGATAAATCAATCGATGCTTCATGAGATGGATCTCGCAAGAAACTATTAAATTTTATGAATGGTCAATTCAAAGGCAAAAAAACCGGTGGATTTTATCTTTATGGATCAAGTGGTGTTGGTAAAAGTTATATCACTTGTTTATTTACCAACCACTTGGCAAAAACCAACAAAAAAATAGCATATGTATTTCTCCCTGATTTGCTGTTGCGTTTGCTAAAGAGTTTTAGTGATGATAAATCAGAATTTGATACATCATTAAATGAAATGATAAGTGCTGACGTTCTAGTTTTTGACGATGTAGGTGCTGAGACATATCGTGATTGGTTTGTAAACGAGTATTTCTTAAGAATTATTAATAACCGAATGAGTTCAGATAAAATGACAATTTTTGTTAGTAACTTTAGTCTTGCAGAATTAGAAAGACATTATTGTAAACCTAATGCCTATAAAACAAAGGATGCTTCTCAAGAAAAAGCTGCATCAAGGTTAATCGATCGAATTTATGAACTTGTAGGGAATAATGTGTTTCACTTACAAGGGAAAAGTTGGAGACGAGAATTCAGCACCCATCCTATTGATGAATCCAAAAAATAATGACTAATTCAAATTTAAAAATTGATGTCATCTTTAAATTAAGTGTTTTTTTATTATCCGGGACTGTCTAATTTATATAACACTAAAGTTTAAAACTGAATTACTGTTTCAAAAATGATTATTAAATCTTCAAAACATTTAAATAATAAAATTTTCGAGATGGTTAAAATAAGTTAAAATACTAAAGGTTATCCTGGGATGGCGGAATGGCAGACGCAGTGGACTCAAAATCCACCGGTAGCAATACCTTGTGAGTTCAAGTCTCATTCCCAGGACCATTTTTAAACCAATTTATTTTAAGCCAAACACATTAGTGTTTGGATTTTTATTTTTTTAAGTAAAATTAAACATCTATGATTAATTTTTTAAAACATCTAAAAGAATTAAAGATTTTTTACCGACCTTATACTTCTTCTAAAAAGCAAAAAGAAATTTTTGTTTTATTAAAAGATAAATTAAATATTAATACAATTATTAATTGATCGTTTCGACATACTTCCAAGTATTATACGTTTGGCTTAGAAAATGATTATTTAGCATATCGTTTTGATGTTTTAAAACAATGAATTAATAAAAACGAATTTTATAGTACCTGGTATACAGATCATCTAAATAAAATTGTTAAAAATTTACAGCTAACAAAGTTTTTGACTACACAAGAACAAGCGTATTTACGTCACATTAATTCGTTGGATTTTGCAAAAACGCGTTCTTTGAAAGCTTTAATTGTTGATTTTGACTTAAATCAACACCCAAAAGAAACTGCTTATTTTTCGATGGAAGAAGTAAGCGTAAAACAAATTGATATTGAAACCGGTGTATCTAAAACAATTGCCCAAAATTTAAAAATTTATATTACTAATCAAGCAATTATTGTGGGAGACATGGTCTTTCACTTTCGTATTGAATTCAAAGATTCATTGGCTTTCAAACTAAACAAAGAAGGTGTTTTGTGATCAACTAAAAATTATGATCTCCAATTTTCTGCAGCCGATAAATATCTGCTTTACACTTATTTCCGCGTTGTTATTTACAGTCAGTTAAATAATAAAACTAATTGGATGTGAAAAAACGGGATTGGCGTTCGTTAGATAAAAGAAGTTTTTTCATTTGAAATAATTAAGATTAGTTCAATGGCTTTAATTTATAATTTTCATATTATGCTTAGGAGTTATTTTAATGGCAAAAAATATTGAATTAAACATCACGATTGAAATTCCTAAAAACTCAAACGTGAAATACGAATACGATCGCAAAACAAATCAAATTTCTGTTGACCGGATTTTATACGGATCTGATCATTATCCACAAAATTATGGTTTCATTAAAGAAGCATTAGATTGAGATGGTGATGAACTAGATTGTTTGGTTGTTAGTGACCAACCTTTTATGCCTGGTGTTAGTGTTCCCACACGAATTATAGGTGCAATGGGAATGATTGACAGCGGGGAAACTGATACTAAATTAATTGGAGTGATTGCTTGTGATCCAAGATATAACCACATTAATGATTTAAAAGACTTAAGCCCGCATTTATTAGCTGAAATTAAAACCTTTTTTGAAACATACAAAATACTACAAAAGAAATCAGTTGTCATCACGGGCTTCAAAGACGTTAATTGAGCTATTAATGAATATCAAGAATGTGTTAAATTAATGAATGAATACGGATCAATGGATAAAGATAAATTCATTAAAAAGATGAAGAAAGAACACCCTGAAAAATATCGAGTTCCAAAACAAAAATAAATTTTTATATTGTAAAAGAAGCAAATAATTCATTTTCGCTTGATTAAAGTGAAAATGAATTATTTTTTTTGTTTTAAAAAAAAGATAAATATTTTTTCTTAAATTTTGATGGTTTTTAGCATTTATATATATGGAGGCTTAAAATGAATGCAAATCGTGGAATGTTTTTAGAAACGATAATCAATCGGACTATTGATTATTTTAATAATCGTCAAATTGCTTACTTTGCTAAACGTTATCTTCCAATTAAGGTTTATGCTTTTCAAGGACAACGGGTTCAAGGGTGATTGAAAGAAAGAACTCAAAGCGATTATTACGGGGTTTATAAAGGATATTATTTTGATTTTGAAGCCAAACAGGTTTCGCTTAAATCTTTTCCTTTAAAAAATTTAGCACCCCATCAATTAAATCATTTAAAAAATATCATTAATTATCAAGCCGTTTCTTTCTTAATTGTTTTATTTAATACTTATGAAAAGTTCTTTGTCTTAGAAACCAGTCAATTAATAAAATATATCCAAGAAAATAACGATAAAAAATCAATTCCATACGAATACTTTGAAAAGTATGCATATCAAATTGATTTAATCTTTCCTGGAGTTTTAAATCTCCAAGATGTTTTAGAGTTATTAGTCAAAAATAAAAACCCGTTAACACCAGGTTTTTAGTATTATTGGTTGTGAACCTAGAAAAGGATCCGAATTTTATTCTTCGTCAACGTAACGTCACTTAACCTTTGTCATTTCTTCTTTAATATTTTTAATTGGAACAAATTTAACGCGGGCTTTAGGTTGTAATTTAATTTGGTCTCCAGTAATTGGGTTTCGTGAAATTCTTTCACGGCTAATTACGACTTTAAATTTACCAATATCTGGTAATTTAATTTCTCCTTCAGTTTTTAATTCGCGTTTTACTAAATCTGTATAAATATCAAAAATGGTCTTAACGTTTTTTGTTGGAATTCCTGTACATTCAGAAATAATCCGGAAAATTTCGGTTTTTGTAAGCATAATATACCCCTTATATTAGGTTTGTTGTTATAAATTATACATTTTGTAAGAGTAGAATAATCAAAAAAGGCCATATTTATTGGCTTTTTTTCAAAAATAACTCCTAGAGTTATGAAATTTTGGCAAAATGAACCCTTTTAGTAAATAAGTGCTTTGTAGTTCAAATTTAAAAACGTTAGATTTTTAAAGATATTTTATTTTTATTATGATAGTATGTTAATAAGAACAAATCACCAATATCAAAGTATTTGATCTTATGCTTTAAATAGTCACTACCCAACCGTGAAGATGTTTACCATATCACGAAGTTTGATAAAACATCATTTATTGCATTCAAACTGCGAAGAGAGAACGATTTAAAAAAGTCTTATTTGGATCATTTTAAATATTAATACATTAATCACTACATAAAATAGGAATAGAAATGTCACAATCTAAAAACTATAGTAATCAAATTACCCAAGCGATTCAGATTTTTAACGAGATGTGTGCTGACCATCGCGTGAAACTAGACTTTATTAAAGATGTTTACGAAACTGACGGTGCAGCAAACATGGATTTTAAATTGGCCCAATTGCAAAAAATTATGGAATGCGTTTGCCAGCAAGTTAATCCTGGAGATGCAAAAGCTTACTTTAAACAAAATTTAAAAGTCATCTCTGAAAGTGACGGAACCGAAGATATCTTGGCGTTATTCAAGCGGGATTCAAAAGTTATTGACGAATTTTGTATTTCGTATTTAACTTTTAAGCATTCCCTTGATTTTGATGATAATGAAAGAAGCACTTTAATTAAAATTCAAAACACTATTGCTAAGCAAATAATTGATTTCTTATATTCAGCTTAATTTTTAAGCATAAAAATAAATTAAGTCGCCTCATATTATGGGGTGACTTTTTATTTATGGTCTACTTAATATGATATCTTAGTTATTTTATGGTATTATTCATATGCAATTACCAAAGAAAGTAACTGGATTTTTTCCTTAATTTGTTACCGAGGTTTCTCACTTTTGTCTGTGATGGACTGAAATTCTTTTGGTTACCAAAAGAATTTTTTCTTAATATTGCATTTTTAATGAGGAGTCAGTATGAAAGCAGTCATTCAAAATAAAATCGACCGCATTAATGAAGTTGGCGCCGTTATTAGTCAAGCAAAATCTTTTGTTGTATTCCAATACAGCACAATGACCGCACACGAAGCTAGTGCAATTCGTCGCGAATTACACCAAGCAGGAAATAAAATGTTTATTTTAAAAAATAATATTTTACGCCGTGCTATTGCTCAAGCAAACATCACTGTTCCAGATAATTTATTAGTTGGACAAGTGGCGATTGCATTTGGGATTAATGATGCATTCCAACCCATTAAAGCTGTTTTCAAGATAACTAAAGACCGAGATCACATCAAATTCAAATTTGGTTATCTAGAACAAAAGGTGATTGATGTTAATGAGTTAAATCAAATTGCATCTTTACCTTCTCGTGAAGAACTATACAGCATGTTCTTATCTGTGTTACAAGCTCCTTTACGCAAATTGATGTACGCAATGAAATCAGTTGGCGAAAAGAAATAAACTAAACCATATATTTAAAAGGATATAACAATGGCAAAATTAACAAAAGAACAATTTATTGAAAGCCTAAAAGAAATGACATTAGTTGAAATCAACGATGTTATTAAGGCAATCGAAACTGAATTCGGTGTATCTGCTGCTGCTCCAGTTGCTGCGGCTGCTGGACCTGTAGCTGCTGCAAGCAGTGAAGTTAGCGTAATTATGACTAATGCTGGAGATAAGAAAATTGAAGTTATCAAACTTTATAAAGAAATCTCTGGATTAGGTTTAATGGAAGCTAAAGCTGGTGTTGAAAAAGCACCTTTAACTGTAAAAGCAAACATTAAGCCTGAAGAAGCTGCAGAATTAAAGAAACGCTTTGAAGCTGCAGGCGCAACTGTTGAAGTTAAATAGGATTTATCCAATCAATTTTAATAATCCTAGGTAGTTAAAACTACTTGGTGATTCACTAAGGAGTTATTATGGCAGTACAACAACGTCGCTCGAGTAAACACCGCCGCGATAAACGCCGTTCGCATGACGCTTTAAGTGGTCCAACAGTTAACACCTGCAAAAACTGTGGTGCTTTAAAAAAAGCACACCGAGTTTGTTCATGTGGCTATTACGCTGACAAGCGCATTACTAAAGGGCACTAACCGTTTATGAACGACAACAAAACACTTGAAGAAAATAAGATCGTTTTAGATTCCAAAGAATCTGGTTTTACAAAACACGAAAGTTCTCTTGAAGCATTACGTCTAAAAAAAGATATCAAACTCAATTTGTTATCTAATTCTAGTCGATATCAAAAAAGAAAAATTCATGAAAATACAAACTGATTTCACGTGATCTTAGTGATTACATTGACCTTTATTGGTTTATTTATTGGAATAATTCTTTGCAGTTTAATTCTGTTATTTGCCTAAAAAGTTTTGTTGTAATTTATTTGATAAAGAAGCAAACCATCTTTGGTTTGCTTTTTTTATTTTTCATTAATAAAAAAGGCTTAAAATAATCGTAGTTTAAAATGTGAATTTGGAGCACAAGTATGGACTTACTTAAAATGGCATTTCGGTATTTAATGAAAAAAGCTGCAGCGAAAGCTAAAGAAAAACAAAAACTTGAAAGATTATAAAAAGCCCAAGAAATGAAACAACAGACGAAATTAAAACGCGAAACCAAAACGGGGATATTACAAAACAAAACAAAATCAGAAAATAGTCAACTTCTGAATGATCAATCCCAAAAAACCACCAAAACTAAAGTTCGTGATAATACACCGTTTTCTCCCTTTGATGAAGATTAACGTCTTTTGAAGAAAATATTTATTTCTTAATATAGAGATTGATTAACCGATTGCATTCAATTGGATTATCAGCAAAAATCAGATGCCCGGCAAAGGGTACTTCATGAAGTTTTATTTTTAATTCTTGACACAGGATTTTTACATTTGTTAATGGAATATAAAAATCATGATCGGCATTAGCGATAACAATTTTTTTAGCATTTCTGATATATAAAGGTTTAACTGTTTCATTAACAAATTTTTCATCAACAAGCATTCTTACGAATTTTTTAAAAGTTGTTTCGTTAAAGGTTTTGTTATTCATTATTCCAATTGTGATTGCATCAAGTTTTTCTAAAAAATCTTTTTTTCGATTGATTGTTAAATCAAGTATTGACAATTTAGCTATTAGTTCATTTTCGGGAATTAAATAATTTTGCAAAATTTCATTACGTTCTTTGGGGTTTGGAACGTAATTGTATGGAGAAAACAACAATCCCTTAGCAATTAAATTGGCATCTAGTGCATATAATGCTGTTAAAGCTCCAAGTGATGTGCTTGTTACTAAATCGATTTTAATATTTAAAGTTTGGATAAAGTCGATAATAAATTCTTGGTAATCTGCTGGTAAAAATTCTTGCTTATTTTTATTTGTTGATTGGGTTTTACCCCGCCCGGGTAAATCCACTGCAATTAAGTCATATTCTTTATTTATTTCTTTTAATTCAATGAACCGTGTATGATCTCCACCAAAGCCATGAATGAAAAGTACTTTAGGTTTATTTGTGTCTTGAAACGAGTAATAAGCATCGTAATTTTTTAATTTGATTGTTTTGTGTTCAGTCATGATTTTTAACCTCAATTGTTATTGATTTTAATACTAGTTTTATGTTTTCTAGCCCCTTTTCACATTATTAGAAATTTTGTTTTTAAAAAGTTACGAGATTTATTAATTTGTTGTTGATTATTTGTTAGAATATGGGAATGCTTAAATTAGAATGAAAGTTTAATTGGTTAATTCGATGATTAAAATGAAAAAACGTATGTTAATTGGGAGTTTATCTTTTCTTGGACTTAGTGGAGTTATTGCAACCACAGCTATATCTTGCGCTAATCCTGAACAGTCAAACCAAAAGCCTGGTAGTCAACAACCATCCACTCAAAATCCTAACGATGGGATTCAACCAATTGATCAACAAGAAAATACAGTTGTATCTTGGCATGCAAAAGTTAAGGATTTGCAAGTAAGTGCAAGCGCTAATGTTAAAGTTAAAAAAGCAAATGAAGCTTATAGTGAACAAGATAAGATAGTTTTTCCTAAGGGTCAAGATTCTAACGACTTGAAAGGAACATCGGCTCTGAATTTTAAATTATTTAGTTCTTTAGCTAATAATAATCTTCCGCCATTACCTGCTAATGTCTATTTAGATTTGGCTTTTGTTCCAATGGATGAAACTGGCGAAATTAGTGTTATTCTTGGATTAGCAAAATCATATGATTCATCCAAAAAAATTAAAGTAGTTATTGATCAAAATGGAAAAGAAATTATCACAAAAAATCAAGACGAAATTAGAGAATATCAGCAAAAGTTACCTACTTTAAAAATCGTAGGGTTTACGAAATAATCTAACAATTTGTTTGTTGCTGTTTTAATTGTTCTTATACTCATGCTTATGTGGTCAATTAATTTCTAACATAATAATTATTTTTATCAGGCTGATAAGTTTTCTAAGGCAATTGTTGTTCACGTTAGACCTGTGAAAAACATTTCTGTCAATTAATTCTTACTAACGCTAAAACAAAAAACTTTCCATAAATTTGCTGATTTACTTTTTTTAGTTCTAGATTAATATTATTTGAAGCTCAGTAATAATATTTTTACCTACTAAGATAAAACTCTATAGTGACATCTTTTACATTCTTAGATAAACATAGTATCGTTTGTTCTTTCGCTTGTTAGGTTTCTGGCTTTTCGTGTACTATCTCCTGGCTTTTCGTGTACTAATTATACTTACCATATGATAAAAACCAATTGTAACCCTTGTAATTGCTAGTAATTAGAATTTATAATAGGATTTTTGTGGAGCGTGTTTAGAGCCCAACTCTTTAAATAGTTAAACATGATAATTTGAGCAGCTAAACTGAAAAATCTAAATTTGCAAGACTTTGGTGTGCAAATATAATAGCTAAAGTTAATACGCAAACTTTGAAATGAAACCAGAAAGATTTAAATTCTTTTAAACTTTTTTTCTAAAACAGAGTTTTTAAGAAATAAATTTATTCTTTACACCTATTTCTTTTATGAAGTCTCAAAAGTGGGCTTTTTTAGCTCGATAAATTATATTTGTTATAATGAATGAATCCATTTTTCGGAGGTTTCACTTGAATTCAAATAACCCTTACAATCAACCATACGGATATAATTCGCATGGTCCAAGAAGCTATGACCCAACTTCGAGTAATTATGGTTCAAATAATTATTCAGGTGGTTATGGCCAAACTGGCAAGTACACATTTAATCAAGCACAAACTAAATTAATGACTAGATCTTTTCTAGTCACAGGTATTTGCTTTGCATTAATTTTTATCATTGCTTATGGCTTATATGAGCTTTTGTTTAATTATGCTGCAGTTAATGAAGGTGTTGCTCGTTTTGCTAATGGTTTATTAGCAATTGGTCCGATTCTAATTTTAGTTTCTAGCATTATGGCTTGATTCATGCGCCCTAGATTAACTAAATTTGGTTTTGGATTTATGATTTTTGCAACTGGGTTTTATGTTTTAGCACAAGCAATTGGATTTGGTCTTTTATTCTTTGCAATTAGATTATCTGAATTTGTTAGTGATCAATATCATTTAGCTGATATTATGGTTTTATTTGCAATTGGTGGGCTGATGTTCATTGCAATGGCTTTAGTTGGCCGGGTTTTATCTAAACGCGCATCAGCACATTTAGGGCGTTTTTTATTCTTTGCAGTTATTGCGTGAATTATTGGAACCTTAGTTTTCAGCTTGGGTTTTGCTTTTGGGGTTAATGGTGGCAATGGTGCTAGCAGCATTGTCATGATTATTAGTTCCGTAGTTTCTGGAGTAATTTATTTACTGTATATTGCCTATATTGTTAGTCAAATGCGCCGTCAAGCGGAATTTATGGATTTATATGGGAACGAAAACAAGCAATTAATGCGCAGTTTATCTTTAAGCTACGGCTTTTATTTATTGTTTAGCTTAATAGGTTTAATTTGAAACATCATTCGTTTATACATGTATTTTAAACGTTAATCAATTTAATTTATATTTTGTTAAAGTTCAATCTACCAAGATTGAACTTTTTTATTTATGTTAGGTAATATCAAAAAAATCAAACCTATCTGGTTTGACTTTAAACTAATTTTAATGGCGGAGACTGAGGGATTTGAACCCTCGCGTGGTTTCCCACCTAACGCTTTTCGAGAGCGCCCCCTTGAGCCTCTTGGGTAAATCTCCATGAAAAATTATTAGTTTTTAATAATTTTGAAATGTTAATGGCGGAGGCTGAGGGATTTGAACCCTCGCGCATCGTTAGACACCTACAAGCTTTCCAAGCCTGCCCCTTCAGCCTCTTGGGTAAGCCTCCATAACCAAAAGCAATTATAAATTAATAATTCCTGTAGGTTTTCTATTTTAGTGTTTTTGATCAATGATTTGATTAATAAAGATTAAGATCTTTACCACGATTTGCCTCTTTTATATAATTATTATATAGACGACAATGGTGTTTAATTTAGGAATGTATTTTTTTCCATTTCATAAATATTTTGTGTATACTTATTATTATATTCTATTTAAAAGTAGCAATATTATTAATAAATACTCACAGGGAGAAACGTATGAAATTTTTCGGTCGTTTGTTTATTGCCCTCATTACATTAGTTGTTTTTGCTGTCTTAGTTTGAGTTTTCTTGGCTGCTTTCTGATTTAATAATCTTTATGATCCGATTGCGATGGCAAATAATTACTTTAGTGCTCAAGCATTAAGTTTTGCCAGAGGAAATGGTAGCCCAGACTGAAGTCCAGCCGCTCCCCAATTTATTGGTGATAGCAGTATTTTTGGAAGCATTCCCCAAATGTATGCTTTTATAAGTGCTGGCATTAGTTCTGGACCACTATGAGTTAGTCCAATTGTGTTAGGTTATATCTTACCTTTTGCAATGGGAATGACATTTGCAGGATTAATTTTATTCATCGTGTGAATGTTTTACCACTTTGCATATGGTAAAAGACACCGTAAGGCTAAAAAGGGTCGTTATGATGAATATGACTCTCGGGTTAATACGCACCGCCAAGAAGGTCGAAATTATGATTATCCGCCACGTGATTACGATCGCCGGGGGGATAGCCGCAGAGTTCGTAATACCCGTCAATATGAAGATGATGGATATCGTCCAACCCGACGGTTTGAAGAAGACGAACCTTACGGATATCGTCCGTCACGAGAATATCCAGACCGCTACTAATTGTCTTAGTGCATTAATATAAGATAAGGATTTGCTGATGCAAATCCTTTTTTTGATGTTATTTTAATTGATAGTGAATTACTTGCAATCTAAGTAAAGAAAAATCACTCGTTTCATTATGCTCTATACCTCTTAAAGTAGACAAGTTAAATAAAACTTGAATACCTAAGTAGGTATAGAGCATGGTTTAATTCGCGTTTTTTTGTTTTTTTATATGCATATATTTATAGATTCGCTAGCGGAGATACCTCTATCATTCTGGAGTAAAATTCAGGTCAAACGGTCATAATCTCATTTGATTTGAGACAAGAAAAACGTTCTTAATTCTTACGTAGGTTTAAATAACCAATGGTGTTAGTAATATTTTGGTTTTCTCATAGCAAAATTGAAAAAGGTTTGGTCTTTTCTTTTAGTTTTAATAAGTTCAAAATTGTCATGTTTAGACCATATTTTTGAATATTTTATATGAATGACAGCAGGAGGGGGCTTGACAAAAAAAAAAAAAAAACATAATTAAAGAAAATTAAAGGAGATTTTATGTCAGAACGTTTGGCAATCGAAACTTTGCTACGAAGTTATTACACAAGTAGAGGAGTGCTCGCTCTTGAAATTGAGCAAAAGATTGATTTTTTTAGATGACTAATTCGAGTAGCTTTAGAGAGAACACAAATACTTGTGAACAGAATTAGAATGGCAGAAACAACAATAGGTCTTGTTGATCCAATTAATCATGAACCACGAATAAGAGAATTTGGTGGGGACGATTATGAAATTGAACCAGCTATTGCAACAATAAAGGGTGCTGAAGCGTTAAAAACTCTTTTTGTTATAGATTTAATTGATAGTTTAATAAGTAATCAAAATCTTTATGAAATGGATCTTCAAACACTGGAAAGATACATAAATTTATTTTCTAGCACTAATGATTTGATGGCAGATGTTAACGATTTTGACCATCATTTAATCTGACAGCCAAATTTACATGAAAATGGGCATAATCCAATTCACACTTTTGGTCAATTTGTTAAATTGATTAATTATTCTGGTGGTAAAAGATTTACAAAGGCATTGTCTACCTTCATAAAATATCGAAGAGAAAATAATTAAAAAATATATTTAATTAACTCAAAAATTTAATGGCGTGTTTTAGGAATAAATAACAATCAATATAGGAAAACTAGAAAATGAAATATCAAAATAAAAAAAGAATAATAATTGGGTTATCGTTAGGATTAGCTTTGCCAATTACAGCTACCGCAGCTGCTTGTGGCAATAGCCAAAACTTTGATCAACTTGGAACAAATAACCCTGGTAATCCTCAAGGTCAAGTAGACTTATCAAGTCAAGATAAAGCACAAATAGCGAACTATTACAATAATGTGCCAAAATCTAATTTTGTCGCTTTAGATAGCGACAAACTGCCAAGTCAAGTTCAAGCTCAATTTCAAACCACAGCCTCACCTAATGATATCAACTCTAAATTCAATAATATGTTAGGAACTTCAAGTTCAACTATTCCGCCATTATTTGTTACATCAAAACAATATTTATTTAATTTTAGTGTAGTTAGTGGTTCTGTTGACGACCGTGTGGGTCGGTTAACCGTCAAAATGGTATTAAGCGAAAATCGTAATGGAACAAATGTTTATTTTAAAGCGAACGGCGATGCCACAACAAATATCACTGAAGCTGGCATTCAATTTAATGTTGAAAGGTTTGCAAGTTACGATAAAATAAAATCTACAACACAAGATTTTTTTTCACAGTTAAGAACAAATGCAAATGCTACCGCTTCGAACGAATTTTCTCAAAAGATTCCATCTTTAGTAACCCCCGCCGATCTTTCTAATATCGATAATTTCAATAAAGTTTTATCGGTAAATAATAAAATTAATATCCCTTCTATTATGAGTAGTTTAAATTTCACGATTACCGAATCAAATGCCAACGACACACAAGGTACAGCAAACTTTAGGATTACAGCCAAAAGTCAAAATATCCCCGATTTAAATGCATCCGCAAGTATTTCGGTATCAAATTTTAGTACTCAACAAAACCAAATCACAAAAGCATTACAATCAATTCCAAATACTATCACATTAACAACAGAAGATAAGGATTATATCCCCGAAAATTTTGCATATTTGCAAAATAAAGATCCTTCGTCATTAACAAAATTTATTAGCGACACTTATGCTTCAACATTACCAAATAGTTCGAATCAAACTAAGTTTACATACAAAGTTTCTGTCGATCTCTCAAAATATAATAATGACGATGGAACCATTACAGCAACAATTGGTGTTTCCTCAAATAACAATGCTTTGAATGGTTCAAATTCTAAATCAATAACTATTAATAATTTGGTTACACCTCAACAATTAATAGAAGCATCTAAAAATTATTCTGATGAAATTCATAATTATTTAGAAAAAAATGGTCCAAACGGGTCGAATGCTTTGTATGCAAATTCAGAAACTGTTTTCGACAAATATTATGATGCTATTTTAAAAAATGGCAATACTTTGGATTACAAAACTTTGGATGGTAGGAGTCATTTGGTTTTAAAAAACCAAACAATTTCAACAGATTATTATAATTTTATTTCTAAATTAATAAACTATCTGCCAAAAATCAAAAGCAACAATAACATTATAAATAAAAATTTCAATATTTTTATCAACCCTTTTCAAACCTTCGTATTCAATATCCAAAATGATACAAACCCAATTGGTCTGTTTGTATCGTTGTACAATAAAATCCCTTCTCAAAAAACCAATTCGATTTTTGAAACATTAAATGCTGATGGTAAATTAATAAACTTAAATGTTAATGATCAAAAAGACCCTAATAAAGATAACAATTTTGGAATAACCTTATATCTAGACTACAATTTGTCTAACAAAGATTTTTCGAAAACAAACAACAACTAAATTTATACCATGTATATTAAAAAAGAGACTTCGGTCTCTTTTTTTATTACTTACTCCCCTCAACCCTCTTCCTATCCAACTCAATCTTCAACATTGAAATTTCCCTTATCCGATCCCCAATCGTCTCAGCCATGCTTTTAAACAAATCTTTAATCTTCTCAGCTTCTTTTAAAATCTTCTCGTGCCTTTTCAACTCAATATCACAATCGTGAGCATTTAATCATTTTGTCTTATCTTTACTTCGGTACAGAGTTTCTAGTTCATTGTCATCCAACGGCTCGCCAATTAATTCCGCTCCTTTAAGTACATTTTTAATATTAACTAAATCTTCAATCGTCTCTCGCGATAAAATAATCACTTTTTTTCAATTTGTTCATATAACTTTCGATATGAGATAAAAACAAACCAATAAATTGCCAACCGGTTCTTTATTTGTTAGATTTCTTAATATAATTACTAAATTAGGATACTTGCTTATTTTGTGATTAATGATCAGATTTTAAACAATATATAAAGTTACTGTTTTTTTAATTTTCTATTTATGCTTCAGAATTCCTGAAATCGAAAATAATTCTTAGAATACTAATTACTTGAATCATTATTTTTTTATGGTGCTATTTGGGAAAATTAAAAACTAATAAATGGAAGGTTGTCACTTATTTTATTTCCTTGAAAATTAAAAATATTTTTTTAAAATTTATCCACAATCTTTGCATTGGTATAGATTGTTCTTTGCATATTATAAAAAGATTTTAGAACTTAAATGTGATTGGAATTATATGGTTATTACTGATAAAAAATTAAATGTTAAACAGTCTTGGCTAATATGACACTTTAATCCGCTGATGGATCAACGTGTAATGAAATTACGGGCTTGAATTATGTTTTTAACAATTCTTGTAGTATATGCCATGGCTCAATTAGCATTCAATAGTGTTAATCAAGCCAATTCCACTGGAAATGGTCCAGTTGCTACTTTGTTTCCCTTATCAGCAACAGATCCTAGTATCGCCAGAATTTCAACTTGATCAATTCCTTTAACTCGAGGAATAACTTCTGTTTTATTAGGGTTATTGCTTCATAAAATTGGTCATAAAAATGGAATCATTTTTGCATTTTCATTAATGATTATTTCTTTACCTTTCGTTTTTACTCCAGAAATTAAACAATCCTTATTATCCCAGGGAATTAGTGAAGATATAGCTTCTAGAGCCTCGTATGGTTTATTTTTGGTTTTTCGAATCTTTTTAGCAGTAGGTGGTCCTGCTTCATTAATTTATACGGCTCCATTAATTGTTAAATTCTTTGTTGAACCAAAACAACGCTATGCAGCGTCTAAAATTACTAATGCACCAGCTGAAATTGCCGGAATTGTAGCTTCATTATTATTTATTAATGCGATGACCCGTGACGGAATTGCTGGGCAATGAACTTTAATTGGTGGGGTCATTATTGGTGTGATTATTTTAGGAATGATTGTCTATTTAATTTTTGGAATGCAATTTAACATTAAAACCCCCAATCACAACTCCATTTTTATTGAAGATAAAGCCCCAGAATCTAAAAACCAATTTAGTTTCATTTTAAAACAACGCAGGGTTTGGGTTTTGTGTTTGGCAACTGCTTTTTCATTGTATGTCATTGTTGAACCAGCCTCTGGAGTTTTGTCTAATTTTTGAAATCGAACCGATGCTAATGTCGCTGGAGTTTGAAATTTAAACACTGGACAAATTCTTCAAGAAAATAGTATTGCAACATACCAGTTTGCATGACAAATTTTATTTTCTTTAGGACTTTACACTGGATTGTGAACGATTGCTAAATGATCATCAACAAAATATCAAATTGCTCCTTATGCTGGGGTGATGATTATTTTAGGAACTGCTTTTTTGGGGATTTCATATGGCATCGGAGTAATTGGCTTAAGTCTTCCAGTTGTCGCCGCATTTACTTTAATTTTTGGTTTATTAGGAGCTACTTTTGTCTTTGGTACAGAAATCATTTCTGGAGTGATTGTATATAAATGAGGTTTTAATCCATCTCAAGTAACCTACTTTACGTCTTTTAACTGGACTTTCATTTATATTAGTTTTTCTGCACTTGATATCATTACCGCCTTTATAGGCACTGCTGGAGTAAGTGCTCATCGAGCTACATATGCTGATTTAATAGTGAATGATCCGAGCTTGTTTAATACTACCTTAAATGGAGATTTAACAACATTTTTGAAGATTCGAAACAATTTAATTGGTTGAGTTGATCCCAATAACCCAGATTTATTTACTGCTCAAAAGTGAAATGTGAGTCAAGATTTCTTTAATTCTTTTGCGCCCGCAATCAATAATTTGCATCAGCAATATCTTCCCCAATTATCAATAATTGCTGTTTTACCCGTATTATCTGGCGTCTTTTTCTTATTAATTCGAAGTAAATTAAAGACTGAAGTTGCATTTTCATTAATGCACTTCAAAGCTAATTATCTTCAATTCATTAAATTAAAAAGGGTATGAAACCATTGTTTTAAGCGTCAAAAAAGCAATTAAAGTGTCTTTGAATTAGAATCGAAAGTCTCTTAATTAAAGCTTTTAGCTTAATTTTGTCAACCAAATAATTACCCAAATTTTAATTATTTTGGACCAGTTTTTATGCCTTTATTTGACAAAAGTTGCAAAATCTAGATATAATAGACTTGTAAATCAGATTTAATATCTATTTACAACCACACTAACTTTACGATTTAACTTACGTTGAATCTTTACATTTTGTTTATTATTAGATTACCTGGATTAAAAATGCGTCTGCTGTTTTGTGTCTTTGCATTATAACTAACTATTCTGTCTCTGTTCTCCTCCTTTTTTGGAAATTTCTCATTTTTAATTTTCTCTTTTTTTAATCTTACTTCTTTCTCACTCTGTTATTAGTTGGTTGATTTGTGTGGTTTATAGCCATTAGTAAATCAGCCACAATCTGTTCATATATACAGTCCATTCTTCGTTTTGAATTCTCTTCTTCTAAAACTTAGATTTGCTATATCTCTTATAAACACTTGCTATCTATGTACAATAGATAGTTTCAATTTAAAGGAGCAGCTTCTATGCGTGCCAATAAAAAAATAATGTTAAGCATGATTGCAGGCGTTTCGCTTGCAGCCAGCTTTACAACTGTTGGTGTGGTCGTTGGTACGAACCAAGCTGCTCTTTCGAATGGAAATGTGATTTATGACAGTAGTGCTGAAAATGCTGCTTTAGTTCAAAAACCAAAACCAATCCCCCCTATTGCTAGTAAGCCAGAATTAATGCCAGAAACTCCTACGCCAGCAGTTCTGCCTGCGCCGCGTGAAACCCAAAATCGGCCTAGTGAATCAACAGCTGAATTAATTGCTAGATTAACTGATAATGGTGAATCTGCAAGTTTAGTTGAAGGCCATCATTCTATTGGCGGAGTAGGTTCGTCAACTCCATCAATCCGCCGCAACGGATTAGTTTCTAATACTGATCCTAACGATAAATTTAATTATGGTTCATTTTCATTAGGGTCGCAAGATAGTGCTGAAGTTTTAGGAAAATTAATCGCTAATGGTGTGACTTTAGATAATTTGCCCCGTTTAAGTGAACCAATTTCTTTAAGTGATATTGAAAAATTAAAGGAAAACAGCTTGTTTTGGGTTCCAGGACAAAAAGTTATTAACCTTGATAGCCAAACCGATAAAGATAAACTTTTGAAAGAAATTAATGAAAATGTTCAAGTTTCATTCTTTAATGGGGGTGTTGTTCGTGGTTCATTAAATGATTTAGTTAATTTAGGTAACGCCTTTAGAAGTGGTACACCAATTACTGGTTTAACCAAACCACAAAAAGATTTATTTGATGTCTTTAATACAATCATTAATTTTGATTCAAATAAAGATTATTACGCTAATAATACCAATATTTTTAATGGCGTTCCTAAAGTAAACGTTCCTAATTCAACGCGTTTGATGGTTGATGATAGTAAAATTTCGCCAAGTGATTTATCAGTTCAGGCTATTAAAAACATTACTTTAAAATTATCTTTTAATGCTCAAGAATTAAATACCTTAGAGCAAGGATTAATGCCAACTTTAATGAATCTTGACGGATCATTTGGTGGGACATCGCAACCTCGACCTGCATTTGTTAATGCCGTGCAATTTAAAAGAACTCAAGATAATATGAACCGATTCTTATCAATTACATCAAATTGAGAAAGAACCGAAAATGACATTTTAAATTTGAACTTTAAACCAAATGCAGGTGAAGGTCAATCCGGATATGATAAAAAAGACCTTGGTGCTATTAAAGGCTATGAAGATGTTGCTAACTTGTTAGAATACACCAGCGTTTCAGCACCGAACAACATTCGTGAAAACCGCTACATCATTAATATTCATTCAATGCAAAATTTGGCAAGCAAAGCTAAGCCAACTGCTATAGGATTAATCGATGCGGCAAGAAATGATGGTGCGCAAAATGGTAAGATGCAATTTGTTAGTCCTAATTCTGGAATCGGTGTAGCGATTCGGAATATCAATGCTACAACAGCTGATATTAGTTCTAAATTTATTGCTAGTATGCCTAACTTAGTGAAATCATTAACTTTGTTTTATGATTGAAACAATCCCCAAGTTGTTAATGCTTTAATTGATAATCCCAATTACAATAGTCCAAGTACCAACTTAACAGAATTAAATATTTATACAGATTTAGATACTCCGTTAGGTCAAAAAAATCCGGATGTAGATAAAGCAACAAATTTAACTCGAATAGACCCACGAGTTTATCAAAAAGTTAATCCGACTGCTTTTGATTATGGTTACAATGCTATTTTTAATACTTTATCAATTAAAGCTAATTCTTCACGACAAGATATTTCCAATGCTATGAACTATGCTTATGTTCAAGGTAAGAACCGGCGTGAATTCCAAGGATCATTTGGTGGCGAAGGAGGTTATCCAGTAAATTGAAATTTCCAAGATAACAATCAATGGGATATGAATAACGTTAATGTCCCAAGAATATCTAATTTCTCGAAATTTCAAAAAATCACTTATGCTTCTTTAGTTGGTGGCGTTGCTGCACCACTTGATTTGCAAAATTTAAAAATTGACAATACCGATAAAGTTCAATATCAAGTTGACGATGTTACTAAAGGGGTGTTCTTTGCTAATTCATCGCCAAATAACCCCCAAGCTTACGTTAAAGTAATTGGTGGTTCAAACCGCTCGACAAGTGCTAACTTAGCAACAATTAATAATTATGCGAATAGCGCTTGACAATACATTCGTAATATCGATTTACGCGACTATACTGATGCTAAAGGAACGACTTATTCAACTGGATTTAATCAGCAAGCAGTTGAAAGTGCTAGTTGACCTAAAACTGTTGAATACATTTATTATGGTAACAACCAAGTTTATAAAAACCCAAATGCCTACCCAACTGTTAAAGGTAATCCAACACCACCAGTTATTGCTAATGGAACATTCCAAGTAAGTGCAGATTCTTCAGTAGATGTTTCAGGAAATGTTGCCCCTGTTAAAGTTGGCAATAGTACCATTCCTGCATTTGATAGTATTTATAAAGGTAATGTTCCATCTCCAGCTGGAAATGACCGTCGTTTATACATTAGTTTAGACAACCCCCAATACAATAATGTTTCAAATGATATTTATAATGCTTTAAACGATTACACTTCAAAAATCATTGTATCCACGAATATTGACCAAAAAGGTAAAGATGGAAGTATCATTACCCAACCAAATAGCAGTCTTCCTGCCAAAGAAACTGAAGATGGAACGGCGTGGATTTTAGACTATCAAAAAACAAGTGATGGTTCATATCCAACAACTTGGTATTATGGAACTAACATGCACGTTATTGCGAATATGAATAACAATAAAAATAACTTGCAACCAAATGAATTTATTAGTATTGGGAAGTATAATCCAGTTACTAAAACAACTGAATTTACAACATTACAACACGAAACTTATCCTGAAATTGTTTTTGAAGCTAAGGACTTTATTAACAATAAATCATCGATTAACGTTTATGACCAACGTAATCCTAACAGTCTTAACACGCTAGATAATTACTTTAAAGACTTTGCCGTTATTAAGGTTACTTATCCAGATCAAGCAACTGCTAAAAAAGCCACTGCTGATTTTGCAACTAAATATCGTACACCTAAATTTAAATTTGATAAAGCCGGAGTTTTAGGACACAGTAGTCAAACTTTAGTTAATAACAAAAATATTTATGTTTTAGGATTCCCTTTAACTGGTGGTACATCAGTTGGACGATATCCTGTAATTAACAAACGAACGGGATCAGTTGATCGTAATAATGGTCAAAGTTATGCAAATTCTACCAATAATCAATTTGTTAATAATTACGATCAATCATTACCTGGAATTTATGACATTCGTAGAATTGTTGATACGTCAGATACAACAACTATTAACGGAATTGCACGTCGTGCGCTTGATTTAAAATACCAAGGTAATTGGTACCAACGTTTTGGTTTAACCTTAGGAGTTGATGATACGAACTTACAAGGTGGTGCATCTGGATCTTTAGTTGTTGATGGAAATGGTAATGTTCTTGGAATCTATTGGGGAACTGTGGAGGGTGCTAACACTGGTTTAGTTGATGCTTTTGTAAGTCCTGAATTGAAGGATGCTAACGGCCACAATCTTTTATACGGATATGACTTAATTAATGGTGGAGGCGTTAACCAAACTAATTCATTTAAACAATGGCTCCAAAAACAAACTGATAGTAATGGTAAAAACGCACTAGCTGATTCATGATTATTTGGATCAACTAATTAAAAGGTATGATTTATTAACAATGCAAAAACTCACTTTTAAAGTTCAACCTTTAATAAAAACCATTAAAAGCACTTTCTTAAAAACAAAACGTGCTAGTTTTAGTTTAATTAACACAAAGTCGAATTTAACGACCTTCATCATTAAATTTATCATTTTAGGTTCTTTATTTATCGTTAGTTTAATCACATTATATGGATTAAGTGATTATTTCTTTAATGCCAAAACGATTGGCATACAAGAAATTTTAAAAATTAACACGCCATTGTTAAAGTTTCAAAATTATGCTGCTGCTTTTCGCTCGGTTATTCTTTATTTAATTATTTTAGCCGCATTTTCAAATGCTTATAAAAACCTGAACCAATTTAATAAGCATTACATTAAAATAATTTGATGAACAACATTAAATTTAATTCCGGCTTATGTTGGAGTTTTTAGTTTCTTTTTATATCAAGATAATTTTTCGTTTACAAATATTTTCATTTTTAGTTTGATCTGACTTTATATTTATGTGGTTAGTTTATTGCACTTTTTAATCGTGGAACGTAAGTTCTTAAAATTAAGTCCGTACAATAACATTAAATTGAAATTGCTGTACATCAGTTATGCAAGCAAATTATTAACCTTAATTATTTTTTATATCGTCTTTGGCTTAATGGCTTTTACTGGAAATCAAAGTCTTAATTCCTTTGACAATAATGTTTTGGTTTCTGGTGTTGATGCATTATTAATCAATATCACTTCAGCACCCGCTGTGGTGATTGTTTTCTTTTTAACTTTGGCTGGGTTTATTTTATTTTCATTAAATAATTTAGCTAATATCTTTTATGCTCGGGAAACTAAATCTGCCCGAAATTACTTTGCACATATAATAAGTTTTGCTGGTGTTATTTTCTTAAGTATTCTAATTTGGTTTAGTTCAATTGCATTTGGAATTTTTCCTGTATTCGATCCGATTTTAGGGACCATTAAACCTTTAAATAACTTCCGTGCTGTAGTGGCTTTAAATCTCATTATTTTGGTTGCTTATTTTATCTTAAAATCACTTAAGTTACCGATATTTTCTGGAGTTTTGAATTCATTCTTATTATCTGGATTTGTCATCTTGATATCATGGATTATGACTTTAATATCAGTTAATATTAATCGTTTTGATAACGAAGTTTATAAAATTGTTTGAAGTAGTGCGTGAACTACTGGAGTTTTATTATTTGATCTTTTAATTCGCTTGAAAAAACGCATTCGTAATTACCAAATTGTGATGTTGGCATTTATGGTAACTAGTATTTTCTTGGTTTTGACAATAATTGGTTTTCGGATGATTCTAATAAATCACCAAAATATCTTGCCATTAGACTTATCACAATTACCATTTGTCGCTGAATTAGTAGTTTATATAGTTGTGGTAATTTTTGCTGGTTTGATTGGTCTTAGTAGTGCAATTGTTTATCAACAATATCGCGCTTTGCATCCGAAGAAAAAGAAAATTAAAATGATTCGAAAAACAATGATTCATTCACGAGAGTAGGTAAAATATATGTCCATTTTTAAAGCTAAAAAAATTGTATCCAAAGAAACTGTTTTCGAACAGGAAACTGATATTTATGATAAATACGATCAGATTGTTCAATTACGCGATTTTATTTCTTTCAATCAACTATTGGGTTCGACAATGTTAATGACCAACGAAGGACCTGATAGTAAAGTTGTTGATGTTTTCAAACGAATGCTTGCCACTGCATACGATAAACGGTATGATATCGTGTTTAACTCTTTTGTTATTTCGTGAGTGCGTAACATTCGCATCAGTTTAACAAAATTGATTCCCACATTAGACAATCCTGAATCTTCAAATGTTGATGCTCTCAATACTACAATTCCGACAGAGTCAGCTGCACTTGATGCCTTCTTTAAAATGTATAACACATTAATCAATGCTTATTGTATTGATGAAAATCGCTACATTGAAGTGATTCCTAATGTTGTTGTATACAAAATTAAAGGAACAACAAAATTAAAAATTGCATTTAATGCTGCCACATTAGCTAAAGCGAATTAAATATGAACATTAAAAAAATCAAATTAAGACTTAAAAACTTTATTTCAATTAAGAAAATCGTTGCTTTAAAAAGAAACATTTCTATGATTCAAATTAATCAATTGATCAAGAAAACGCGTTTTTTATTAAAGAACGTGCTTTTAAGTCAACATTTGATCGAATTATTGGTTAATCGCGAACATTTAATTTCACCAATTTGAAAAAATGAAAATGATTTAACAAAACAAAAAACCAAAAATAATTTTGCTCACAAGACCTTGTGAATCTATTTGACTAATGTCCAAAAATATACCAAGAACTTTTATATTAAAACTAATGAAAAATTATTATCACAAAACAAAAGTCAAGACGCTTACATTACATTAGGCAAAGAAGCTCAAGAGTTTGTAAAGCAAAATAATTTAACCCTTTTGCACGCATTTGATGATTTTAATAATCAATTAGTATCCACTAAACTCGCTCGCTTGATTAAAACTTATATTGTTTCAAACCAATTTCAAGAAGTTAAATTCATTTTAAACACCAACAAAATTGACGATTATGTAGCAACAATTTTTCCCATTAAAAAATTCGATTTCAAAATGTCTTTAAATGAATTACAACAAGATATTGATAAAATGCAATTACAGGACTTTAAAATTTATCCTGGAGTCAACGAATTTTTAGAATCAATGGCTACAAATTATTTTGAAAACGTTGTTGATACTATGGTTGTCGAAGCTTCTTTTATCAATTTTAAAAATAAGTTGATTGAAGAAAACCGACAATTAAAACAGCTTGACGATTTAATCAAGAAAAACAAAATTGATCTAATCAAAATTATGCGGGAAAAAGAAATTGAAGAAATCGTTATGATTACTGAAGGTAACAAGCGGTTAGGGGAGCAATCTCATGGATAAATTAAACACCAATACTTTTCAATTACTTAAAGTCAATCTTATTAAGAATGACGGTAAAACAAAAATATGATCTGCCAATTCTGTTTTTGTTTATAACGATTTAGAACAAGTATGGGATGAGCTTGATGATAATGTACTTGTTAAAAGCGAAAACTTTTTTGTCCGTTTTGATCGTCATTCTAAAAGGTCTCGCTATTTATTATTATCAAAAAGCTTATTAAAAAAACAAGGTAATGAAATAAACCTTTATCTAAATGAACCATTAGTAGTTTACTATCAAGATTATCTAAATATCCAAGCTAAAAATCCGATTGAAAAGATTAAACAATTAAAAACCAAAATTCAAGAATTAAAACAAGCACAAGATTGGGGCTTAGGGATTGCTGATCAAATTGAATTAGAATTAGCGATGATCGAGCTTAAAAAATACGAATTAATGATGCAATTTAGTTTAGTTGCAAGAGAAACCGATTAGGAGGTATAACCATGAAAAAGAATAAACAAAAATGAACGCTTGGATTGAGTCTTTTTTCAGCATTGGTAGTTACACCAATTGTCATCAGTGCTGTTCAACCAACCCACACAAAAACTTTTTCATCTGCAAATGCATTAGGTTTAGTTTCACAAGAAAATGAAACCACAACAAAGCCAGCAATCGATGATACAGTTTTGCAACAAAATGCAGGTTATTACCAAAGAACTTTAATTACAGATATCACCACTTTAATTAACACAATTGATACTGCCATTAATACTGAAATTACCTCTTTAATTCAAAACGATGATACAACAACTACAGCAACAGAAACCGGACAACGTCAGTCCCGAATTTTCTACTTACAAAAAGTTAAAGAGTTCTTGCAAAATAATGAAGAAAATATTAAAAAAGATCCGATGAAATATGGATTTGAATGAATCTATCCAGCTGTGTTTGCAACTAACTTAAAAATCAATTCGGGCAACATTACTTATAATGGTAAAACTTATGAAAAAATTTCATTTGCGAGTCCAGCTGACTCTAATTCAACGTTACCAACTTATGCTAAGTTAGTGGCTAATCCAAGTGATTTAACTAGTACTGGTGAAAAAGATAATACGGTGACAAATGAAGAATTTATCAAAATTTTCACTGACTACAACGCCGCTTTAACAAAAGACTTTCAAACGATTTTCTTAAATCAAGAAGATCAACCTGTTTTGGGCCGCGATTATGTTTTTACACCAAAATCTCAGGCCGACGGTTCAATTGTCTTTGTTGCTTCTGATCCACTTAATATTTCAGGAATTACAACTTGAGATGACTATATCATTTCGAAAATTAAACCCCGCTTTGCTGATTTTGATTTAAACCAAAACATTAATAGTCAACAATCTCAACAAATTCAACCACCCCCGGTTGCGCCAGTTGTTCCTGAACCTGAACAACCACCTACTAATCCCAACGAAAACGTTACAATTGATAATAATGAAACACCATTACCAGCAAATAAAGCAACAGAAATTCGTGATATTCCAAACCTTGATCCAAAGATAACTTCATTATCAGATCCATTAACTCACAAGCGTTATGACCAAATGTCTGTTTTGCAATTAATTCAAGCCTACAATAACGCCTTAACCCAAGAACAAAAAGACCAAATCATCTATTTTGATAACCCGATTAATAAGCGCTTCACTTATACCTTTACTAATCTATCTCAATCAGGAAGCACGATTGCAGGTAACGTTCATCTAATTGATAATTTAGTAGCCAACAACACTCGTGATTATCAAGCTAATGTTACTAACATCGTTCCGTTTAATGCTGCGCCTAATGCGGCTAGTGCTTTGCAATTTAATACCGATTTAGAATATACTAAATTTACAACTCTAAGAAAAGCTTTCAATAAAATCCAGGACGCTTTGAAAGTGACTGATAATTTTGATGTTAGTAAATTAGAAGGGTTAACTCCTGACGATCAAATCCGGGTATCAAACATTTTATTTGCTTTAACAAAAATTGTTTTTAATCAACAAGCTAATAATAATTTTCAAACAACAATTACCGAGTTTATGGAACAAGCAATTCAGCAAGGAAGTAATGATGCTTCTTTAAATGATTTTGCCAATCGTGTTCACAATTTATTTATCAGTTACATTATTAACAGTAAAATAGACAGCACTCCTTTAGCCCAATACATTCGTAACTTACTAGTTTCAAGAATTAATAACCTCCAAAAACTATACGAAGATAACCGCTTACTTTTGAATTCGTTTTATGAAAAATTAGGTTTGTCAACTTCGGATGCAGTGTTATTGTTTAATCGCTTGAAAGCCCAAGCAGACGCGATGGAAAACATTGATTTAACATCAAACAATACGGCAATTTCAGGATTTGACAATCTTCTTAATTTATCAATTAATGCTAACGTTTTCTATCGCCCGTTGTTTAACATCATGCAGCTTGCAACCAATCAACCTCCAATTGATAACCAAAATCAAAACCAAGTGGTTCAAGAATTTAAGCAAAGCGTTGCTACGATTACTACACCAACCAACGTGACAGCAATCGTTCTTGGAGTGTTAGGGGCCCTAACGGGTGCTTTAGTGATTACCATCATTACCCTTCGTTTTAAATGGTTTAAAAAGCAAGGTCTCAAAGGAAAATAATTATGCAAAATAAAGTTATTATTAAAGCAATTTTGGACAATATTGTCGAAGTGCAAGGAAACTATAGTTTCCATGAGGGACAATTCTTTTATTTGAAAGATAAACCCCAGATTAATGCTTATTTAATTACTGCAACAGAAAAAGGTGCTTATTTATTAATTGACAATAAATCAGACAATCTTAAAATTGGGGATGAGCTAATTGAAAATTCGCAATTAAAATTTGTTCGTTCGTCACATAAATTCTTTGGAAATATCATTGACGTTTATGGCAATGTCATTTTACCTAAACCAAGTACAGTAACATATGATGTTCCTTATGTTGCAGATTTATGATCTAAACCAGTTAATATGCTTGCAAGACAAGAATTAAATACCCAACTTTATACTGGAATTTTAGGGATTGATTTGTTTACTCCAATTGGTTTAGGACAACGGCAATTAATCTTGGGTGATCGCAAAACTGGAAAAAGTCATATTGCCTTAAATATGATTATTAATCAAATCAAACGCAACGTTAAATGTATTTATGTTTCCATTGGTCAAAAACGGGAAAATTTAGCCTCAGTTTATGACTTATTAAAAAAACATGGTGCGTTATCAAATACCATCATTATTGAAGCTAGTGCAACTAGTGCCTACCAGCAGTTTCTAGCCCCTTATGTGGCGATGGCTCATGCCGAAAATTTTTCGTACGAAGATGATGTCCTAGTTGTATTTGATGACTTGACTCAACACGCTCATGTCTACCGTGAGTTATCACTATTAATTGATAAACCAATAGGGAAAGAAGCTTTCCCTGGCGATGTGTTTTATCTCCATTCAAAACTTCTTGAAAAAAGTGGAAAGTTCATTGGTCGAAAATCAATCACTTGTATTCCGATTGTGAAAACAATTAACAACGATGTTACCGGATTGATTTCAACAAATATTATTTCCATCACTGATGGTCAAATTGTTACTGATACTGATTTATTTGCGCAAGGAAAATTGCCTGCTATTAACTTTAACTTATCAGTGTCACGGACCGGAAACTCCGTGCAAAACCAAACAACAAAAACTATTGCTGGAGAAATTTCAAAAATTTATTTAGCTTATAAAAAACAAATTCGTTTGGCTAATTTGGATTATGAATTAAATAAAGAAACTAGTGAATTAATTCATAAGGGCCGTGAAATCGAAAAGATGTTAAACCAAAAAGGATTAGCTGGCTATAGTGAACGCTTCTTGTTGTTGATGGCAAAATTAATTACTTGGGGTATTTTACGATATGTTTCAGATTCTGAAAAAGCCAAGAAATTTATTACGACATTAATTGACCAAGATCCAGTTGCTGAAGCAATTTTTAAAATGGTTGTTTCTGGCGAAAACTTTGATAATGTGTTAATGAAAAATTATTTCGCTTCAGCTTTAAATCAATATTTTACAGCCGCAAAGATTGATAACTATATTCCTTTAGATATTGAATTTATTAAATTTACAACTGCGGAAATGAATACAATAATTAAAAAAATGGAGAATGCATAATGTTTGGTAAAGTAATTAATATATTCACGAACGTCGTTGAAATCCAATTTGATCAAAAATCCAATGACTTGGTTTTAGATCACATTCTAAAAAATGCCTCGAATCGTTCGTTTATTCAAATCAAAAAGATTTTATCAGACACTAATGTTTTAGCAATTGTGGTTGATACAGACGAACCAATTCGTATTGGAGATATTTTTGAAAATACGATGCACGGATTATTGGTTCCAGTTGGTAACGGTGCAAAAAATAATGTTTTCGATATCCGGGGTGTTCCATTAACGCAAAATAAAACAAGCGAGCCAGTCCGTTACATTGATATGAATTCGATTTCTTTAAAAACTAATTCGCTAGTTCCCAATCGACAAATTATTGAAACCGGAATTAAAGCTATTGACTTTTTTATTCCTATTCTTAAGGGATTTAAATTAGGTATCTTAGGTGGTGCAGGAGTTGGTAAAACAGTTTTAATGAAAGAAATAATTTTTAACTCTAAAAAAACTCAAGGCAATGTTTCTTCAATTTTTATTGGTAGTGGCGAACGTTCCCGCGAAGGTCTAGAACTATATAATGAATTAGTTGCTTCTAAATTGATGAGTAATACAATTATGTATATTTCGCAAATGAATGAACCTCCAGGAGCAAGAATGAATATTGTCCCATTTGGAATAACTAGTGCTGAGTATTTACGGGATTACCAAAAAGAAAATGTCTTCGTTTTTATTGATAACATTTACCGTTATATTCAAGGAGGAAATGAAGTTTCATCATCACTTGGAAACAAACCATCAATCGGTGGCTATCAATCGACTTTGGATAGTGATGTATCAGCTGTTCAAGATCGTTTGACAACTAGTGATCGTGGTTCGATCACTGCCTTTGAAACTGTGTTTTTACCAATGGATGATTTAACTGACCCTGCAGCGGTTTCTGTTTTCAGTCATTTAGATTCAGCGTTGGTATTATCGCGTGAACAAGTAGAAAAAAACTTGTATCCAGCATTTGATCCGTTGGCTTCAAATTCAAGTAGTGTGAATATTGATATCATCGGCGAAAAACATTTTAATGCAATTTTACAAGCTAAATCGATTTTGCAAAAATATAAAGAACTCGAAGACGTTATTTTAATCTTAGGTTTTGACGAACTGGATGAAGAGAGCAAAATCGTCGTTGAAAAAGCTTTACAGTTACAAAACTTCTTTACCCAAAGATTTTTTGTGGCAGAAACATACACAAAAGAACAAGGAGTCTTTGTTCCATTAGAACAAACCGTTGATTCTGTAATTGAAATTATCAACGGAAAATTCAAAGGAGTGAATCCTGAAAAATTCAGCTTCATTGGTTCAACTGCTGACGTTGTTATTAACGAATAACTTTAACTATAATCTCGAAAGGAGACCTCATGAAACACAATAAGAAAAAACTTTTTCTTTTAATGTTCACAGGTCTTAGTTTACTTGCGCCAGTTCTGGGATCTTGTGCCCAGGCTATGAATGACGGAAACGCCCAAAAGCAAATTGCTTTTGAGCACGACAAAAAGGCTTTGGACAATTTAGTTTCAACACAAAGCCAAATTACCATCAAGTCCAATCAAAAAGATTTAAATAGTTACTTGTCTTTTTTGAATACATTTTCGGCAAAGTTACAATGAGAACAAATTCAAAAAGATGCTCAAATAAACATTCAATTTCAAACAAATGTGATCGTTCTTAAATTAAGTGTTAACGACGGCTTTTTAATTGTTAGTTTGCAATTAGGTGATCATAATTATCACACTGATCTTGCATTTGGTTTTGCATCGACAGTTATTTCGGATGCAAAACCAGATGAGACTAACCCAGATGTAAATAGTGGTCAGCCTAACCAACAACCAGCAAAACCAGAAGAACCCAAAGAAAAACCAGTTCCGGTTGGTAACGGTGATAAGCTATCAGATGGGACTTGAAATTTATCAGCAACATTTCCACCTCAAAAATTGGCGACCCAAAGTAGTGATGGTGCAACGCCAAACGATCCCGATTTTAAAGCAAGTATTGATAATAACCAGATTAATGGTCAAATTTCGCGAGAATCAAAAGTCGATGTTTTAAAAAGTATTTATGATCGTACTTTCTCTGTTCGCTTTGCCGTTAAACAAGCAAATGGAAATATCCTAGCACCGTCCAATTATAGAGGGACCTCATGAGTTTTAGATTATCATCAAGATCCTGAAAATTTAAAAAAGTTTACTTTTTATTTGGCTACTAATATTCACGTAGGTGGTGATCCACTACACAATACAGCAGCAACCGGATTAGATTTTGATTACAATGTAACTAATCCAAATGAAGAAGTTGATATTATGTTAGGAAAATCACAAGGTGACTTAAATTTTAACCCGTTGGACGGTGGTGTTAATCCGACTGCAAGAAATGGACTTATTAATGTTGCGTATATTACAAATAAGAACTTCGGATCAAAACAAGCTGATTTTGGATCTTATTACCCTGGCCTTGGAAAGCCTAGAATGATATTTGCGGCCGCCGATTTTATGAGCGAAACCACTAACGCTCAGTTTAGTAATGTGTTCAAGAATCGCGCTGAAAACAAATTTTTAAACTCTGGTGATTCTGACTATAAAGAAAAAATAACTAATTTACGAAACCAAAAGAGTTTTGGCTTTATGAAAGATTTTATGGTTTTCTCTGTAGACGTTGATTTAAGCAACCAAAACTTGCAAATTTTAGACACGGATTCTGTAAACTCATATTCATTTGCATCGACGCAACAAGGTTTAACAAGAATTAACCAATGGTTTATGGATGCCAAAAATAGTTTAGATAATTCTATAGCAAAAGTTTTGACTAAAAAAGTTCCTAATGCAAGTGGATCTATTCCCTACATGGATCAAGATTATATTAGCGCAACCCATAACAACGGAATGCATCCAACTAAACTAACAAACGGAGCTAATGTTATTCAAGAATTGTCTGATTTTGGCTACCCTGTTACTTCAGGCGGCTCGTTTGCTGCAGTGCCAAATTACAATTATTTTACAACTTTAACCAACCAGGAGGCTGCCATTGATTTGCAAAATCGAGATGGTAATAGTGCTGGAGTTGAATTTAATGGTATGGATAATTTGAGCCTTGACTATTTTATGAAGAAATACTGATTTGATTATTATGGATATCAAGGACGTTTTAGTTATGGAGCTTTAGGTTCTGGTGCTAGCGGATCGTTAGTTATGAGCGATTTTGGACTACCAATAGGAATTTATGCCGGTAGCGTTAGTGATGGCAAAAATGGGGGCTTTTTCATTCCGTTTGCTCAATCCCAAGATGAATATACAGATTTTGCAGATGGTCGAGCAATTATGCACTCTTACAATCTAATTGATAAAACAGGTCATCCTTTTCAGAAGAATTCATATCGATCAAATCTCAAAGAAATGATGCAACAAAAAGGGATTAATAATTACCCAACTGCAGTATTTCCTAATGGGGTTTAAATTAGGGTTTGATAAAAGGAATAAAATGTAATAATAAAGTTTAAGGATTAAAATGCTTAGAGTAGTTTTTAGTGGTGACATTGACAAATATTCTTTGCTTTTGTTGGTTTTGATTACCAAAAGTTATTTTTCTCGCGTCACGTACGCGTCACATAATAATTAATCATTGGTTATTTTTTTTAAATAAGTATTTTCTATTTTTTGATACGGCGATTATTTTTTAACATTAAAACTAAACGTTTATATACTATTTAGATGAGTCATCTTGCACACTTTTTAAAAGAACCAGCAATTAGGGATGGTCTAAACAGACCCTTTTTTGTATATTAATGTTTTAAATGTTAGAATAATTATTACCCTTAGAAGATGTACATATTTTTAAATATTTTATCGTCTTATTTTGATTTTTTTAGAAAGAAAAACTATGTCTAATTCAAACCCTCCAAAAAAATTGATGCGCTTTAATGTTAAAGCATGAACTGCTATTTGAGCTGGTTTAGGTGTTGTGGGTGCTGTTGTTATCGTAGCACCTACTGCATGATATCAGATTAATCAGCAACCACTAAATATTTTGGCTCAACAACAACTTGAAGTGCAACAAAAAAGACAACGACAGATTACTGGGTATTATCAAGAGTTATTAAAAAATTCAAAATTCACAGTTAATAATTCTGAAGGAATCAATATTGCAAGCAATAACACTTTGCCAGATGATGCTTCAGTTGTTCAATTTGCATCAGTTATTGCAGTAAATACTCCAGTTCCTAGTATCTCAGTTGACTTGAATAACCTAAATTTTTCCTTGTTCTTTCATAAACAAACAACTGATAATGATTCAGGATCAATTCAATTAAAGGCAATTTTAAAACAAACTACACCTACTGGTGACATTTATTATGACGCTACAGGAAGAGTTACCGAAGATTTACAAACAGCCGGGGTTGATGTTTCATTATCAGGATATTCTAAATCGACAAATCTAGTAGATAATTTTTATAATGCTATTCAAAATTTGAATGCAACAGCAGCTGAATCAAAAACTTCTAGTTTTGTTAAAGATATTTCAGTTAGCGATAACCCTTCGTTAGATGATGTAAATGCTTTGATGAGTAGTCCGATCCCAACACTTCCTTTAGGTCTTAGTAACGCTGGATTTGCAGTCTCATTTACTAAAGGAGCAATTAATCCAAATGATGGTTCAATTACCATAAATGCGTTCTTAAAGAAAGACAAAATGGTTTACGATCGAACTGGTGAAATAAATAATTCTTATGCAGGAACTCCATTTACAATTAATGGCTTTAATAAGCCACCAGTTAATAATCCGACATCATTTACTAATACCATTGAATCAATTGCTCCAAACCAACAGTTTACGATTATTCCGTATGGAACATTCCCAACTAATTTATCGCTTGATTTTGTTATGAATAATTTTGTTTTTTCAGCATCCACAAGCGGCTCGGCAATGGGTACAAGTACGCCATATAATTATGCTTGAGTTAAAAATTCTACAGGATCAACAATTCTGTATTTATGACAAGAAACAGCCACTGATTTTAAAGGCGTCGAGGTTGCCTTGACAGTTCAAGATGGTACTCTTATGGGAACTTATAATCGAGCAATTTCTTTAAGCAAAGCAAATTCGGCTAATAGTATTTCTCGAATCGCTAACATTGATTATTCAAATCCAAATGTAATATCTTTACAAAATTACGGAATTAGTAATCTTAAAGTAACTTATCCTGCGCCAGCAGCAACTAGTTTACGAGGTACTATCGGCGTTGGGGTCAATAATGGTCCAATTTTAGAGCCAAAGAATTTTACGCCGATTCAAATTGATTATTCTGATAATGGTGGAACTAATGACGTTGGTCGTGCGAGCAATAGTTTAAACGACAATAACGACACAACAACATATGCTAGATTTGTTTGAACAAGTGGAGCCCGTCCTAGTTTTTTAGCTGGAGATTATATTTCTTCTGACTTAGGACGCTTGTATTTACTGAAAACCATCCACATTGTTAACGGAGCTCCTGCTGCTTCCACAGTTCCGCATTTTGATTTGGAACAATCAGATGTAGGCCACTATTGGCGTAATTACCGTATTGATGTATCTACTGATGGAAGCAATTGGGTTTCTGTCAAACAAGGTGCAGCAACTTCAAATGGAGCTATAGACATTGATGTTTCAAGTTCAAATATCTATGGTCGATATATTCGGTTTGTAACTACTGCTAATGAAAATTCGTGATTAGTATTAATGTCATTTAATGGAACTGGTGTGGCTGTCTAACTTATTCTAACAGCTGAATATTATTCATCATGCGAATTAGTTATTTTATTATTTTATTAATTTCGATGATGATTTATCAAACTAGAAATATAACGTTTTAAAGACGTCATCATCAAAAGGGCTTTATTTTTTGCCAATTATTTTTCAGTATCCACTTTGTGGATTTCCGATTTTTGAATTTTCTTTTCGTTCTTTAAATCTTTTAAGTATTTTTGGATTTTTGTTTTCTTCAACCCAATTGTTTCAATTAGCATACTAGTTGAAACGTACGGATTATTTAGTATTTGGTCAATGATTCTGGATTTTGTTATTTTGACTTTTAAGGATTCTTGATTTAATTTTTTATCTTGTTTATTATTTAAACGATGGTTAGACAGATTTAAATTTTCTAGATTGGGATTAGCAGCAAAAGGAATAACTACGGTGATTGAATTTTCCACAAATTTAAAAGCTTGTTTACCATAAGTTCTTATAATTTTAGTTACGCCTCTTTTTGACCTTTCGCTTAACCTTAGCTGTAAGAAAACGTCTGATAGTTCTTTAGATCTTGGAATACTCAGGCCATCATAAAAACCTTCTTCTATTTGATTTCTTGGTAGTAACCCATAAGATAAAATTTCTATTCGGTTTGAAAAAACAAATATTTGTAGTCCAAGCATATCAATATAATCGTTATGAATAAATGCATTTAATAAAGCTTCTCTTAAAGCTGATTCGTTAAATAACTCAGTTTCTGTGCGTTCTATTTTTCGGTTTTTTTCATTAACTATGTTTACATTTTTTGAATCTATAAAATTTAATATGCTTTCGTAAGAATTTAAAATGCATTTGTTTCCAAACTCTTTGGTCTCATTTAAAACTGATGTTTTATCTATTCCCAAAAAACTATTCAAACGAGTACTAATCTTATTATTATCTGCTAGTAGATAAGCTAGGAGATTATATTTTTTTGTGTTTCTAATATATAGTTTTAATTCTTTTTTAAAAAGTTCATTCTTCAATTTTAGTCCTTTGGAAGAATAATAAGTTTGTAAAAAGCCGAATGTTAATTCTTGAACTGGCGATTCAATTTCAGCAAAGTCTTTAGATTTAAGTGAATTGAACAGTTGAATAGTATACTTTGGATAACGATGAAGAGACGTTTTGCTTGATCCTATCCGAATAAATATTTCACGTAAAAATGTTATTGGACTCTCTTCAGCAGCTGGTATTTTTAGCACTACTATTTTTTTGTTATTTATGTGATGTGACTCAAAGTTGAACAATATGCTAGGAGATAAATTGCGTGCCAAATAATGTTTTAACGGACCATCGTTCTTATTTTCTGTATCTGGATCAAACTATGTCCCAATTATTTTTTTTACGTATTGAGCATGATAGTTTCATGAAAAAGGTCCCTTCGGTTGGTTTTCTTAGTCCAACTTTTTGGGGCTACTATCATGTTTTTGTATAACTTTGTTAAAAATATAATAGCTAAATTATTTTATTTTGAATTGTCAAAACTTCATACTAAATTATTTAAGCCATATCCGTTAGTGTTAGATAAAAATTGATTAGTTGGAGTTAAAAATCCTGGTGTATTAGCTAAGAATGCGTTTGTATCTGTTTGTGCTGAAACACTTACTATTTGTGCTTGAGTCAGATTTATAGTAATAGCATTATTACTAATTTGTAGACTTCCAACTATTCCTTGGAAGCTGTTTCCGTTACGTTGTCAAAAAGCAATTCGATTGGCATTAGGGTAAAAACGAATGAACTGATATGGGCCGCTAATGAAACCTGTTGCGTTTGCAGTAAATGTTGAACGTGAAATAATATCGGGAGTTATTTGTATTCCGTTTAATTTTCCATTATCTAATTGGGCTAAAACAAAATTGGATCCCAATGCTGGTGTATTAACACTTGCAGTTAGAAACGCTGCTTTGAATCATTGGATAGTGTGTTCGGTTCCGTTAAAACCTGAGTCTGTAGATAAATTTCCATCTGCTCCGTACGCTTTTCCTGTTGCATCTTTAATCACGGTGTTTACTATGATGGTCCCATTATTACGATCTACATTTCCCTTTGTAATGGTGATGTTAAAACCACTTGCAATTAAAACTTGAGGAAATGCAGGTAATTGAGAACTTGAATCCAAGATTGCATTTAACTGATTAATTGTTGGGGTGGTTGTTAAAACAGATGGATTATCCGCAAAGACATTCGCTTGCGCGCTATTGGTTTTTAAAATTGGTTGAATGCTTTTATAATAGGAGCTTATTGCGTTTTGAATGATATTTGTTGTTGTATTAAATCCAGTTAGGGTTATTGTAATTCCCGCATTTTCTATGGAATTAGCTGTTGTTCCATCAGAGTTATAAAATATTTGGCCTGAAGATAAATTTTGTGTTAAAACACCTTTTATCGTTAAAGAACCGTTGCTATTATCAGAACTGCCTTTTATAAATTGTAATACAAACCCTTGATTGGCTAAAGTAACTGATAAACTAGGGATTGCTGGATTAACAATAAATCTAGAAAAAGTGGTTGTGTCTGTAGTTTCTGGAATCGTAGATTGACTTGGTAAGAAATTGGTTTGTGACGAATTAACGTCATATGTTTTGGTCCGCGATAGTTCAGCATAAAAATTGGCAATCATTTGTTGTTGAGCTTGTTGTTGATTTAATTGATCTTGTTGTTCTTCAAGTTTTGGAAGGTCGTTAATTTGAAAATTGGCAATTGGTGCGATAACAATTATAGATCCCGCTATTCCAAGAAGAGACCAAATGCCAATTCATGTTTTGAAATGGAAGTTTCATTTTTTCTTAATTTCTTTTGGAGTTGTTTCTGCTGAAACTTTTGAGGCTTTATTTATTTTTTTCATATTTTACCTTTCACTTGAATTAAATTTTATCAAGCCATTTTCTTCTATATCAGAATTAAGTAATTTTATATTGTTATTCTGAATCGTGGTCGTAATAGACTATTAACAACATTATTGAAATTATTTTGAAAGGATTAAATTCATTAACGTTTTATAAGAATAAAAAATTAATCTTTATTTTCAATTCGTCCTATGTCGTTCTTTTGCAGGGTTAGTTTCTTATGAAATTGAATGTAGTATTTATGCATCGGCGTTTTAGCAACATCGATTAAATTTTTATTAGCGTCATATAATTTTTTGATTTTAATTTTTTGGTATTCATGCTTTGGTCCAAAAATACTAAAAATTTGTTTTTGTTGAAAATTGTTGCGACAAATAACTTCATATAGTGAACCTTCAGCCTTTTGGATCACAAAAGCAAATGTTTGTTTAACTTTCCGGTCTTCTTCATGTAATAGCATTGCTTTTGTTCCGGGCTGACCGCGACTAAAGGCTGAACTGGTCGGGCGATTTTCAGCATAGGTTAATGTCTTTTTGATGTTTTTTATTAATTGTTTTTCTTGCTTTAAATTTAAGTTATTCTTATAATATGCATCGATTGCTGCCCGGTAGGATTTGATGACTGTGGCAATGTAATTTAACGATCGCATTCGACCTTCAACTTTGAATGAAATAACTCCAATTTGCATTAAGTTTTTAATTTCATCTAATAACATCATATCTTTTGGTGACATGGTGAATGTTGATCCATAAGATTTGGTTTGCGTTTCGTTTTTAAGGTCAAATAATCAGCGACATGATTGGGCACATCCACCAACATTAGAATCACGTAAAGACCAATTGTTTGACATCATGCATCTTCCTGAATACGAGATACATACAGCACCATGAATAAAATATTCGATTTCAACAATTCCCTTGACGTTCTCCATTAATGATGATAATTCATTCATGGTAACTTCACGTCCTAATACTATTCGTTGTAAGCCATTTTTTTTCCAGAATTTAGCTGCGAGACTATTAGTAACTGATTGTTGGGTTGATAAATGTATTTCTAATTGTGGATATGTTCGGTGGACATAATCGATAATGAATGGGTCAGCTACAATTAAAGCATCGACCCCGGTTTTTGCTAAATCGGCCATAAACTTAGGAAACCCAGCTAATAATGCATTGTGACAAATAACATTTACTGTAACGTATACTTTTTTATTAAGTTCGTGAGCACGATCACAAGTGTTCTTGATATCACTCATAAAAAAATTAGATGCTTGAGATCTTAATGAATAAGCTTTTGCACCTAAAAAGACAGCATCAGCACCATACTCTAAAGCAATATTAGCTTTTTCATAATCTCCTGCAGGTGCTAATAGTTCAGATTTTGTTAATTTATTTTTTACTTTCATTTTCATTAGTTTTTTCCAAATGATAGATGTCTTTGATATTTCCCAAGAACGCTGGGGTAATTGCGTGAGGGCTTGATATTTTCTTAATTTGGTTAATTGATTCTTCTATTTCTAAAGCAGTTAATTTTTTGGCTTCAAGTTCGTTTAATAATTTTTGGTAGATTAATGTCATTTGTTCGCACCATTGTCTAGTTTGCATGACATTATCGATTCGAATATAATCTATATTATAAGAAATTAATTTTTCAAGTACACTTACAACGCATAGTTCATATCCGCTAAACATGTGAGTACCAGTTTGATCTTGATAGATTGCGTTTGGTCATTTTCGCAAAGCTTCTTTAATTCATAATTGCTTTTGCTTTGCAAGACCTTTAATATGATTATAATTCTCAAAGTTGGAAATCATGTTCCAACGCGAATGCATGATAAACATAAAACCTTGAGCTTGTAATTCAATTTTCATATTTGCCGGTTTGTGTTTAGCAATTTGAGCGATTTCTGTTAAAAATAGTTCTCTTGCTAGGACAACATGATTAATGTTATTCTTTTGAAAAAAGTTAAACTGTCCGTAGCTTGTTACTAGTGTTTCGGGATGATATATTAAATTAATTTTCAAATTATTATCTTGAATAATTTCAGCAACTGCATAGTCTTGAAAATAGACGCCATCAACTTGTAACGTCTCAAGTTTTTTTAAAAATTTTTCAAGTTTTTGTAGTTGTGGCTCAAAAAAGAATTGGTTAACTAATACAAAAATTTTAGTTTGTTTATTGTTTTTGGCAAGTTGTTTAATTTCGTTTCATTTAAAGTAATTTGCACAACGCAAACTAACGTCTCGATGACCGATTAAAATACAGTCGATCTTTTTTTGAACGAATTCTAATGCTTGATTTAAATCGTAAGGCATTGTGATTAGCTGCATAATTATTTTCTTTCAATAATGGCTAAACCATCGCCACTTTCATCAATTATTAAATTGTATTTATTTATATCTAAATTGTTTAAAAACTTTCTTAGTTGACGGTTTGATTCAATTAATGGTTCAAACCGTTTATTTTTTGTTAATTCATATTCGTGATAAACATGTTTTAATCAGATATTATCGATGACAAGCACACCATGGTTGGTTACTTTTTTTTGATATTCATTAAACATTTCAACTAGTTGTTTTTTTGGTCCATCCAAAATTATTAAGTCATATTTTTCTTGTGTTTGCCATTTGTTGATATCACTGTTGATAAGTTTTATTTTAGGGTTTTCTTTTAAATAATCACTTGCTAATTTAAAGCGGTTCAGATCTTTTTCTATAGAAGTTATTTTTTGAATCGAATTGATTTTACTTAATCGATAAGCACTATATCCACAACCTGTTCCAACTTCTAAAATATTTTTTATTTCATCACGGGTGTTTAAATATTGTGTAAGAAATTGTAGGTTTGATTCACGCATCACAGCAACTTTTTGGATTAAACTTGTTTTTAGAATATGAAGTTCTAATGAATGATTAATAAAAAAGTTTTGCATAATTACGCTCGCACTTAACCGATCAACGTTTTTGTCTCGAACCGAACCCTTTAATTGCATTTCAAAAAGTAATTCTTTCGCTTGCAATGTGGTGTGTCGTTCATCGGCATACAAATAATGAATTTGAGGAAATATTCTTTCAAAAAGAGAACTAAACTTTTCCACCATTAAAGTTGTTTGGCTTTTTGAACCATCCATGTTAAGTGGTCATCCAATAAAACAAATTAGAATTTGATAGCCATCTTTTTCTAAAAAACTTTTTAATTGATTAATAGCGAATTGAAAATTATTTTTTGGAAACAAAATTGTTTTTCACGGTGACGCGATTAATGTTTCGCTGTCTGAGAGGGCCAACCCTAAATATTTGCTGCCGACGTCGATTGCAAGATAGTGCATTGAGAATTAAATAATTTCCTTTAAAAACTCTCGGATTTGGTTAAGTGATAAAACTTGTGTTGTTCCACCTTGTGCAAAATTAGGCTTGCCTCCACCACGTCCTAAAAATTTCTTATTAATTTCTTGAACTAGTTGGTTAGCGTTCATTTTATGAGCTGCAGATTTTGTTGCTACAAAGTATTGTATCTTTTTGTCTTCTTGATTAAAAACAATAAATAAAATATCTTGATTTTCATTAACAGCCGCAGTTAATGCATCGTTAATTTCGTGAATTATGCCATTTTGTAAGAAGGTAAAAGATACATTGTTTTCAATGTTATTTACAAATAGTTTTTTGTAATTTTGAATTTCGTTTAAACGAACAGATTTATCGTGTTCTAATTTAATCTTATGATAATCGTCTAATATCGTTTCGAAGTGTCTCAAACTAGAGCGTAATTGTTTAATGTCCTGAGGAATTTTAAAGTCTTGCAACGATTTGATAAATTCTGGATTGTTTAGTTTCAATTGCTGATATTCTTTTTTAATTTCTTCAATCGTATTTACAAAGGATTCATTTTTTTGTTGTAAATATTTTTTGGTAGTTTCAAACGAACTCAAAATTTCAATTCGTCAGGATCCAGCACCTCGAGAACTATGATCAAAAATATAGCAATCTTCAATTTCGCTTGTTTTATCCAAATGAGTACCACCACATAATTCGACACTATAATCACCTATTTTAATAACACGTAATTGGTCGTGTTTTTTATATTCGTCAGCGAAGTATGCAATGGCATTGAGTTTTTTTGATCCCTCAAGATCTGTGTGAATAACTTGAATCGGAATATCTAAAGCAATGATCCGGCGAATTTCGTTTTCAACGTTAGTTATTTGTTCATCACTTAGACGTGTTGGATAAGTAAAGTCAAGGGTTGCTTTTTGCGCACTTTTAAATGCACCTTCTTGTTTGATTGTTGGTCCTATAATTTTTTTTAAAGCGGCGTGTAAAACGTGTTCTAAAGTATGGTTTTTTCGAACTAGTCTTCTCCATTCAGGATCGTGGCTTAACGTTCATTTTTCGTTTAATTTAAATGAAGCGTTTGTAAAATGATGTAAGTGTTGCAAATGCGGCGCTTTTAAAACGTTATCAAAGTGGACTTTGATGTTATCTTTTATGGCATACCCTTCATCGAAACGTTGACCACCAGAAGTTGCGTAAATGACTGTCTTATCAAAGACAACAAAACCCGATGAGTTAACAATCGACTCAACTCGGTTAAATTGATCATCAAATAAAGCTACAACTTGAGCTTGAATATTGTTTGCGTAATAATCGAATTCACTTTTAACTTCTAAAGCAAGTAAATTTGGATTTTGTTTTTCAATCCCAATGACATTACCGTTTTTTGCCTTTGATATCGCTTGGTGTTCTTTAAATAAAACGTCAAATTCATTCCAGTTTAATTTGATGTTTTTTTCAGCTGCTAATTCTTTAGTTAACTCTACAGGAAAGCCATAAGTTTCCACTAATTTAAATAATGTCCTGCCATCTAATGATTCATTTTGAACAGCTTGATTAAAAATTGCTAAACCATTATTAATTGTTGTTTTAAAGGTTTGTTCTTCAGCTTTTAAGGTTTTGATAATAAAGTCACTACTTGTTGCTAAATATGGGAAGAAATCTTGGTAAATTTCAATGATTTTTTTAACTACAGTTTCGAAAAAATCTTCTTTAATATTTAATTTAAAAGAGTGTACTAAAGCTCTTCGGAGTAAACGTCGAATGATGTAACTACGTTCTTTAGAACCAGGAACTACTCCGTCTGATATTGCAAACACACACGCTTTTAAGTGATCAGCAATTACCCGGAACGAAATTAAGCGTTTATGTTTGATTGGGTCTTTAGAAAAATAATCGTCAATAACATATTTTTGGTTGGTGTATTTTTCAATTTCTTGAATGATTGGTAAAAATAGGTCTGTGTCAAAATTAGTTGGAACTTCTTGTAGAACACTAGTTAATCTTTCTAAACCAGATCCCGTATCAATATTTTTTTGCGTTAATTCACTATAATTATTTTTCCCATCATTATTGAATTGGCTGAAAACGATATTTCAGATTTCCACATATCGATCATTTTCAATATCTTCTTGAAATAACTTTACACCGATTTTTTGAGGGTCATATTTTTCTCCACGGTCGTAAAAAATTTCGGTACAAGGTCCGCAAGGACCAGACCCTAAATCCCAAAAGTTACGTTCACGATTACAACGTACTAAATGATCGGGTTTGATTCCAACTTCGATTCAGTTATTATATGCGTCGTCGTCTTCTTCAAAAACACTAATATAAAGTTTATTAACATCTAATCCATAATGGTTAACTAATAAGTCATAACCAAAATGAATGGCTTGCTTTTTAAAGTAATCACCAATTGAAAAATTACCTAACATTTCAAATAATGTTTGATGGCGACTTGTTACTCCAACATTTTCGATGTCATTGGTTCTTAAACAGCGTTGGGAATTTACTAATCTTGGCGCTGGTGGAGGAGTTTTTCCTGAGAAGTAGTCTTTTAAAGTTGCAACTCCAGCATTGATTCATAAAAGTGAGGGGTCATTTTTAGGAACTAATGATTGTGAATCTACTAAAAAATGTTGGTGCTTTTTAAAAAAATCAATTCAGACTTGGCGGACTTGATTACCAGTAAGTTTTTTCATGTTAAATTGCCTATATATAAGTTATTTAGTGTTTTTTTGTATTTATTATTCTACCACCACCAAGACAGATTTTTTGTTGGGTATATAAAACCGCATATTGTCCAGGAGTAACTGCTCTTGATCCGCTTGGGTATTTTAAGACAATGCGGTTTTTAGTAATTTTAGTAATATAGCATTCAATCAGAGCTTGACGGTGGCGAAAACGAACTAATAATTTTGTTTGGAGTGCAGGTAAATTTAATTCTGGATTAATTCAGTTGAAATAACCAACTGTGGCTTGAGTTGAACTAAGATATTGCTCTTGTAATGAATCTGGTGCAATGTATAGTTCATTTTTCGTTTTGTTTTTTCTAAATACGAATACTTTTTCACTCATCCCGTTGATTGCTAGACCACGCCTTTGGCCGATGGTATAAAACATTAATCCATCATGAGTTCCAACAACCCTTTTTTGAGGATAAAGAATAATCTTGCCAGGTTTTTTTTCAAAGTAGTTTTCTAAAAATTGTTTAAAATTACGTTCACCGATAAAACAAATTCCGGTGGAATCTTTTTTATTAGCAACCGCTAGTTTCGCTTTTTTGGCTATTTTTCGAACTTCGTCTTTATGCAAATTTTCTAGTGGAAAAATTACTTGATGTAATTGTTCTTCATTCAAATTGCATAAAAAATATGTTTGATCTTTGTTTTCGTCGGCTGGGATTGCCATCAAAAGATGGTTATTTTTTTTAATTATTTTGGCATAATGTCCAGTTGCAAATTTGGCCTGCGGATAATATCGTCTTACATATTGCAACATGACGCCAAATTTAATGAATTGATTACACAGAATATCAGGATTTGGGGTATGTCCATCTTTGAATTCAGCAATCATTTTTTTGAAAACTAAATCCCAATATTTTTGAACGTAGTTAATTTTTAATAATTTAATTTTAAGTTTTTTAGCAACAGCTTGGGCGTCTTTAAAATCTTGAATGGATGAACACCCATCAACTAATGCTTGTTTGTGACCTTTGATATCTCCATTGAGAGTCACATCTCAATTCTCCATAAAAACACCAATGACATCATAATTTGCTTTTTTTAACAAGTAAGCACTGACAGCTGAATCAACCCCGCCAGACAAGCCGACGATTACTTGTGTTTTTTTTGTTTTTGGTTGTTTTGTTTTGGTTTTCATAAATATTCGTTTATTTAGTAATGCTTTAAATAAAGTACTAGCAATTTATATAAAGGATACAATTTTATTAATATTTATCATTATAAAATAGAATTTTGTTATACTTATAAGGCGTCATTATCTAAATTTTGGCTAGTAAATGCAATTTTTTTATACAAAATTTATTGAAAGATAAGTTTTAGGGTAAAATATATAAGGTCTTTTAGTCAAATTTTTGGCCACATAGCTCAGCGGTAGAGCAACCGGCTGTTAACCGGTTGGTCACAGGTTCAAATCCTGTTGTGGCCGCCATATATGGCGCGTTGGTGAAGCGACTTAACACACACGCCTTTCACGCGTGCACTCACGGGTTTGAATCCCGTACGCGTCACCATATAAAATAAAGATCAACAAGCCAACAAATATACCAGTGTTGGTTTTCTATGGAGTGTTAGCTCAGCTGGGAGAGCATCTGCCTTACAAGCAGAGGGTCGGGGGTTCGAGCCCCTCACACTCCACCATTTACGCCGACTTAGCTCAATTCGGCAGAGCAACTGACTTGTAATCAGTAGGTTGTAGGTTCAATTCCTATAGTCGGCACCAGACGCATCTTTAGCTCAGCTGGTAGAGCAAGTGACTCTTAATCACTGGGTCGTGGGTTCGAGCCCCTCAAGATGCACCAGGCACTCGTGGCGGAATGGCAGACGCGCTAGACTTAGGATCTAGTTCTTAGCGGAGTGGGGGTTCAAGTCCCTTCGGGTGCACCATTTAAAATAAAATTTTTCAAAAGTTATTTTTAACTTACAACATAATAAGCACTACGTGCTTATTTTTTTTGCTTTATATGGATTTTTCAAATAAAAATGCTTATTTTCTTTGTTTTGAAATAAGTTTAATAAAATCAACTAATACTTTAAGCACTTTATTAAAAGGGAATTTTATGAAAAAGAAAATTATTCTTGGTTCAACCACAATTGGTACTAATTTAAAAAAACAAGCAATTGCATATTTGGTTGCAAAAGGTTATGAAGTGGATGATAAAGGTGAAGTAGATTCAGATGCTGAAAATGATTATGTTAATTTAGGAAAAGAAATTATTGACAAAGTACAAAAGGATTTTGAAAACCACCAAAACGACGGTTCAATTATTGCTGGAATTGGTTTTTGTCGTTCGGGGAATGGTTTTGCAAAAAAATTACAAACTAATACCTCAGCAAATGTTTTCCGAGTTGATCCTTTAAAACTTGAAGAAGCCAGTCATAGTAATAGTCATTTTTTGACTTTTGGGACCGAATCGCATAATATCGATGAATTCAAAAAAGCGTTTGAAGCTTGAGAAAAAAGCCAAAATCATTAATTCGGTTTGATTTAGACGTAAATTTTTTAATTTGAAATTGCATTTTTACGTTTTTTGGCTAAAAATTAAGTTTATTCTATTATTCTTTATATTGTGAATATTATCTAGATTTAAATCATTTAATTTAAAGATACAAGGGCCATGGCGTGAGGTTTCATAAAATAAATAGGTGGTAGAAGAACAGTTAGTGAATTGTATTATCTAAGGAATAATTGATGAAATATCCCTCTAACATTTTTGTTTTTAGCAATCCCTTTGATCCACTTTTATAAGTTATAGTTTCTGTTTCTATAATATTACTTTTTTGATTTGAAAAATTATACACAACTTGATAGTTTTGGTCTAATTTTTTGGCAGACGAAAGTTGAGCGTGTTGTAATATTCTTATAAGCGAATGACCTCCCGTTTGATGTTTCATCTTCTTTTGAATCATAAAATATTGTTTTCATTCAATCAATGATTTTATTTTATTAACAATCGTGTTTTTGAA
>NZ_JHXT01000008.1 GCF_000687795.1 Mycoplasma testudinis ATCC 43263
TGTTAATAATAAAGCAATTCTAAAAATTGTTTATTTAGGCATCATGAATTACGAACGCGACGATAGGCAAATGAAAGTTCGTAATTGGCAAAGTATAATTCAGCAACTCGAAATTCTATTTGATATAGATTTGCAACCAGAATAAATACAAACACTTAATTTATTGTTCAATCTTGACCAAGAGTCAAAGATTTGCGCGTTTAAATAATGATAAAAACGGAAAATTGCGAAAGCGTTTCCGTTTTTTAGTATACTTTTAATAACACGATGTCAATGGTTTCAAAGAAATCTAGACATTAACACACTTAAATCATTACTTCCAAAGATGATGATGAAATGTTGTCTTCTTCAAACTTTCTAAAAATAATTTTTTTATTTAATCAATTTTAAAAACGTTTCAAATTTAAAAAAACTAATTAATCAAAAATTTAAGTTTTTTAAACCAAGGAGTTTGATTAGATATAAAAGTTTTATTTGATAAATAAGCCAATTTAGGAAACTTTTCAGAATCAATTTCTGGAAACTCTATTTTATATGCATGTAATGCTTGATATTTAAATTGCTTATTTAAATCACGATATTGTGGTTGTGTGTATTTTGTTTCGCCAACTAACGGATATCCAATAAAATTGAAATGTGCCCGAATTTGATGGGTTCGTCCAGTTTTTAAATCAACATCTAAAAGGCTCATTTGCGCTTTAGTATATAGCTTAATAACTTTATATCCAGTTATAATTTCTTTTGCACCAACAAAAGTTGATTTTGATATCCTAACTAAATTTTGATCACTATTTTTTAATAAATAAGCTTTTAAAATCGCCTGATTTGGAGAAACTAACCCATAAACTAAACATTCATATTTTTTTTGAATTATTCGTTGCTTTAGTAATTCATGCATTTCTTGTAAGGCTAGACCATTTTTTGCAGCAATCACTAATCCAGTAGTATTCTGGTCTAAACGATGACAAATACTTGGTACAAACGTCGTTGATAAATCTAATTCGTTTTTAGAATATAAGTATTTTAAAAATAGGTTTTGCAAAGTTTGAATCGCTTCATCTTCACTAGGCTGGCAAAGTAAGTTAACGGGTTTGTCTAAAATTGTTATGTTTTCATCTTCGTAAACAATATTAAGAGCGCCTTTTGCTTTTAAAAAAGGAAGTTCTTTTTGAAGAACACGCTCTTGTTTAGAAGGAAAATTAAGATGGTGAAAAATTTCAATCTGATCATTTGCTTGAACGGTGTTACCAATTTTCGTTCTCACACCATTGATTTTTACTTTTTTAAGACGAATCAGCTTAAAAATAAATGGTCTAGAAAAATCAGGAAATTTTTTTAACAAATAATTTTCAATTCGCTGAATTCCTTCACAAGCATTGACAACAATTTTTTTACTCATTTTAGTTTATTTTCTGATTCAGTTGATATAAAACAATCGCGCTAGTAGCAGCCACGTTTAAAGACTCAACTTTTGGATTTATAGAAATTCAAGTTTTAGCATCTGCGGCTTTTAAAACTCGTTCGCTTAACCCGTGTCCTTCGTTTCCAAAAGCAATCATTAAACCTTTTTTGTTAGCAAGCGAAACTAATGGTGTAGTATTTGCATCGTTCGTAGTCACAATTAATTTAATTTTCTTTTGTTGATACACTTTTACAAAATTATTTCAGTCATCAATCACACTAACAGGCAATGTAAAAATTGTTCCCGCACTAGCGCGAACTAATCGGGGATTCCATAAATTAGTTCCGTTTAAACTAAATACTCCAGCAATATTAAATGCTGCGGCATTGCGCATGATGGTTCCAAAATTATTGGGGTCTTGCACGTTATCACACAGAATGTAATTATAGTGTTCGTTAAAAATAAAACTAGGTTGCACTAAAGTCTTTTTAGGATAATAAAAAAAGATATCATTTCCATTGCCGATATCATTAGCTTGATTAGTTAAAGATTCACTTAATTGAATTCAACGAATTTTTTGGTTTTTTGTTAAAATTTTAATTTGAGTCACAATCTTAGGATTAACTTTCAAACCGATAAAAACCGAATGAGGTAATCAATTAGATTGCAAAGCAGTTAAATTATTTTTTCAACCAGCTACACAAAATAAATCATTAAAGTTTTTATTTTCGCCATTTTTAATAAATATTTTTAAATCCTTATAAATAGGATTAGAAGCAGCGTTAATTAAATGAAATTTGAACATGGTCTTTATCTTTATTGAGAGTTTTTAAGTAATCGTTTAAAACGTTTATAAGTTTTTTAAAATCGTTTTTATTGTCTAAACTGAAGCCAGATGCAAATTTATGACCGCCGCCGTTAAACATTGCCGCGAACTGGTTAATTGGCAAATCCCGACTGCGGATTGAACCCTTCCATTTACCTGAAGGTTCATCATAATATAAAGCCGTTCAGATACGAACTCCTGAAATATTATTTAAAGCGTGAACCATTGTCATGGGTGATTCAATCCCAAAACGTTTATGTGAACCTTTTTTTAAGGAAACATAAGCTAAACCTTCTGGCGTAATTTTGGCGTGATTAACAACGTAAGAATAATACTTATGTTCAAGTATTGGCTTGTTATAAACAGCGTCATGAATTGATAAGCGATTAAATCCGGTTTTTAACAAATCTGAAGTCAATTCGTATGTGCTGGGTGTTGATGTTAAATACAAATAACGACCAGTATCGGTAATAATGCCAGCATATATGTATTTTGCCATTTCCGCTGTTAATTTATATTCTAAAGCTTTAATAAATCATCCAACCATTTCTGCAGCAGAAGAATAAGTTGGATCAACTCATTCAATCATTGCAATCTCTTCGGTTTTAGGGTGATGATCAATGCGAATTAATTCTTTGGCGTTTTTATGTCTTCCAGTTAAGACGCGTGCGGCATTAGCCGTATCAAAAATAATCCCTAACGAAGATGTCAAAAAAGCTTCATCAACTTCGTGGGTTTCAAACGGAAAAACATCTGCTCCAAAACTAGGATGCAACTTATATGTACCCATAACATAGGCTTTTTTATCGGGAAAATATTCGCTTAAAAACGCCTTAAAAGCAAAAGCGGAACCCAAAGCATCAAAATCTGGACGTTCGTGAACATATAAAGTGATATTTTCAAATTCTTTAACTTTGTTAATAATTTGTTTTTGAACTGGTGTTAAGGTCACTGTCTAAATCCTTTACTTTAAAAATAGTTGTATGCTTTTGCACCACCGTCGGAATTAGTATATCAATTAAATTCAGCTCTTGTTCGATTTTAGTTGCGATTGCAACTTTGGGATGAGTAACTGGATTTTTGGGCGCAAACAAACTACAGGCATCAGAATACGGTAAAATTGAAGTTTCGTACGTTCCGATACTTCGAGCATAATTAATTATCTCATTTTTATCGAATCCAAGCAAGGGTCTTAATATTAATAAATTAGGTGTAACCTGACTAATTGTTTTTAAACTCGTGATGGTCTGAGAAGCGACTTGTCCTAAAGCGTCTCCGGTTGCCACAGCATCATAACCGTACTGCTGACATAAATTTTCAGCGATTTTTAAAAAATAACGGCGCATCATCGTGATTTTATAACTTTCGGGATTGCAATGATTTAATTCGTGCAAAATAGAAGAAAAATTACAAACATATAATAAAGAAGAACAAAGGGTTCCGTTTTGAGTCACAATTTTAGTTAAGACTTTTGTTTTTTCTACTGCTTGCTTGGAAGTATGCGGTGGAGTTATGAAAGTTAAAAAATCAATATGTAAGCCCCGTTTCATTAATTGGTGGGCTGCTACTGGGCTATCGATTCCACCAGATAATAACACTAAAACCTTTCCACTTGTTCCAACTGGTAAACCATTTAAACCGCGATATTTGTGAGCGAAGACCAAAAACGTTTGTTTAGTTACTTCAATCGCAATTGTTACTTCGGGGTGATTTAAGTTAATTTTCATGTTTTGGTGGTTTCTTAAAACACTACTTGCAACCGTTTTCTTAATTTCAAGCGAATCGTATTGATAACTTTTATCTTTTCTTTTGCACTCTATAGAAAAAACTGATCCATCGTTAATGATTCCGTTGACACAAGTTTTTAAAAGTTCCAAATCTCGTTCGATTTTATAACCCAGATGTATAACACTAATACCGGGAATCTGCTGCAATTCAGTTATAATAATATTCAAATTTTCTAACGAAAAATCTTCAATTTCTAAATAATCGAAATAAGCTTTAACGCGCAATGTGTATGGCTTTAAAACATATAAAATATTTTTTTGTAATTGACTAACAAAAGTAGGTTGATTTTTACCTTTTAAAGACAATTCGCCATATTTAACAACGATAATCGGACAATTAGTTTTAACTTCCATATTTATACTTTCAAATACTGTTGTAACCAAACTTCATCTTCGTTAGATAAAAGTGGACTAACTCCTTGGCGGATATATTGTTCATATCACTCTTTAGCCTTAGTAATAAATTTAACAATATTATCTCGTTTCATATGTAAGCTCACGAGGTGAACCTCACGTTTATGAACATCACATTTTTCTGGGTTTTGATAATCTTGCGTTTCTAAAAAACAGATGGCAAACAAACCGTTTTCAATTTTTCTTAAATATAAATACAAACCTAATTGCAACTTGTATTCATTCGGAATCACAATTTTATTTTGATCATTAAATCAACTTTCTTTTTTTCCTCCGGGTTTTTTAACTAACGGCATTCCATTTTCATCTAAAATCATACGCATTTCGCCATTGATTTGTTTATATACAAGACTGTCAACAGAGGTGGTTTTAATTTCTAACATTGGTTGATTTGGATAATCTAAAGTACCGTCTTTTGTGATGGGTTCACCATCAGGAATTCCCCCAAAAATATCACTTTCTTTTGCAAAAACATCCCAATGAACTTTCATCGGATCATAAACTCGAAAGTTAATTTTGGTTTTTTGTGAAACATATTCACGAATTTTTGGTTCAACAGCATTACCAACTTTAGATAAAATCGGGTCCATCGTATCTTTAAAAATACCAACCATATTAGCTCATGTTTGGACTGGGGTTGTATATTTATTGAAACCTAAAATACTAGACAAACGAGTTCCCGTAATTTTTTTAAAACGGGATTTTTGACTTGCTAAATATCCTGGTGATAATTCAAGACGATTGTTGATTATTTTGAAATCAACATTTAACTTTTTAGTGAATGGCATTTTGTGTAATAATTGTAACATTATTACTAAAACAAAAACGATCAATTAATCAAGTAAACGTCAATCATATAAGATCTTTATTTTAGATTTTTCTTAATGTTAAATTTTAAATACAGCACTGAAGTTTTTGAAAACAGTAGTTTACTAAAGAAAACAGATATAATTATTAAAAAGCAATAAACTTGGAGAAGTAGTAATGTTTCGTGAATATTATCAGATTAATAGTTTTTATGGTTTGCGAAAAATTGACTGACGTGATTTCAACGAAATTTATAAACTAACAAAAAGTAATCTTAAATTTTTACCTTTTTTAAAATGAGCTAAAAATAATAATTATAGTGAAGCAAATGCCTTTCAAAATATTGCTACTAATTTAATTCAATGACAAGAAAACAAGGCTTGAAATTATGAAATTCTGCGGTTAGATAAAATCATTGGTAGGTTTGAAATACGAACCACAAAAATTTTAGACAGTGTCGAGTTAGGATATTGAATAGATCTAAAACATCGTTTACAAGGTATTACTAAAACAATAATTAATTTTATTTTTCAACAGTGCAGAATTTTAAATGTCAAATCAATTGTAGTTGTAATTAATCCCCAAAATATTCCTGCTATAAATTTAGCCAAATCATTAGGATTTACTTTATTTAATTCACCATCTAATCCTTATAATGAAGCATCTAATATGGCAACATTTATCAAGTACTTATAAGTTCATAAATAGGTTGATACTAAAGATTTTATTTATAATTTTATCCTCATGAACGATTAAAATAATATGAGCACAACATATCAAGAATTTTATCAAATTAATGAAAATTTTTCGTTACGTAAAATTGATTTGCGTGACAGTTTAGAAATTTATCAATTAACGAAATCAAACTTAAGACACTTGCAATATCTTGAATGAAGTCATTTACCAAATTATAATGAAACCAATGCAACTTTTGGAATTACCAATGCCTTACTCAAATGAGATGCAGGCAAACAGTGAACATATGAAATTTTAGAGCACAATAAAATCATTGGAGACTTTCAAATTCGCCCTACCGCACTTGAAGAAGCCTTTGAAATGGGATATTGAATTGATTATAAACATCGCTTACAAGGAATTGTAACAAGAGTCATAAACTACGTTTGCCAAATTAATAAAAAGATGGGCAAAAAAATTGCTGTTCTTTTGATTCGGCCCGATAATATTCCGTCAATTAAATTAGCTTATTCACTAGGATTTATCCAATACACAAACCAAAATAACCCATTTGCTTTGGCTTCTTACAACACTTTTGTTAAACAAATTTAAATTTATTTAACTGAAATAGTTGGTTCTGATAAATCATGAATTTTTAAGTATTTAAAATCAATTTGAGTTACAGAAATTAATCGTTTAGCACGGTCTTCGGGAATATTGTTAAATAATAAAGTAAGAGCAAACTCAGGAAATAATTTATTTAAGACATTACAAATCTGTAAAATGGTCCAACGTGCATCGTCACTAAAAATTTCCATATTTTCGACAAGACAAAATGGTGGAACTTTTTTGATTTTGCCTTTAATAATTAATTTTTCAATTTTTTCTAAAGTATTTTTTTTGACATTTTTTTGAGCGTTGATAAATTTTTCCCAATTCAAAATAAAACTTGTTTTGTAAATCACATAATCTTTTAAAGAATATTTTTTATTAACTGCAACAACTTTACGAATCAAATACAAATAAAACATTGCGATTCCAAAAGTCACAAATGCAAAAACTAATAAAACAATTGCTGTTGGATTACCAAAACTTTTATTTAATTCTTCGGTTACACTGTTCAAATTAAAACGAATGGCTTGAGTGATAGCTGCAGCAATTGGTTGTGCAATTCCAGAAATTAAACAACCAATAAATGCAAATAGACATAACCAACAAAAAATATCAACAAATCAAACCCAAAAAGGTTTTCCGTTAACGATGTCTGTTGAATGTTTGTAATTAGATGAACGGAACAAAAACGCCACCATAAAAAATAAAAAACGTGAATACTTTCGTAAGTTTAATTCCAAATAATCATTAACGATAGTATAAACCCGATCCTCACTAAATGCATGACCATAATCACGAGCAGATTTTAATAACTGATCAGTTGATAATTCGATTTTCTTTCCAGTAATTAATATTTTCATATGTTTAACAAAAATTTAAATAATAAATTGATAAAACTTTCTTGTTTAAAATCATTATGTAATGATTGAACTGCACAACAATAAAGGAAGTGTGCAATTAACTAACGTATATTATATTTTCATTATTAAAAATTAGCAAAATTTGTTCACAAATTAAAAATAAAAAACAATTTATCATTTAATTGTTGGACGAAAAAAGTTATAATATAACACGATGTGCGCCCATAGCTCAATGGATAGAGCGTCTGGCTTCGGACCAGAAGGTTATGAGTTCGAGTCTTATTGGGCGCGCCATTATAATTAAAAAAGCAAGCCTCGCGGATTGCTTTTTTTCATAATAATACCCAAACTAATGGATAAAAACTTTATTTGTCTGCAAAGATATCAGCTGCTGCATCTTCATCAAATTGAGATAACCAATCATCTGCGTTTACGCTATCTGTATCAATTCCCTTAAAGATTGGAACATCGTTAGTGATGTCATAATCTTTAGCGGCTTCTTCGTCACGTTCGTATACTGATCAGTTTCCTTCTTCATCAAAGTCTCCTTCATATCAGTTTCATTCTTTGTTTTCGTCGTAATATCCAAAGTTTTCGTTACCAACATATTTATCGAAATCAATCTGACCGTTTTCATCAGCACTAATAAAGTTTTCACCCTCAATAGCTTCAATAATTTCATCTTCAGGTTGTTCAAATTCTTCTTCACCTTCAGCTGCTGGTTCTTCATCATCTGTAGGTTCTTCAAGTTGGGCTTCAACTTCTGGTTCAGGTTGAGTTTCAACTGCAGGTTCTGATTGAGCTTCAACTACTGGTTCTTCGGGTTGAGCTTCAACTTCTGGTTCTTCAGGTTGAGTTTGAACTTCTGGTTCAGGTTGTTGTTCAACTACTGGTTCTTCAGGTTGGGTTTCGACTTCTGGTTCAGGTTGAGTTTCAACTACAGGTTCTTCAGGTTGAATTTCGGCTTCTGGTAGTTGTTCAACTTCTGGTTCTGGTTGAGTTTCAACAGCTGGTTCTTCTTCTATCACTGGTTCTTCAGGTTGGGTTTCAACTGCAGGTTCTTCAGGTTGAGCTTCAACTACTGGTTCTTCTTCTACCACCGGTTCTTCAGATTGAGTTTCAACTTCTGGCTCTGGTTGAGTTTCAACTACAGCTTCTTCAGGTTGAGTTTCAACTACTGGTTCTGGTTGAACTTCAACTGCTGGTTCTTCTTCTACCACCGGTTCTTCTGGTTGGGTTTCAACAGATTGTTCATTAGGAACTCATGTGTGGTTTTCATCTTCTTCAAAGTAACCGTCTCATTGTCAATCACCCGCATCGTCGTAATGACCATAATCATTGTTGCCAACATATTGTTCTCAGAATGCAACCTCTTCGGCTTCTGGTTCAGGTTGAGCTTCAACTACTGGTTCTTCTTCTACCACAGGTTCAGGTTGAGTTTCAACTTCTGGTTCAGGTTCAGCTTCAACTTCGGGTTTTTCTTCTACCACTGGTTCAGATTGGGTTTCAGCTTCTGGTTCAGGTTGAGCCTCAACTATTGGTTGTTGTTCAACTTCTGGTTCTGGTTGAGTTTCAATAGCTGGTTCTTCTATCACTGGTTCTTCAGGTTGGGTTTCAACCACTGGTTCTTCAGGTTCTTGAGGCTGATCAATTTCTTCTTGATGACTATCTTGCAAATCACCAAAAGTTTCTTCAGCATTTTGGTTAGATTCAAATGCATCTAAACCAGAATCAAACACCGGTTCTTCTGGAACGTTATCAAACATCGCTTGGGTGTTTTCTTCAATCGAAGGTTCTTTAAATTCTTCTTGTTCAATTACTTCTGATTGAGGCAAAGATTCATCTGATTGTTGTTGTTTTTCAGAAACCCATGTGTGGTTTTCGTCATCTTGGAAATAACCATCTCATTGTCAATCGTTTGATTCATCAAAATGACCGTATTCAGGATTACCAACATATTGTTCCCAAAAAGCTACTTGTTCAGGTTCTGGTTGTTGTTCAACCGCAGGTTCTTGAAGTTCAGCTTCAACTTCTGGTTCAGGTTGGGTTTCAACTTCTGGTTGTTGTTCAACCGCAGGTTCTTGAAGTTGAGCTTCAACTGCCGGTTCTTCTGGTTGTTGTTCAACTGCAGATTCTTCAGGTTGAGCTTCAACTGCCGGTTCTTCTGGTTGGAGTTCAATTTCTGGTTCAGTTTGTTGTTCAACCACAGGTTCTTCAAGTTGAACTTCAACTACAGGTTCTTCAGGTTGCGTTTCAACTTCTGGTTCAGGTTGAGCTTCAACTTCAGATTGAACTTGCTGTTCAACTGTTGAGTGATCAACATTATTTTCGTGGAATGGGATAAATTCTTCGTCAACTGGTTCACTAAGTTGTTCTTGAACTGTAACGTCTGAATCTAATTGCTGTTCAACTACATCAACAGGTGCAGAACTGATTGTTTGTTGATTATCTGGGACAAATGTATGTTCTTCATTATCTTCAAAATACCCGTCTCATTGTCAATCATTATTGTCATCATAATGACCGTACCCTGGATTACCTATAAATGATGTTCAGAAAGGTTCATCTGCTGGAACATCAGTTGATTCAACATTTTCTTGAATTTCGTCAGCGTTTTCTTGACTAATCGATTCAATTTCAGATGCTTGTTCATGAACTACATCAATTGGTTCTGATTCAGGGTGTTGGATCGGAACTAAAACTTCATCAATTGGTTCTTGTTCAGAAACTGCAACTGATTGTTCAATTGGAACTAAAACTTCTTGAACAGGTTCTTGTTCATCGTGAGATTGAACTGGTTCATGAAGCGGGATTAAAACTTCTTCAACAGGTTGTGCTAAATCAGTCGCTTGGGCTTGAGATTGCTGTTCAGTAACTGCTTCTTCTGGTTGAGTTTCAACTTCTGGTTGCTGTTCAGATTCAGTCAACGATGGAGTTACTTCTTTATTAACTGATTCGTGAGTCTCAATAACTTGTTCGTCTGCTTTTTGAGAAGGTTGATTCGGAACTCAAGTATGTTGTTCATCGTCTTCGAAATAACCATTTCATTGTCATTCACCGTTCGCATCAAATTCACCATATTCACGATTGCCAATAAACGGTTCTCAGAAAGCAACTTCTTGTTTTTCTTCGGCAACTTCTTCAGCTTCTTTTTCAAACGGAACAAAATTTTCGTTTTCATCAAACGCGCCATGTCAAATTCATTCGTTATCACTGTTCACATGCCCGTATTTTGGATCTCCGACATATTTTTGTCAGAATGGAGCATCTTCATCAACTTGTTGCTGTGTAGCTTCTTGAAGCGGTGTTTCGTGTTCATCAATGACATCTACAACAACGTTATCAACTTGTTGTTCACTTACTTCAAAAGACACATTTTCAGATTCAACTGCTTGTTCAACTGGTTGTTGATGTTCACCAGCTGGCATCATTTCAGTTTGTTCATCTTCTAATTCGATAACTTTATCTGGTAAGAAAATTGGTTCAATAACATTACTAGTTGACGAAGTTGCATCTAATGTAACTTGTGGTTCATGATGCATTTGATCTTGGTGCTTAGCAATAAATTCTTGAGCAGCCTTCATCAATTGTTCATCGTTTTTCACGTAAACAATTGGATTGTATGCGTCTGGTTGATCAAGTTGCGGATGATTTGCAATAAATTTATCTGTATCTTTAATTAATTGTTCATCTTTTTCAACACTAACAACAGGGGTATAAGGTTCAAGTTGATTAATTGGTAAGCTTTCACTTGATACTGAAACTGATTGTTCTTCTTGAACTTGGACATCAACGTAATATTGTTCAACTTCTTGTTGAGAAACTACTGGAACATAAGCGAGGTCTTCATCATCTGCTAAATGAACAGAGTCAGCATAGTCTTCTTGTTCAAGTTCAACAACTTCATCAGCTTTAATTTCGGGTTCAATATTGTCTGATTCAAGTTGTTCTTGAGCAACAAGATTTTGTTCATCACTAGGTGTTTCAAAAACACTTTCATAATGTTTTTCAGAAACGATTGAATCATCAATAATTTCTGGTTCAGCGGCTTGTTCACTATGTTCAACTTGGAAGTTTTCATCGTGGTGGGGAATAAATGAAGGAACATGTTCTAATGATTCATCTTTTTCATGTCATTGATTTTCTTCATCGAAATAACCGTGTCAGATTCAAACATGGTTGTCGTCGTAGTATCCGTATTTTGGGTTACCTTCATTCAATTTTCAAACTGAATCTTGGTCTTGTTCAAGAAGAGAGTCATCTTTTTGTTCAACTATTTCTGCTTCGATTGCTTTAGTTTTAAATTCGACTGGTTGACTTTCTTCAACAACCGCAAACAATTCAGTTTGTTCAGCATCTTTTTGATCTGCTACATTGCTAAATTCACTTTGGCCACTATCTTGTTCTAATATAGTTTCTTGTTCAACTTTTTCATCCAAAACAGGTAATGGAGGTAAATCAACAACTTGTGGTTCAACTGAGAGTGCATGCTTATCGTTAGTTGGTTTGGCTTTTTTAAGTTTTAAAACTGGTTTAGCTGGAGTGAACGCATCCATATCAAAAATCGGTTTTGCTGTTTGTTCAACAATATCAAAGTTGATGCGGCGGTATGAAGATGTTTCTTCTTGTTTTTGACTTGAAATTTTTTCTTCTGATAAAACTTCAATTGTATGGTCTTTAGTTTCACCATCGTCATGTCACTTTTCATTTTCATCAAAATAACCATCCCAAATCCAATTATGATTTTCATCATAATGACCATAAGCTTGGTTACCTTCGAAACGAGATCAGAAAGGAAGATTTGATGGTGAAGCTGTCAATTCGTCATTAACAACATCATTTTTTTCTTCTACGATTTGAACTTCTTGTGAATCGAAACTAGCATCTAAAGGCTGAGTATCAACGTGATGTTCGTAATTTACTTCAATTTCTGGTTTTTGATCAGATTCGTCAGTATCTTCATCTAACATTGGTTCAGCACTAATACCAACAGAAGGAATTGGTTCGGTTGTTGATGGTTCAAAACCAATATCAGTAGTTTCAACTGGTAACAAAGTATAATCTTCATCCATTTTAGGTTGAACTTCAGTTGTTTTTACATCACTAATGGCTTTAGTTTCAAAACCAACATTGCTATTTTCAACAATTACATCATATTTGAAAATATCTTCATGTTCATTAGTTGCTTTAACAGATTCTTCAGCACGTTTAGATTTAGATTCTGGTTGAATAACATGAAACAAGTCATTTTCGTGGGTTTCACTAGAAGTTTCATGATTTAAATTAATTGCAGCTTGATCTAAATTTGTTGTTGGCTTGTGGTCTGGAATAAAAGTTCCATCTAAAGCAAATGTTCCGGTCCAAACTCATGTGTGGTCGTCATCGTAATATCCATAGTATTCATCACCGATAAATTCACTATATAGATCGTTGGTGTTGTCAGGTTCTTGATGGTTTTGAACTGCTTCATTTTCATCAACTTTTTCTTGTTCATTTTCTGTTTGTAGATTAACTGGTTCTTCAGGTTTTTTAGTTTCCACAACGTGAATAACCTTGTCTAAAGTTGGGTCAGGGATTCAGTTTAAATTTTGATCAAAGACTCCGTCCCAAACTCAAATTCCGCTTTCACGATGACCATAGTCAAGATTATCAACTAATTTTTTTCAGAAGGTTGCTTTATCAGCCTTAGTTTGAATTAAAATTGCATGAGCTGTTGGAACTTTTGGAGCAAGTTCAGCATCCTTATACGGAATCCAGTTCATTAAACGATCAAAATAACCTGTTCAATTCCAAGATTTATTATTGTAAAAACCATACTTAATTTCGCCAACTAAAGTTTCTCAAAAGCGCTTATTCGGACTTAGTTTTTGTGATTGAGCACCAACTGGAGTGATAGCACTTTCTGGAATTTCTTTTTTAGTCACATCTTGTGCATCAAGTTCTAAGATATCATCTAATGGTTTACCAATATCTTCAGTTTTAAATTCATCGGTTAAGAATTCGGTGTATTCTTCATCTTCATCTTCTTCGTCTTCATCAACTTCTTCCAAATTTTCTGTATTCAAAGGAACTTCAGCACTTTGAGCCGCTTCAAACGCTGCTAGTGAATCACTTAATTCATCAGTAATTAAATCGGTATATGCTTTATCATCAGCAACAATTTTTTCTGTTGAAAGCTTTTCTTCTTCACCAAAAACATTATCACCTGATTCTTCGACAATTGTGGCTTCTTCTAAATCTGATTCTTCATTAACATCATGATCTGCAAAGTCTGTATATTCAACAAGTTCAGTTGGAGTTTCTTCGCTGTTTTGTTCTTGTTCATGATGAACTGGAGAAGGAGCTACGAATTCTTCAACATTTTGTTCGGCTTGTTTCGCTTTTTGGATTTTTTCTAAATCAGCAATTTTTTCAGTTAAAGCTAAATCAATCAAGCGCTTAACTTGATCTGGAGATATTCCTGGTTTAGATACAGATACTGGTTCAGCTGGTTTTGAAACTTCAGCTGCTGGAGTTTGAACTCTAGGTTGTTCACTAACAGTTTGTTGTTCGGGTTCGTTAAGTTGTTGTTCTAGTGTATCTAAGAAATCAGATGATTCAACTTCAGGACCTTCATTATCTTCAAGATTGAAATCATTTACTTCATTTTGTTCAATAATTTTTGTTTGTAAACGTTCAATCATTTCTTGCTGACGTTCAACTTGAGATTGTTGGCGTTCAAGAATTATTTGTTGAGTAGCAGCTTGACGTTGAAAAACGTCAATTAAGCGAGAAATTTGATCGTCAGACCCGATTTGAGAAGGGACAACTAATTGATTTGCGTTTTCAGCTTTAGACAGACCCGGTTTATAAGACGCGTAATCTAATGGATCAAAGTCGAGTAATTGTCGCGTACTAGGGTCGGCATTATTTCAAGGATTAACAGGAGAAGTAGGAATTAAAGCATTTGGATTGTTGTAGTTAAATTCAGGGAAATTTGAATTAACTGGATAAGCATTTTGAAGAAATGGTTTAGGATAACCAAAAGGCGGCCGAACAAAACCATTTGCTTGGTTAGCAAAAGGATTTTGTTGAGGCCGATAGATATTTGAAGGACGGAAATTTTGTGAGGGATTATAAAACCCATTAGGTTGGTTTTGAAATTGTGGAAATTGTTGAGGTCCATAATATCCTGGTTGGATATTTTTAGCAAAAACGTTAGGGTTAATTGGCTGTGCTGGCATTCCGTAAGTATTGGGACGAACGTAACCTGGCTGATTTACATAAGCATTAGGCACATTTTGGGGGCGTTGGTTATATTGTTGCGGAGCAATAGGTTGATTTCCATATGCACCAAATTGTGGAGCATTTGCTGGCGAAAATGGGCGAGCTTGGGGTCCAAAAGCAACTGCTTGATGTGGAGGAACTTTAGGTCCAGAGAAAACTTGTTGAGTTGGTAAATTGACGGGAGCTTCTGGCAAAATCTTAGCAGTCGCTGCACCTGGAGTTACAAAATGTTTACCATACGGATTAGTTGCTACTTCGTGTGTATAACTAATAGGTTCAGAACGTCCAAAAAGACGGCCTGAAGTTTGCTTAGGTGCACCAAAACCGCCACTCTTCTTGGCAAAAGGTGATGATTTTTTCGTTTTTGGAGCACTCTTTTTAGATTCGACATAGGTCTTATAGTAATCAGAATACGATAAATCCTTTAGTCCTTTTTCAGATACTTCTTTTTTAGTTCCGCCTAAGTTAATTACTGCAGGAGAAGTTTTATCTGCAGTTCTCTTTGCATTACCAAAGACTTTTTTTGCTTTCTTCGCAGTAGATTCACTACTAGAAGAAGTTTTGTTTTTCTTTTGAGCCATTTTAATTCCTCTTGGTCCACTTCAAAAGCACCGTCCTAATTGGCGTGTTCGAAGTCAATATATGAATACAATTATAAATTTAAGAACTGTAAAGTCATATAAAAAAGGGCTTATTTATGTGGATAACTATAAAAATTTGTGGAAAATTAAGTAATAAGACCTTGAAAAATGACCAATTAAGGCTTTGGGGAGGCTAATTTTGAGAGTTTTGCTTTTTCTCAAAAGACAAACGGGAGGAGTTTTTCTTGTATTTTTTAAGTAAATTTTGTTTAATTTGGCGCTCAATTGCGGCATGTTTTGCTTTTTGCTTAATTTTTTTAATTTTTAATTTTAGTTTTTTTTGATGATTTGGTTGGACTCGTGAATCTTTAGTTGCTCGTAAAAAGTTAATTTGATTTTGCATTTTCGGGTCTAAAGTTGGTTTTTTCGGCTTTTTGAAAACGATTTGAAACTTGCTAAAAGTTTCATCTCGATTCACTTTTAAAGGGATTCAAATAATCCCTTTTCGTTCAAGTCGTTGGAGTTGAAAATCATCTTTAGGATCATACAAAACATATGATTCACCTTCATAGTTAGCCCGACTAGTTCGTCCAGAACGGTGGACGTATCAAATGTCGTCATTAGGCAAATTCCACGAGATAACATGACTAACACCTTCAATATCAAGGCCCCGAGATCCTAAATCAGTAGTTATTAGGTATTTTTGTTGACTATTATGAACTGCTTTAAAAGCTTGCTTCCGAGCCGTTGGTGACAGTTTTCCATGCAAAACAAGTGGAGTAATGTTTTGGGTATGAAATCATGCCTCAATTTCTTTAATGTGCTTTGAATCGTTAACAAAAATTAAACACAAATAAGGATTTATTTGTTTAACTATAGCACCAAGACTACTAAACTTGTCCATGCTTTTATTAGTTATTAAATAATGTTTAATTTTAGTGTGAACTCAAATTGAATCTGTGACATCAATAATTTTGGCATTTTTAATTACTTTTTGAATTTGATCTGTAATTGCTTGATGCAATGTTGCACTAAAAGCAGCTTGAACCGGGTTTGATTTAGTTAAACGTTGCTGGATTTTTTCTAACGAATTTCAAAAACCTGTATCAATTAACATATCAGCTTCATCATAAACAAGATATTTTAAAGTGTCAAAATTTCAGTTAAATCCTGTTTTAAAAGTATCAATTATTCGTTGGGGAGTTGCAACAATAATTTGACCTTGAGAAAAAGTTAGTTGTTTCAATTGCTTATTGTAATCGCTTCCACCCACAAGCAAGCGACAAACTAAACGTTTTTCGTATTTCATAAAACGGATAATAACATTTTTAATTTGACTTGCCAATTCCCGCGTCGGACTTATGATCACGGCTTGAGGATAAGGATTTTTGAAATCTAAATTTTCCAAAATAGGCAATAAATAAGCTAAAGTTTTACCCGTACCAGTTTGCGATACTCCAATAATGTTTTGCTTTTTTAAAAGATTTGGAATAACCTGTTCTTGAATTTTTGTTAGTTTTTTAATTTTGAGGTCATCAAGACCTTCTTGAATATATTTTTTTCATTCCATTATTATTACCTGTTTTTTAGTTGTCTTTATTATAAAAAAAGACTGGCAGTCTGTAACCACAAACTGTCAGCCCTTTTTTAAAAAAATAAAATATTTATTTTTTAACTAAAGTTGGTTTAATGTTCTTGAAAGTCTTTCATCCCAAGTATTTAGCACGTTTACCTAATTCTAGTTCAATACGTAACAAGCGGTTGTATTTAGCGATCCGTTCTGAACGAGACATAGATCCGGTTTTAATTTGACCAGTTTGCAAACCTACTGATAAATCAGCAATGGTTGTGTCTTCTGTTTCACCTGAACGGTGTGAAACAACAGCGGCTCATTTTGTATTGTGGGCTAAACTAATTGTTTTTAAAGTTTCAGTAACTGTTCCGATTTGGTTTAACTTAACTAATACAGCATTAGTTGTTTTCGCTTTAATTCCCTTTTCAACAATCTTTGGATTAGTACAATATGTATCATCACCAACGATTTGCACAGCACCACCAATTTCTTTAGTTAACAAAGCCATTCCTTCTCAATCGGTTTCACTTAAGCCATCTTCGATTGAAACAATCGGATAAGTTTTCACTAATTTCTTTAAATAATCAATCATTTGTCGTGAAGTAAATGTGGCTTCTTTTTCTGACAAGATTTTAGCTTTCAAGGCTTTCTTTAAAATATAAACTTTTTTAGTTTCATCATAGAATTCACTAGAAGCGCAATCCAAAGCGAATGCAACATCTTTTCCGGGTACATATCCAGCCTTTTTAACTGCTTCTACCATGAAGTCTAAAGCTTCTTCAGCATGTTTTAAGTTTGGCGCAAAGCCACCTTCATCACCTTTATTAGTGTTGAATTTATTTGCTTTTAGAATACTTTGTAAACTGTGGAAGCATTCACTAGCCATTCGCAATGCAGCAGTCAATGTTTTAGCGCCTAAAGGCATAAACATAAATTCTTGGAAATCAATAGTGTTGTCTGCGTGAGCTCCACCGTTAATAACATTTAGCATTGGAACTGGTAAAACATAAGTTTCGGTTGAAGTCTTCTTAAGATCTTTAGCGAAATAACGGTATAATTCTACACCTAATGCACTTGCAGCTGCTTTAGCAACAGCAATTGAAACTGCTAATGTTGCGTTTGCTCCGAGTTTTCCTTTGTTTGGTGTACCATCAATTTTTAACATGATGTTATCAATTTCTTCTTGCTTGCTAGCATCTTTACCAATTAGTTTAGGAGCAATTAATTTGTTAACGTTACTAACTGCTTTAGAAACACCTTTACCATTGTATTTTGACTTATCACCATCGCGAAGTTCTAAAGCTTCTTTTTCTCCGGTTGAAGCACCAGATGGAACCATCGCTTCACCTTTATGACCGCTTGCTAATTCAACTACACAAGCAACAGTGGGAAACCCGCGAGAATCGAATACTTCATAAGCAAAAATTTTCGCAATTTCTAATGATTTTTTTTTCATAATTATTCCTTATATTTTTTAAATTTATTTTTCTTAAAACTTAAATAATTAACAAAATTATAATATGCAAAAAATAAAATATTACGAAAATCAATAAAAATATTAAGGCAATGATTTTTCAAATTTTTTTTAAGAAAAATATTAGTTCAATTTATAAATTAAAACGAAACAAAATAATGTCAGCTATTTTTGTTTTAGCTGACATTAAAAAATTAAATTAGTTATAAGTTTTTGTGAAACAAATAATCTTTCTATTTCGAAGGTACAAAAGGATTATTTTGCAATTGATTTTCAGATTTATGAAGATGCAAAGCTTGTTCTAAACCATGTTGCTGAATGGCTTCAGGGGTTGGTAAATTGTGGTGCATTGCTTCTTCTGTGAAATATCTAACTTCTAACATTGCTAATTTTGTTTTCTTTTTAGGTTTCGCCAAAATTTCAGGTTTCATATTGTGGTATAAGAAACGAATCGACATTCCAAAAATAGCAGAACCCGAAATCAAAGCACTCATCGCATACCCAGAAACAAAAACTCATTTGCTAGTATTATCAGTTGGTGGTAACGATCTTCCAACTGCAATACTAATTCCATAAAAAATGCCAAAGATGATATAAGCAACAAAGAAACCTTCCATCGAAGTTGAAATTGTCGACCGGGGAATATTGCTTGTTCCTTGAAATAATGTCATTCCTGGTAAAGCAACCGCAAAGAATAAGGCTCGAAGCATTAAGATTCTTAAGTATTCAGCAGCATTATAAATATTTTGAGCATTATTAAATTGTACGGTGCTACCTGCAGCAGGAGGATATTGGAACCCGAAAATAGTTAAAAATGGTTCGGCCGCTGAAGCAACAATAACATAAGCCAAAATTGCATAAGAAAACGAAACAATCATCGTTCATCAGTAAACTTGACGACACCGCTCAATATTTCGCAGCGAATAGTTATATGACATTGCCGGCCTTGCGCCATCTGAAACCCCAAATAAAGCATAAAAGAACAAGGTCATAATCGGTAGTGAAGACGCATGATAAACTTGGAAATCTTGACCCGCAATATTGATCAAAATCTGGTTATAAGCAATAACTATTATGGCAAATCCGATTGTTCTTAAAAATGAAGACCCACCTAAAGCAATACTTGGAAAAACAATTTTTGAATTAAAATGGAATTTAAAAATACTAGAGACTGATAATCATGTTTTATTTCGTCTGTACGCATAAAGGATATAAGAAACATAAGCAAACAACAATACAATTCACCCACATAAAGTGGCTAATCCACTTCCTAAAGATCCAAGATTTGCATAACGAATGAACACAAAATCTAAAATAACATTAATTACATTAGAAATTAAAGCTCAATAAGTAACGAAATTGTTTTTTCCTTCAGCTCGAATGAAATAACTTAAAACCGAATAAGTACCAGCAATTACTAAACCACCAGAATAAACATAACTGAATTCTTGACCTCAACGCCCTGAAATATCAGCAACATCATTTTGGTAATTGCCAATGGCTTGAACGTATACAGAACTATTAACAGTTGGTGTCGTCTGACTTAGCTCGCTTAGAACCGAAGTTCCGCCAGCGGTTGTTCCACTTCCAAAAACATTATCTAAATTAACCGTCCCAACCATTGCTCGTTGGAAAGAAAAACCAGTCATTAATAATGTTATTAACGAACCTATCAGACATAAAAAAACAGACATTCAAAAAGCTGTTCCCCAAATATTGCGTCCGGTGTCTTCATAACTATAACTAATTGCTTTAGTGTAATAAACACTAGCACCTAAAGGAACGATGAATAAAATGGCATTAGCAATCAAAGTTACTGAAGAGAAAGAGTTAACGGCTTGTCTGGCGATAATTGAAACGTCTGTTAGCGCTACACTTTGAATGTTATTTGTATCAAATCCGTGAGATGTATTATATCCATTTTGTAAAGAACGCATTACAACATCAACCGCATTTGAAGCAACCCCTGTTGGAGTAATTTCGCTTCGGTTCGCCATTCCTGAACCAATTGGACCAGTAAATAAATCAGGAAATATCGGAATAATAGGGCTTGTGGTAATATCAACATTATGACTACTAAAATAAGCAATAACCTGTGGTGAAAATCCTTGAGCTACTGTTGCTGAAGAATTGGATCCCGATCCAGCTAATGATCCATCCGCTAAGAAATTAGGAATTGCTGTAATGTTGTGGCTGCTAAAAAAAGTATTTAGATCATCAAAAACGTTAGTTCCACCATAAACACCTGCGTAAACATCCGCAATCGAGCGAGATTGCGGAACTAATATTTGGATTAATACTTGATCTAAAAATGAATATAAACCAACAAAAAAATAAGTTAATAAGCCAGGAATTGCAATTAACCAAATAGATTTTCGAATTGGCATTTCAGCAAAGAGTCTTTTTGCTCTTGCTTGCCGATCAGGGGATTTTGAAGATCCTAGTCGCATAAATAAGATAAAACCCCGCTAGAGATAAAAAAATAAATTAAAACGATAAAAACAGTATTTTTGAAATAAAAACAACTTAAATTATGGTATGTGCAACTGTGCCACTTTATCAAAAGCAACAATTATTTTTATTAGTTTAACAATAAATGTATTTCGATTTAATTAATTTATAGGTAAAAAAAACATTCATTAGTTTTAATAACTAATCTAAAAATCAATAATTATTTTATACCTTTTATTCATTTTTTATAAATGAATTTGCAAGAGGCGTTTTATTTTTCAAAAACCTAATAAAAAAACTACTACATTTTATGGTTAAAAAAACGGTATATTTATCGTTTTACAAAGAATAATATTTTGCACTAAAATAATAACGATTATCAATTCAAAAAATATTAAGCGTAACTATTTATGAAAAATCAATTAAATCACAATTTAAACGAAAAAATTGCTTTATTACAACTGTTCTTTAACGATGCTAAAAAAATCGTTTTCTTTAGTGGTGCTGGGATTTCTACAGAAAGTGGAATCCCAGATTTTCGGGGTCCAAATGGACTGTATTCACAAACTTATGACAATAAAAGACCTGAGGAAATTTTGTCACACAACAATTACATTCATCATCCAGAATTATATTTCAAATTCTTTTTTGAAAAGAAGGTTTTTTTAGATGCAAAGCCAAATCAAGCCCATTTAGCGATTGCAAAATGACAAGAAACTAAGGACATCAAAGTTGTTACACAAAACGTTGACAATCTCCATCAATTAGCGGGATCTAAAACAGTTTATGAACTTCACGGATCAAATTACCGAATGTACTGCTGGAAAAACCATCATCAATACAATCTTTTAGATGTTATTAAAATGAAAGGTGATGCCATTATTCCGATTTGCCCAGAAGATGGATCAAACATCAGACCCGATGTTATTTTATTTGGAGAACCTTTAAAACAAGATGTTCTAGAAAACGCTGTTAAAGCAATCAACGAAGCTGACTTAATAATCGTTGGGGGTACTTCATTACTAGTTTATCCAGCTGCTGGATTAATTAATTATATGAACCCTAAAGCGAAATTAGTTATCATAAATTATCAACCTGAAAATATAATTTGTGACTTACAAATCAATGCAAAATTAGGTGACGTTTTATCTTTAATAAAATAATTATTTTGATAAATAAACGATTTTGACCATGCCATAAAAACTGATTACATAAAAAAATAACTCCCATAAAGGAGTTATTTCGTTTTGGTAAATAGCTAAAAATAAAACTAACGTTTTGCTTTAACTTTTGCTTCAACTACTTCTGCAGTAACTGATTTCGGCGCTTCAGCATAATGACTAAATTGCATGATGTAATTACCCCGGCCTTGGGTAAATGAACGTAAGTCAGTAGCATAACCAAACATTTCTCGTAACGGAACTTTTGCTTTAATTACTTGAACGTTATCACGTTGTTCAGTTCCTTCAATGCTACCACGGCGGCTACTAATATCACCCATCGTATCACCAAAGTATTGTTCTGGAACAGTTACTTCAATGCTCATTACTGGTTCAAGTAATACTGGATTACATTTTTTGCCAGCTTCTTTTAAGGCTAATGAAGCAGCAATTCTAAATGCCATTTCATTAGAGTCAACTTCGTGGTACGAACCATCGTGTAATGTTGCTTTAATATCAATCATTGGATACCCAGCCAATGGTCCGGTATTTAAAGCATCTTCTAAACCGGCTTTTACTGGTTTAATGTATTCTTTTGGAATTTTTCCACCAACAATCTTATCTTCAAATTCAAAACCTTTATCATGGTTAGGACTAAACACAATTACAACGTGACCGTATTGACCACGACCACCAGATTGTTTAATGTATTTTCCTTCAACATCAGCTTCTTTTGTGAAGGTTTCACGATAACTAACTTGAGGCGCACCAACGTTAACTTCAACTTTGAATTCACGACGCATCCGGTCAACTAAAATATCCAAGTGTAATTCACCCATTCCGGCAATAATAGTTTGACCTGTTTCTTCATCAGTAAATGTTTTAAACGTTGGATCTTCTTCAGCAAGTTTGCTTAAAGCAATCCCCATTTTTTCTTGGTCTGCTTTGGTCTTTGGTTCAACTGCAAGACTAATAACTGGTTCGGCAAAGACCATTGCTTCAAGTTGGGTTTCAACACCTTCTTTAGCAAGAGTATCACCAGTTGTTGTGTCTTTTAAACCAACTATAGCACAAATATCACCAGCCCGAACTTCGTCAATTTCAGTGCGTTGTTGGGCGTGCATTTTTACAAGTCGGGAAACCCGTTCTTTTTTATCTTTACGAACATTGGTTACATATGAACCAGCAGTTAATACACCAGAATAAACTCGAACAAAGGTTAAACGGCCAACAAAAGGATCAGTTGCAACTTTAAACGCTAATCCAACAAATGGTTCGTTATCATCATTTTTAACAATTGATTCTTCTCCTGTTGTTAAATCAGTTCCTTTAGCTGGGGGAACATCTACTGGAGATGGTAAGTAATCAACAACAGCATCTAACAAAGGCTTAACACCTTTATTACGATATGCTGTACCACATAATACAGGGAATAAAGTTGCAGTGATTACTCCTTTACGGATACAACGCTTAATTTCATCAACTGTTAATTCTTTTCCTTCTAAGTATTTTTCCATACTAGCATCATCAAAGTTAACAACTTCTTCAATCATGTGAGAACGCATTTGTTTTGCATGATCTAATAAGTCTGCTGGAATTTCTTTGATTTCATAATCTTCGTGTTCTTTGCCATCAAAAAATAAAGCCCGCATTTCTACTAAATCAATAATTCCGACAAAGTCGTTTTCAGCTCCAATTGGTAATTGGATTGGAACGGCTTTAACGCCCAAACGTGAATGAATCGAAGCAACTGCCCGTTCAAAATTTGCACCAGTTTTGTCCATTTTGTTTACAAAAACAATACGTGGTACGTGATAACGGCTAGCTTGTCTTCAAACTGTTTCAGTTTGTGGTTCAACACCCATTTGGGCATCCAAAACAGCTACAGCACCGTCTAAAACCCGTAAAGAACGTTCAACTTCGACAGTGAAGTCAACGTGTCCAGGGGTGTCAATTAAGTTCAAATGACAATTTTTTCAAGTAACAGATGTCGCTGCAGAAGTAATGGTAATACCACGTTCTTTTTCTTGTTCCATTCAGTCCATGGTAGCTTGACCTTCATGAACTTCTCCCAGTTTATGTGTTTTTCCAGAGTGGAATAAAATCCGTTCTGAAGTCGTTGTTTTTCCGGCATCAATGTGTGCCATAATTCCGAAGTTCCGGTAACGTTCTAGAGGAATCGTTCGAGCCATATATTAATTAATTTCCTATCTAATCCTTCAATCTGAATTGGTATGTTGGTTGTCTACTAAAAACGCATGTGAGCAAACGCTTTGTTTGCTTCAGCCATCTTGTGAGTGTCGTCGCGTTTTTTAACAGCTGCACCTGTATTATTTGATGCGTCGATTAATTCATTGGCAATTTTTTCTAACATTGTTTTTTCATGTCGTAATCGAGCATATAAAACAATTCAACGTAATCCTAAAGTAATTTTACGTTCTGGTGAAACATCAGTTGGTACTTGGTAGTTAGCGCCTGCTACACGTCGAACTTTAAGTTCTAGTTTAGGCATAACATTATCTAATGCTTTAGTAAAAACTTCTAAAGGATCTTTTTGAGTCTTTTGTTTGATCAAATCAAAAGCACCATATAAGATTTTTTGAGCTAAACCACGTTTTCCAGAGTACATAATGGCATTGATTGCCCGTGTTACTAAAGGAGAATTGAATAATGGGTCAGGTAATACTTTTCGTTTTTCGGCTTGATTCTTACGCATAATCTATTTCTTCTTTCCTTTAGCTGCATCTGCGGCTGCTCCCGCTGCACCAGCTTTTGGTCGTTTTGCACCATAAGCTGAACGTTGTTGTCTTCTTTTGTCAACACCTTGGGTATCTAAGGTTCCGCGAACAATGTGGTAACGTACCCCTGGAAGGTCTTTAACCCGACCACCACGTAATAATACGACACTGTGTTCTTGTAAATTATGACCTTCGCCAGGAATATACGCTAAAACTTCAAGCCCATTAGTTAATTTAACCTTTGCATATTTCCGCAATGCAGAGTTTGGTTTTTTGGGTGTCATTGTTCCAACCCGAGTGCAAACACCACGTTTTAATGGTGAAGAAACGGTTGTTACTTTCTTTTCTAAAGTATTCAGGTTTACTAGCAAAGCCGGAGATTTAGATTTTTTAATCTTGCTTTTTCTCGGCTTTCTAATTAGTTGTGAAATTGTTGCCATGAGGCCTCCATTTTTAAGCAACGATTCCCGGTGTATCCAACCGGAAATAACAAAGCGACTAAAAGTATAACACAAAAGTGATTTTTTTACAAAAATAATTGATTAATGGCATTAGGATAAATATGGGATAACTTTCATAAAACGGTTTATAAATTTCCAAGCCTTATAAAAAGTAATCAAAAAATAAAAATATTCTTGTAAACAAGTAGTATTAATTTTTTTTCGAAAAACCTTGACAAAAAAAAAAAAAAAACATAATTGGAAACGTATAGTTTTAAAGTTAGATATAATAGGAGAAATTTGTTTTTTTATGTTTAAGAAAAGGTCGTGGAGCATTAAACAAACGGCAATAATTAATATTATTTCATTTTTACTTTTTCTAGTTTTTTTAATCACCTTTGCTGTATTAATTAGTAATTATTTTACTAATAATCAGGATTCTGCTAATAATACTTCCATCCAAATGTATAGTTTCAGTGTGTATCTTAATAGTTTCATTGTGTATCTTATTTTTGCAATCGTTTTTATTTTTGTAACAGCAATTACCAATCGTAAAATTTCTAAGTTTTGCTCAGAAAACTATGATGCATTTACGTCAAATTATAAATTTGCTGAAAAATGACCTAAAATAGTTTCAGCATTCAAACTGTTTAATAATCAAGATAGTATAATTTTGAAAATAATGAAGTGGTATTTGTTACCCGGTATTTTATTAGGATCGTTTTTTGCTAAATGCTTAATATTGTCTCCATCTTTGCTTGTAGCTTTATCAAAAAACAAAGATATAAATGAAAATTCTTCAAAAATTAATTCAAATAAAAGTACAGCTCCAACAACTAATCGCTTTAAAATCCCTACGGATTTAACAAAGATTCCTGCAATTCCGGCACCTACTGTTAATCCCACAATTAGTCCTGCATCCCCTTCGCTTAGCAAAATTCCTTCCGAAGAATTATCTAGCAATTTGACTTCACAACCGACAAAAATCGCAAATCCACCACAAACAACCCCAGCGGTTCCAGTAATTCAAAAAAATTTAAATAATAATCCTGATGTCATTCAAAAACCATTGCAACCTCCAGTAATTAAACCACATACAGAAAGTCAACCAAATCTTATGAACAACCAAAACATTAACCCAGCAAACGGCCCATTATTTAGCAATTTTGAAGATATAACTGATTTAGCCAGCAAAGCAATTCAATCAATGCAACACGTGCAAACTAGTCCTTTTGATGAAAATTTGTTCCAAGCCTATCGCGCTAACGTTAATTTTTTAGTTACTTATTTAGCGGGTCAAATTGACGAATATTCAAGTTTAATAGCCCCTTACTATAGTAAGTATGGAAATATGTCATATTTATTAACGGAAAAAGAATACGTGATGATTAAACGTTTATTCTTTGGTGTTTATTGTATTGTACCAACACGGACCCTTTCTGCTTCAACTGCATCTGGTGGATTTAGTTTTAGTAATCTTTTCTCAACCACTGTTGGTAAAACTGTTCCCTCCATTAATTTTTCACCTGAATACTTTATTAATAACTTCGTAACAAGCAGAACCACAGATCTTAATACAGGGGTTGGAGTTACCTTTAATCCTTTAGAAAATGTTTATCAAAACGCTTCTGTCCCTTTTGAATTGATTAAAGACAAAATTTATATTTTTAATTATCAAACTGGAGAAAATGATTACTTCTACAATGCAGATACAGAAATCGAAACTAGAGAAAATTTAGGATATTCTATTCGCAGATTTTACCCAGGGAAAAAAGAATACTTTGATTTTGGACCGGGAGCTGTTTTAAGCGATATTTATAATCGGCCAGACTGAATCCGAAAAATGGTTTTAGGTTTTTATATGTTTTATGAAACTTTTTTGTGTCTCCCATACCTTTTTGCACATTCACCAGAACATGTTGAAAAATACTGAAAATTATTTTTATTAAATTCAAAGGTTTTGTATTTAATGAAAGTTATCAGTAATCGCCTTTTAGATGACAACACTCCTTCTAAAGCAACTGAAATCTATTTTGTTGAACGGGAATCAGAACTTGTGGATGATAAACAAACAACGACAGATTTAAACACGCTTCATCATAAAGGGATACTTCAAAAGGGTTATTACAAAACTACTAAAAACGTTTCTTATAAAAAAGCTTATGCTTACAAAATTGATAAATTTAGTTTAAAAGATACTCCAGCCATGTTAACTTTAGAACCTTTATTTGAAATTATCAATGCCTCATATACAGTGCTTGAAAATATCCTAAAAGAAAGAATTAGAATCAAAGAAGAAGCAGAAAAACAACTAGCGGCTGAAAAAATAAAAGAAGACTTTGGGGTTTAATAATTTAAAAAAACCTTTAATGATTGTACTTTGCATTCAATTTACTCCGTTGTTTAACGTAAAAGTATTACATGAAAGGGTATTTGAGCAAAGTATTTTATTACTTATTTAACATTAATATAAAAAAAGCATCTGATCTTTAAATATCCATCAAAAATGTTTCAAGGAAAAATAGATTATGAATCATCAACCAAGTTCAGAAGGAAATTCTCCTCAATATACCCAAGACTTATCCCATCTTTTAGAAAAATATACTAATGCCTATAATAATAAAAAAACGAATAATAAATTCAGTGATTTTGTATCATCAATTGATTGGAATTCATTAATCGCAGGTTTCGTTCTATTTTTAATATTTGTCTTTAGTCAAATTATCTACGCACTTTCTTTCGACGCATTTAATTCTCTTCCTGACGAGGGTAACAATCTAAAAACAATTAGTTCAGTTATCGTGTATTGATCATTTGCTTGACTTCCTATTTATTTACTTATGATGGGTTTAGCAGTTCTTAAATCACCAAAAAACACAAGAACTCAACGTTTAGCAAAACAACAAAAATATCCTTCGCGCTTTAAATTAATGATATTAAAATTTATGAGAAATATTTCCTCAAATAAACTATCCACTTTTCTGAGCGGGACTAATAAATCTATAAAAACTTTTTTATCAATTATTTGAATTGTAATGTTCACTTTTCCCATTGCTTATTGCTTTGCCTTTGGTGCTTTAACCGCTCAAGAAAGTTTAGAAATTTATAGTAATAGTACATTGGGTCCAATCAATGTCTCGGTTTTTTCTCATTTAAATGATTTATCAGCATTTTTTGGCGTCGGTGGATTAGTTTATATTGGTTATGCAATGTTTTCCCAATATAAATCAAAAGGGTTTTATAACGGCATTTTTTTAGGTCTTATAACTTTTGTCATAATTAGTTTAGTATTTTTGTACGCAGGAATATACCCTTCAAAAGAAGATGCATATGTCGCGGTTGGTGCATCTGGTGCAGCGGTTATATTTTTTACGCTATGAATTCTAGCTATTAAAAGATACAGATGAGAACCTTTCTGAGCAATGAATTTTTTGTTTATTGTTTTAATCTTTATGCTTGCTGTTGTTGGGTATGTTTCGTGATTTATCCTCAGTGGAGCCTTGGCTTTAGTCACACTAATTCTTTTAATAGTTTTCCTTATTGTCATACTTGGTAGTTCTACCACCGTTGTGGTAATCGTTTATTAAAAAAAATACAAAAAGAGGATAAATTAGAGTCTAAGAAAATAAAAGCGTTTTAATTCCTTGCTCTGATAATGCTTGACGATACGATTTTGTCATATTTGGTGCTCCAGTGATTAAGTTATAAGATTGCATCCCCTGGTTAATCAATCGGGAGCCATTCGCACTATTTGGATTTATATTCAAGCTAATAGCATCAGCTAATCCAATTGGAACTTCATTTTTGATCCCATTAATAGTTCTTGAAATTGTTCCCCAATAAATTCCCATAATTTTATTATCCTGGTTAAGTAAGGCGCTTCCTGACGAACCTTTACCTAAGTTACTATTTTCAATAGCATAACCTACCCCATAGCCTTTGTAGTCATTTCCGTGATAAACTTGATGACGACTTTGAGAAATTAAATTATTGGTCATTCCGTTCACCACTCCACTATTACGTCCACGGTTTAAAAATTCATTATTTTCTAAATCAAATCTTTGTCCACTTAACCCACGAGAATCAGTTTCATTAGAATTAGAATTAATCGTCCATAATGAAGAATCGCTACGTAATAATCTTCGTACGCGATTAGATGAATTTCAAACTCTTGTGCCTGGATAAATTGATGGATACCCTCCAAGATAGGCAGTTTGCTGATTTAAAGTATTTGATTCTGTGTAATTTGTCAGGTCGAATAAACTTTCATTTTTTGCTTTTAAATCATCTAGAATTCTGGTCGCTGGCAAAATTCATCCACTGTATGCTGCATTCTCAGCAATTTGACTAGTTGTTAAAGCATTCGTTGTAATTTGGAATTTAATTTGTAAAACAGCAAAATCAATATACGGGTCTTGACCATTAATTTTTGATTGGGTAAAATTTGTTGCTGCAAACATTGTTTTAGGAATATTTTGTAACCTTACAGATGTTAAATCTGAACGATTACTAACTGATGATAATAGGCTGTTATCAGACGAATCATAACGACGCAACAAAAAAGATTGAGTGGTATCTGTTTTTGTTGCTTGATTTGGATTTTGAGGTGGTTGATACAAGGCGTTATCGTTCGGATTTAACAAGCCTTCAGCCACATGTAAGTTCGTAGCAAAATAACCAGTTCAAACTTTTCCTAATGAATTGTTTTTTAAAGGCTCATAATCAAACAATCATCCGGTTCCAACAAGACCATAAGGATCATCATTTCTTTTCTCTCCTTTTGCTTCAGTAGATGCGTTATAACCGCCAGAATTATTGAATTGTAAACTGAAACTTAATTTATGAATAAACTCATATGGTGAATTAACTGGAACTTCATTTGTAGCAAATTCAAAATCATCGCTAACACTTGTAATATCACGCGAATTTTGATTTGCATAACCTACAATTTTAATGATCTTTCCGGCTTTGTTCATATCATTAACTAAATTACCATTAACATCATAAAATGCTCTATTAAGATCTATTCTTTGGATTAAAATCACTTTTAGATTAAAACTTCCATTAGCCACATCCTCATCGCTTTTAACGAATTCAAGAAAATAATTATTATTGAGAAGTTTTCTTGGCAGATCATTTAGTTGGTTCGCAACAGATAGCATTTTATTGATGTTTTTTAACGTCGTTGATGAATTGATGGTAACATCACTTACAAGTTTTGGTTTTTCATGACTAGCTATCTGATAACTGCGGTCATTTAATACACTAGAGTAATAATCTTGAATCACTTGTTGAACGGTTTTCAAAGTGTTTTGACTTTCAAAACTATCTGGTGGTGGAAGAGTTCGAGTTTTACTAGGATTTGAATCTGTTGTTTTATCGGGATTTTGTTTTTCTTTGGATAAATTATCGGTTGCTGACGCACATGAAGAAACAATTAAACTTGCAGACGACAAAAAAGTAAAACCTAAAAACATAAAACTTATTTTTTTATTGGATTTTTTGTTGATATGTTTAGGCATAATTTAACTAACCTTATTTAAAATATTTCAAAAGAATTCAATTGCAAAAAAAATTATTTATTAACCAAAAGAAATGATTAAAGAATTCTAACAATTATATATTAGATGCTATGAAATTAATAATTATAATCTCTAAAAACCAGAAGAACGAATAGATAGTTATGTTATTAAATAAGGTTTTAAACCAACTTTATAACTGTTGTAAACCTAATAAACACTATTCCTTAAATCCTCTTTAATTAATATCGAACATCGCACAGTAAGATTTATTACTAATTTCATTCATTTGTTTATCTAACGCGCACAATTCAATTCACAAATTTTTATGTTTTTCAAAAAGAGTTTGATAGTCAGTAGAAAGATTGTGAAGTTCGTTTTGTTTGGAACTTATTCAGTTTTCGTTTTCTTTAATAAATTCATCAAGGATTTTTTCATATTGATTTTGTCACTTTTGGGAAAGTGATGATTTAAATTTAATTTGTTCATTTATATAATTTTGCAAGGCATCATTTTTAGCACGTCGTTTTTCTTCGATGAACAAATTTTTCTTTTTAATTAATTCGTTAACTTTAGCAGCTAATTCTTCGAGCTCATTAGTTTTTATTTTGAGGTTTTGGAATTTCTTTTTATTAACTAAATGAATGTGAAATCGATAAAACAGTCCAGGAATTACCAAAGCTAATAACATATTAAATTCTTTAGCTTTGTCAATTAAAACAGGAAAACAATGTGCTTTAATAGCAGATACTTGGTTAGAAAAATTTTTATCGATTTCATTAACTGCATCAGCAATATTATCTAAAGTTTTATTAAGTTCTTTACGAACCAAAAAATACTTATCAGGATTTGATACTAATTGCAATGTTAATTCATCAGCGATTTGTTTAAGAATTAATCTACATTTTTTATCATAGCTTTCTTTTTCTGCACGAATGAGTTTTTTAAAATCACTAATTAAATTAGTCTTGAAATAATTTAGTTTATTTTCAAGATTATGATTGTGGCTGTGAGACAAACTATTTAATTTTTCAAGTTCACCAATAACTTGATTATATTGTGTACAAAGTTGTTCGTATTTTTGTTCAAAACTAATCAATTGAGAATGATTTGTTGCATTGGTATCACGACAGAAAATAACTCTCCATACTGGAATAAATTTATTTAAATCTGGATCATATTTTTCTTTGGACAAAACCTTTAAATCGTAGTATTGTCACCCAAAAGATTCATTCTGTTCAACTGCTTTAAGTGGATCTAGAACATCTAAAATTTTATATTCAAATTTTGCTGTTTGATGCTCGTCATAAATATCCTTGGTAAAAAAATTAAAAGAATTGTTCGGTGTTTCCACACCTTTGCTTATTGATTTAGGCTCTTGCAAATTTCAATTGTTTAATTGCAGTTCTCGAACTTTGTTAACATAGTCAGCTTGATCAAGGCGTTGCTTTAAATCAGTCATATTTTGACCAGTAAAAGGCCTTAGAGTTTTCGAAAATGATTTCGAAAATTGCGTATTTAGTCAAATCATTGTTCCGGCTAATGGAGCAGTTGTTGCTAACACTTCTTTTTTTATACTTTCGGAGACATCATTAACTAACAATGTTTTGTTCTCGTTGAGATTAACTAAAAGAGCATTGTTAGATACCGTAAAAAAATGTAGCCGCGATTCAACAACAATGCTTTTATCGTTTCGAATCTGCATAATTTTAAAAGCATACCTATTAGACTCTAAGTTTAAAAACATACAATTTTGTTCGTTGCTATTTAAAATTTTTTTGCTTATTAAATCTATCTTTGGAATTAGTATTGAATCTGTAAAATCTGCACCAACATGAAATTCGATTTTATTGCTATCTTCATAAGATACCAATCCCGATTTATATGCTGCGGGGTGGATACTTTTTAAATTAACTGAATATAAATTTATTACGGTTTGTTCGACTGCTGCAGATACGGGTTTTCAACTGATATTAACAACTCCATTTGTTACAGATATCTCGCAATTTAAACTTTCAATTAGATTGTTTAATTTTTCTTTAACTATTTTATTTTTTTCATGAAAAGAACTACCTGGTTCATGAAAAATTTCGTTTCGTTGTCTTAGCCCTATATCTTTAATCGAAGATATAATAAAAAGATCTTTTGAACCATTTAAAAAATTATCTAATTTTTCTTGTACTTGTACTTCATATTTTTTAAAAAGATCTTCTTGTAAAAGCAACTGTTCTTTTTTATCATGAGAAGTTCAAATTTTTTGTGAAGCGTAAGAGATATTTTGATCAAAATTTATTTTTTCTCGATCGATATCATTAACGTGCTTTTTGTTTTTTGTTTGTAATTCATCTAAATGATTATTCAACTCAGAAAATCTGGTTTTTCAGTTCATGTAAGATCCTTATGAAATTATTGTATGAGAAGTAGGTGCTTGTATAAATTTTATTCTTTAATCAACATTTGAATAACCCGTAAAAAATATCTATTTAAATGAACTTTTAATATACAGATAAATAATACAACGAGATTTTATTTATTGCATACTTATCTCTCGCATTTCAAATAAAAACTAAGAGTAAAAACTTTTGAAAATAACATGAATAAAAATTTTCAAAAATAATTGCTTGGCTAAAATCACCCATCCTATTTGTCAAAATCGATCATGGTGTTAATAAAAGTAGCTACTCCAGAAGTATTGTTATTGCCTGCAAAGTAGTTCACTAGATTTTTTAATTCTGGTTTAGCATTATCCATCATAACTCCATATTTAGCCCCAGTAGCTATTAATGCATCGTTATTGTTATCTCCGATAAAAAGCAAATGATTCCGATTTACTAAACCTTTTTGTTCTAAATATTTAAAGGCATGTCATTTTGACGAATTTGCAACTGAAATAATAAGTAAACTACTTCTTCACACACCCAAACTAACTCCTTGGATATCTTTAAAGTTATCAAGCGTTTTAACTAGCAATTGTTCGTCATCAATAATTGTCAAAACTTTAACAATTTGTTGTTTAAAAACATCTTCAATAGCTGGAAGAATGGTTTTTGGAGCTTGAACAAACTGTTCAAATGAACTTAAATCATCAAGAACTTTTTGACCACAAATATAAATTGAATTTGCACCATATGAAGCAAAACTAATTTGATTGACCGAAAAAAAATTAACAATCTGTTTTAAAGCTTTACTATTGATTTCGCTAATAACTATACTTTTTTGGGTATGTGCGTCATAAATTTCTGCACCATCGTTATTGATAATTGGTAAATCTATTTTCAATTTATTGATAGCTTCTTCAATAGAAAAATGAGAGCGGCCAGTAGCAATCCCAATTTTTACTCCAGATTTTTGTAATATATTGATTGCTGCAACGTTTTCTTGAGATATTTCTAAATCATCATTAAGCAATGTTCCATCCATATCAAAATATGCATATTTGATATTTGAGATATTAATCTTCTTCATGTTCAATCCTTTAATAATTTCTATAGCATGAAAAAAACTTGCTGAAAATTAGCAAGTAAAATCAATTATTTCATTTATAAATTGTGCGACACCAAACTCAGCGCAAGGTTTGGCAAGATACTTGGCGTTTTGCTTTAAAACGTCTGTAGCATTTTCCATGATGACGCCATACTTGGCTAATTGAATCATCAAGCGATCATTTTCGTTATCACCAAACGCTAATAACTGATCTAAGGAAATAATTTTCCGATCTTGTAAAACTTTTAGGGCATTACCTTTGGAAGTCCAATCAGGCGTGACATCGAGTAAAAAGTTATCTGAATTTCTTAAAAAAATATTTGGAATCTTTTCGAAAACTTTTCAAACCTTTTGAAATTCTTGAAAATCCCACATGATAGTCATCATTTTTACAATCTCAAGCTTTATTAAATCGTTTAAATTATTCAAAATTATCTTCGGATAATTTGCCGAATCTGGATTACCTTTATGTTCAACTGGTCCATTAGGCATATAAGCATAAATACTATTGGTATTATACGCTTTGAAACCTAATTTATTTTCAAAAAAATAGGTTCCCAAAGCTTTTAACGCTTGCGGATTTATTTTTCCAATTAATTCGCTTTTTTGGGATTTTAAATCATAGATTTCAGTTCCATCATTATTTATTACTGGTAAATCCAGATTAATTGCATTAGTCACTTGATTAATTAAATAATGAGGACGCCCGGTTGCTATCCCAATTTTAACACCTGCTTTTTGCAATCTTAAAATCGCTTGCAAATTTTGCGTTGGTAATAATCCATGACTGGTAAGGATTGTTCCATCCATATCAAAATAAGCATAACGGATTGAAGATAAAGGAATTTTAGTACTCATTGCTAAATTTACTCTCTTATCATTAATCTAATTTTTGTTGTGTGATAAACGCTTCAAGTTCATTTCTAGTTGGATAACCGGCATTATCACCATAAATGCTTACGATTTTAGCGCCAATCCCATTAGCCCGGTAAAGAATTTGTTTTAGATCGCCAAAACCATCATATAAACTACTTAAAACTCCAACCGCAAAGCCATCGCCAGCTCCAACCACATCAACAACTTTATCAACTTTGAAATTATCAACTGTAATTGCGTGGTTCATCTTATTTTTAGCAATTGATTTTCCGTGATAACTTTTCATGAAAACAGTATTAACTCCACTTTTTAAATAAAAGTCCATGATTTCATTAGGGTCGGTTAATCCAGTTAATAATTTTGCTTCATTATAACCTGGCAAGAAATAAGTTGCTTGTTTTGCAATGGTATTGATTGTTGTGGTTGCTTGTTGTTCATTAGCTCACAATTGCATGCGAATATTAGGATCGAATGATAATGGAATTTTATGAATTTTTGTTTGGTTAATTATTTCGTCAAATACAACGCGATTATTTAGGGTTGCAGCTAAGCTAATTCCAGTTAAATGAACTAGAGCAATTTCGTTCCAATCAACGTGTTGTAAGGCTGTTAAATCTATCGCTTTAAATGCAGTGTTGTTACGTTCATAATGAATGTTAGGTTCACCTGCACTAACAGTTTGTTTAAACATATATCCAGTCGTTTTATGGCCATTTTTAAGTAAACAAGAAGCATCAACTTTTAGTTCAAGCATTCTGTTAACAATACATTGACCATGAAAATTATCTCCAACTGCGCCGACATATAAACAAGGGATTTCTAATTTTGTTAATCCTACAAGAACATTAAATTCAGCACCGACAACACTTCGGGTAAATTTTGTAGCACTTAACAGCGGTTCATCTAACTGATCAGCAGTATACAAAACAAGGGGCTCACCAAATGTTAAAATCTTTTTTTTATTCATAGAAATTAAAGACTATATTTTTTCAAAGCTTCTTGATAAGCGGTTACGAATTTTTGAGCATTTTTAACAATACTTTCAATGCCTTTTTCTTTAACATCTGCAGTTAAAGCACTACCAATACTAATGGCAAAGGCTTTGTTTTTGACTCAAGCATCGATGTTGTTCAAATCAACCCCACCTGAAGGCATCATCATAACTTTTGGAAGTGGTCCGTGCATGTCTTTAATAAATTTGGGAGTTAACAAACTTCCTGGGAAAATTTTAATAACTTCACAACCAGCCTTTAAAGCGGTAACAATTTCAGTTGGTGTTGCACATCCTGGGAAATAAGGTACTTGATATAAGTTACATACTTCTGCAGTTGCTAAATCAAATGAAGGACTAACAATAAATTGTGCACCTTCTAAAATTGCAATTCTTGCTGTCATGGCTTCAAGGACTGTACCAGCACCAATTACAACATCTTTATTGTATTGATACTCAGCCCGCAAATTTGCAATCACACGATCATTGTTAGGTGTTGTAAAAGTAGCTTCGATGGTTTTAATATCACCATCAATTATTGCCTTTGAAAAAGTTACGGCTTCAGCAGCTGAACGTCCCCGAACAACGGCAACAATTCCGTTAGCTTTCATTCTTTGAATTACTTGGTATTTCATATTGGACCCTTTATAGTTAATTTAACGTTAAACAATTTTAATTTATTTGTTTTTGCATTGCTAATAAATCAACATAATAACATTTCAAATTGTGAACGAAAAGATTTAATAAGCAGTTTTAAAAACTTCAAATCAAAATTATAAAAATTTTGTAACTAAATGGATTTGAAAAGCAACTCATTTTTCTGATAATCACCAAAAATCGGCAGATTAACAAAAAAAATAGGGTAAACCCATCACGGTTCAACCCTATTTTTTGCATTTGGATAAACAGATTATTTTAAACGCCAGAATAAGCGCTAAATCCGCCATCGATTGGAAGAATTACTCCTGTAATAAATGAAGCATCTTCTTGCGAAGCCAAAAATTGAACTGCACCAAACATTTCTTCAGGATCACCATAGCGGTCCATTGGAGTATTGCGTAAAATCTTTTTAGAACGTTCAGTTGGTGTCCCATCTTTGTTAAATAATAAATCTTTGTTTTGAGCAGTTACTAAAAATCCGGGAGCAATGGCATTAACGCGAATTTTTACTTTCGAAAAATGAACCGCCAACCATTGAGTTAAATTACTAACTCCTGCTTTAGCGCTTGAGTAGGCCGGAATTTTAGTTAATGGTGTAAATGCGTTCATACTACTAATATTAATAATGTTTGAACCTTCACGATCAACCATATCTTTAGCAAACACTTGGGTTGGGATTAAAGTTCCCATAATGTTTAAATCAAACACAAATTGAAAACCAGCTTTATCTAAATCAAAGAAAGTTTTAACTCCAGTTGCTGCTTTGGAATCGTGAAATTCAAGATCAGTATTCGCCCGAGCGCTATTACCACCAGCACCATTGATTAAAATGTCACATTTACCTAAATCCTTAAGAATTTGTTCGTGAACTTTTTCAACTTGTTCTTTTTCTAAAACATTGCAAGCGTACGCAAACGCTTGATTTGAATAAGAAGTATTAATGGCATCAGCAGCTTTTTGAGCAGCGGCTAAATTTAAATCTAACAACGCCACCTTTGCACCTTGTTTGGCAAAGTTTTTAGCCAGTGATGAAACAATTACACCACCAGCACCAGTAAGAACAACAACTTTATTTTGAAATTTTAAATTCATAAATTATTTTTTTCCTTTCTTTGCTAATACTGATTTCACAACTTTTATTTTTTTGGTGGGATGTAATGGGTCATGACCTTTAATTAATCCTTTTTGTTTCAAAATGGCTTCATAAATTCCGTTGATATATGTTACGCCTAATGCACGGTCATATAATCCATAACCAGGTCTTCCTGTTTCACCCCAGATAAATCGTCCGTGGTCTGGACGTGCGTAGCCTTGATAATTAGTTTCTACTAGTGCTTTAATGGCTTCATAGAAATCTAAAGAACCTTCAGCTGATAAGTGCCCGCTCTCATTAAATGAACCATCGGGATGAATCTTAATGTTACGTAAGTGAACGAAATGAATTCGATCCATTGCTGAATACTTTCGCAATAATGAAACAACATCATTTCTAGCACTACATCCAAGCGATCCAATACATAAAGTTAATCCATTGTTTCGCGAATCATATAATTTCAAATAACGTTCTAAATTTTTATCACCTGTAATTATTCTTGGGATGCCAAAAACTTCCCAAGGTGGATCATCCGGATGAATTGCCATCAAAACATTATATTTTTCAGCAACTGGAATAATTTCATTTAAAAAGTACTTAGCACTTTCTCACAAACCTTTTTCGCCTTGTTTTTTATAAGCATCAATTAATTCTTTAATTTCGGTTGGTTTATATGATGCGTCCCAACCAGGTAGCGCTAATTTTGTTGGATCTAATTTTTTAAAATCTTTATCAAAATAAGCAAGTGCAGATGACTCATCTTTTAATTTGTAATCAAGGTTAGTTCGAAGCCAATCAAATACTGGCATAAAATTGTAGCAAACAACTTTAACTCCAGCATTAGCACAGCGACGGATATTTTCTTTATAGTTTTCAATATACTCTTTATATTTACCACGACGCAACTTGATATCTTCGTGGACTGGAATTGATTCAATAACATCAAATTTTAATCCAGTTTTTTCAACAGCTTTTTTTAATTTTAAAATATCTTTTTCGGGTCAAACTTCACCTACAGGAACTGTATATACAGCTGTAACGACACTATAAACATTTGGGATTTGACGAATGTATTCTATTTTCGCTTTATCATCAAATCCGTATCATCGAAACGATAATTTCATTAAACGTTTCCTTTCTCTTAAATTTATAATTTAAAGTTTAGTTTTTATTTTTTAGATTTGCTAATCGGTGCAAAGAAATTTTCACAATTCTTGTAACAGATATTTGCTACCATTTCTTTAACTAAATCAATCGAACCAAAGAATTTATTTGATTCCACAGCTTCGCCAATGTAATTACATAAAATACGACGGAAATAATCAAAGCGCGAATATGATAAGAAACTACGGGAATCGGTTAACATCCCTAAAAACTTACCAAACACGGCTTGATCACCATAAGATTTCATCAAATCAAGCATTCCGTTTTCAGTATCTTGGAATCATCATGAAGTACCAATTTGGACTTTTCCGCCAATATTTGTATCTACATTAAAGTTATTTAAAGTAGCTGCAACAACGCGATTAACTAAATGGTTAACATTAAAGATTACCATGTTCGGTGTTTTGTTGTAGGTTGAATAAATGGCGTCTAATAATAGGTTTAAATTTAAAGCAACGTCACTTTGATCATAAATCACATCAAACCCTGTATCAGCACCAAGTTTTTTAAACATCACAGAATTGTTATTACGAATTGGCCCAAAGTGAATTAACATCTTGATATCTTCGCGAATGTATAAACCTGCTAAATCCACTAAAAATTGAGTTACAAATTGGTTTTTTTCTTGGGCAGTTACTGATTTATTAGTTAATGCTTTTTGCAAAACTTTATTAGCTATCGCGGCAGAGGTTTTTTCATAATTTAAAGTCATTAATCCGTGGTCGGCTAACTGCATTCCGTGTGCTTTAAAATATTTAATAACTTGGTGAAACAATTTAATAAATTCAGTATAAGATGTTACTTTGGTTTTGTATTTTTTTTCCAATTTGTCTAACATCTTTAAAAATTTAGGTTCGCCAATTGCAAATGCTTCATCAGGGCGTAATCCTGGTGAAACCTTTGTCTCAAAGGATTTGTCTGCGGCAATTTTTTCATGCCATTCTAAATCTTCGTAAGGGTTATTAGTGGTTGCAATGAATTTAACCTTTGACAGAGCTATCAATTTTCGTGGCGAAAGTTTTTTTGCTTTAATATAATCGTTCGCTTTTTTATAAATTTCCTTTGCGTTTTTTGCAGTTAAAACGTCATCGATTCCAAAAAACATTTTGAGTTCTAAATGGCTTCAGTGATAAAGCGGGTTACCTAAAGCAGTTTCAATTGTTTGTACGTACTTGACAAACTTATCTTCATCACTAGCATCACCGGTAATATATTTTTCTGCAACTCCACAAAAACGCATTAAACGTCATTTGTAATGATCACCATACAATCATACTTGAGTAATGTTTTTAAAAACCTTATCTTCAAATATTTCTTGTGGAGATAAGTGGCAATGAAAGTCAAAAATTGGTTGATCTTTAGCGACTTCATTGTAAAGTTTAAGTGCGGTTTTATTGCCTAACATAAACTTATCTAAGTTTCATTTCATAAATTATTTCCTTTCTAATTTAAATTTGCTTTTAACTCATGTGTAGCCATTTTTTTAAGCGGGGAAATTTCATGTGGTTTTCTTTAAAATGCTTGAAAGAGAAAGCAATTTCATCTTTTGAACGACTTAAGATTAATAAGAAGAAAACGGCTGACAGCAATGGCACTACTGCAATTACGATTAATTGTGGGACATATTGACTAGTTATTTTCGATGCTGATACGCTTACAAGAAAATCAGCAGGGTTAACGTTTCACGCCTGAGCAGTAAAAGTAGCTCCGTTTATTGCGGTTGTTGGAACCCAACCAATTAGATTGTTACGAACGCTATTAAATGTTTCGATATTGCTACCTAAAGCACTATTAAATAAGGACGGATCGTTAACAATTAAATCTGCATATGTAGCGGGATTTGCAGTCACACCAGCACTTCCAACAAACGAAGTAATAATGTCCAAAACAGAATATGCAATATACAAGAAAGTTCAGTTAAATGAGGTGTAATAAGTAACTTGAGTAGTATTAAAACCCCATTTATAGATAATCACTCCTGATGTTACTTGAGCACCAAAAATAAAGGTTGCTCCAAGTAATCCAAAAATTAAGGTGAATGCTGCGATTACGGGTATTTCAAGCCCTAGCGAACCAAGACCATATGAAACGCCTCACAGCCCTAAACCAACAATGGTAACAACGCCAGCATATGGTGCTACTGAGTACTTAGTTGATGTTCATTTACCAACTGTTGCTAATCCTGTATAAAGTCCTACCGAAAATAAAATTTGTCAAGCAAACTGATAAGTAGCAATATTTGATGTTCCCAAAATTTGCCCGGTTGCTAAATCTCACACTTGTCCAACATTTTGCGGATTGCGGTTTCAAAAGTTTGACAAAACACCACTAGCTGGTTCGATTCCGGCATATAAAGTAAATGCACCAGCTAAACATAAGAATCAAACGCGGCGTTGTTTTAACACATATCCTAATTTATCTTCGGTAACCTTATCTTCAATTTGTTTAGAATTATGTGTTCTTGTTGATAACTTGAATTCCATTCCAAAAATTAAGTAAACAATCAACGATAAAATAACAATTCCAATTATGACACCACCAATTACTGTTCAGTTACCAGCAATATTAAAACGGGTAACTTGATCGATAAACAACAATGAAGCAATGATTCCAGCTAATTGAGCAGGTGCACTTGAAAATTTAACCGCCGCATTTCGTTGTTTAGGTTCGACAAAGAATTTGGCAATTACAGGAGCAGAATAAATTAAAGTTGCAGTTCCACCAATTGCTAAAAAAATACGGAATAACAAGAATAAACCGTAAGATATTTGACTTGCTTCACTAGGGGATGATCCATGAGCTAACAATGACGAACGCATTTCGGGAGTAAAAACGAAAGGAAGCGACAAAATCATTAATCCTAGAGCAAAAATGATACCATTTTTATGACCAATTTTTTGAACCAAAAAGCCTAACGAAACTGCGGTTACCCCGCGCGCTAAAGTAATTGATCAAGTTGATATTCTTGAAATGGTTGGATCTGTAGCAGATAACGGATATAATGTAGCAACGGGTCCATTTCCAGTAGAGTTTGCTTGGTTAACACTATTAAATGCTAATTGAAACATTGCATAAACTAAAAGAATCATTGAGAACATAATCCAAGCCCGAATTTTCATAACGCGCTTGTCCATGTTGGGGTTATAGTGTCACAGCCTTCAAGACTGCTTTGTACTTAGCAGCGGGATTGTGTTTGTATTCATATTTTAGAATATCCTATTTTTTATTTAAATTATCTTCTTGTTTCTCATAAGTTACATCAAACATTTTCATTTGGTGTTCCTTTAAATTCAGATTTCCCAATTATTTTATCGATAACTTGTCGAATGGTTTCCTCGTTGTTATGATATGCATTAATAAAAGTTTTAACCATTGGGACATCAGTTAAGTGAGTTGTTTGATTTAATGAAACAAAGACTGTTGGAACTTCTCAGACCATTCACGGAATTTCATTAGCCATTGCGGCCGATCAACGAATCCGGTAATTATTTTCAGCTGCATATCCACGAATATCACTAAAAATCATCGCGCAATCGTAATTTTTCTTATAAGCTTCAACCGAGCCTTTTTCTCTAACACCACGTTTGTTAATGGTTACTTTGAAACCAACTTTTTCTAAGGCTTGTTTAATGAGATTAGCTGTTTTACTATTCATGTTGTCATACACGCCAATTTCTTCGTTCGCTAACACATATAACATCACGCGAGGATATTTATCAGGAGTAATAGGCAATTGATTCAATGTGTTTTTAACAAGTGTGATTCCAAGATCTGCGGCTTGTGAACGCATTTGTAAATGTTCTGGGCAACCAATGATACTTAATGCTTCTCGCTTTGGATTTAGTTCACTACGAGCAACTTTATTTAAACCAAGTTTTGCTTTTAATCCCAAAATCCGTCTAACAGCATCTTCCAACCGTTCTTTTGTGATGATTTTATTTAAATATCCATCCATCATGTATTGGAAATCTTCTTCTACATCGTTCAAAAATAAAAACATGTCACAACCTGAAGCAATGGCTCGAGGTAATTGATCTTTTCGAGGCATTGCTGCAAACATTCCTAACATATGACTTGCATCAGTAATTACTAATCCATTGAAATTAAGTTGGGTTTTTAGCAAACCATTAATCAATTCCGGAGCTAAAGTTGCTGGCATGATGTCATTGTAAGTTAAACATGGATTAAGATGTTTAGAATAATTGGGCAAAGCAATATGACCAGCCATAATAGTGTCAAGTCCGTTATCAATCATGGTCTTAAAAACTTTTCCGTATGAACGATCTCAGTTTTCGACTGAAAGCTCGTTAACTCCTAATACTAGGTGTTGATCACGTTCTTCACTACCATCGCCAGGAAAGTGTTTGATTGTTGATAAAATATTACTTTCTGTTAAACCATTAACATAAGCTTGAATATTTTTTAAAACAGTATCAGCATTAGTTCCGTAAGCTCTAGTGTTTACGATTGTGTTTCGTCAGTTAAATAAGATATCAGAACATGGGTTAAAGTTCCAATTGCAACCGATAGCTACAGCTTCTCGACCACTTACCAAACCTGCATGATAAGCCACCGTAGGATCATTGCACGCTTCACATTGAGCGCCACTAGCAATGTAGGTTCCATCACTACAAGCGCCGTCACCGCCATTATCACAATTACATGCAATAAACATCGGCAAACGAGAATATTTATTTAGATTAGTAACTAAATCTTGAACTTCTTTGGCGGATTTGGTGTGATATCTCGCACCGCCTAAAGGAATTTGTTTTAATAAATTTTTGACAGCATCTTCAGAAAAATCCATAAACAATTGAAAAAACAATTGCCCGATTTTTTCTTTAAGGGTCATCCCTACTAAAGTGCTTTCAACTCATTGGACATCAGCATCAGATAAGTTGTAAGGCATCTTTCGCAAATCAACTTTTATTGGCATAAATGATCTCCAAAAAATTTTTAAAAATAAGATTTACATTACTTGTAAATTGGCTTTGAACTTCGAAAAGTAATCAGCTGCTAATTTAGAATTATATTCACCACTAGCAAACTGTTGCAAAACGCAATTTTTTAAGGTGTTCCAAGAATCTTGTTCATGATTACAAAGAATGGGATAAAATAAAACACCATTCGCTTCTGCTGCTTCGTAATCACCTGGCGAATCGCCAATCATCAAGATTCTATCTGTTTTCAGATTTGAAGTTTTCAATAAGTCAGCAATTGCAGCTTTTTTAGTACCTTGCTCTTGTGTATAAAAATGTTCAACATAATTTAATAAGCCATTGTGTTGTCATTCTTTTAAAACCGCTTCTTTATTAGCACTAGAAACAATAGCGATTTTAATGTTCGCATCTGCTATTGCTGTGAATGCTTCTTTAACTCCGCGATATGCTAAAGCAGGTACATCATTTGCTTTAATAGCTTCATTTACCACATAACTTCAATGCAAAGCTTTTTGTAATTGGTTTGACGGATTCAAGGCAATACTTTTTTCTAAAGTTGTATTTGATAGTGATGAAGAGGTTTCACACCATTTTTTTAGTTCATCTAATAATTCAACTTCAGGATCAAATTGATGCATTAATTCAAATGTACGGTATAAACCAATGAAACGATTGCAGCCTCGTGTTCAAGAAAACAAATTAACTTGATTTCAAAACATCAAAAATTGTTTTTGATTAGAGATCTTTCATTCTTGAACAGCAAAAGGACCAAAGTATTTAAAATGCTTATCATTCATCGTGTCCATTGCACAGCCATCTGAATCAATACAAATAATTCCATCCAAAAGTTGCAAATTATTATGCGACATTTTATCCGTTTCCTTATTACTTAAAACTTTTACACTAAAAAATTTTAATCTCTGAAATAATTTTCAAAAAATAAAATTTAAAAAATAGGTTATTTTTTGTTTCCCGTAAACGTTTACACATTGAAAATATTATTCTTAATTATTTGCTTTTTATGGTACTGAATTATTTAAATAAAAAACAATCACAAAAACGGTGTGATTGTTCATTTTTAATTTTAAGGCTTTTGAATCCTTCTGGTTTGACCAGAAGGAATTGGTCGTGCTGGTTGAGCCTGTGGATATGGGTATTGTTGCGGATATCTAACTTGTCTATTAGGCTGTCGTGGTGGTTGCTGATAAGCTCGAACAGGGCGTTGACCATAACCATAAGAGTCACGTGGTTGCGGGCCTGGAGATCCGTATCTTGGGTTTGGATATTGTTGTGGATATGGATTTGTTAAATCTTGTGGTTGGGCAGTAGCGGGTAAAGGTTCTAATGGTTTTTTGACTGTTGGGGTTCCAAAAACATTTTGTGGTTTTTCTTGAAGATCAGAACTTGAAGAAGGCATTTCTAGTTTTTTAGAAGAAATTTTGTTTTTTGATAATCATTGCAGATGGTTTTCTTTAAAATGCTTAAAACTAAATCTTTCATCGTTGGCGGTGCGCCGCACAGAGAACAAAGCAATCGCTGAAATGATAGGAATAACGGCAATAAATATTAATTGCGGTTGATATTGTTTTGGCAAATTAGTTGCTGATTGTGCAAGGTAAAATTGGATCGCGGCTTCGCTGCTTAAACCATTATTAGGACGGTTTCATGACGCACCATTTCAATTGGCTAACGCATGAGCATATGCTGCTTCAAATGCTGGAGCTTGACCAGCCGGAACCGTAGCTAAGGCGCTATTGTAAAAAGAAGAACCCATAGCTGGTAATTGTCAACCAATCATGTTTTGACTAATAGCTAAATATAAATTTACATTGCCACTTAAAAGCCCCGTAAACAGACTTGAATTTTGAGCTACTAAATCAGAATAAAGAGCCGGATTAGCATTCACACCAGCTGTTCCTATATAAGAAGTAATAATATCAAAAATCGAATAGATTACATACATGCACGTTCAACTCATTGAAGTGAAATTAGTCATTTGAGCTGTGTTGTAACCCCATTTAAACGGAACAACAAAACCAACTGCCATTGCTGCCATTACAAAGGTTGAACCTACTAAACCAAAAATTAAGGTAAACGTTACAGCACCACCATTGGCCAAATTGGTTGCGCCAAGACCATATGAAATCCCTAAGAAAATTAAACCAATAATAGTAGTTCAGGCCATAAAACGGGCTAACGAATATTTTGTTTTAGTTCATTTAGCTAGGGTAAATAATGCAACGATAATTCCAATTGAGAATAAAATTTGTCATGCAAATTGGTAAGTTGCAATAGTTTCGTTAGTAATTCTTGCCCCAGTTGTTAAATTCCAGACTTGATTTACATTTCCATCTGTTCGATTTCAAAAATTAACTAAAACCCCAGAAGACGGTTCAATCGAAATATAAGTTAAAAACGCAAAACCAATAAATAATGCATACACTCTAGGTTGCTTCAACAAGTAACTCATTTTATTTTCAGCATTGGCTTTTTTAGGATCAGCAACATGCGCATCAGATAGTTGGGTTACTGTCTTAACCGGGTTTACAAGGGGGAATTGCATCCCCAAATAAAGATATAAAACCAAGCACGCGGCTAATGAGCCGATGATAATGCCACCAATTAATGGTCAATCTCCAGCTATCCCTCTTGCTGTTGCCGCGTTAATAAATATTATAGAAGCGATTACTGCAGCAATTTGAGCTGGTGCATTGGAAAATTTTACAGCTGTATTTCTTTGTTTTGGGTCAGTAAAAAACTTCGAAATAATTGGCGTTGTATAAATTAAAACCGCTGTTCCGCCAATCGCCAAGAAAATTCGAAAAATTAAAAAAATTGAATAGGATGCTTGTGATGCTGTTAGTTCATCAACACCATTTGTAAGCATTGAAGATTTCATTGCTCTAGTAAAAACAAAAGGAATTGAAATTACCATTAGTGAGAAACCAATAATAACGCCATTTTTGTGACCTACTTTATAAACTAATAAGGCCACAAAAATTGCAGCGAAACCTCTAGTTAAAGTGACAGATCAATTAGAAATCCGGGCGATTGAAGGGTCAGTTGCTGAAGTTGGAAACAAATCAGCAACTGGTCCAGCCCCAATCGAATTAGCCTGGTTAACACTATTTCATGCTAGTTGAAATAAAGCATAGCCTAATAATCCTAAGCCAAACATAATTCAGGCTCGAATTTTCATCACTTTGTGATTCATTTTTTCATCGTAATGTCAAATTCTTCAAGACTGATTTGCACTTAATATATTTTGATTTGCGTGCATGGAATTAATATATCCTTTTTTCAAATAATAATGATGAGAAACTTATCAAGTAAATTTGTTCACTTACAAAAAAATTAATAAACTATATTAGTTTATTAATCAATGTTAAACAATTATAACAAAATGAAAAATCAACAAACGGAAATAATTTATCTTAACAAAATAAAAATGGGCATAACACCCATTTTAAATTAAATTATTAACGAATCTATTCCCATCCGATGTGACTAAATGAGAATCCTGTAGTTGGAGCTCCCATCATAAAGTAAGTCATGTGGTTATGAATTTGTTGAACCATTTTTGGTGCTTGAGGATCTGAAATATCTAACACTTTATATGGAAGATATGTAACCGAATCCAACATTCGAATTTCATAATCCATACTTACTGATAAATTTACGTAAGCAATTATTCTTTTGAAGATGACAGCCCCTGTATCCCCACGAGCATTATTAATGGCAAAGTTGATTTTGCTTGGTCCACTACCATAAAGATTGATTGCATTACTTGAATAGCGGCCGCTTAAAAAGCTTGTTAAACCATCACTCATACTAACGTATTGGTTAACTTCAGAAATAGCTGCATCTGATAATTTTGGTGTCGTTCCATCATATGATCAACCCTTGTTCATAATGTCTTCTTTAGTTGCTGCAATATGTTGAACATCATAAAGCGAACTTTTAGCAACTGTAAAGTTATTTAAGTAAGCAAATGGCGCAACGTTTTGTTGGGGATCTGAAATGTCAAGACTATAATAAGGAACTGTTAATCCATTAACGGTTTTTGTTGGTAGTAAATAAACGTTAGCAGTAGTGTGATAAATTCTTCCAGCTGTATATTTGATAAAGTTTTGAATCAAGCCTTGGACTGAGTTATATAATTGTTCACTAATGTTTTTAAATGTACCTGCCATCGTTCGTTCTGCATCAGTAGCCTTATATTCTGATGTATGTGAAGAATGAGCGGCAATATCAGTTGGATCGATTGTTAATTTAGCACCAACAATTTGATAATTAATAATGGTTTTACCGTTACCTGCAACATCATATGCTGGTAAGATAATTAAGTTATCGCCTCCATAATTAACTTTAATATTTCCATTAATAGTTAGGAAGGGAGCACTTGCTATTGGATTTAAATTACCAAATAATAATTCTTTAACAAAATCCTGAATTGTAGCATTAGCGCGAATCCCACTGAGAAGGTTATTAATAATGTAATCCACAATACTTGGATTAGTTTCATTCCCTTTTAAAATGTTGTCCATTGTGCTTTGGGGAACATATCAAGGTTTAGCTTTGTTACCTTCTGTAATTGCTTGCTGACGAATTTGATCAAGCAATTGTGGAGTCATAAAGTTATCTTGAATAAATGATCTCAATTTCGCTGATGGTAACAAATTAACTACAGCTTCTACAAAACTATTAGGAATAATGAAGTTGTTAACACTAATTTGATAGCCAACATCCAAATGTTGAATAACTAAATCGTTGTAATCGTTATAATTTGTCACAATGTTTGGCGAACTAAAGTTAGCGGCATTAATTTTAGTTAAAGTAATTTTTGCTAAGTTTTCATCACTAAACAATTTACGGGTTTGGTCGAAAAGATTATAAACTCGGGCAACAGTTGCATCATCGTCTTGTAAACTTTGATTTTTTGTAACAAAGACATCAAACATTTGTTTTAATTGTGGGGTTAATGAACTAGCGCTAAAACCAACCATATTTAAAATATCTGTTAGTGCGGCTTTATTATCTTTGAATAATCCCTTAACAAAAGCGTCAATCGGGTCGTTTGCGTTAGTTAAAACGTTAATGAATAACGATTTATATTTCTTCAAGAAATCAGTTAACGATAATTTGGTTAATCCACTTGGGTCGTTTGCAGCAGGAATGATTGCATCTTGCGGTTCAGTCGTAGTTGTATTATCCCCACCACTCAATAAAGAAGCACCATTTCCCGACAATTGCACAATCATATCAAAAATTGTTGGAGCTAATTTAGGATCGGATAATAAATCTAACACATAAACACCTTTTGAAGAAACCAAAGCATCGAAGATAACTTTGATTGGCTGTAAAGCGGGTGATGTTAACAAGCTGCTAATTGTACCTTGTAAACCGCTCAAACGATCAAATACTTGATCAGGAGATGATAATCCTTTAAAGAAGTCTGTCATGACTCCACCCAAACTACCAGCTAAAGGAACGTTGTTAACTAAATAATTAATTATGGCGTCTTTATCTTTGTAAACAATTTGATAGAAGGTTTTTCCATTAGGATTTGATTTTGAACTTGTTAATAAATCATAAATCAAATCACGAACAGATGCTGTTCCATTCACTTTTTGGGTTAATGATTTATTGTTTAAAGTTAACAAGTCTGCAATGTTACCAGCATTCTTTACTAAAACATCAGATAATTTATAATTTCCAGCATTGTGCATGTCATACATCGATCCAAATAAACCACTAATAGTTTTGGCAATCTGTTTAGCCAAATCAAACCGGTTTTCAAAAATATTAGCTAAATCAGTTCCAACCCGGTTTCCAGAAACGGTATTGTAGTTTAAAACTTTACCATTTTTACCAACGATATATTGTTGGGCAGTATACGGATCAATTCCAGGAGCAACATCACTTAGTAAAACGTTAATGTTAGACTTTGCTTTATTAAAAATAAAGTCAGATAAAACTGTAGTTTTGTCGTCGATTGTAATTTGCAGTGACTTAATCGATCAATTTAAATACGGTTTGTTAGTAGTTGGGTCAACGGAGACAATTGCTTTTAATTGTGTACTATCAGTTGAAGAATTGGTAACTGAATCTTGCAGATTCAAAGTTGAAGCACTTTGGGTTGATGCAACTATTGTTGGGTTGTTTGTAAAACTAAATTTAACGATAGCGTTGGGAGCGACATTTTCTAGTCCAGGAATAACATTCCCATCAAGATCATGAAACGCTTGGGGTTCAGTATTAACATTAGTGAATTTATAATCACCTGAGATTTGCACGTTTAACTTATCAGTTCCCATTTGCTTAAATACTGGAGCATTACCTGTTAACGAAAAGTATTGACTATTTGCTTTAAACAAATTATCTAAATAAGAGTTAACGTCAGCAACTAATGGTGCATAATCAACTTCATTATTTTTAGATAGTTCATTAGCTAATGTTTTATTTAAACTATCTCCTAAAGAATTTGCAGCAACTTGTAACCCTTTAGTGTTAACGGTTTGTCCTGTAAGGGAATTGATTTTCGGAGCCGGATATAAACTAGAACTTGATACTACAGTTTGTTTTTGGGTCTCAATTTTATTTAAAAATGCAGGTTTTGTGCCTTGCTGTTCAATGACGATATTTGCTGGTGCATCATCGCTAGCGGTTTTGCTGTTATTAACAGCACTACCTGACGCTGATTGGGCAGAAATTATTCCGTAGGTTGCCCCTGGGATAATTATTGCCAAACTTGATACTGCAAAGCAGATACTGATTAGACGTCTTTTTTTTGTCATGGTGAGTCACCTCGATTACTGATATTAATTACTGATATAACAACGTTAATAAAAAACACTATGAAGTTAAAGCTTCATTGTATTTAAGTAATTAGTTCCAGAACCGGAAGTAAATTTTGCCAATCTGAACCGAATAGTTTTTAATTGCTAAGCAATTATAAATATTGGTTTTTTCAAGATTGATAGATTGATAAGAAATTTTATGTTTTTGATTTTCAGGACGTAAAGCATATAAACTAAGAGAACTTAGTTCAGGGCAAATTAAACGACCTAAATGATGGAACAATTGACCAATATAGTAAGCGGCTTTATATAAAATAAGAAGGCTTAAAAATACTGGTAAAGACCAAAATCAAACAAAACAAAATAACCGCGCGTTTGTTTTTAATGAAGCAATCTTTTCTTTCAGTCTTTTAAAAGACGTTTGTAAAGAACTTGCCACAAATAAAAAGGCATAGGCTGGTAAAATGAATATGATAACGAACAAATAACGAATTGTTCTTTCAAATAATTTCTTCATATTGTGCTTATTATTATACCAAAATGCCACAAAAAGGCAAATGTACTATATTAAAAAGGTATTTGAATAATACTAAAACTATCACAAAGTTAGGCTTTGGAGTTTCAAATTTTCCATTTTTTCAAGTATTTTTTTACGAGTGGGGTCTTTTTGTAAAGTAGCAATTTCTAATTTGGCTTTTTGCTTACGCGCTGTTAAATCCCTAGAAAAAGATATTTTTCCAATAACAAATCCCAAAACTCACGCTAGCCAAAGTGATATATCAATAGCTGCTGAAACCGTTCCTAAGATCAAAAAAATGGCACCAACATTATTCTGACCATCCGAAAACCCAATATTTAATGTAAGAACAAAAAGGCTAAAAACGCAACACAAATAAAGCAAAATGGTAATTCCAATAAAAACATACCCTGCTATTTTTGTTCGGTCAAGACTACTAGATTCAAATCGTTGAAATTCAACACTTGCTTCTAATTGTTCAATTCTTTTTTGGTATTTTTCTTCCAATTCTTTTAATTCAAAGTACATTTTTTCATTCGCCACTAATTCTAAGTAATTTTCTAGCGAAGTATCACGTTGCAAAAAGTATTCACTTTCTTTCCATGAAAAAACGTGATGTCCCGAACCACTTACTGAAGTAGATTTCGTAGCATCTATCAACACTCAACCAAAGCTAGCATAATCCTTAGTTTTTTGGATGGTCTCAACCACCTTTGTTTCAATCGCCATTTTGCAAATCCTTACAAAAAAATAAAAATAATTATTTAAATAATAAATTATTAAAGGTGAGATTTTAAAATACTTTGACGTTGACAATAAAAAATCCAGCTAATCGAGCTGGAAATTTTGTTTGGATAAAAGCAATAAAACAAATTTTTAATATTCGTTTTTAGCGGCTTCTTCACCTTGTTTAATAATTTCTTCACTTGATAAGTAACCAGTTCCGGCTGGAATTAAATTACCTAAAATGACATTTTCTTTCAAACCAATCAAGTTATCAATTTGGCCACGAACCGCAGCATCAGTCAAGATTTTCTTTGTGTCTTGGAATGAAGCAGCTGATAAGAATGAGCCTGACTTACTTGGAGCTTCATCTAAACCAAAGACTTGGTTAATAGCAATTGCGGGTTGTTTTTTTGCCATAATCAACTTGGTGTTTTCGTTCCGGAAGGAGTTAATATCAACAACTTGACCAACAAAGTAATTTGATTCGCCTGGATCGGTCACTTGTAACTTACTAGTCAACTGTCGAATAATAACTTCAATATATTTATCAGAAATTTCAATCCCTTGAATCCGGTAAACTTTTTGAACTTCCCGAATCATGTATTGACGAACGGCATCAATCCCAGCAACCCGAAGCAAAGTTTTAATATCGACTGAGCCTTCAGTTAATTTACTTCCAGCAGCAACAACATCACCGACATTAACCCGTAAAACGTGATCATAACTTAATTTGTATTCACGGTTATCATATTTATTTTTAATAACTAAAGTTCGACCTTCATCGGTGTTTTCAATTTTTTCCACTTTTCCGGGTGTTTCAGCAATAATTGAACGTTCTCAAATTTTTGGAGTAACAACATCGAAAATTTGTTTTAACCGTTCGAACCCTTGTGCAATGTTAGTTTCTGTGGAAACCCCACCAGTATGGAAGGTTCTCATAGTTAATTGAGTACCAGGTTCACCAATGGATTGAGCGGCAATTACACCAATAGCTGTTCCTAATTCAACTAGTTGATTAGTTGTTAAGTCATTACCAAAGCAACGTTGACACAATCCCTTAGTAGATTCACAGTACATTGGCGAACGCATTTTGGCTTCTTTAACTTCAGCATTTAAAACTTCTTGTGCTAAATCTGGAGTAACAACGCTATCAGCAGGAACAATTACTTTTTTAGTTTTTGGATGAACAATCGGATCAACTGTAAACCGGTTTACAATCCGGTCAGCAATGTTTTCAATTAAACCCTTATTATTGGTTTCACGAATTTCTTCAACGATAATCCCTTGTTTGGTACCACAATCATCAAAGCTAATAATAACTTCTTGACTAGCGTCAACTAGTTTTCGAGTCATATAACCCGACTTGGATGTTTTCATGGCCGTATCTGTCATCCCTTTACGGGCCCCATAAGAAGAATTAAAGTATTCATTAATACTTAAACCTTCGATAAACGAGTGTTTAATTGGAACTTCAATGGTATCTTTAATAATTTTGCTTTGTTGTTTTTGGTCATAGTTATATGATTTACTCATTAAACCCCGCATCCCAAACAATTGGGTAAAGTTCGAAGTATTACCACGAGCACCAGAGTCAGCCATTACTACGATCGAGTTATCTTTAAACTTATCTTCTTGAATTAGTTTTTTAATATCATCAGCCACTTGGTCTTTGATTTTAGTTCATAATTCAACAACCCGAACATAACGTTCGTCATCAGTTAATAATCCCTTTTGGTATTGTTGTTTTAAGACAGCAACTTTTTCGTCAACTTCTTTAAAGTAATTTCATTTTGAACTATAAGAAGGAATATCAAAAGCCGAAACAGTTGTAGATGATAAAGTTGAATACTTAAAGCCTAATTCCTTAATCTTATCAAGAATTGGTGGAACATTTTCAATAGCATAACGTTTGTATAAGATATCAATGATTTTAGCAACCGCTTTTTTATCAAAAGCTTTATACAAAGTTCGGTTTTTCAAAACCTTCATTGGATCTTCACCATGACCAACAATGTTTTGGATATCAACACCAGCACCAAAGTTATTTGGATCTTCTAGATAAATCATATCTGCAGGCATAATTCCATTTAAAAGGATTTTGCCAACTGTGGTAATTAAAATTCCTTCTTTTGGAAATTCTTTTTTAGGGAAAGCCTTTGTTGAAATTCCCACTAGTGCATGAACGTGAGCACGGTTTGCTTCGTAAGCATTAAATGCTTCTTGAACACTTGCAAAAATTGAACCTTCACCAACTTGACCACGTGATTCTGTAGTTAAGTAATAGTTTCCTAGAACCATATCTTGGGTTGGAGTTACTACTGGTTTACCATCTTTTGGTCCAAGAATATGTCACGAAGCTAACATAATAGCCCGTGCTTCACCAATGGCTTCTTTCCCAATTGGAACGTGAACGGCCATTTGGTCACCATCAAAGTCTGCATTAAAAGCCGTAGTTACTAACGGATGCAAACGAATCGCTTTTCCTTCGACAATCCGGGGTTCAAAAGCTTGAATCCCCAAACGGTGTAAGGTTGGCGCCCGATTTAATAATACCGGACGTTCTTTAATAACTTCGTGAACAATATTTCAAATGTATTCGTTTTGGTCTTTAATCATTTGTTCAGCAACTTTAATGTTGCTAGCAATTGGTTTAACTTCAGTTCCATTTTCATCATAACGCTTAATTAATTCGCGAATAATAAATGGTTTGAACAATTTTAAAACCATGATTGAAGGCAAACCAACTTCGTACATTTTCAATTCTGGACCAATAACAATAACTGAACGACCGGAGTAGTCAACCCGTTTTCCTAATAGGTTTTGACGGAATAAACCTTGTTTTCCTTTTAAGCGATCAGTTAATGATTTTAACGGCCGTTTGTCTTTTGAAACAATTGGTTTCTTTCTTGAAGAGTTATCAAATAAAGCGTCTACTACTTCTTGCAACATGCGCTTTTCATTATTTAAGATAATTGAAGGTGCTTTTAATTGAATAACTTTTTTTAACCGTTCATTCCGGATAATAATCCGGCGGTAAAAATTATTGATATCACTAGTTGTAAATCGAGCACCATCTAATTGGATAATTGGACGGGTGTCAGGAGGAGTTACAGGAATAACTCTTAAAATCATGTTTTTAGGACTATTCCCGGATTCTTTAAATCACTTAATTGTTTCCAACCGACGTAAGGTTTTCTTAATTTTTTGTGGATCGTTAAATTCTGGTGTCTTTAATTCAGCATTAATCTTTTTGTATTCAGCATTCAAATCAACTTTTTCAAGTAATTCTAAAATTGCTTCAGCACCAATTCCCAAACGGATTCCAGTATGCTTAGCAATAAAGGTGTTAACTTCTTCAATCGAAAAAGGTAATGAAGAATCAACTAAACGGTTGTAATAATTTCGGGCCCGTTTGTAATCGACTGAATCTTTTTCAACTTTATCAAAGATGGCCCGCAAAATTTTCCGGAATTTAGTCCGTGCAAGTTTTGAACCCTTACCAGCTAAATCAATAACTTCTTTGTATTTAAAAATTTTATCTTTTAAGTTACCAGTATCTAAAACAATATAATTAACAAAATAAATTACTTGTTCAACTTCTTTATAAGAGATATCTAAAACTAAAGAAATTTTTGATGGACAAGGCAATTCTTTAACCATTCAAATATGAGCAACGGGTGCTGCTAATTCGATGTGCCCCATTCGTTCCCGACGGACAATTGATTCAGTTATTTCCACATTACATTTTTCACAAACTTTACCGCGGTGTTTGATCTTCTTGTATTTACCACAAGCACATTCGTAATCTTTTACTGGACCAAAGATAGCTTCATCAAATAAGCCTTCGGGTTCAGGTTTTAAAGATTTGTAATTAATGGTTTCAGGTTTAGTAACTTCACCACGGGATCATTCACGCATTGTTTCGGGAGAAGCAATGCTAATTTGTAAACCCCGAATTCGTTTAATTTTGCTATTTGTTTTAGCATCAACTTTTTTATTGGTATTTTCCATAAATTAATAGCTCCTGAAACTAATATTCTTCATCATCAAGGGTAAAGTTTGACGTCATTGCAGGATCAAACTGTTCTTCATACTCATCTGGTGCATCATTAACTACAGTGTATGAGTTAACATCATCTTTCGTATTATCGTCATAAATAATATTCACTGCAAGTCCAAGTCCTTGTAATTCCTTAGTTAATAACTTGAATGATTCAGGAATTCCAGGAACGGGAATTTCACGCCCCTTAATGATTGCATTGTACGTTAAATTTCGACCACGAACATCGTCAGATTTAATTGTTAACAATTCCCGTAGGTTGTGAGCAGCTCCATAAGCTTGTAAAGCTCATACTTCCATTTCCCCAAAACGTTGTCCACCCATTTGTGATTTTCCACCAAGGGGTTGTTGGGTAATTTTCGAGTAAGGACCGACCGCACGGGAGTGAATTTTATCGTCAACCATGTGATCAAGTTTTAACATGTACATCACTCCGACTGAGATTGGTTTTTCAAATGGTTCTCCAGTTCGACCATCAATTAATTTGAATTTTCCATGGGTCTTTTCTGAATCAATACCAGCTTCGGCCATAATGTTCTTCAAGTCATTCATGTTTACACCTTCAAATACTGGTGTAGCAATTTTGTAACTCAAATCGTCATATGTCATTCCCACAAGTTTCAAAATAATGTCGATGTCAATTGGGCGAATTCTAGCTAAAGCATCATCAACGTTTTTAGCTGCTTTGCCCTTACAATAATCTTTAGTTGTACTAATTAAACTTTTAGCAGCAACAGTTGATAAGCCAAATAATTTCTTTAAGGTTTTTTCACCGGCAGTATCATATGCTGCTTTGATTAATTCTTTCCGAGCAATGCCACGGGCAGCCAATCCTAAATGCAATTCAAAAATTTGTCCAATATTCATCCGGCTAGGAACCCCTAGTGGATTTAATAAGATATCAATTGGTGTCCCATCTTCCAAGTGTGGCATATCTTCACGCGGCACAATTTTAGAAACAATTCCCTTGTTTCCGTGACGTCCAGCCAACTTATCACCAATTTGAATTTTCCGTTTTTGAGCAACATAAACTTTAACTAATTCAATTACGTCATCACCAAGTTCGTCGCCTTTAGCAATGCTAAAACGACGGACCGCAGCAACAACACCATCTCCGCCATGAGGAACCTTTAATGAAGATTCGCGAATGTTTTTGGTTTTTTCTCCGAAGATCGCTTGTAGCAATTTTTCTTCAGCACTTAAATCAACTTGACCTTTTGGTGAAATCTTACCAACTAAAATGTCACCTTCTTTAACTTCAGCACCAACCATAATTACGCCGTCTTCATCCAAATAACGTTTAGCATCATCTGCTACATTAGGAATGTCTCGTGTAATTTCTTCATCACCATTTTTAGTGCGGACACATTGTACGGTGTGTTCGTTAATATTAATTGAAGTATAAACATCTTCTTGCAATAACCGGTCTGAAATGATAATGGCATCTTCATAGTTATATCCGCGTCATGTGGTAAAGGCTGCAAGAATGTTTTGCCCAAGAGCTAATTCACCATTGCGCATTGCAGCACCATCAGCTAATATTTGGGATTTCTTGACTTTTTCGCCTAAAGCAACAATTGGTGTTTGGTTGTAACAAGTATTTTGGTTTGATTTTAAGAATTTTGTTAATTGGTAAGAATCGATTTTACCATCTGATCCCTTAACTTTGATTTCAGTACTATCAACATAAACCACTTCACCATCGCGTTTAGCTAAAATAACCATTCCTGAATCATGCGCAATTTTATATTCGACTCCGGTTCCAACAACAGGTGCATATGGTTTTAATAAAGGCGCAGCTTGACGTTGCATGTTGGCACCCATTAAAGCCCGAGACGAGTCATCGTTTTCTAAGAAAGGAATTAAACTTGCAGCAATTGAAACAACTTGACGCGGAGCCACGTCAATGTAGTCAACACGTTTTGGATCATATAATTCTTGAGAAGAACGATAGCGGGCAATAATTTCTTTATCAAGAATTTTACCTTCTTCATTCAACTTCATATTAGCCGAAGCTTCAGCAATGATGTATTCATCTTCACGTAAAGCTGTTAAGCGTTCAAACTTATCGGTGATTACCCCTTTTTCGACTTTACGATAAGGCGACATTAAAAAGCCATTTGAGTCAATCGTAGCGTATGAAGCTAATGACATAATCAAACCAATGTTCATCCCTTCAGGAGTTTCAATTGGACAAATTCGGCCATAGTGTGAATAGTGAACGTCACGAATGTCTAAGTTTGGGTCTTCCCGAGAAATTCCACCAGGTCCCATTGCAGAAATTCTTCGTTTGTTTGTTAATTCTGCAAGTGGGTTTTGCTGATCTAAGAATTGAGTTAATTGGTGGGTATTAAAGAAATCTTTAATCACTAATTGGAATGGTTTTGAATTAATTACCGACTTAATTGTTAAACGAGTTTGCTTTTGGGTTTCTTCCATTTCGCCAGTTGCTTCATTTAATTCCACGTTTTTATTAGAACCATCTGCAATAGCTAACTTATCACGGATATAACGGTCCATCCGAAGCATTCCGGTTTGAACACGACTACGTAATAATTCATTAATTAGTTTTAAACGTTTATTACCTAAGTGGTCAATATCATCATAATATCCGATGTTGTGTGGCAAGTTAATAATATAAGAAATAATTGAAATCAAGTCGGCTAAAGTTAATGTTTCGACAGTATCATCTGTACCATCAATTCCGATAATTGGAGTAACTTCAGTTCGTGATTCATTATTGGTGTAAACCGAAACACTTTCGTAATGATATTTAGCAACATCTTTTGCTTGACCTGGAGAATCAGGAACAAAGTGAATGTTATGAATAATATCAAGTTCTTTACTCTTGGTTAAGGCTTTAATCTTATCGATTTCAGGTTTTAAAATTAAAGTCCCTTTAGCAATTGCAACTTTTCCGGTTTTTGTATCGACTAAATCTTGAGCTAAAGTGCGTTGATAAAGACGTTCGGATACCCGAAGTTTACGGACAAATTTATACCGACCTGCTAAACTTAAATCGTAATAACGTTTTTGAAAGAAGTGTTTTCACAAGAGCAATTGGTAAGTTGGGTTATCAGTCTTGTCATTAGCATTATCAAAAGTCTTGGTAGAAATTGATAATTCGTTAACGACATTTTTTGCAGCTTTTTCAACAATCACTTGATCCAAGATTGATTCCAATTCGGATTTCATTTCTTGATATTGCGTTAAATCGTCTCCTTTAAGTTTTTCAACTGTTGTATTTAAACGATCTAAGAAATCTGTCATTTCTTTGTTTTTAGTGTAGTATTGTGAAACTAATTCACGTAATTTGCTGTCAATTGGCAAACCACGTTTCATACTTTCTTTTTCGCTGCTAAGTTCTTTAAGAATATTAGAAATTTCAGTATCACGAGTGATGTATTTGTGGTTGTAATTTTCTGCATCCAATGTTCGGCGAATATATTCGTTATTGTTAAATATTCGTAAAATTTCATTTCCTGATAAACCAAAAGCTTTCAGCAATGTAGTCATCGAGAAAACTTTAGCAGATTCACCAGTAACATCACGAATTACGGCTTGAACAAAGTCTTTATTTTCAGCAATATAAACCAACATCAAAGTACCCTTAGCAGGCAAAATTTCGCAAACATAACCTTCTTGGTTACGCTTGCGGCTATTTGATAATTTAACTTGAGACTTGCTTAAGATATAAGCACCTGGAGAACGAACAATTTGTGCAATTACAAACTTTTCAATTCCATTAACGATGAATGAACCTTTATCAGACATTAACGGAATGTTAGCAAAAAAGATTCCATCTTTAGAAACTTTAGCTTTGGTTTTCTTAGCTTTGGTTGCAGTCCCAGTTTCGTGGTTGATTAATGTTAAATCAACGTGCAAACTCGCTTCATAAGTTTTAGCTTCAGTATGTGCTTGAACTTCAGTCCGTTCAGGCTTTTCTAAAGTCAAACCATTAAACTCGATTGTATACTTACCGTTTGGTGAAACAATCGGGAAGAAAGAAGAGATAATTTCTTCTAATTCCTTGTTCAAAAATTGACGGTACGAATTAACTTGTAATTCTGGTAAGTTAGGTGGTTCGAAGTTATTTTTAATTTTTCCATAGTCCCGACGTACAACTCGGGGTGAAAATTCAGTTATGCGGTATTTACTTTCCACAAAACACTCCTTGAAAAAAATTGCCATTAAATCATAAAAACTTACCCTTTTGAAAATCAATCGAGTAAATTTTTATAAATTAATATATAAATTTATATTATATAAATGTGCTCGTATATTATACACTAATCTAAAAAAAATAATAAAAAATCAACTTTTTTAGTGACAAAATGGTTTAACAAATAAATCGTTTTTATTTCAAAAAAAGCAAAAAAAAACAATTTTACAAGTTTTACATGGAAGTAATGATTTAAGTGTGTTAATGTCTAGATTTCTTTGAAACCATTGACATCGTGTTATTAAAAGTATACTAAAAAACGGAAACGCTTTCGCAATTTTCCGTTTTTATCATTATTTAAACGCGCAAATCTTTGACTCTTGGTCAAGATTGAACAATAAATTAAGTGTTTGTATTTATTCTGGTTGCAAATCTATATCAAATAGAATTTCGAGTTGCTGAATTATACTTTGCCAATTACGAACTTTCATTTGCCTATCGTCGCGTTCGTAATTCATGATGCCTAAATAAACAATTTTTAGAATTGCTTTATTATTAACAAAACTAGATTTGG